>JAFGVA010000180.1 GCA_016938235.1 Bacteroidales bacterium | reverse complement strand
TTCCTCCTATTCCAGAAAATCCAACTTTAGCAGCAACACTTTTTTTAAGAGGCCTTGAACTTGTGCGACCCCTAATTTTATGCAACGTATTGCGGTATCAACCGTAACTATATTTTCAGATGTTTACTTTTGCTTTCATTTGCTTACTTATCAACACTTTACAATTGTCGGTGTTTTGATATACTTACTTGTTTTTCTACTTTTGAATAACGAAAGTATGGCAAAAATTATGGTACATGTTTTGGCGAACTTACCATAAATATCTGCCATACAAGATTCATTGTATAACCAAAAACAAGTTTCAGTTATGACAAGTAAAGTTAGCACAGCTATTGTGCTTTTCAAAAAAAGGAAGAAAAAAAACGGTACGTACCCGGCAAAGCTCCGATTGACGCATGAACGCAAACAGATGTATTATAACATCGACAGTAAAAACCGGATATATGAGTTTTCCGAAGATGAATTTGAGAAGATAACTGCCCCAAAACCTAGAGGTGAGTTCAAAGAAATCCAACTTGAATTTTCGTTAATAGAAGAAAAGGCACAAAAAGTCATCAAGATGATGGATGATTTCACCTTTGACCAATTCAAAACACACTTCGGGATAACGGGAGCAAACATGCGCAACGTGTACCATTATCTCGATATAAAAACCAAAGAGTATAAGAAAAACGGTTACGGTGACAAGTGCGGAAGTCCAATGAAAATGTACTTGCAGGAGTTTACAAAAAAAGAAACCAATCTTGATTTTAAAGAGCTGACAGTTCCCAAACTAAGGGAGTTTGAGCATTTTATGAAGCATGAAAAAGGAATTAAACAAACTACCTATTACAGGTATATGGGTTCGTTAAAAAGTGCTTTCCTGATGGCTCAAAGAGATAAAGCAATCCCTCTGGACTTATACCCTTTTGGACCAGACAAATATATTGCAGCAAGAGCAATTACCGTGAAGCGGGCTTTAAAGATTAATGAAATCGAAAAAATTTATAAATACGAACCTATACCTTTTACCCATGAAGATGAAGCCAGAGACTTTTGGTTATTATCGTACTTATGCAACGGCATCAACATGTCCGACTTGTATCATTTAAAGTACCATAATATCAGTAAAGACTTCATCACATTTATCCGGCGAAAAACAGAACATTCTTCAGCTACCCAAAAGCCGATTTTAATTCCAATAACGCACGACATACAACGTATTCTTGACAAATGGGGAAATACCGATAAATCTCCCAATAATTACGTGTTCTCTCTACTCTACGAGGGATTAACCATGAAGGAGGAGAAATACAAAATTGGTTGGAGGGTTCGTAAGTTTAATGTACACATGGGTAAAATTGCCAAAAAGGTCGGTATTGAAAAGCATATAACCACCTACACGGCACGCCATAGTTTTGCTACAATTTTAAAGCGGTCTGGTATTTCTACCGAATTCATAAGTGAAAGTTTAGGTCACAAAGACGTGAAAATGACAGAAACCTATCTTGACAGTTTTGAAAACGAACAAAAAAAGGAAATTGCCAAACACCTTACATCCTTTTAATGATAACGGTTTATGAATTATGTTATTAAGTTTTTAATAAAAAAACGAGTGAATTAGGGACACAATTCCTTGTTCGGTGTATAAATCCATGTTAAGAGAATATAAATATTTAAAATCAAAAATTGATGGCAGAACAAGGAAACGAAACATTTGAGAATGATTGCCTTGCAGTGTTTGAGAAACTACTGCAAGGCTACAAAAGAGCAAAAGAATCAAACGTATGGGAATCAAATATTGATGAACTCCTGGATAAGATGACACAGTTCCCGACAGAACCGTTTTCAACCAAGTTGATGGATATGTTTGATTACGACTACCTGGTAAAAGCAGAAAGTATCGAAAGTATTATTGACAAGTCGCTCATTATACGGGAACAGTTAAAGCACACCGAGCGATTTGTTACCGTTAGCGAAAAGTATTTCTCCCTCCCTTTCTTACCTCCCAACACCCATTTAAAAAAGCTCGAAGTATTTAATAGCAATGGTGAGTTATGCTATACTCAAAAAGGCAAGATGCGCATAAACATCATTCGATTATTTATCTGGATATTTCTCAGAGAAAAAGCCAAGAAAGCACAAGATATTATCTCTGTTCAACACAAATCATCTGAAATCAAGTTACTAGAAATATATTACTACTCTGAATACATTAACCTATCTACCACCGACCCCAAAGCATATTACAACTTCTATTGTGATTACTACGACAAGCTGAAATTTCTCAACTACATCAGGGCAAATAGTAATATAGCAATTGAAACAATAGAACCCACAAGCGTTAAAACAATCGGGGCATTAACCAGTATCCGTCAAGTATTGTGGGCAAAGTTCATTTTTAACCTCATTGGGTTAAGGTTACGTGAGAATCTTGATACAAGCTCTCTGGCAAAGTTTCTACTCCTTATTAACCATCTCAGCCTTGACGATTATAAAAACTCATACTTCTATAAAATTGCTGGAAAACTTCAAAATTTAAGCTCAAAAAAGTATCATCGGGAACTTGAATATATGAAAGCATATTTTCAAGAACGGAATATTCCGACCAAGGATATAGAAAACGAGCTGGAAAAATTGAAGCGTTAACCGGGCAAATATTGACCGTTTTTATATTTGTTGCCTTTTGCTTGATAAAAAGTATCCGACAAAAATGGGAAAAAGTGTCCGATAAGGCTAAATACTGCCTTTATAAAGTGTTGAATATATGAGACATAAAAATTATTTTAAAAATATCGGATAGTCCGACATTGGAAAGAAGCATTGTCTCAACTTAAACTTGTGTCCATAAAATCGTAGTAAAAAAATGATTATGGATAAACAAGAAAATTTCAATGCTGAGACATTAAAAAGTCTCGAAAAACTAAACAACCAGGTATCGGAATTGATACAGGTTCAAAGAAAAGCCATTACGGGATACGACTATATCAATGTACACGAACTTTCAAAGCTGTTAGGAGAAAGTATCAGTACCATTTATAATAGAGTTCATCAAAAGCAAATCCCTTATTATAAGCCGGGTGGTAAAGTCCTATTGTTCAAAATAGGCGAAATAGAAGACTGGATAAAAGCTGGTCGCCATTCCCCGATAGATGAGATTAGGCAAAATATTTAATCGGTCAAGCCTTTTTAAAATCTATGAAAGTGAAAACTGAAAAAAATCGAAAGGAAAACAAAGGCCGGAAACAAGGTGTCAGGTTCTATCTGTTCAAAAATCTACTGAAGAAAAAATCGAAAACATACACCATTCCGGAACACCTTATCTGTAAGCAAAAAAACATTAGAAAATAAGGCTGTTATGAGAAAAATATACATCTGCGGAAACGAAACGAATTCAGATGATGGAAGATATTATCTGGAAACAGACAAGATTACGAAAAAGCTGAAATCCATGAGGTGTTCTGTTATCAACCCAACCGAAATTCCATACATACACATGGGTTGGACAGATGCAATGGAAAGCAGAATCAAGCAGTTGAAAAAGTGCCAGGCTATTTATGTTTTACCCAATTGGAAGGAGAATATCATGGCACGTATCGAGCTGACCGTTGCAATGGATTTGAAGCTTGAGACAATATTCCATCCTGTAAGCAACAAAGAGATACGAGAAATACTAACCTCCCTTAACAATTAGCAGGGTTCCGGCAGGGCTGGATAAGGGCAGCCCTGCCTATATGTCGAATAACATTTCAAACAAACGATTATGACAGAAAAAATTAAAACCGTAGCAAAGATTAACAATGTCAGCATCATGCTAATAGACTATGCAGATAAGCTTGTACCAATTAGACCTATTTGTGAAGCCCTGGGCATTGATGATAAAAACCAAAGGTCGAAGATAAAGAACGATGAAATTTTGGGTGCTGTTGGGGTGCTGAGCACCTCTACTGGTAAAGATGGAAAACAATACGAAATGTTTTGCTTGCCATACATGTATGCTTTAGGATGGATTTTTACCATTAACCCCAAAAATGTAAAGGAAGAATCACAAGAGCCTATTATCAGGTACAAAATGGAATGCTATACGGCTCTGTTCAACCACTTTGTCGGCCAGTCGGAATTTTTGGAGCATAAACAAAAAGCCATTGAAAAGCAGTTAGAGGACATTGAGAAAATCCGTTCCGATTATGGCAATCAGAAACTGCTGCTCTCTGAGGCTAAAAAGGCACTCAACAAGGTTAAGGAAATGACCTTTGAGCAATGGCAAATAAACAAGCGACAACTTTCTATTGATTTCCCAAATTAAATCACATGACAGCATTAGCACCTAATACGGTATCGAAGTTATTCTACTTGGATAACCGCATAAAAAGCATCTTTGAGAAATACGGTCATACCGCAATCCCGTTTGATGGCACGAAAATTCAAGCCATGATACAAGAAGCGCAAAAGGAACTGGTTACTCTCTTTTATAAAATATGGGGTTCATCAATGGGGTATCACCTTTTAAATAAATTCTATGATTTCAGGGGTAACATATACGAGTTCTTTATGAGCCTCGACAGCAAGAACCGTGAATTATTGACAGGTAAAGATTGGTAGCCGATGGATGCAAAAAGGGTTATAGAGCAAATCAATGATGAAATTTACGAGGTAGTATCCAGTTTTATCACACTAAAGAAAGCAGGGAGGAATTACAAAGCGTGTTGTCCATTCCACAATGAAAAAACAGCATCGTTTAGCGTTAACCTGGCAAAGGGTATTTATAAATGCTTCGGTTGTGACAAAGGCGGTAATGCCATTGAGTTTATAAAGGAACATGAAAACGTTGAATTTAAAGAAGCGGTTGAGATTGGCGCAAAACTTTTGAACATCAATTTTGAATGGAAAAGAAGTACCAATTGGGATGAAGCCAAATTCAAACATGAAGAAAGCCTGAAAATTGCTTGTAATATCATTGAGAAATTCTTCCAGGAACAGGTCAACCATAAAAATGCACAGGATTACATAAAGGAGCGCAATCTTATTATTCCTGAAAACAGCAATTTCAATATTGGCTATGCTCCAAGCGGAAATGCTCTACTGGCCCATGCAAGGGAAAAGGGCGTAAAAATTGAGATATTGGAAGAAATTGGCGTACTGAAAAGCAACGACAAAGGCATTTATGACTTTTTCTACAACCGATTGATGTTCCCTGTTTGCAACTCCAAAGGTCAAACCATCGCTTTCGCTGGGCGTGATTTGAACGAAACTCCAAAGATTAAGTACCTTAATACACATGAGAGCTGTATTTACACCAAAGGCAATGAATTGTATGCTCTGAATATTGCAAGGTTCGCCATCAAAAACGAAGACCGGGCATATATAGTTGAAGGTTATACCGATGTACTTCGGATGCACTCTATTGAAGTAATCAATTCCGTTGCAACTGGCGGAACTGCATTAACAAACCCACAGGCAAAGCTCCTGAAAAAATATACCAATAAAGCTACCCTCATTTACGATGGCGATAGTGCCGGGCGAAATGCAATGTGCCGGAATGCTGAAATACTGATTAAAAACCAATTTCATGTTTCGGTAGTTGTACTCCCCGAAAAACAAGACCCCGATTCACTTTTTACCGACAAAGAGACGTTTCTTCAGTATGATGAAAAACAAGAAGATTATATCATCTATAAAACTGCTGAATATGCTGAACGCTTTGCAAACGACCCGGTGAAGAAATCGGAAGTAATAAAACGGATGGCAGCCCTGATAAGCTGTTATGATAAAACGAACCAGGAGGTTTATCTCGACTTTGTTTCAGAGCAGATTAAACCAAAAAAAGCTTGGCAGGATGCTTTAAAGGAGAATAGCCAGCCAGTTGAAAAGAAGGTAAGTAAAAAGGAGAATATCAACGACATTATAAAGCTAAAAAAAGAGCAGCAGGAAAACCTCTTGGAATATCAGTTTTATGAAGAAAAAGGGGCTTACTGGACTGTGGAGGGCAAGCATCCAAAACAAATATCCAATTTCACATTTGAAGCTTTATTTTGTGTTTTCCATAATGATGGTCAAGGACGAATTGACTTGAAATACATTCTCAACCTAAAGAGCCAATATGGACGAAAACGGCTTGCTACTATTTCATCGGATGACTTTTGTACCCCGGCATCATTTAAAAAGCAAGTTCACCGCAGACATGGTTTCTTTTGGTACGGTAACGACACCCAGCTCGACAGCATAAAGAATGTAAAGCTTTTGGGAATACCAGAAGCAAAGGAACTTGAAAGGGTTGGTTACAATGTTAAGAACCGTTTTTGGGTATTTGCAAATGGATTGTACTACGATAAAACATTCCATGAGATAGATGAGTACGGTGTTACCACCCATGCAAAACGAATAAACAGTATGGATGAGTTTAAGGAGATACCGCCTGAAAGTCAGATTCGTATTGACGATACCTTTCATGTTTTAAATACCACCGCAGAATTTATTGGAAAATACGGAACGGATAATCTGAAAGATAAAATTAAACAGGGACAGGTACATCTTTTACATTTCTTTTTTCTGCCGTATGGCAAGCTATTAAGAATAAGTAGCAGCGATAGCGGAAACCCGTTCAAAGAAAACTCAAAGTACATAGCTCCGCCAAAGAATAGTGATTGGGATTTTGGCAAATGGGCAACATCAATGAACAAGGTTTATCCCGGTAATGCAGAACTGCTCATTGCCTATTACATTGCAACTGTATTCAGCGATGTAATTTACAAAGCCAATTTCGGGTACTTCCCTTTGTTGTTCCTGTTTGGTAAAAGACAATCGGGTAAAAGTACCGCAGCTCGCAGTATCATGTATATGTTTGGCAAGCCTCCTATGGAAGACGGAATTAACCTTGCATCGGGTAGTACAAGTACGGGTATGCAGCGCAGTATGGATTCCACGACAAACCATCCGTTTTGGGGCAACGAGTACAAGAACAGTATCCACAAAAACACCATCGAGGCTTTAAAAGGTATAGCAGACCGAAACGGAAAACTTACAGGTGTAAAATCTGGAGGTAATGAAACACGCATTGCAAAGCCCAGGGGTTCGGGTATTATTAGCGGTCAGGATTTGCCAACGCAAGACCCGGCTCTCTCAAGCCGAAGTTTGTTGGGTGAATTTGACGATACCAATCGGGGTAAATATGAAGACCTGAAGGAATTTAAATCAGCCGAGGAAAGTTTGCAGTTCACCAATATTACCTGTTCGGTATTCGATAACCGATATTTGATTGAAGATAACTATGCCAAGGAAGAACCAGGTATTAGTTCAGAGGTCATGGATGAACTGATAAGCGAATTTGGTAATGTTGACCGCAGGACTGTATTGAATATTTCATCGGTACTTACACCTATGAAAATTCTAATGGAGCAATCCGATTTAAAATTCCCTTTTAATTATCAAACAGCAAAGGCTGCCTTAATCCGTTCAGCGAAGCTCACTATTTCGGTACAAAACCAAAGCGATGAAGTGGAACAATATTTTCATGTATTACAATCGCTAATTAACCTGTACAGGCTGACGGAAGATGTACATTATAAAATCGTGAATGTTGAGCAAAATACAAAACACCTGTACCTCAGAGTTGGGGCTATTCATGGCTTGTATCGGGAACAGGCACGAAAAGAAGGATTAACCGTACTTGACCAGGCTGTTGTTGGTGAATACCTGAAAAAACACCGCTCCTTTGTGGATTACCGGAGAAAGAACGTGAAGTTCGGTGAAAACAGGACAAGTGCCTACATAATGGATTACGACATCCTGATAGAGCAGGGTATTGAAATGGAACGGTTCAGTTTATAGGAATAAAGTAATGGAAATATATTTTTTACCCCGACTTATGGTACTAAAGCAAAAACCGTCCTCATTTCCTCACTTACTAAGTTTAGAGTATAGTAATATACTGATATATAATACTATATACTATTCTATTCTAAAAATAAGTGAGGACGGTTGAGGGAAATATGAGGAAATGTGAGGGAAACGTGAGGAAAAATCTTCCTTTTTCCTCACTCGTCCTCATTGTCCTCATATTATTTATCTGATTATTAATCATTTAAACTAATAATGAGGAATGAGGACAGTATTTGAAAAATACCATAGGTCACAGAAAAACATTATAAAAATTTAAAATCGCATTTATTAAAATACATTTGTAACATGGAAAACAATAACAAAATCAATGGTATAAACAATCCGCATGATGCTTTATTTAAAAGCATGTTTTTAGTAAAGGAGAACCTACAAGACCTTTTGCTTGGAACATTGCCCAAAGAGGTATTGCAGGGATTGAAACCCGAAACGCTGGAATACGACCCAAGTGAATATATTGATGATGAGTTGTCTCCATACTTTAGGGATATTTCATGCAACTTAAAATATGGTCATCGGAATATAAAAATATCGCTACTGTACGAACACAAAAGCTATCCCGATAAAAATATTCATTTACAGTTGCTACGGTATATTCTAAATGTTTGGGAGAACCAGGCAGCCAACAAACAAGAGCTTACTCCTGTTATTACAATGGTATTTTATCACGGCAAACGAAAATGGACTGACTCTGGATTTGTTAAAAATGTTCCGGAAGAACTAAAACGTTTTGTGCCACTTTTCGATTATACCTTATTCGACACAAAGGAAATTGAAGACCATGCCATTATGCAACACTTTAGACGACCAAGTGTAAAAGTAGCTGTTTGGTTTATGAAACGAAGTGATAACCTTCTGAGTTTCATGCAGGAAAATCCTGAGTTAGCACGAGAAATGTTCATGCAAATAGAACGGATAGACGAAAACTTATTTCAAAAATTAGCGTTATATTTGTATAGTGTTTCAGGTGCAGAACCTGATAAAATTGATGCAATTATGGAAACAATAACACAACAAAAACAGCATCCGTTTGCCAGTGCTATCAGAAAGTTAGAGCAATCAGGCATGGAAAAAGAGAAAAAACAAATTGCTGTTAATATGATAAAAAAAGGCAGTAATGATGAGTTTATTGCTGAAGTAACAGGTTTGTCTGTTGCACAAATAGTTCAGCTAAGAAAAGAGGCAATATAATTCACCTTTATCAAAAGATATAGCCCGGTATCAGTTTTGGTATCGGGTTTTTTATTGTCTTATTTCACTATCCTTTTGAATTTTAATTCAGGTAAAATTCACTTTTAAACATTGACTTATTACTTTTGTGTTAAATTTAAAATAATGACTAAAGGCAAAATACTCGTAATTGATGATGAAGACCAGCTTCGCAAAGCACTTTCCAGAATAATTGAACTGGAAGGTTACGAAGTATTGCAAGCCGAGAATGCTACCAAAGGCTTGAAATTGTTGGAGAAAACCAATGATTTTGTTTTGGTTATTTGCGATGTTAAGTTGCCTGATATAAATGGTTTGGAAGTTCTAAAAAAAATCAAAGCAAGGAATGGGTATTGTGAAGTAGTTTTAATTACAGCCTACGGAACTATTCACGATGGCGTTTATGCCATGAAACAAGGTGCTTTTGACTACATTACCAAAGGCGATGGCGATGAGCAGATTATTGTAACGGTCGAAAAAGCCGTAGAGAAAGCAAAAATGCAGAAACGCATTCTTGAACTTGAAAACAAATTAGAAACCAGATATAGCTTCGACAGGATTATTGGTAAATCGCCAATGATTAAAAATACTATTGCCTTGGCTGAGAAGGTTGCTCCTACTGATTCAACAGTTTTATTGGAAGGTGAAACTGGAACAGGGAAAGAACTGTTTGCCCAATCAATTCACAATGCAAGCCCACGTAAAAACAAACCATTTGTTGCTGTTAATTGTAGTGCATTTCCTAAAGAATTGCTTGAATCCGAGATATTCGGACACAAAAAAGGAGCGTTTACGGGAGCAAACCTTGACAAGAAAGGTTTGTTTGAAGAAGCCAATGAAGGAACCTTGTTTTTGGACGAGATTGGCGAAATGCACCCCGACTTACAAGCAAAATTACTACGTGTGTTAGAAGACCAAACGTTTACCAAAATCGGAGATACCAAAACCACAAAAGTTAATGTACGAATAATTGCTGCGACTAACAGGGACTTGTTAAATGAATCAGAAAACGAGAAATTCCGAAGTGACTTATATTACAGGTTATCTGTATTTAAAATTCAAGTTCCGGCATTGAGAGACAGAAAAGAAGATATATCAGCTTTGGTTGAAAGTTTCATTGATTATTATTCACACAAAATAAATTGTCGGATTCAGGAAATATCCGATGAATTTCTGGAGAAGGTTCAATCATACTCATGGCCGGGAAATACCAGGGAATTGAAAAACGTTATTGAGCGGGCTGTGATTTTAGCGGACAATGGTAAAATTTCTCACGAGCATTTGCCCATTGAAGTTATGATACCCAAAGAAAATAATCTGAGCAGTCGGTTGGGGACTATTGAAGAAATGGAAAAAATACATATCCAGAAAATGCTTAATTACACCAAAGGAAATAAAACCAAAGCTGCCGAAAAACTTGGTATTGGCGTTCCAACCTTATACCGAAAATTAGAGCAATACGGTATAAAATAACCACCCTTCTATTTTAGAAATACTCCTTTCATTTTAGAACACCTCCCTTGACTCAATATCTTTTATTTGTATATTTTTTTGGTTTTTATTTATCTGACCAACAAACACCTACACATTCATCCTGCACTTAAATATTTTTTTGGTACAAGCTTTGGCTTGTATTGATTAAATATGATACTGTGTAATGTTTATATCTGTCTTGAAAAATAAAATTGAAACCGGAAATATGAAAAATGTATCCGTACTTTGTTTTGATTTTAAAATGCAATGGAAATGATACGCATAAACTTAAAGAGTAAGCTTTTTATTGGTTTCGGGTTTCTTTTTTTTATGATAATCCTGATATGGATAATCAGTACCTATTTTATTTATGATTTGTCGAACCGTTCGGCTGCCATGTTAAAAGAGAACTACCAAACTGTTGAATCTACCAAGTTTCTATTACAGTCAATTGATGAAATTAAGAACCAGCAAATCAAATATTTCTTCGGAAACAAGGACTTATTTAATGATAGTATCTTAATGAATTGTCAAAATCAATTTAGTGAAAACTTAGTAGCAGTAAAAAATAACGTAACCGAAGAAGGAGAACAGTCTATTATTGAACAATTAACATCAAGCTACCAACATTATAAATTAACATTTGATAAGCTCCAATCAAACCCCAAGGCTGATTCCACCTTATTTTTTCAAGAATTAATTCCTCAATATTCAATAACACGAAATCAAATAGTGAATTTGTGGGATATGAATATGGATGCTATCAGCAATAAAAACACATTGCTAAAAAGTACGGCACACAGGGCATTTTTGGTTCTTTCTCTAATTGGTACTATTTGTTTTGTGCTATCAACTCTGTTCTTTTTTAGGTATCCTCAAAACATTGCCCGTCCTATTGGTGAACTTATCCGGGGAATATCAGAGGTCGCCAACCGTAATTACAGCAAAAGGCTCGAATTTCAATCGAATGACGAATTAGGCGAACTGGCAAAAGCTTTTAACACAATGGCTGCCAAGCTTGATGAATATGAGCATAGCAATTTATCTGAGTTGTTATTTGAAAAGAGACGCATTGATACGATTATCAACAATATGAAGGATGCCATAATCGGTTTAAACGATAAAAATGAGATTATCTTTTCAAATAATTATGCGTGTCGTATTCTTGGAACAACGGAAGCAGCCCTTATTGGCAAATATGCCTCAGATGTGGCTTTGAATAACGAAGTTTTTCAGAAAATAATACACGATATTCTTGAAAATGATTCTAAAGAAGTTAAGGACTTTAAACCCTTACGAATTGAAAATGATAAAAAGGTAAGGTATTTTACAAGAGAGGTTCTTGACGTTAAGCTAAAAAAGACCGGAGAAGACCATATTGTAAAGGCTGGAATGGTTGTTATTCTTAAAAACGTAACCAAGTTTTTAGAACAGGATGAAGCAAAAACCAACTTTATGGCAACAATTTCGCATGAGTTGAAAACGCCTATCTCATCCTTACGTCTCAATTTAAAACTGCTTGACGATAAAAGGATTGGAAGTTTGAATACAGAACAGCAGGATATTGTTTTGGCACTTAAATCCGAAACTCAAAAGATGCTAACCATTACAACAGAATTACTCGACCTAGCACAGGTTGAAACAGGTAATATTCAGTTGAATTTTCAAAAAGTGAATTCTTCAGATATTTTCGATTATATCAAAGAAACATCTGAGAATCATGCCAGAGTTAAAAACATTCAGATTGACTTTGAGGTTGCTCCCGGCCTACCTCCAGTATTTGTCGATTCAGAAAAAACAGCTTGGGTGCTAATCAACCTGATTAACAATGCTATTCAATATTCAGAGCAAGAAGATAAAATTATTGTTTCGGCAACTAAGGCAAATAACAACATCATATATAAGGTTCAGGACTTTGGTAAGGGTATTGAGCCTCAATATTTAGAATTAATTTTTCAAAAGTTCTTCAGGGTTCCTGATTCAGGAGAAAAAGGAACCGGGCTTGGATTAGCTATCTCAAAGGAGTTTATCACCAAACAAAATGGGCAAATTTGGGCTGAAAGCACTCCCGGTATTGGTAGCATTTTTTTCATCAGTTTACCAGTTTACAATATTTAAAATACTGTTGTTATGATACGTATAAGAAAAATAAGAACCCGGATGACAATTGGAATAATACTGGTTGCCTTAGTCGCATTTATTGTTTCAATGGTAAATATAAGCTCTAATCAGGGCATGGTGAATAAGTCACAATCCTTACTAAAGGATAACTATCCATCGGTAAAGTATTCATTTGCAATGCTGAATATTCTCGATGAATTAAATGATGAGTTACTACATCGGAAAATTACACAAATGGATAGCCTGTTAAACGATAGTAATGAAATAAATGATAGTCTATCGCTTTCAAGTTTTAGGCAAAATCTTCATTTGCAACAGAACAATATTACAGAACCAGGAGAAAAGGAACTAACGGAATCTCTTGAGAAAGCATTTAACAAATATGAAAAAAGTGTTCAAGATAAAGAATATTTAAAAAACCTTCTGCTATTCAGCGAAAAGTACAAAAGTCTGAGAGAAGATATTTTAAGTATTCATAAACTAAATGTAACGCTTCTTGAAAGCAAAAATGAACAGATAAAAAGCTCTGCAATTACCATCCTGAATATTCAACAGAAAGTTGGATTAATAGGGTTAACCGTTTTATGTGTTTTAATTATCCTATTGCCATTAATGTTAATCAATCCTATCAATAACTTATCAGAAAAAATGATTGACTTTTACAAGTCTCACTTTAATAAAGAAATTGAAATAGAAGCCAATCACGAACTTGAAAAACTGGAAGAGATATTTGAAAAAATAGTAATGGAATCTAAAGCCAAAGAAGCAAAAAAAGAGTAGGGAAAGATATGAATCAGATTGTAAATTGGGGGATTGTTTTAAAAGTCATTAGTAGAATCTTATTTATTTTGACAGGTGCAATAGCAGGTTGCATCGGAATTGCATCTCTATATTCAGAACCGCTAGTACCATTTATTTGGACATTGTTCATTGCGCTTAGTGTTGGAATCGTTTTATTTTTAATAACAAGACAACAAAGTGAAGATATTGTTGTAACCAGAAAAGATGCCTACTTAACGGTTACTCTTTCATGGTTTATTATTGGAGTAATAGGAAGCTTACCATATATATTTTCAAGTTCAATACCTTCATTTATAGATGCCTTATTTGAATCTGTTTCTGGTTTTACAACTACAGGAGCTTCTATTCTAACAGATATTGAATCGCTACCAAAATCCATATTATTTTGGAGAAGTTTAACGCATTGGGTTGGTGGTATTGGTATCATTGTTCTGGTTATCATTATTATGCCCACGTTACAAATTGGTGGCTATAACTTGTTTACGTTGGAATCTTCTCTTCAGGATAAAATTCAGCCTCGAATAAAATCAGTTGGACACAGATTATTGCTTATTTATTTGGCATTGACAGTTGGTGAAATCATTTTTCTCCTTTTGGGAAACATGAATCTGTTCGATAGCGTTTGCCATGCTTTTGGGACTGTTGCAACAGGCGGATTTTCACCACGAAACACCAGTATTGCTGAGTATTCACCATATATCCAGTATGTGATAATGATTTTCATGCTTCTGGCAGGAACTAATTTTGTTGTTTTTTACTATATGTATAAGTTTCAATTTAGCAATGCCTTACATAATGAGGAGCTTAAATTTTATCTAAAAGTAGTTTCAGGGATAGGATTAATCATTACCGCAGGTTTGTATTTTCAAACTGACAAATCGCTTGAACTATCTTTTAGAGAATCTTTTTTTCAGGTCATTTCAATTGTTACCTGTACCGGATTTGCAACTGCTGATTATTTGCAATGGCCAGTTTTTACATGGATTATTATTTTTCTTGCCATGTTTTTGGGTGGTAGTACTGGTTCAACAGCCGGAGGTATAAAAATGGCCAGGCATCTCATTTTATTCAAAAATATAAAAAGGACATTCCGGCAATTGATGTCGCCTCATGCAGTTATTCCGATAAAACTTAATAATAAATCTATTAGCAATGATACCAATACCGCCATTATGACCTTTATCTCAATTTATATTATGGTATTCGTTGCCGGAACAGTATTAATGGTCGCATTCGGAGCTGATGGTGAAACAGCCTCAAGCTCAGTTGCCACTTGTATGGCTGGCATTGGTCCGGGAATTGGAACTGTTGGCCCAGCGAGCAATTTTGCACATTTATCTGTTGCAGGCAAATCACTATTAACTTTTTTAATGATAGTCGGGAGGCTTGAAATATATACAGTAATCATGCTTTTTAGTCCTACTTTTTGGAAGAAATAATTTGAAGTATGAATATTTATCTGACTATAATAATTTTGGGACTGCTCATTTTTTTGTCACACGTATTCAATGAATTATTTGAAAAGACAAAAATTCCTAATGTGCTGCTTTTATTGCTCATTGGAATTATTATTGGTCCGGTGAGCGGAATTGTTACCAAAGATTTCTTTGGTAAGCTTGGCAATGTGTTTACTACTATCACACTAATTGTAATACTATTTGAAAGTGGTTCCGGGTTGAATTTCAGGGAAATAAAAAAGGCTATTGGTTCAGCAGCCGTCTTGACTATACTTAACTTCATTCTTACAGTACTTTTAACTTCTGTAATTGCTCATTACTTGTTGACCGTAGATGTTATGAGTGCTGTGTTTATTGGTGCAATTGTTGGTGGTACATCATCGGCTGTTGTTATACCTATGGTGCGACAATTGAAAATGAGCGAGAAAAGTTCCTCTGTTCTGATACTGGAATCTGCACTAAGTGATGTTTTGTGCCTGGTGGTTGGATTAGCCTTACTCGATGGAATTACCCAGGGAGTAGTTTCGGTAACTATGGTTTTATCGAAAATGTGGAAAGCTTTTGTATTTGCAATTACACTTGGCTTATTAAGCGGATTTCTTTGGTCGGTCATCATTAATAAAATCCGAAGTGTTAAAAACTCAATGTTTACAACTCTGGCTTTTGTTTTTGTGCTATATGGCATTGTTGAATTGTTGGGTTTGAATGGAGGTATTGCAGTGTTATCATTCGGTATCATACTTGGGAATGCCGAAAGTCTTGGAAATTCCTCAAGGCTAAAAAAAGTAGTAGCACTTGAGCACTCTGGTTTTAATAATAACGAGCGTGATTTTTTTGCTGAAATAGTGTTTATCATGCAAACCTATTTCTTTGTTTACGTTGGAATATCACTACAATTTGGTTCGCCTTCAATTTATGCAACTGGCTTATTAATTGTCATTCTCATCATTGTACTTCGCATACCTGGTATAGTTTTATTATCAGGTAAAAGCATCACCAAGCCTGAACGAACCATTATGTCGGTAATGACACCCAAAGGACTTGTTCCGGCAGTCTTGGCTTCACTACCATTACAACGAGGTTTAGCCCATGGAGAAATCATTCTTGACCTAGGCTATTCTATTGTTCTTTTTAGCATTGTAATCTGTTCATTATTGGTAATAATATTCAGTTTAAAACCTAACCTTTTAACAGGTTTTAAAACCTGACTTGCACATGATTTAATCACCTACCTGCAAAACTTATAATTCATTTAGGGAATCATTAATTTTAATTGACAATAATGAAACGTTTCGTTATTCACTTGTTTGTAGAAAAGCTTTTAACGTTTGGCTATTTCTCAAAAATTCCGCAACGACAGTTGTTGCACGGCTTCTTATTGTACATGCTATTAGGTACTTTCTTACTTTGTTTACCAATCTCTCAAAAGCATTATGTAAGTATAGTTGATAATCTTTTCACGTCTGTTTCAGCAGTTTCAACAACCGGATTGGCTACTATAAACATTGCTGAAAGTTATACGCATTTTGGACAAATTGTAATACTGTTTTTTATTCAATTAGGAGGGCTTGGTTACATGACACTCAGTTCATTTCTGATGCTAAAATTATCAAGGCATATAAATCCCAATGGGTATTCAGTTCTAAAAACAGAATTCTCTATCCCTCAAGAGTTTTTATTACCAACACTATTAAACAAAATTGTAATATTTACCTTTGTGTTTGAGTTATTGGGAGCTATCGGATTGTCAATAATATTTTACAACAACGGTATAATCAACCCAATATGGAATGGGATTTTTCACAGTATTTCAGCATTTTGTACTGCTGGATTCAGCTTGTTTAACGATAGTTTTATCAGTCTCAATTTGAACGAAGGAATGAACCTTATCATTTCAATACTAAGCTTAGCAGGTGGATTAGGTTTTATTTTCCTGTTCGATGTTTGGGAAAAAATCGTGAATCAGTCTCATAAAACCACTTTTACAAGTAAAGTAATTTTCTCCATTTCGATTTTAGTTTTGATCTTCGGTACAATCCAACTCTTTGTTTTTGAACCATCAATACAACAAATGGATGACTACTCAAAGGTTACCGTTTCATTCTTTCAGGCGATGACAGCTATGTCAACCGTTGGTTTTAACACTATTGATATAGGACATTTACACCCATCTTCATTAATGATGATTATTTTCTTAATGTTTATAGGAGCTTCACCTTCAGGAACAGGAGGTGGACTAAAATCGACATCGTTTTTTGCTGTAATTGCATACGTTAAAACCCGCCTTTCTCATGGCAATGATGTTTCTATGTTTGGTAACATCATCCCTAAATACAGGTATCGAACGGCTCTTACTCTGTTTATTGTTTATATTTCTTGCACATTATTAGGAACTTATTTGTTAACTTTTTCTGAAAATGCAGATTTAATGCAAATCTTGTTTGAGGCTTTTTCTGCAATTGGAACAGTCGGGCTAAGTATGGGATTAACAGGAAGCTTAACCGTATTCGGTAAAATTGTTATAATAATACTAATGTTTATTGGACGCGTAGGGGTACTAACATTTGGAAATTCAATATTGGTAAAACACAACAGAATACTAAAGGAAAGAGATATTGCCATTTAATAAACTTTACGAATTATAATGTCAAACCATTAAACGAGCATGATTCGTTATAACAAAAATAAGGATGGAAATTCATTATGCGAGTTCCATCCGACTTTAGTTTAAAATTATTTAAAAATGAAAGTCAAGAATCTGAAATATACATCAATTGCAATTAGCTTACTGGCAATATGCACTATAATATTTGATTTTGGCTTTAATCAAAACCCAATTGTCACAAGCTTTCTGAATAAATTTTATGCGGTACTTCTTGTTGGCATTGTAATAGGAATACCAATTAAATATATACTTGATTTTAAAACCTATCAAAAATTTAAAATTTGGATTATTGACTTGATATTATGGTTGTTTGTTAATTATTTATTGGTATCAATACCTTATTCTAATTTATCTGAAATTAATTTTCATTATTGGGTACATCCCAAAACACTACTCTCATTGGCATTCACATTTAGTTTAATTCGAGAAGCATCTACATTAAGATTCAAATGGCGGTATAAACGCACCAACCCGGCAGTTATCTTCGTATTAAGCTTTGCATTATTAGTTATAATTGGAAGTTTGCTATTGATGTTACCCAATGCAACCCAATCCGGAATTGGTTTTATTGATGCCTTGTTTACATCAACAAGTGCGGTTTGCGTAACAGGTTTGGTTGTGGTCGATACTGGTACATTTTTCACACCGATTGGTCAGACTATAATTATGGTTCTTATTCAGTTGGGAGGAATCGGTATTATGACCTTTACCAGCTTTTTTGCCTATTTCTTTCTTGGAGGTACTTCATACCAAAATCTTATTCTGTTGGGGAACTTGACGAGCGAAAACAAAATATCCCAAGTCATAGGAACTTTAAAGAAAATCCTCTTTTTTACCTTTTTGGTAGAAGGCATTGGGGCTTTACTCATTTACTGGAATCTCAAAGTAACTTCGATGCCTGAATCAAACAGTGCTTTTTTTGCCGTTTTTCATTCCATATCTGCATTCTGTAATGCAGGTTTCTCTACGCTTTCAAATAGTTTTTATGATATAGGGTTCCGGTTTAATTATTCGCTCCATTTTGTCATTGCCATGCTTTTTATAGTCGGAGGATTAGGGTTTCCGGTTATCATCAATTTATATAGTTGGCTAAAGCACTATGTTACAAACAGGCTATTGCGCTTAAATAAACGAAGAGAAGTTATTTATAATGCTCATGTGATAAGCCTGAATACCAAAATTGTTGTTTACACTACCTTAATATTACTTGTAACAGGAACCTTGTTTTTCTTGGTTTTAGAAAACAGCAACACTCTTGCAGAGCATCATGGTTTTGGTAAAATTATAACTGCCTTCTTTGGTGCTGCTACACCTCGTACAGCCGGATTTAATACTATTGATACTGCAATGATGAGTTTACCAGCACTAATGCTTATACTTCTACTCATGTGGATTGGAGCTTCACCCGCTTCAACAGGTGGCGGTATCAAAACAAGTACATTTACTTTGGCTTTATTCAATGTTATTAATCTGGCAAAAGGAAAAAGCAAAATGGAAATAGACAGGCGTGAAATACCCGAAACTTCAATAAAGAGGTCATTTGCTTTCATATTTCTCTCCTTAAATGTGATAGGGCTAATGACTTTATTGTTATTGATTTCTGAACCGGAAAAGATAGCAACAGATATACTATTTGAGGTTGTATCGGCTTTTAGCACGGTTGGATTAAGCCGGGGAATTACAGCAGATTTGTCAAGTGCTGGTAAATTATTAATTGTGTTAACCATGTTTGTTGGCAGAATCGGAGCTTTGACTTTCCTTACTTCTCTGCTCAAACAAACCAAAGAAAAACGCTATCAGTACCCAACCGAAAATATATTAATCAATTAAACTGAATGAATATGAACTTTTTAATTGTTGGATTAGGAAATTTCGGAGCTTCGTTAGCGATTCGGCTAACTGAGCTTGGACATGAAGTTATTGGAGTTGATAGTAGTATGTCAAAAGTCGAAATGCTTAAAAACGACATTACCCATACCATCTGCGCAAATTGTACCGATATTCATTCAGCAAAAGAATTACCTGTACTGGATGCTGATGCTGTAATTATTTGCATTGGTGAACATGAAGGCAATTCAATAATGGCAACGGCTATTATGAAACAATTAAATGCAAAAAGGATTATTGGTCGAATAGTTTCTGACACCCAGGCAACTGTTTTAAATGCAATGGGTATTGAGGAGATAATTCATCCGGAAAGAGATTCAGCAGAGAAACTGGCGAAAAATCTCACTACCGAGGGCATAATTGATTCGTTTGAACTTTCAGACCGTTACAGTATAGTTAAGATAGACGTTCCTGAAAAATTTGAAGGGAAACGTCTGGACGAGTTACAACTAAGACATAATTACAACCTGACCGTCCTTACTACTCTTTCAAAATCAAAGAAACGTAACCTATTAGGTTTTAAGCAAGCATCTTTTGAAGTTCAAGGCATCGCAAAAGCAGATACGATATTGAATAAGGATGATATTTTAGTTGTTTTTGGGGAAAGAAGCGATATAGAAAGGTTTTTAGATTAGAATAAAACAGATGTATTATATGTGACCAGTATTTTTCTTTTTACTACCATTTTTTAAAATCATGGCTTCAATTCATTAATTTTACCGCAATTAATATTAAAAACTGATAATTTGAAATAAACAAAGAAGCGAACATATAAACATAAAATATTAAGACTTAATCTCTTAACAATCGAAAATCGCCAAATTTTAATTGCAGTAAAGAGAGTAGGTACGGGCGTGGTCTGTACTGCTTTACTGCGTGGGTGTTTGGCGATACCTCGATTGTTAGTGGTTACAGTGCCACGCTTCTTTTTTAACACTATGCAGTATGAAAGATTTATATGTTTGGTTGCAAAACGAGGTCAACGAATCGCTAGATTTATTGGATAATGAAATCATAAAAGATGAAGCAGACAAAATCGTCTTTTCATCCAGTAAAGAATTCCTGATTAACAGCAAAGAAGTATTACATAAATTGGTTGACCTGTTATCGGAATATGACTTGGATATAATGAAACTGATAAATTTAATTGCCAAACTAAAAACTGAGGGTAACGATGCTGATGAAGACACCATCATTCAATCTATGATTGTAAAAATGTTGGAAACCAGTTCTCTGGACACAAAAACTCGATAATTTTCTCTATCTTTATTTAGCTAATTGTTAAGGGTATAACATTTTTGATTATGCCCAATATACTTTCCAATTTGTTAAAAATGAGCCTCCTATCGGGGCTTTTCGTGTTTATAGTCCTTTGTGGTTTTACTATATGTTGCCTTTTTCTTTGTTTTTCTCTCCGCAGTACTCAGGTATTATCATGGTATTCTCTCGGTAATACCATCTTTTTCAAAAAACAGTCAGTTTTTTTGCCAAAGTGCAGAAAAAACAGCATTGAATTGATTCATATTGCCAAAAGTGGTCTGGAAATTTATGCTGAGATAAAAAAGCACTTAAAAAGTAGCCTTCAAAAACTTCAATATTCAAAAAAGCAATTAAGATATACTCTCAAAGTACTCAAAAGCAGTCTTGATAACCTTAAAAATAGCCGAAAGCACTTAAAAGCACTCGTTAAGTACTATTCAAGACTGCATTTTCCAATATTCAGGGTGCGTTATTGCTCATTTTCTAACCTAAATCCAACGCTATGATAGTACGCAGAACCATATTAAAACAAGAGTTGGTGAAAAAACTGTACCCCGATAGTGTGTCAATAGATGCCGCTATGCAACAACTAAGAAGAGACATTGAATTGTGTCCTCAATTAAAAGAGAAAATAGCAAATACCGGACACACAAAGCGGCATTATTACAACAAACAACAGCTCCTTTTAATTCTGGAACATTTTTGTGTAACGATTGAAGAATTTGAACAACTATGAACTATTTCAAAGGCATTACCGATTTAGAAAAAGCTAAACTACACTACCGAAAATTAGCAAAGCAACTACACCCAGACAAGGGAGGAACGACAAATGAGTTCCAAAACATGCAAAATGAATATAAAGTCTTGTTTTTAAAATTACAGCAAAAACATAATATTGAGTACTCTCAACAACAGGCATCGACTGAGAATGAATTATTAAGCGAATTAGGTGTACTTGCTAAAATGCTTATAAAAAATCAAATACCGCAGAAATATTTAAGACAAAAAGTTGCGACAACAGAGTCGCCATTAAAGAAAGAATTGTTTAGTGATATAGCTGACTTGTTGGATTGTTTGTAAAATTGGTACAACTCCATTTTGTATCTCAGGTCTTAATAGAGTAATTATTTAAGATATTTAAATACTATTTTGACACAACAATCAGCACCCAGTTTAAAATCGAAATCGTCAAATTCTGGTATTTTAAGTTTATCTACAACATAATTTGAAAATCCAAAACCTTCACATGGAATCATCCATGAATAGTCTGTTTTGTCATTTGAATTTTCATCATCTAAAACAACAATGCCATAAATTCCTGAAGGAATATCATTAAATATATAAGTCAACATCCCGTTTACTATACTATTCTTGGGAACTGTTTTATAATAAACAGGATTGCCTTCTTTATAGCTTTGCTGACTGGTAAAAAATCCAACACGAAAAACACCTTTCGAATTTCTAACATTCTCAAACGAAATGCTTAAAACTTGAGCATTAAGCACTATTACAAATGACAGGAAGGCAAGACTAATCAATAGTTTTTTCATATTTCTCTAATTTATATTTACTATTGACTAGCTGTGTAATTATTTTTTGGTCTTCATTGTAAATCCAATTGAATATATATTTATCGGCATAAGCCTTTATCGCAAAAGCGAAAAAAATACCTGATAAAATATCAATACTATAATGCCCCCTGGACAAAAACAATGATGCAATAATCATTAATACGCTAAATAAAAGCACTGCCCTATAATATTTATCTTTAGCTAAAATAAAATACATGTATGCAATACCAGTATGCCCGGATGGATATACGCCCAATTCATATTTAGAAAATCCATTAAACATACCTTGCGTACCATCAAACATTGGAGGATTGCCAAATGGGGTTAATACAATAAAAACACCTCTTACCAGGTGGAAAATTCCGCATAACAGAAGAAAGTAAGGTACTTTTTTATATTCTCGTTTGTGAATAACATAAATACCAAAAACAAAAACAGATATCAGGCTGAATATATCGTATAAATAGTCAACATCCCAATATGGTAGATTATCGAGTATCAAATCGGAAAGAACCGGAAGTGTTTTGCCTTCATTAATGTAATTATGTAAGTATGTTTGCGATAGAAAATTTAGTTGAATCCCGCCAATCAAAGCAACCAAACCTAAATAGAAATACTTATTCTTTATCAGATTAACCAGCTCTGTTAAAATTTCAATAATCTTTACAATACACTTGTTCATTCTAATTAATGCTTGCGGAATAATTTCCATATTCATAGTTAATTGTTCCTTTTAAAATCTCTTTGCCGGTAAGCATCCTGAAAACGTGAATCTTTATATATTTCAACATAAACCCAATACCACCTTCTTTCATTGCTCTTCGGTCTGATGTATAAAAATAGGGAGAAAGAATTTTGTATTTAAAACCATGCTGTCTCCTGGAACGTTTCACGTAATTACAATCCTCGCATAGAGCAAGGTCTTCTCGAAATCCTTCAACTGCAAGATGCAATTCTTTAGTACTTATCAGGCAGGCTCCGTAAGCTGCCGAATAAACGGGTTTCATCGCAATCATAAAGCTATTAAGGAACATTGCACCCAGATTTGAAGGTAAATGGTCTTCAGCAATTCTTACCGGACAAGTTGCTACATCAGGGTCATATTTTAGTAATTCCTTTGTTAATCTTTCAACAAAATCATATCGAACTCTTGTATCTGCATCAAGAAAAATTAACCTTTCGTATGAAGCCAATTCAATTCCTTTATTTCTGGCACGGGCTGGGCCTTTAGTATAAGGCAGTTTTAAATATTTAAAGTATGTAAACTTTGTTTTAAATGATTCAGCTAATTCCGGTGTTTTATCACTACTGTTACTGTCAACGACAATTACCTCAAAGTTTTTAACCGACTGATTTCTTAATGAGTCCAATAATACAGGGAGATACTTCTCCTCATTATAAGCAATAATTATAATGCTTAAATTGTTATTCCTGCTCATTTAATTTCAAACAACATTAATGTAGGAAGTCCACCGTTTGCTTCATTCGAGATATAAACATCACCATTCTTTGTAAATGAAATTCCTTCGGGCTGAGGATGAATATCTTCACTTAAAATTGCCAAATCAACAAAGTTTCCAGATGAGCTAAATCTGTACATTACATGTTCAACTGCTGATTCTATATAGATATCTCCACTCAAGGGATGCACAGCAAGTTCAGAGGCTCTAACCTTGGGTTTCTTTTCTTCCTCTTCACCGTCCTTATTTGTTTTTGTATAATGAAATTCTATACCATGCTTCTTTATATACGATTCAATTTCTTTTAAATCAATAGTGTAAAATGAATTTGAGCACAGCGTTTTATTGGCTAAATCGAAACAATAAATATACCTATATCTTTTAGCATCCTCTTTATTCAGATTGTCAGGTTTTCCTTTGGAAGCGATTAATAGCCTATTATTTTTTTTATCGTAACACAAACCTTCACAATTTTTTGAAGGTACATTTAAGGTATATGATATTTCAGTTTTTGTTGGTGATTGGCTATCAGGGATTTCAAATAATACTCCATCACTGCGCAAAACATACAAAAAGCCATTGGCATAAGCAATTCCTTCAAAATCACCCTCTTTTGCAAAAGTGTGGGTTCTTGTAATGGTCTTTTTTAATAAGTTATAGAAATATATCTTTCCATTTTCGTCCTGAATGCACGCCAATGTATTATCATCGACAAACGTCATTCCAGAAATTTCTTTTAAAACATCAGGTAATGTAACTTTATTTATAGGAGCATTGAAATTGTACAATGACTCAATACTGGTTTGGGCAATAGTTATGTTTGTGTGTAATGCGATAATAGCACACACAAAAAATGCGATATAAATCTTTCCTTTCATTTGATTTTCTTTTTGATTTCGAGAATGGCAAACTTATCCTAAAAATCTAAAGAGAATCTAAAGTCGCTTTGTTATGTTTTTAATTAAAAGTGATTTGAATTTTATGTATGTTTTGTTTCAAACTATACTCCACATTAAAATTGTAGTAATTGCATATCTCCTTTATGATTGATAATCCCATTCCCAATGAATCTGAATTGTTACTTCTACTTACATATGGGGAGAATAATTCCTCAGTGTCCATATTCAGTTCTTGTCCACTGTTTTCAATTGTCATCGTATTAATTGTTGAAGTTATGCGAACGTATCCATCCGGCAGGTTATGTTTTAAGGCGTTACTAAGTAAATTGCCTATCAAAATATTCGATAATGCCTCATTCATATAAACAGAAATAACTTTTAGAGAACTAATGTTTATAGTGATATTCAACATTTGAATCTGGTCTTGATGGATATTTAAATACTCTTTAATAATATCATCCAGTTCTACAATCTTACTTTCATTAAATTGCTCATTTTGAATTCTGGAGAGTAATAATAAAGATTTATTCATGTTCTTCATTTTGAGCAAGGTCTTGTCAAGCTCGTCAATCATATTGGCTGTTTTTTCATTTAAGGACGAATCCTGCATAAAAAGCTCAAGTTGAGAATTTGCAATAGCCAGCGGTGTTTGAAGTTCGTGAGCAATATTGTCTATAAATTTTTTTTGTCTATTAAAGTCTGTATTAATGCGATTAATCATTTTACCTATGGCAATATTTAAACTTCCAAACTCCTGAATATTATTTGACTTTATTTCCGTTAGTATACTTTTTCCTGGTTTAAAGGTTGATATGATTGTGAGAAGTTGATAGAAAGGATTCCATATTCGCTTTGATATAAACCAGTTTAGTAGTGCGATTCCTATCGTTAACATAGCTAATAGAACGACCGCAAAAATAAGGATGCTGTATACAAGTGAATCGCTATCGACAAGAGATTCACGCATTACCAGTTGGTATTGGTCAGTTTTAATCTGAATAGAGGTTTTTAATTGTCGAAAAGGTTTGTAATCCATATCCAGACTATCATACTCGCTGATAAAACTGAACACTTCTTTTCTTGGTTCATATACTGAATCAGGAACTAAAAAATATGTACAACTAATTGCTTTATATAATTCTGAAACATCATTCTTATTGTTATTTACAAAATCTATTATTTCTTGTTTGTCGGTCTTTAATGATTCATCGACTTGCTGAATCATTGCATATTTTAAGAAAAAATAAAAAGCAAAACTTCCCAAAACAAAGGTTGGAATTGAAATAAGTAAAAAATAAATCAGTGTTCTGGTTAACAATTTCATCTTTAAAATAAAGCTATTTTAGTGACTACAAAAAAAGATACATTATTGCATTTGCGTACTGTTGCACAAGTATTTATTCACTCTCTGAAAACTTGTATCCAAGTCCGTAAATTGTTCGGATGTAATCCTTACAGCCTGAGTTAGATAATTTTTTTCTCAAATTGGTCAGATGTGTATAAATAAAGTCATAAGAAGAAAAGTTGTATTCATCTGACCATAAATGGTCAACAATTGATTGTTTTTTAATTACACGGTTTTTGTTGATTACAAAATATTTGAGTAATTGAAACTCCTTTGTTGTTAACTCCAGCTTAACATCATTTACAAATGTATCCTGAGAATCCAAGTCAATTAATATCTCATTAAAAACCAAATTTTTAAATCCTTTGTTCTGTCTTCTCCTTAAAATAGCTTTTATCCGTGCGTTTAATTCTGATAAGTGGAATGGCTTTGTCAAATAATCGTCTGCTCCAATATTTAAACCATTCAGTCTGTCATCAAGGGAATTTTTTGCAGAAATAATAATTACCCCACCTTCTTTATTGGCTTTTTTTAGATTCTCAATTAGGGTTAACCCATTATAATCGCCTAACATAATATCAACAACATAGCAATCATAATCATTAAAGGCAATCTTCTCAAAAGCGCTATTAAAGTTATCTGCACTATCGCATATATAATTTTCTTTGGCAAGATATGACAATATATTTTGCAATAACAGTTGCTCATCTTCTATAACTAATACTTTCATAGAATGAAATCTAAAATCCAATCCCGTTTAAAAGGGACATATCTCAATTTTCTTCAAAAATAACACACAAAACTAAAGTGTTTCTAAAGTATATTGTTAAAACTTTAGAATTGCTTAAGAGTTGTAATTTACATTTGCAATTGTATTTCAAATCCTGTAATTTTTTAAAGTATGAAAAAACAAGTTATTTTTTCTTTAGCATTTTTAGGTATTTTGTTTGTTACATCGTGTAATAGTGGAGCAAAAAATGATGCTTCCGGTGAATCAAAAGACACGGTTCAAATAGAAGATGTAATGAACAAACCAGATTCTTTAACTACTGATTCTTTAAAAACAAATGCAGCTCAGACTGACACATTAAATGCAGTAGCTGATTCCGTAAAAGCAGAATAAGGGTTCTACTATAATTGGGTAATGATTAGGTTTAGATTTTAGGTGTTCCAGGACATCTAATAATTTAAACCTATTTCATTTTTATCGACCATAGTTTTTTAATTAAAATATTAATTACCAATGAAGTATTTTTTATTTAATTTATTCCTAAGCTTATCTGTTTTTCATGGTTTTGCAACGGGTACAATATCGAATAACACTCAACCCGTTGCTTTTCCCGGAGCAGAAGGTGCCGGTAAATACACCACCGGAGGACGTGGGGGAATTGTTTATACAGTAACCAATTTGAACGATGATGGACCAGGTAGTTTACGAGATGGCATCCAAATAAAGGGAGCCAGAATTATTGTTTTTGCAGTAAGCGGAGTCATTGAATTGCAATCATCACTTGATATTAACAATGATAATCTGACCATCGCTGGACAAAGTGCTCCTGGTTTAGGGATAACCCTTATTAACTATGGGATGAAAGTGAGTGCAAATAATGTCATTGTAAGATATTTGAGAATTCGTCCGGGAGATAAAGCTGGTATTGAACTGGATGCACTTAAAGGAAAAGAGCAAAAAGATATTATTATTGACCACTGTAGTGTAAGCTGGGCTACCGATGAAGTATGTTCTTTTTATGACAATGAGAATTTTACACTTCAATATTGTATTATTTCTGAGAGTTTAAATGAATCAGTGCACCACAAAGGTTCTCATGGTTACGGAGGTATTTGGGGTGGCATGAATAGTTCTTTTCACCATAACTTATTGGCTCATCACAAAAGTCGCAATCCAAGAATAAATGGTAGTAGATATCACAAGCAACCGGAAAGGGAAAAAGCAGAATTTGTGAACAACGTGGTTTATAACTGGAAGTCAAAATGTATGTATGCAGGAGAAGATGGAAATTATAAAATTGCCGGAAACTTTTTTTTCCCAGGACCAGCAACCTCAAAATCAGCGAGCAAACAATTTTTAGAACCATATAAACCATATAGTAGATACTTTGTTGCCAATAATTATCTCGAAGGGTCTTTAGAGGTTACGCAAGATAATTTAAAGGGAATTGAAATTGAAGTTGGTTCAATTGATTCTATTGAATTAAATGCTATAATAGAAATATCGGATTATAAAATAGAAAGCCCGGTATCAGCTTTTGCTAAGGTGCTTAATTCAGTAGGAGCGAGTAAGCAACGAGATGATATAGATATAAGAATTATCGATGAAGTCAAGAATAAGAAAAGTACTTATGGTGAAAAAGGTATCATCAACAGTCAAACAGAAGTTGGTGGATATCCATCAATAATATCAGAAAAAGCTGATGTTGATACAGATAAAGATGGAATGCCTGACGTATGGGAACAAAACCAAAAAGGACTAAACGACAAATTAAATGATGCTAATGGATATGACTTATCTGATACGTTTACTAATGTTGAAGTTTACCTGAATAGTCTGGTATCGTTTTAAACATTAATACCTTACTTTTTCAATGGAGTAGCACAATTCTTCTCTTTTTCTCTTTTTCACTGTGCTACTTCATTGATTCTTAAATAACTAATTACGATGTATTTGGATATATTAATAATTGCTGTGTGTATCGTGGCTTTAGCATTTGGATCTTCATGGTTGGTTGATTCATCTGTCAGAATTGCAAATTGGCTTAAAATCCCTGAATTAGTAATTGGATTGACGATTGTAGCATTTGGAACATCTGCTCCTGAATTTGGCGTTACATTTTTATCAGCAATGAAAGGTATGGGAGACATTGCCATAGGGAATGTTGTTGGTTCAAACATCTTTAACCTAGGGTTTATATTAGGAGGAACAGCTCTTATAGGCACTCTAAAATCATCTAAACCCCTGGTTTACCGGGATGGCTTTTTCCTGTTGTCTGGTACTGTATTACTTACATTTTTTCTATGGGATTTATCAATGACGAAAATTGAAGGAGGAATCTTATTTGCTTTGCTTTTTGCCTATTTAGCATTCCTGTTTATTAAAAAAGAACCCATTGAAGAAATTGAAATCAATGAAAAGGTACATTGGTACAATTTTCTCCTACTACCGCTTGGATTAGGATTAATTCTGGTAGGTTCTCATTTTTTGGTAGAATCATCTGTTAATGTTGCAAGGATATTTGGCATGTCTGAATGGGTTATCGGTGCAACAATCGTTGCATTTGGAACATCGGCCCCCGAATTAGCTACATCTATAACTGCTGCGGCTAAAGGTCATCATGGTATTTCAATCGGAAATCTTATAGGTAGTGATATATTCAATATGTTTGGAGTACTCGGCGTTACAGGTATTATTCAAAACTTAAATGTTGATGAAGGTGTTCGTTCAAATCTGATACTTCTTATCGGTATGATTGTTTTAACCTTATTGTTTCTTAGAACCAGATGGAGACTTACAAGATGGGAAGGTGGTATTTTACTTTTAATAGGTGCTATTAGATGGTATTTTAGCTTTACAGCAGGGTAAGTCATACAATTGCAAAAATCCTGTTTATTGCCATAATAATATACCTGATTGAGTTAATTATCTGTAATTACAGACGATAAAAACACATTATCAAATCGTTACTACCTAAAATCATAGTCCTAAAAAACTCACGATTGAAAATCAGTCGTGAGTTTTTTTATAATCAATTCAATAAAAGTTCCATTAAACACTTACAAACCACTTCAAATACCATTAATCACTAACACCCCAACCTAAAGCCTACTATATGTTTGCTCCCACTATGGAAGCAAGCACAAAGAAAATATTAGGCACCTTAGCAGTAGTTGCAGCCGTTGGAGGTGGTTTCTACCTCGTAAAGAAAGGCAAAAAGCTCTTTGCCGGGGCAAAAATGAACTTCGCCCTTTTAGGTTTCCGCATCCACAAGATGAATCTTCAAGAGGTTCAGTTTGCAGTTAAGCTTCGCTGTTACAATCCCACCAAAGCTCCCATCTCATTAGCCGTTAACCAGGTGGTTGCAAATTACAAAGGTTCGGCAGTTGCTTATTCTACCCCCGATATTAAAGGACTTACCATTGGTGCAGGCAAAACACAAGAGCCTGAAATCGTTTTTCAAGTGCCATACCTGAACCTTATGGGTAAAGGTCTTACTCTTTCCGTGCTTTCCAATACTCAGCAGCTTAAAGCTGACATGACTTTCACCATGACCATTAGCGTCAATGGCGAGACAATTACTACCACACAAAGTTTAACAGAGGAACAAGATATGAACGGATTAGCATTGGGCGAATTGGGCATTGTATCCGGCCCACGAAACACCCAAAACGGTAAACGCTTCAACCGCCTTATTAAAAAGGCAAACGGACAGGATACATTTATAAAAAACGGTAATGTAATTGAAACCGTTGAAAGTTGCATAGATGTAATTGGTTCACACTACCGGGAGGTCGAGGAACTGGCAAGAATGCTTCAGGGGGATTCTCTTAAAGAATCATGTCGTAACATTTTCAATTTCTCATACAGCTATTTGCAATATCATAAAGACGATGACGGTACTGAACAGTTACGTACTCCATCCCGTTCCTGGTTAGATGGACAAATTAAGTTCAAACAAAAAGGCAAATCAGATGCAGGCATCGACTGTGATGACTACAGTATTTTCGTTGGTTCGCTTTTAAAGTGTTTGGGTATTCCATTCAAACTCCGCATTACCAAATATGATGGTCGAAAGAATTTTCAGCATATCTATGTGATAGTTCCTTCCATTGGCGATTCCGAAGATGAAATTGTTATTGACCCCGTTCTATCAAAGTTCGATTACCAAAAAACATACAGCTTTGAGAAGTCTGATTTTAATATGTCCCCTTTGCAACTTGCCGGGCTTCGAGGTATTGACGGTATCACAGGAACAAGTGCATTGGGCTTACCAATTTCTGTGTTATCCGGTATAGATTTAGCCGGAGGTATCCAGGCACAAAACGACCATGAAGAACTTATAGCCATTGTTTCAGGAGTTGACTTTGATGATGCCATAAATGGTTTGGGAGATGCCGATGATGCTACATACAAATACCTGGTCCGTACCCGTGACTTCCTACTTAAAGATAAGACGAATAAGAGCAAGATGGCTCAAATCCAAAATCCTGACCAATTCATTAGCATGATTGACCAGGCTATTAAATTTTGGAATACACCTAAACGTGACAAGGTTCTTGAGAAGTTAGCAGAGATTGAAGATAAACTGACAGCAAGAGGCTTAATCAAATATGATTCGGAAGCCATTGAAGGCTTATCGGAACTTGACGATTTTGATGCAGAAATAGATGGACTGGAAGGTCAAAGAGGTCTTGGCGGTTTCTTTAAATCATTAAAAAGAATCGCCAAAAAGGTAGGCTCAGGAATTAAAAAAGGTGTAAAAGCCGCAGGAAAAGTAGCCAAGAAAGTAGTTAAGGCAATCGTGAGGTTTAATCCCCTGACTATTGCAATCCGGGGCGGTTTATTGGCAGCTTTACGTTTAAATATGTTCGGAATTGCAAAGAAACTGCAATACGCATATCTACCGGATAATCTTGCCAGCAAATACAGTATAGACCCTGCCAAGCTTGCAAAACTAAAAAAAACACATGGTAAGGTTCGTAAGCTTTTTAATGGCTTACAAGGGAAAGAAAAGAACCTTAGAAATGCAATCCTAAAAGGTGCAAAACAAAAGAGTTCTGACTTCTCACTTAAAGGGATGGATGGTTTACTTGCCGATTTACAGCAATTGCAGACAATAGGTGAGCTTGCCGAACTTGGTAATTTAGGCGTGATTGCTACAAGTGCATCGGTTGCAGCAGCAAGTGGGGTTTTAGCAAAAATAGGAAGCTGGCTGAAACCGATAAAAAACATCTTCTCAAAAGTAAAAGACAAATTTAAAAAGACTGCTCCTGCAACACAGGCAGTATCACAATTTACAGAGCAACAACCTACCAATACACAGGCTTACACCCCAATAACAGACAACGTAGTTCCCCAGACAACTAGCTATGCTTCACAACCCATATTGAAATCAGGGAATTATACAGCACAATCAATTACCCCGGCTACCACAAGTTTGAACACCTCTTCATCTTCAAGTAAGAAAATGAGCAAAGGTGCTAAAGTCGGAATCGGCATAGGTGTAGCAGCCCTGATTGGTACTGGGGCTTACTTTTTATTACGCAAGAAGGATAATAAGCCCAAAGGCAAATCAAACACCTCCAAAGCTCCCGACAAGAAAGAACTTGGAAGTATATCACTCCAATAATCAATTGAAATTCAATAATTAAAATTTAGAAAAACATGGCAGTAAAAAAAACAACGTCAAGTACAAGGAGAAGAAGTACAGCTTCAAGAGGTACAAAAATTGACTTTATGAAAGCTACCAACAACATAGGCAAGCCCATTGCTGCCGTAGCAGGGTTTGCGGTTGGTAAGTATGCTTTAAAGAAATTGGAAAAAAGCCCGACCGTTAGCGGTTTATTAGGTGACGATATGAAATCCTACATTGTTCCGGCAGCGATAACAATGGGCGGATTAGTTGGCACACAGTTTACCCAAAACGAGTATGTAAAAATGGGCTTATATGGTGCAGCTGGTGCAGGTGTTGAAGCAATGGTAAAAAAAGCCACAGGCAAGACTATCCTGCAAGGTTTAGAGGGCATTTTGGGAGATGATGACTACTCCGACTATGATGAAATAAATGGTTTACAGGCACTCAATCCCGTAACCCAGGCTCTTCCGGCAGCCGATATTGACATCGAACGTGAAATACAAGCTTCGGTATCAGGTGCAGCCACTGACTTTTCGATGAGTGATGACCCTGTTGGAAATGCAGCGGTGGATTACTCTATGTCCGATGACCCTATTGGTTCAAATGACGAAGAGATTGGCAAAATTGCCCAGCTCGACCCGGACAGCATGGACTACGATATTTTTTCGGGTGATATGATGGAATCCTAACCTATTCCATTTACCCACAATAATCAATTCAAATTTTTAATAACACAAAAGAGACAACAATCATGGCAGAATTAAATGAGCAAAATGATTTGTATCCTTCAATGGAAGAAATTGAAGGTTTGGAAGAAGCGATTCTTAACAAAGAAGAAGATGCTTTAGAAAGAGAAGAAGCCCAGGATGATGCTGTAGAAGGCATTGGGGATTTGGGGCGTTCACGAAGAAAAACCAGGCGCAATGTGCGCAGAACTAAAAGAGCAAGCAGTAGAAAGCGTGCAGTTCGCAGGTCGTACAATGCAGGGGCTAAAAGTACCGCTGTAAAAACCGGGTTAACCAAAGACCTGACATCAAAAGGTCAGTTTGAATTACGCAGACAGCAATTGCCACCGGAGATTCAAAAAGCATTAAAGGATGCTCGTATGCAAACTGTTGATGCAGCCATCTACACAGTGAAAAGCATTAAGGACAAGTCGGATATTGATTTGATGGAAGCTTCGGACGACAAGAAATCAGGTCGTACCAACTTAAACCGTGCGCAGTTGGACAGCGGAAAATACTTCCTATTAACAGATATTGTTCTGGAGTATGCTCACGGTGCATCGGAAGATGACAATGACCCTGCAAACTTTGCTTTTGGTCAGTTTGCCTTACCAGCTCAAATCCTGAACGGTACGTTTGAAATGACTTTGGGAACAAAGGTTATCATGCCTGAAATCTCATGCGGTGTATTTGATGATTCTGATACTACCAAGCGTAAGTTCCAGTACAAGTTGGCCAATCCAAAATGGTTAAAACCATCTATGGACATCACACCAAAGTTGAATATGCCAAAGGCAATCAACAACGGAGATAAGGTCTTTAATCCAGCCGTTAAGGTGACACTCTTAGGGACAATCACAGAAAAAGCATAGCACTTTTTGGAATGTCATAATCGTTCGAGGGGCGGTAAGCAAAAGCCTATCGCCCCTTTTTTCTTCTAATAATATCGAATAATGGAAAATCAAAACGACAATAAAGTACGCAAGCTTCAGGTCATCAAATTTGAAGTGAAAAAAGGTGAAACATACGAGTTTAACGGCAACACAAAGACCGAACATGACCGTATTACCGGGTTTTTCTTACGTCTTTCCAATACCGAAGCTTTACCGGGTGCAACTTTCCGTATGTGGATTGATGATGTAGAAGTGATTCCAGATGATACCGAGGTAGCCATCGCACACCATAATTCCGATGTGAGTATTCCCGATGTAACATTTCCGGTTGATGAGAAAGCAAAAAACAGTCCTGTGCGAATAATCTACAAAGACGACAGCGAAAACCTTGCAGCCAATGACAGCTACAATGTACGTGTGTACCTGCTTGCTATCCAAAACAAAAAGAAGTAACCCCGAAATACTCCTGAAATGAAGCGATACCACGTCATAAAAAAGCAGTCAGCCAATAACGAGCATCTGAACGACCAAGACTTGCTCCCAGCATCGTGCAAACTGATTACAGGGATTGCGGTAACAACCACCATTAAGAAAGAAGCCGAAGCTGTAAGCAGTACAACATCGCTTGCTTTTCCGCAAGGACTGATTAAACGTCTATTGGCATCTGATAGTATTGCCAACCTGTTTTATTCCTATATGCGGACAAGAACAACGGAAGAAGAAAGTAAAGCTTTCTTTGAAAGTGATATTCTGCCCGAAATAGCAACCGTTCTGACAAATGGTATTCAATACCCTTGTTTTACAGCCCAACAACAAACAGAATTTAGCAAAAACCTATCGGATTTACTTATGGGTGGTAGTGACCAGCCTGAAATAGATTGGGTACAGCGATTTGCCGACCTCAAAACGGAATACAAAAACATAATTATCAACTTCCTGACCAATGAATACGGTGAATATGGATTAACCCCCGAATCAGATTTGGAAGCTTATTATATGGATTTGCTTTTCAACACATCAGCACGAAGCTATGCCATATACAGGATAACAAGCACCGTTTATTACAAGATTCGAGGCAACGATTTTACGGATGGTTACTCCACCGTATCAAAAAACATCAGCACTTTTTGTAATTCCATCATGCTGGAATATGACCATCAATATGAGCAATTACAAAAAGATAAGGCAGCATACGAAGAAGCAGAAACAAAAGGGCTTGCACATTACTTATTTGCCAGTGTTGGCATTTTCGAGAAAGGGCATACTTTGGGAAGTCTTGCATATACCGAGCTTATTACAGGTGAAACGCTTTCGTTTATCTACCAAAACAGGACAAGTCTTTTTGTCCGTCCAATACAAAAATACTTGCGCCCGGATGCTTATGAGTGTGGCACTTTGAGCCTCCTGGTTAACGGCAATAGTTTTCTGCTTTGTGACTATGTACTGACAGCAAACCGCAAGATAAAGCACCTTTCCAAAGAGATTATACCGTTCAGTGAGCCATTGGAAGTTAACAGCAGCGTTCAGACCGTGTACAAGAGCAATAAGAAAAGTGGTACAGAACCGCTTAACATCCGCATTTACATTCAATACGAAGATTTTAAAGAGCCATTGGCAAAAGTTGAAACCGAAAAACAGGAGGCTGAGTTATGATGAACACAAGCGAACTGTTACATACTATTGCCAAAGACCGCATCGAAGGGCTGCGAACCATTGATAGCTACCAGTTAAAACCTGTGATTATTAAGGTAACATCTGCAAGTTTCAATATTGACCTGAACAACGATATGTGGATTTTAAATACCAAATCTTTGCCCGATTCAATTGAAGAAATTGAGATGATTAGCAGTGATAATGTGTTTACGGCAACACCCGAAGAATACGACTTTATGGATGAGTTCCGGTTCCGTGTATTTTCCGATTACATCGACATCGAAACCATTGCAGAAACATTCAAGCCTTATCGCTTGGAGTTCGTGAAAATTATACCCCACCGAAATTAATACAGCTATGTTGGATTACAGAGAAAAAATACAGAGCATATATGAGTTTATCAAGCGTTCGGAAGATGAACAAAAGTATCCTTACGCTTACGAAATACACCTTGTCACAGGCGTTGACGAGACGGCATTAACATCAAGAACTGCCGGAACTGAAAAATTTAACCGTGACATTGAAAGTGCCATTGAAAAAGCAAAACAGGCACACGGCACACTCAGGGTTGATGTGTATGGCGGTAAAAGCCCGAACGCAAGAAGCCTGAACAGTTACACCATCAATGTCAGTAAGCTTCTTTATCCGCAAAAAGAACCGCTTGAAAGGGCTGAAATACAAACCATTATTCAGGAGGAAATGCAGCAACATCAAATTCAGAATAACACCAGTGGTTTAGGTGAGTTAGATACACTTCTTGGTCTGTTCTCAGGAGAAAACGAACAGGCAAAATCTAAACTGGAAGGTTTGTTTGGGGTGTTCAATGCACTATCAGGCAACAACAAAGAGGTTGAGCGAATCAGTTACCAAAAACAATTGGATGATTTTAAGTTCGAGACACGCTACAACACTTTGGAAGAAAAGTATGAGCGTTTACGAAATGAAAATGCTGAACTACGTGCTGAAAAAGACCGCTATCAAACTGAAAACAGGGAACTGAAAACCGATAAGACAGACCTTGAAAACCGCCTTGCCGGGTATGCTCCCAACGAGGTAATGAAACGGGTAGCCACTGGTGCATTGGTGGGTATCGGTTCACGTTTGCTAACCAACAGCCCCAAAACAGCAGAGTTATTAGGGCTTACCGCAGATGAACTCAAAGGTGCTTTGGGTATGGCTGATGACAGTTCTGAAGAATCAGCCCATCTACCTGAAACCAATGTTGAGATTACCGACATGGGTTCGGCAAATACACCCGAAGACCGAAAGAAAGCAGAGATAATCAAAAACCTGTCACAGGCACTTATGACGTGGGAACTGCAAGATGTAGCCAAGATTGCCAATATCGTTGGGTTATGCCTTGATAAAGCAGAACTGATTAACAAAACCCTCATGTTCCTGAACCAAGCCGTGAACGAGGGCAATTCAGAATTCGATAGTGAAGATTTAGATAACCAATAAAATATACGATTATGAGAAAATTTAAAGTAGGAATTACGATTGAAGCGGATACGGAAGAAACCGTGAAGCAAGTAGGAAACCTTTTACAAAATGCGGTTAACAAGGTCGAACAGCAGGACATGATTAAGCTTCTTACCAAAGTAGCTAAGAATCCAAGCATTGTAAAAACCGCATTGAGATACATCTAAAAACATCAATACCGTGCAAAAGTTACCACCAGTAAATAAAGCAGCATTAATAGCCAATGGAATCAAATATGGATTGCCAATCTTAGGAGTTGGAATCGGTATTTATGCCATCAAGAAGCTCCTGTTTAGAACAAATCCTGACGGCACATCATCAAGGGTTGCCCCATCAATCAAGGATACTGTAATTGACAGGCAAAACCTTACTATTTCTGCTTCTGATGCTGCTTTATATGCCAATACGTTGTACGGTGCAATGCTCGACTTTGGAACTGACGAAAAGGTAATCTACAGCATTATTGATAAGATACAGAGCAAAGATGACATGCTACTTGTGATAAAAGCCTTTGGCATGAAACAATATTTATGGGGAACCAGGGCAGCATTTTTAGGTCAGGACTTCAACCTTATCGGATGGTTCAGACAAGAACTGGACGAAAAGGAGATTAATAAAATCAAACCCAAGTTCGACAGTTGGGGAATCCCTCTCTAAACATTAACGACTATGGACAAGAAGCAAAAGAAGATATTATTTATTTCGGGAGGGGTGTTAACCACCGGGGCGATAGCTACCACAGTTTTACTGATTCGCAGACGAAACAGGCGTAAACGTGGGCTGTTGCCCCAAGGTGGTTCTGCAAACATGCTTACCACCAACAACAATGAACTGCCCTCGAACTTTCAGAACTGGAATGGAGGCAATAGCTATCTATCCAATGCACCCAGGGGCATCCGAAATAACAATCCGGGAAACCTGATTTATACCAATATCAGCTGGAATGGGAAGCTTCCAAAAAATCATAACAAAGACAGGCGTTTTGAAATGTTTATCGCTCCTGTTTATGGTGTCCGTGCGATGATTAAGGATTTGAAAAATGATATGGAGAAGAAAGGTAAAGTAACCGTTCCGGCACTTATCGAAGAATATGCCCCAAGATTTGAGAATAATACCGATGCCTACATAAATACGGTTTGTCAAGATTTAAAGGTGAACAAGGCAACAAAGCTACTTCCTACAAAAAACACGCTTCGCCTATTGGTGCTCTCCATCGCAAAGGTTGAGAACGGAGGCAACTACGTCAACAACGAACTGTTTGAGCAAGCTTATTCCATGATTTAGAAAATTTAAAAGACTTCAAATATGTCAACAATAAAAAGATTCAAAGGAGGCGTTCCTCCCACATTACAAAACGGTGAATGGGCAACCAATGGCAATTATGCTTATTTAGGTATGCCCTTTGGCGAATACAAGGTATTCCAGGGAATATTTGATTTAAGCGAATCGCAGACAGTTTCAGGCTTCGAGTTCGAACCTGAAAAGAAAGGTTTTATCATTAGAAAGGAAACGCCATTTTCTCAGATTGTGGCTTTAATCAATTCATTGCCCAAGGCTTTAAAGTACAACGATGATGATGCGACAAGTATTGATTTGTTGTTCGAGGACAGTCCGTATATGGATGATACAGGTGCAAGGATAACCTTTCGTGATTTCTCCTACACCATCAACTTAAAGCCATTGACTGCTGAAAGCAATGTGGTTTTCAATATTGATAATGCTTTCCTGATTAATAACAGCAATGTCAATTTTAAGAACATCAAGTTTCAGTATCCTGCATCAAAAGGAGCTTTAGAGCTTTTTAACAGCTCTGCTACACTTACCCAATGCGGATTTGAAGCCAAACAGGACGTAAACGCTGGTGATATTGTTTTTAAAGATTTGGGATTGAACCGGATTGTTGTAGTTACACCATCGTTTAAGATGGAAGCCAACAATGTTGGAAGCATTTTCAATGTTATTGAATCGGGAACAACAGCTAACCTGGTTAATCCTTCACTTTCCGACCCTGACTATGCACCACGTACAGCAGCAGGGCTATTAAAAGGCGGTATTATCATTATCGGAAATGCCAACAATATAAAACCATCCGGTGAAGATGCATTACAGACAAGCCCTACATCAAACGAGCATGGAGGTATTGAAATTCGTACCACATTTGCTGATAGTATCAGCGGTTCGGTAACAGGTATCAGTTACAACGACCTTGCCGATAAACCTGACCTGGCTCTTAAAGCAGATTTGGTTGACGGACAAATACCAGCTGTACAATTACCCTCTTATGTTGACGATGTTTTGGAGTTTCCAACATTTGCCGACTTCCCGGTAAACGGTGAATCAGGTAAAATCTACCTGGATAAGGAAAGAAACCTATCGTTCAGATGGAGCGGTTCGGAGTATGTATTTGTTGGTAATGCCCTCCAACTTGGAGAAACGGAGGCTACAGCCCATCGAGGCGACCACGGTAAATCAGCCTATGAACACAGTCAACAAGACCATGCTCCGGCTGATGCCACTAATGGAGCGGATTGGGAAACCAATGTAGCCAATAAACCTACCACAATAACAGAGGAACAGGCAACTGCTATCGAGGCAAATACGGCTAAACGTTCTTATCCCGAAGCCGATGAAACCAAGCTTGGAGGCATCGAAGAAAACGCAACTGTCGGAGCAGATTGGGAGACTAATGTCGCTAACAAGCCCACTACGATAACCGAGGAACAGGCTACAGCAATTGAAGCCAATACAGCAAAACGTTCTTACCCGGAAGCAGATGAAACAAAGCTTGGTGGTATTGAGGAAAATGCAACTGCCGGAGCAGATTGGGAGACTAATGTTGCTAACAAGCCCACTACGATAACCGAGGAACAGGCTACCGCTATCGAGGCAAATACTGCTAAACGTTCTTATCCCGAAGCCGATGAAACAAAGCTTGGTAGCATCGAAGAAAATGCAACTGCCGGGGCTGACTGGGCGACAAATGTTGCGAATAAGCCTACAAAATTAAGCGATTTTGAAAATGACCTTGAGCCTGTTCAGGCTACAACAATTGATTGGAGTTCTATACAGAATATTCCTGCGGTTCTGGTTGAATTTATTTCAAGCCTACAAAACGATGGGGTAACTCATTTCGAGATTATAGAGGATGGTACAGTTCTTCGTCTTGGTCATAATAATGATAATCAATAGCCCTTATTGTTTTTCATGGATAAAAAGGGCTACATATCAAGGATTCGTGAGGATTTAAAAGCGGAGCGTAAGCACTCTAAAACCACAATTGAAAGCATTGCTAAAAGCTTCGGTATTGCCAACAAGAATTTGGTTAAAGAATTTACCGAACTGGCAATAATCCTAAACGCAAGAGAGATTGTACACGATACTTCGTTTAGTACTTACGCAAGATACCGCGATATTGTAGCCCTGTATGAATCACAGGTCAACCTATCCATGAGAACAAGCATGAGCGTACTCATGCAGCAATATTCAACTCCTGCACCTATTTCATTCCTGGCATCGAGTTATATCCTTAAATCTGACAGTTTATCAGGCTACAAAGCATTTAAGAACATAGTCAAAGGTGGAGCTAAAGGCAAAATAGTTGGCAATGCTCACCTTACCAATGATAAGAACGATTTTCCAAAGTATCTTGAGCCATCGGCAGGAAATGGTCTTTTAACTATTGCCTTACCTTATCACTTTACATATGTAAACGAGCTGGATGATGTAAGGCTTGCTAACCTGAAAGAACAACCTTTTGCAAAAGTAAGCAGTTGGGATGCTTTAAAGCCCCCAATGGCTTATGACCGAACCTTTGACGGTGTAGTAACGAATCCACCTTTCGGCTCACTATCTGAACCCATACTTTTCGGAAAGTTTAAAATCAAGCGATTGGAACACGCAATGGCATTGAACGCCTTGCGTTGCATGAAGGATGACGGTAAGGCTGCCATTATTATTGGCGGTCATACCACTTGGGACGAACACGGTCGGGTTACGGCAGGAACGAACCGCATTTTCCTGAATTATCTCTTTCACTTTTACAACGTTGAAGATATTATCCCGATTAATGGCAAAAAGCTTTACTCCAGACAAGGAACTTCAATCAATACAAGATTAATTCTGATTGATGGAGCGAGAGCAGTTCCCGATGGAGCTGCTCCACTTAAAAATAAACTGCACAGCACCGTTGTCAATACCCATGAAGAACTTTGGGACAGGGTTGGTTTAGAAAATAGAACAAGCCCAAAAACCCAGGGCAAAGATGTGAAGGTCATTAAACTTCGTGCTAAAGCCATCCTGATAAAGCAAAAGCAGTTATCGCTTGGAAAGCTCCCAATAGCAAACCGACCACTACGCATTTTGGTAGCCTGTGAAGAAAGCCAGACCGTTACAATGGCACTCCGCAGTCGGGGGCATGAAGCCCATAGCTGTGACATTCTTCCAACCACTGGCAAACATCCCGAATGGCACATCCAGGGCGATGTATTGAACCAATTGGATAAAGGTTGGGATATGATGATAGCATTTCCACCATGCACCTACCTGACTGTATCAGGCAATGCGTGGATGCACGACCCGGAACGTCAAAAAGAACGTAAGAAAGCATTGGCTTTTATCCGCAAACTGATGAAAGCTCCCATTAATAAAATTGCCATTGAAAACCCTATTGGTGTTATCAGTACCGCCATTCGCAAGCCTGACCAAATCATTCAACCTTACTTCTTTGGCGATAATGCAAAGAAATCAACTTGTTTATGGATAAAGAACTTACCCTTGTTAAAACCAACTGATATGGTTGACGAAGACCAATTGGAATATAAACATTGGTACGATAAAAAGAAAAGGCGTTGGAGACGGCAACCGCTTTGGTACTATAAAGCAAGGGATTTAAGCGATGAAGAAAGACGTAGGGTTCGTAGTAAAACATTCCAGGGAATTGCCGATGCAATGGCAGACCAATGGACAACAACATCGAAAACATATACTATCGGGGCAGTTCGTGCGAGGGAAAACGAATATTGGACTGAAATCAAAGGTGATATAATACTTGTCAAGAAACTTCCCAACGGAATGATAGAATGGGATGATTTTACCAAGGGAACAGTCCGTGGAATCAGGGCTAAAAGTGAACTGTTTAAACGAAAATCCGATGCTGTAAAATACTTTAAATCCGCATAAGCCATGAAGATACTAAACTTATATAGTGGCTTGGGCGGAAACCGCAAATTGTGGAAAGGCGTTAGCGTGACTGCCGTTGAGAATAACGAGCAGATTGCAGCTATCTACAAAAAACATTTTCCAAATGACAAGCTGATTATTGGAGATGCACATGATTACCTGGTCCGTAATTTCCGTGAGTACGATTTTATTTGGAGCAGTCCTCCTTGTCAGAGCCACAGCAAGATGATGAGAGCCACACGGCACACCATCAATAAATATCCTGATTTAAAGCTTTACGAGGAAATCCTTTTACTCAAATATTTCTTCAAAGGCAATTGGGTAGTTGAGAATGTTGCTCCCTATTACGAGCCACTCATAGAGCCTACGGCAAAAATCGGGAGACATTTATTTTGGAGCAATCACCATATCGAGACAATTGACATACCAGGAATCAAAGGCATTTTTTCTGCAACTCCACAGGAACTCAAAAGGCAATTAGGCTTCAATTACAAGGGTAATATTTACTACAAAGGAAATCACGATGGAGGGCAAGTTCTACGCAACTGTGTTCACCCGAAGCTAGGATTGCATGTGTTCAATCAGGTTAAACATGGCAAAGCAAAAAGGAAAGCTTTTATCTCGGAAAATCTACTTAAAGCAAGGGCAATCGAATTAAAACAGAAGCAGCATGAAACAAGCAATAACATTTAGTAAGAACAGCATTACCATTAAGTTCGGTAACGTTCCACCAAAACATATATCGGCACGGCTTATTGAATTAGGGTTTAAAACCACAGACAATAAAAGCTTTGTCCGCACCAAAAAACTGGCTCAAAATGAGCATGAATATTTACAGGGAATGTTCGGTCATAAAGGGCTTGGTATGGCGTATATTCCGACAGCCGAAAAAGGTTTTATCCTGGATACAACTGTTCCCGATTCTATGGGACATGAAATGCACATTGCCATCCGAAAAGTAAAGAAAAGTATCGGAATGCCTTTATTTGATTACGTTGCCGAGAAACTCGATTACAACAATGACGAGCTGGTCAAAGCTCTTTCATGCGAACAGATTGATGCAGTTTCATTAGCAATTTACAATATCGAAAAGCGTGGCCAGGGAATTATTGTTGGCGACCAAACAGGAATCGGTAAAGGAAGAACCGCAGCAGCTTTAATCCGCTACGGTGTTAAAAGTGGTCTGCAACCTGTGTTTTTATCTGAAAAGCCCAACTTGTTTACTGACTTGTATCGGGATTTATCCGACATAGGTAGTTCCGCCCTGGTTCCTTTCATTGTGAATACCAAGGAGAGTAAAACCGATGTAAAGGACAAAAACGGAGAAGTTATTTATTCAGCCCCGGAAAAACCAACACAAGACAGAATTATAAAGGGAAAGCAAATACCCAACAACTACAATTTTGTTTGTGCAACCTATTCACAGTTCAATCAACCGAAAAAGCCAGCCAAACAGGAGTTTTTAAGTGCTGCAAGCAATGGTAATATCATCATCATGGATGAAGCGCACAACGCTTCTGGCAGTTCCAATACAGGTGAATTTATGCAGGACGTTCTTCGCCAGACTAAAGGCGTTTGTTTCCTGTCTGCCACCTTTGCAAAGCGACCTGATAACATGCCAATTTACGCTCAAAAGACTTCAATGAGCGATGCCAATATGAGCAAAGAGGATTTGGTGGAAGCCATTACCAAAGGCGGTGTAGCATTGCAGGAAGTATTAGCAGCCCAATTGGTTTCAGAGGGACAAATGATTAGGCGTGAACGTTCGTTTGAAGGCGTGGAAGTCAACTACATCGAGCTTAAAGAAAAAGCCAAAGAACAAGCAGAAACAGCCGATAAAATAACCTCCATCATCCGTGATATTATCGGATTCCAGGAGAAGTACATCAACAAACAAGTTGATGAGCTTGATAAGATTGCAGCAGCTGAAAGTAAAGAGGTTGAAACACGTAAAGGAACTGAAAAAGCAGGGGTTGATAATATTCCCTATTTCTCCAAAGTCTTCAATGTAATTAATCAGCTACTTTTTAGCCTGAACGCTTCTGATGTTGCCGACCATGCCATAAATAGGTTGAAAGAGGGCAAGAAACCAATCATTGCCTTTGCCTCCACAATGGGAAGCTTTTTAGAAGGGATGGCAAAGCCCGATGATGTGATTAACGGTGATTTTTCCACCGTTTTGGAAAAAGGATTGGATTCTGTTCTCCGTTACACCGAAAAGGACATTGACGGTGAATCACAGGGCAAGCAGTTCAACATTGCTGATTTATCGGAAGATGCACAATTGGCATATCATGATATAATCAGGAGAATTGAACAGGCTTCAACAGGGATTACCATAAGTCCCCTGGATCTCATCATCCAAAGAATTAAAGAAGCGGGCTATACGGTTGGTGAAGTTACAGGGCGAAAACTTTGTGTCCAGTACAAGAACCTGAACAAGAAAAACACCACAGCCCTGGTGATGAGCCGAAAAAAGGAAAACACAGCAGATTTGTTCCGTCAATTCAATGACAATGAAATTGACTGTTTGCTTATCAATCAAAGTGGCTCAACAGGAGCTTCGGCACATGCCATTGTCACCGATAAAGTGCCAGCAGAAAAGGTGAAACAGCGTGTAATGGTGATACTCCAACCTGAATTGAACATCAATACCGAAATCCAAAAGCGTGGACGCATCAACCGCACAGGACAGATAATGAAACCGATTTACGATTACATTATTTCGTCCATTCCGGCACAAAAGCGGTTTATGATGATGCTCAAAAAGAAGCTGAAATCGTTGGATGCCAATACCACTTCCAACCAAAAAAACAGCAAGTCACAATTGGAATCCGATGACTTTTTGAATAAGTACGGTGATAAGGTGGTTCGCCAATACATGCTGGAAAATGAGGAACTAAACAAAGCCCTGGATAATCCACTCAAATTTGAGGGCAAAGAAAGCGATGAGACACCATCCGAGGGTGATGCTTCAAAAGTAACAGGGCGTGTAGCTGTACTTTCAGTTAAGGAACAAGAGAAATTCTATCAGGAAGTCATTGAGCGATATAACGACTATGTGGAATACCTCAAGCAAGCCGATGAGTACGACCTTGAAGTTGAAGTATTGAACCTGAAAGCTGAATCCCTTGAAAAACGTGTGGTGATTGCCGGGAAAGGTGGTCGTTCAGTATTTGGTAACGATACATATTTAGAAAAATGCGAATGCAATGTTCTGAAAAAACCTTACGGCAAGGCTGAACTTGAAAAACTGATTCAAAAACAATTAGAAGGTAAACACGCTGACAGCATTGTGCGCCTCGACTTAGAGGACAATTAGTTCTTTGATACGCTATTAATGAGATGGTGGACGACCCACCGACAGCGGCTTACAGGAGCAGCTGTCAAACCGCTTTATGGTGCTTTTAGCCTGAAAGGGCATTGGTGCTTAGCAATAAAGAAAAGGCTTCATAAAAGGAGTCAGGTACGGTTAAAGGAGATGAACGCAAGCGAACCTTTGATGAAGTGTCGAGAAAATGTAACCCGTTGGCAAAACTGCCTATTTTGTGCTATTGGCAGGACGAGCATAGCAGCTACCTGTTTACTGGCTATGTGCCAGCCGATATTAAGGAGGCATGAACTTTAACCAGGCTCATTGATGGAACGAGGGAACCCATACTTTGATGACAAGGGAAAATGCACAAGTGCGACAACACGAGGCAGAAAGTACCAAAGCAATGTATGGGGGCGGACTAAACCGTAGTAGTGTTGAAATCTATGGAAACATAGAAGGAGCGAAGGGTTTAGGTCAATTAGTAATACAAATTTTAACAACATGCCATTTCGGCAAGGAGGATTAAAATGAGTGGAACAAAACCAATACCGGTTACAAAATCAATGGTATGGGAAGCTTACAAGAAGGTGAAAGCCAACCGAGGTTCGGCAGGGATTGATGGGGAAAGCCTCAAACAGTTTGGGGAAAACCTATCAAACAACCTGTACAAGCTATGGAACAGGCTTTCATCTGGTTCGTATTTTCCACCCCCTGTAAAAGAAGTTGAGATACCCAAAGCCGACGGCAAAACCCGAAAACTTGGGATACCAACAGTAGGGGACAGGGTGGCGCAAATGGTGGTCAAAGATTATTTAGAGCCAAGGATGGAAGCAATTTTCCATGAAGACAGTTATGGTTACCGCCCCAACAAAGGTGCACACGATGCACTGCGAAAGGCAAGGCGCAATTGCTGGCTGTACAATTGGGTAATTGACATAGACATCAAAGGCTTCTTTGACAACATTGACCATGAAAAGCTTCTACTGGCCATAGACAAGCATGTAAGTGAGAAATGGGCAAAGATGTACATTGTCCGTTGGCTAACTGCACCTGTGCAGAAGGCCAATAATGAAATGGTACACAAACAAGGCAAAGGCACACCGCAAGGTGGTGTTATCAGCCCATTGTTAGCCAATCTGTTTCTGCACTATGCTTTCGATCAATGGCTAACCAAGTACTTTAGCGGGGTTAAGTTTGAACGGTATGCCGATGATATTGTCATTCATTGCAAATCGGAAGAACAGGCACGTTATGTGCTGGAGCGACTACGAAAACGAATGCAAGATTGTAAGTTGGAATTGCATCCCGAAAAGACAAAGCTTGTTTATTGTAAAGACCACAAGCGGACAGGTAATTTTGAATTGGTGAAATTCGATTTTCTGGGTTTTACCTTCAAACCACGCCCATCGAAAACAAAAGATGGACATCTGTTTTTAGGTTTTGATTTAGCAATAAGCGTCAAATCGGGGAAACGTATTTTAGAAACCTTGAGGCAAACACACTTTCACCGTTGGACAAGTGCCACCATTGAAAGCATTGCAGCGGAATTAAACCCACAGCTTAAAGGATGGATAAATTACTATGGCAAGTTCCGACCATCAGCCATGTCATTTATTTTTCGATGTTTACATCGGCGATTAATAAAATGGGTTATGAACAGGTATAAATCTTTACGGAACAAATTAAAGAAAGCACATCAGTTTCTGGCTAACATTCAGAAATCACAGCCAACTTTATTTGCATCATGGCAGCATGAAATCACCGTAACAGGTTTAGAATTGACAAAAGCCGTATGAAGCGAGAGTTTCACGTACGGTTTTGTGAGAGGCTTGGGCTGAAATGCCCTTGCCTACTCGACTTTGC
>JAFGVA010000179.1 GCA_016938235.1 Bacteroidales bacterium | reverse complement strand
TTTCATGCAATCTTTTGCATTGGATTCTTATACCCAGAACTCCAAAATTTCACTTTCGGTGGAAAAGATGAAACTGGATGATCTCATTCTGCAAATTGAAAGCCAAACCAAGTATCGTTTTGCCTACAACCGGAATGAACTTGATGTTGACGAAAACTACTCGGTCAACATTCATGAAGCCGAAATCGAAGAGGTTTTGAACCAAATTTTTGCTAATAAAGATATTAACTACATGATTCTTGAAAGGCAGATTGTTCTATCTCCATCCAAATCAATTTCCGTTATCCAACAATCCGTTTCTGTATCCGGTCGCGTAACCGATTCTTCTGGAACTTCTTTGCCCGGTGTAACCGTTGTAGTAAAGGGAACTACTTCCGGCACAATTACTGATGTCAATGGAGACTATTCGCTTTCAAATGTACCTGCCAATGCAGTTTTGCAGTTCTCCTTTGTTGGTATGAAAACCCAGGAGGTGGCCGTTGCCGGGAAAAGCCAGATTAATATTACCATGCAAGATGAGTCACTGGGATTGGATGAGGTGGTGGTGATCGGGTATGGAAGTGTTAGAAAGAGTGATTTGACCGGATCTGTTACAAAGGTGGATGTTGAAACATTGAGTGATTTATCAAATGTAAGTGTTATTCAATCACTACAGGGCTCGGTACCTGGATTGAATGTAGGAGCTGTTACTGTTCCGGGAGAGAACCCTGCTTTGAGTATTCGTGGTCAGAATTCTTTGTCGGGGAGTGGTGCGGATAATGCACCATTATTAGTAGTAGATGGAAGTATTTACAGAGGGAATATCATTGATATCAATCCTGATGATATTGAGTCTATTGATATTTTAAAAGATGCAAGTTCTGCGGCTATTTATGGTTCTCAAGCTTCAAACGGGGTGATCATTGTTACCACCAAAAAGGGGTTGGAAGTTGGTAAGCCAGTAATTTCTTATTCAGGATCCTATTCGATAGAGACGCCTTCTAAAGATTTAACTCCGATGAAATCGTCAGAGTTGGATGGTTTCTTTAGAGATGCATCATGGCTTGATAGCCGGTTGGGGCCCGATTATCTACAGAATAATCCTGATTTTGTTTTAACACAGTTTCTAAAAACCAATGATATTGTAGAAGGATATAATAATGGATTGGATGAAGACTGGTGGGGAGGACTTACCCGAAATGGAGCCATTGAAAGTCACAATGTCAGTATTCGGGGTAAAACAAACGATTTTGGGTACTTCTTTTCTGGTGGTTATACCGACGTAGAAGGTTTTGTCATTAATGATGACTATAAACGATTTTCTACCAGAATTAATCTCGATGCAGAAATCAATAGTTGGTTGAAGGTGGGATTAGAATCATTTTTAACATCCAGTGATTATTCCGGTTTTTCACCTTCGGTTGAGAATGCATTTTTCCTGCAGCCATGGGCGCCAATACGAAATGAAACAGGGGAGCTTGTTTTATTTCCCGAAGGATCATTACTTAACCCATATGCACAATTGGAAATCGACGATTCCGATAAGCGATTAAATATTTTTGGAAATATTCATGCCGAAATTAAATTGCCGTTAAACGGTTTATCCTATAAAATTAATTATTCGCAAAATTATCAGACTTCCAATCATGATCAATATAATCCATATGGAGCAACGCTTACAGGATATGGGTTTAAAAATTCAAGTATTGGAAATGATTGGACTTCCGACAATTTGGTGAGTTACATCCGATCGTTCAACAATTTGCATAATGTCAATGCTACATTTGTTTATGGTGTAGAAAAGCGGACCGGATCCAATACCAATGCCTCTGCTCAAAATTTTGTTAAAGGAGATCTTGGGTATAATCAATTAGAGGCTGGCGACCCTGCTTTAAATCTAATATCTACCGGTGCATGGGAAGAGACCAGTGTATATTCTATGGGACGTGTTATTTATAACTTTAATAATCGATATCTTGCAACTGCCACTGTTCGAAGAGATGGGTTCTCCGGCTTTGGAAAGAACAAAAAAATTGGATATTTCCCCTCCTTTGCATTAGGATGGGTTGCCAGTGAGGAATCATTGGTGAAGAATAGTCTGCCTTGGCTGGAATATTTAAAGTTACGTGGATCGTATGGTAGTGTAGGACGCAGGGCCGTAAGTCGTTATGAAACCCTTGCAGTTCTAAACTCCTCGCCAAGTTATATTTTTGGAGAAGGTGGAACAACGACCATTGGACAGTGGGTGTCATCCATGGCAAATAATGATTTAGGATGGGAAACTACGACAGGATTTAATTTTGGTGTGGACTTTTCATTTTTAAATTCCAGGATACATGGGAACTTTGAATATTACAACAACAATACCCGGGATATTTTGTATAATATCCAATTGCCTGAAATGAATGGTTTTAACAGTATTACTACCAATATTGGCCAGGTTCATAATTATGGTATTGAATTCTCCTTGACTGGCGAGTGGTTTAAATCGAAAGATTTTAATTGGGAAAGTACCTTGAGTTTTTCAAGAAATAGAAATGAAATTGTTTCAATCCTGGGATTTGATAATGATGGAGATGGAGTTGAAGATGATTTGGTGGCAAACCAGTTGTTTATCGGAGAACCTCAACAGTTGATTTATGATTACGAAATCGAAGGAATGTGGCAGTTTTCGGATGAAACGAATGGAGTGTTACCGGATGGCTTTTATCCGGGAACCTACAAAATCCGGGACTTAAATGAAGATGGAGCCTATTCAGCTTCCGATGATAAGAAAATTATCGGTTATAAAGATCCCTCCTACCGGTTAGGTTTAGCTAACCGTATTAATTATAAGCAGTTTAGTCTCTATCTGTTTATTAATTCCATTCAAGGCGGTAAGGACTTTTATTATGGGGATGATAGTCCGTACAGTTCTTCACTCTGGTCAAAAGTTGATCAGTTACACTATCTAAATGTTCCGGCAGGAGGTTGGGATTATTGGATGCCTGAGAACCCTGATGCAAAATACCGACGGTTGGATGTTCCAGCGGCTTATGATGCACGGCCCTATTCTCAGCGTAATTTTGTCAGGCTTCAGGATATTTCTCTTTCCTACACCTTTAAAAAGTTGTGGCTAAGCAGCCTGGACATTTCGAGATTAAAAGTTTTTGTAAGTGGCAAAAACCTTCTTACGTTGACAAAATGGAACGGATGGGATCCGGAAACAGGGGCCGGCTTTGCTCCGGGTATGCCGGTAATGAAGAATTTTACCATGGGTGTAAATGTTGAATTTTAAAAATTGGGTTATGAAAAGTTTAAATATAATACTTACCGTATTAATGGTGGCTCTGCTGGGGGGTTCCTGCAACGAGGATAAATGGCTGGAAGAAGTCCCTCTTGATTTTTACTCAGGAGAAAATTCCTTTGTTAAGCCATCCGATTTTAACTCAGCCATTGCACACATTTATAGTTTAACCGGAACTTTAATGAATCGCAATGATGATAAAGCCTTGATATTGCAGTATCCTTCCGATATAGCCATTGATCGGGTTGGTTTGACACACGAATTAAATGATTATCGAAATAATTTAATACCTGAGAATGCACGTA
>JAFGVA010000178.1 GCA_016938235.1 Bacteroidales bacterium | reverse complement strand
TGGTACACGAGTAGAATACAGTCTAAATGGCGGGGCAACCGTATCAGAGACCGACAATGCAGCGCCGTATAATTTTACCACAGGCGTAACCGTAGGCAGTCCGATAACTGTGAGTATACAAGTTACCAATACAACAACTGGCTGTACTAGTGGTTGGGGTACAAATGCTACAGGAACTGCTAATCCTATACCTGTCATATTAGCTTCAAACAATGGACCTGTATGTGAAGGTTCTTCCCTGCAACTGTTTGGAGGAATTGATCCAACAATTGATTACGAGTGGACTGGTCCCTTAAGTTATAGTTCATCAAACCAAAGTCCGATAGTTTCATCTGAAGCTACACCTGGCATGGCAGGGACTTATAATTTAATCGTAACCGATGCAAATAATTGTCAAAATAGTACAACTACTGTTGTGGTGGTAGACGTGGCTCCAACAGTAGAAGCCGGGAATGATACTGCCATTTGTAGCGGTGATGTTGTGCAAATTAGTGGTGCTTCTATATTAAATGGTACTATTGATAGATGGAGAACCTCAGGAGATGGAAATTTTAATGATGATGGAATTATCAATCCAATATATACTCCAGGATTAGTTGACCAGAGTTTTGGAAGTGTGAAATTATATCTTGATGCTGATGGTACTGGTGCTTGCGGAATATTTACGGATTCATTAGTTGTTACACTGCCAGCACCCTTACAACCTACCATTGGTTCACCAGCTCCATTCTTTATTGGGCCCTATACAGAAATTGAAGTTTGCCTTTCAACTAATGATCATCAGATTATTCAGGATTTAGGATATTATCTTGTAGCTCCTGATGGAGAAACAATAATGACTTTGAAAAAAGCTCCTATGGAGTATAACTTCTTTGGGGCTTGTAACTTTGGTACAGACGTAACTGATCTTTGCTTCACAACAGAACTTCCAATTACCGATTCCTTAGATGTTTGTTCAGAATTGACTCCTTTGAGTGGAAACTTTGCAGCAACCGGTGATTGGAGTATTTTGTATGGTAAAAATCCTTCAAAAGGTGGTTGGGCAGTCATGGTAAAAGATACTGCTGCTGATCGTGGTGGTATTGATGGAGAAATAATAAATGCAACCATAACATTTATTGATACAGCTATTGCTACAAATCAGTTGAGGACTATTTCATTTGAAAGTGGAGCAATTGCTGAACCAATTATTGAGCCGGCAAGAACAAGTGTTATAATTCCAAGAGAACTTACAGTTAGTTGTTACGGCGAATGCGATGCTGAAGCCATTGTTAATGTTATAGGAGGAACGTCGCCATATATAACATATGATTGGTCGCCACTTCCGGCAAGTGGAAACGGAGCCGATTCGGTATTCCTTTGCGCAGGAACATATAATTTAACGGTTACCGATGTGCTTGGCTGCACAGGCTCTACCAGTGTTGATGTTATTGAACCTCCACAGATTCTGGTAAGTGAAGCTTATTATACCGACTCTGTTTTATGTAATGGTGATTCTAACGGACAAATAGTTGTTAAAGCAACCGGTGGAACAGGTTTAATTTCTTATGAACTCCTTCCGGGTAATATTCCATCTGAATCTGCCGATTCAGGTTTATTCACCGGATTACCGACAGGAAACTATACTATCAGGGCAATTGATGGAAGTGGCTGTTATATCGATACTTTGTTTACTATAGGAGAACCACTGCCTATTATACTCGATACAGTATACATTTCAGATAGCATTTATTGTTATAATGATTCAACAGGCCGTATTGTTGCTGAAGCATCGGGTGGCACTGCACCTTATGTATATAAACTGGAACCATTGAATGTGGTAAATGATTCTGGTATCTTTGTTGATCTACCGGCCGGTGATTACGTTGTAAAAGTTACTGATAATAACAGCTGTGATACTGTAATATCAGATACCATCCATGTGTTTGAACCAACTGAAGTGTCCATTGATTTGGTGCTAATCGATTCGATTTATTGCAATGGAGACTTAGCCAGAATTCGTGTTGTTGTTTCAGGCGGTGTTCCAAATTACAGAGTATCAATTGATAGCATGGTAACCTGGATGACAGCCGTTGTCGATACTGCTGAATTTACAGATTTACCAGTTGGTGATTACGATATCTTTATTGACGATTATAACGGATGCCTTAAGTCTTATCCAAGAGTTACACTTACACAACCAGCAGCAATTGTGGTTGATGAGGCATATTATACCGATTCTGTAAATTGTTACGGAGATAATACCGGAATGATAGTTGTTAAAGCTTCCGGCGGAACAGGATTAATTTCATATGAACTGAATCCCGGAAATATTCCATCTGAAGATGCTGATTCCGGCTTATACACTAACCTGGTTGCTGGTAATTATACTGTTACTGTTTCTGATGAAAATGCTTGTGCCCTTGATACATCGTTTGTTATTAGTGAACCATTGGCCATAACATTTGACACCATTTATATTTCAGACAGTATTATGTGTGCAGGAGACACAACAGCAAGGCTTGTTGCTGTTGCCGAGGGAGGTATAGCTCCTTATGTTTATAAGCTGGAACCACTGGGTGTTGTGAATGATTCAGGAATATTTGTAGATCTTCCTGCAGGTAGTTACCAGGTTAAAGTAACCGATGCAAGAAGTTGCGATACAACAATTTCAGCCAATATCGATATTGCCGAGCCATTAGCTTTAAGCATGGATACTGTAATTGTTGACTCTATAGCTTGTTTTGGCGATTTTGCTACTTTAAGAGTAGTTCCTGAAGGAGGTGCTCCAAATTACAGGGTATCAATCGACAGTATGGATACCTGGTTGGAAAATATTAGCGATACAGCTGAGTTTACCGGATTAACTGAAGGTGACTATTACATATTTGTTGAAGACAACAACGGATGTATGTTTGAATATCCGGTTGTTTCTCTGGTTGAACCCAATGAAATTACTGTTACAGAAGCGTATGCTTCAGATACAATGCCATGTTTTGGTGAAACTACTGGTTTCATTGTATTAAAAGCCTCAGGTGGCTCAGGAACAATAACTTATGCCTTGCTACCGGATAGTATAGCATCGGAATCCCCTGATTCAGCATTATTTACTAATCTTGGAGCCGGAAACTACACGATTAGAGCCACAGATGGAAGAGGTTGTACTGTAGATTCAGCATTTACCCTGATTGAGCCGGATCAATTAGTACTTGTTAGCGCCGAAATTACCGATAGCATAGAATGTTTTGGTGATGGTGGAGGCACAATAACTGTTGTGGCATCGGGTGGAACAGAACCATATAAGTTTATGATTCTACCAACTTTTGCTGATACAAACAGTACAGGTGTATTTACCAATCTGCCACCAGCAAGTTATGTAATAAAGGTTACTGATGCGAATGGTTGCGATACCCTGGTATCAGACACACTTAACCTGGCTTCGCCCGGATTGTTATTGATTGACACAATAATGACTACTCAAATAGTTTGTGCCGGAGACTTATCTGACATGGCAGTAGTACCATTTGGTGGAACTAAGCCTTACCAGGTTTCTGTTGACAGCGGATTAACATGGCTTGTAACGGATGTATATGATACAGCATTTATTAATAACCTGAGTGCAGGACATTATAATGTTGTAATAAAAGACAGCGTGAATTGTCAGATTTTTGACACAACAGTATTTATTGAAGAACCTGCTGTTGCACTATCGTTTGATGATATTGCTGTCACAAATGTGATGGGCTGTAACGATAGCGACAATGGTCAGTTAGCAATTGATGTCACTGGAGGATGGGGAGCCTATACTTATTCTCTTGACGATATAACTTACGATACTGCGCATGTAATAACCGGACTGCCTATTGGCACATACGATATTTATGTACGTGACAGCCTGGGTTGTGCAATTGTTCAGACTGCAACAATAACAGGGCCGGCACCATTACTGGGAATGCCAACCGTGATTAATGCCAATGTTGAACAACCCGGTTCAATAACATTTAATCCGATAGGTGGAACCGAACCTTATGAATATTGGGTTGACACTCTTTTTATAGCAGATACCTCTTTGCGTACCTGGGAAAGCAGCAGCATTTTTGATGATTTGGATGCCGAAACCTATTTTGTTGCTGTTCGCGATTCGAATGGATGTATGTGGGAAGATACACTGGATGTTGATACCGATGTTCTCGATATTGATGTTGTGGTAAACAATCCACTGTGTCATACTTCGGCAACAAATGTGAATATTGTTGTAACCGTAAATGATGGAGTGCCTCCATTTGATTTCACTCTTACCTCAGGTGGAACTTCATTCCCAATGGGATCTGATCCAAGGAATCCGGTATTTGATTTCACCATTCCAATTGGCCCAGGAACCTACACTATATCTGTTGAAGATGCTGTAGGGTTATCATTTGATACAACAGTAACTGTTGCCATACCTGATCCGATTGTATTAACAACCACCGTAACCAGGAAAACCTGCCAGACACAGGATATCGATGGCAACAAAACATACGATGGCACCATTTTAGCAACTGTCGAATCAGGTGCTGCCGGAGATCCACTTTATCAATTGTTTTCAATAAATCCGATATCCGGAGATTTTCTTATGGAAGAACAGGATACCGGATGGTTTGATGGACTAGGAGAGTATATCTGGTACAGAGTTGTAATTACCGATACAAATGGATGTATGGCAAGAGACTCAATATTCATGGACAGCGATCATAAATTCTATCCTGAATTACAGGACGATACTACCTTGTGTAAGCTGAACAAATTTGAGCTGAAGAGTGGAACAGGAAACTACTCAACAAACGTTCTTTGGTCGCCGGATACTTTATTTGATAATCCGGATGACTTAACAAGCACCAATCCTGTTATTCATGTTAAAGCACCATCAGTTGTTCAGATGATTCTTGAAGATGGTACCTGTCGTTATGTGGATGAAATAGAAATAAGCCTATACGATACAGTAGGAATGCATTTTGGAGTTACCGGCGGAGGCACCGTATGGGAGCCCGTGACCAATACAGTTTTTGCAAGTGAAGGTAATATGATTGAAATTACTCTTCCGGAAGAATATGTTGTTGATACACTGGCTGATAGTTATCTGTATGAGCCGGGAACCAAACTTCTCGATTACTCAGGTTTTAGTAGTTCGGCAGATTCAATATATATCATATATGCCGGAGCAGAATCTATGGCATATTATGGTATTGGAGTAACTAGCGATGGATGTGTTGAAGGTGATACCCTGTTTGTTGAAAGACGAATGGAAGTGCCGGATACTCTCTACAACGTATTCACACCAAACGGAGATAATAACAACGATTACTGGACTATTCCGAATGCAATTCAGTATCCTGATATAGAAGTTGAGATTTATGACCGATGGGGTCAGTTAATATTCTATAGGAAAGGCTACGGACAAGACACCGATTCCATGTGGGATGGCAGGTCGATGAAAAATGGAAAATATCTGCCGGTTGGCACATACCTATACATCATCAGACTGAATGATGGAGAATCCGAACCAAAAACAGGAACCGTTACAATCATACGATAGCAATGAGAAAGTTAATTATCATATTCATATTTCTTGGAGGACTTAGCCAATTAGGCAGAGCCCAGATGGATCCGCTGTATACCCAGTTTATGACAAATCCTTTTTTAATAAATCCGGGAATAACAGGTACATATCCTTATTATCAGATAATAACCAATAATAGGCTGCAATGGGTTGGCATGGCAGATGCTCCACTAACAAATACCATCAGTATGTATGGCCCGATGGTTAATATGCCAATGGGAGTTGGAGGGTTTATTATGCAGGACAGATGGGGTCCCGAGAGCAAGATTAAAATAACTGGTTCTTATGCTTATAATTATACTGTTTCTGAAATGCTGAAAGTATCATTAGGATTAAATGTTGGCATGTTTCAGTATAAAATGGATGCTTCGGATTTACGCATTGAAAATAAAGATGATAATTATTTTGTGGAGGGAGATGTTTACCAGTTTTATAAACCCGATGCTACTGTGGGGCTATTTGCATGGTCTCCTACATATAATGGCGGAATAGCACTGACAAACCTGTTTGGTAATAAATTTATTTTTGCCGATAATCTAAATATCGAGACCGATACTACTGACCAGGCACGCTCTGTATTAAGCAGGCTACGCAGGCATTTTTATGTGCATGGAGGCTATAAATACCTGATTAATCATGAGTTAGCGATTGAACCGGCTCTTATTCTTAGAAAAGTGGCAGCAGATCCGCTTCAAATGGATATAAACGTGAGAGCATGGTATGGCAAAAGAGCCTGGGATGGAACCAGTCTTTGGGGGGGTATTTCATACCGAACAAAAGATGCTGTGAACATTCTTATAGGCGTAGTTTATCAGAAAAAAATTGAGGTAGGCTATTCCTACGATATTACCATTAACCCAACAAAGGTTTATCAGTCTGGTTCACACGAGTTGATGGTAAGCTTCAAATTTAACAGTATCAAATAGAATTTATTAAATGATACTTTATAGCTCAGGCCCTTCAGCTTTTATGATTGAAGGGTCTTTTTTTACCCAGGATTTGTCGGAACATTCTGTTAAAAGTTGGTCAATTGTTTTTTTCATTATGGGATGCAAATGTTCGCTGCAGATTTCCGATAAGGGAATGAGAACAAAATTTCTCAGATGCATTCTGGGATGGGGTATTACCAAATCAGGAGTATTTATTATATCATCATTAAAAAGCAGGATATCAATATCAATTGTTCTTGCTTCATAACTGTTTTTTGTCCGTACCCGGCCCAGGCTGTCTTCAATAATAACACACTTTTCAAGAACTTTCTCAGGATTAAGGGACGTTTTAACCTTAATAATTTTATTCAGAAATGGCATGTCATCTTCATATCCCCAGGCTTCGCTTTCGTATAGAGAGCTTGCGGTTTCAATAGTTCCGATAACAGAATTAATAAGCAGCTTTGCTTTATAAATGTTTTTATACCTGTCGCCTTTATTGCTGCCTAAAATTATATAAGTACTGTTTATCATGGCTTTTATCTGCTTGCAAATTATAAAATATTTAGATGGGATGTATAGCAAAGCATAGAATTAATATTATGGTCTGTAGAATAGGAGAGTATCAATCAAAATTGTTTAATTTTAAGTTCTTTCTTTTGGAGGTTTCGGTGAAGGAAATATTATAAACAAAAAAATTTAACAGATGAAAAGTTTTTTTAAATCAGTTCTGGCAACCATTGTAGGAATCGTGTTATCAACTTTCATTCTTTTTATTGTTGGTTTATTTATCATGAGTGCTGCGTTAAGAAGCCAGGAGAAAACGGTAGAAATAAAATCAAATTCAATACTGTATCTTGATTTAAACAGACCAATAATTGACCGGCAGCCAGCTTCATCTTTAAGTTTAGCACGATTCTCAAGGGATTTCCGAATTGGTTTAAATGAATTGCTCTCAAACATTGAAAAGGCCAAAACCGATGATAAAATCAAAGGTATTTATATCGAAGCCAAGGCTATTGATGCCGGATATGCAACCGTGGATGAAATTCGAGAGGCACTGAAAGACTTCAGAACTTCTGGCAAATTTGTTGTTTATTACTCTGATTTTTTAACTCAGAAAGCATACTACCTGGCAACTGCTGCCGACGAGATTTTCTTTAACCCTGCCGGAATAATAATGCTCAATGGCTTACGAATAAAAACAAATCATTATAAAAATACCTTGAATAAACTAGGGATTGAACCTGTGGTAGTTAAAGCCGGTAATTACAAAGGTGCAACCGAATCGATTGAAAGAACAAATATGAGTGAGCCTAATCGGGAGCAGCTTTCAAGGCTTGTTGAATCGATATGGGAATCCCTGGGTCAGGAAATATCAGAGTCAAGAAATATACAACTGGCCGATCTTAACAGCGCAATAAACAAACTCGAGCTAAAATCCGGTGAAGATTTAAAACAATTAAACCTGGTTGACAGTCTGGTGTATAAGGGCGATGTAATAAACTACCTGAAAGAGCTGACAAGTACTCCAATGAACAGCGATATTAGTTCTGTTGAATTATCGGCATATTCAAAAGTTGTTCAGAAAAAAACAACACATTTTGGAGCTCCTAAAATTGCAATAATATACGCAACAGGCATCATAATAGATGGTGAAGCTGACGACGAAAACATTGGCGGAGAGAAAATTGCAAGAACAATTCGCAAGGCGAGAGGCGATTCGTTGATAAAAGCTATAGTGTTGCGGGTAAACTCACCGGGCGGAAGTGCTCTGGCCTCCGAAGTAATTTTAAATGAAATTCAGAGAACCAAAGGAGTCAAACCAATTGTTGTATCAATGGGCGATATGGCTGCATCGGGCGGGTATTATATTTCGTGCGATGCAGATAGTATCATTGCCGGTTTAAATACCATTACAGGTTCCATTGGAGTGTTCTTTCGTGCCGGGTATTCAGAAAAATTGTTTAACAAGCTGGGTATAACTTTCGATATAGTTAAAACTCACCAGCACGCCGATATGTACTCGATTACCAGACCCTATACAGAAGAAGAAATTGCTTATCAGAAATACAACATTGAATCGACCTATGATTTATTTCTGAAACACGTAAGCAAAGGCAGAGATATTTCTTACCGCGAAGCAGATAAAATTGCGCAGGGAAGAGTCTGGAGTGGTAAAGATGCAAAGGAAGTTGGCCTGGTGGATTCATATGGAGGCTTTAATGATGCAATTAGCGCTGCAAAGAAATTGGCCGGTTTGGAAGAAAATTTCAGAATAGTTGAATTACCCCGACAGGAAACTACTCTTGAAAAACTGATGAAGGATTTATCTGTTGAAGCGAAAGTGAATTCTTCGCTCGAAGAACTTGGCTTCGACAGAAAAGATATTAACGAGATTAAATACCTGTTACAATGCAATGGAATACTCACAGCTTTGCCTTATAGCTTCCATTTAGAATAATAAGCAGAATATAGTAATGAGTATTTTGCCAATAATTAGCAGAACAAGATTATAAATGGCTTAATAAGACTGGCTTGGGATTTTCATAAAAAAGGAAAAGCCATCAGAATCCCTCTGACAGCCTTTCCCGGATTTATAGCGTGACAATATAAAGAGCTTATTTAGTGTTCCATTGTGACAAATCCGTCATCCAGTCTTCAATTTCTATTTCTTCTTCCTGACTAACAATTGTCCAGTTTTCTGCTGAAGCATCAAGCATCCAGTCTTCAATTTGAATATCAGCTTCGAAAGTTTCATTTTCATTTAAAGTCCAGCTGCTTAAATCAAGCATCCAACTTTCAAGTTCAATGTCGTTTTCAATAGCAACTTCAGTATATGCTGGTAAATTATTCTTTGGCCTCTCAGGTTCAGCTGCCATTACATTGTGCATTAAAAGTAATCCTACTATAAAAGCAAAAATCTGAATCATTCTCTGTGTTAAATTATATCTGGTTGTCATGGCGTTTAGTTTTTTAATTGTTTATAATTGTATTTACCAAAGATGTGCCAAAAAATACAACAAGCACAAATACAGCATGTTACAGCTATTTGTAAAAATTTTATAAATGTGAAATCTGAACGATTAAGGATAGGTAGTGTTCGATTTCGAACAAAACAATTCAGCCACGAATTAAGTGAACATACATTCGTGAATTCGTGGAAAAACTAATATGTCGTAGTGGAATTAATGAGGTTTTAGAAATATCTCTAAGGCAGGATTCTTTTTTTTACGTAATTTGGCATTTCTCTATTTTACTTAAATAAATACTTTCAATATAAAGATATTGTGCGTTTACTATTACTTCCATTTTCAGCAATTTATTGGTTGATAACAGCAATCAGAAATTTTGCATTTGATAAAGGGTTTCTGAAATCTGTAAAATTCGGTTTTCCTGTTATTTCGGTTGGCAACATTACAGTTGGGGGTACTGGTAAAACGCCTCATGTTGAGTATCTAATTAAGCTTTTACAAGACACATCGAAACCAGGAGTATTAAGCAGGGGATACAAGCGCAAAACAAAAGGCTTTGTGCTGGCACATAAAAAAACGAATGTTAATGAAATTGGAGACGAACCTTTTCAAATATTCAATAAGTTCTCAAAAATTTCTGTTGCTGTTTGCGAAAGCAGGGTTGAGGGAGTTCAAAAATTAGTTGAGAAAAAACCTAAAACCAAAGTTGTTTTACTCGACGATGCCTTTCAGCACAGGTATATTAAACCCGGTTTATCGGTATTATTAATTGATTATTACAGGCCTGTTTTTAAAGATTTTTTACTCCCGGCGGGTAATTTAAGAGAAGGTATCAGGGGAATTCATCGTGCCGATGTGGTGGTGATAACAAAAGTTCCACAAGAGTTATCATCCGATGAAAAAAACCATTGGCGTGCAAAGCTCAGGCTTAATTCAAAACAAGACTTGTTTTTCTCAGGCATTGAATACAAAAACCCGGTGAGGTTGTTTGACAATACAAAGAAAGATTTTAGTTTTGAAGGTATAGCTGAGAAAAAAATGAAGGTACTGCTGGTTACCGGTATTGCAAACCCTGATCCACTGAAGGACTTTCTGTCGTATTCAAAAATAAAGTTTGAGCACCTGGCTTTTGCTGATCATCATGATTTTACACAAAATGATATTCAAAAAATTAAGGCAGAATTTAATGCATTTGGTAAAAGAAAGAAGCTTATACTTACAACCGAAAAGGATGCAATGCGATTAAAAAGTTTTAAGCATATACCAAAATCTATAAAAGATAAAATTTGTTATGTGCCTGTTTCTGTTCGTATTTTAAGCGATCAACAGGAGCAGTTCAATTCAATTATTTTAAATTATGTTAAAGAAAATACAGGAAACAGTTGAATTTATTACGAAACAGCTTGATTTTAAACCACAGATTGGCATCATTTTAGGTTCGGGTCTCGGAGATTTTATTAAAAGCGTTGAAATTAAAGGTGAATTGTTGTATTCAGAAATTCCCCATTTCCCTGTTACCTCTGTTGATGGTCATGAGGGCAAATTATTACATGCCGAATATGCCGGGAAACAAATCTTAATAATGCAGGGGAGGATTCATTACTATGAAGGTACCGCGATGGAGCAACTTACCTATCCGGTGAGGATTATGAAGTTTCTTGGTGTTGAATTTTTGTTTTTATCGAATGCCAGTGGAGGAATGAACGAAAACTTTAAGGTTGGAGATGTAATGATTCTAACAGATCATATTAACCTTATGCCAAATCCATTAATCGGGAAACATTACCCTGAATTTGGCGAACGTTTTCCGGATATGAGCGATCCTTACGATAAAGATTTGATTGAAAAGGCAGAAGTAATTGCCCAGCAAAAAAACATTAAGGTGCATAAAGGGGTTTATGTAGCCGTTACCGGCCCTACATACGAAACCCCGGCAGAATATAAATTCTTCAGAATAATTGGTGGCGATGCAGTGGGTATGTCTACCGTTCCCGAAGTTATTCTTGCAAGACAAATAGGAATAAAATGTTTTGCTTTGTCTGTTATTACCGATCTTGGTATACCCGGGCAGATTGAATTTTTAACACACGAAATGGTACAGGAAGCTGCCGCTAAAGCTGAACCCAGAATGGCAGGTATTGTTTTAGGCTTAATTGAAAAAGTTTAATGAGTATAGAGAAAAGAACGGACAACTCGAACAACAGGTTTAGCATTCTTAATGTAATTTCGATATCAGTTTCGCATCACATTCATGATATTTTTACCGCTTTCCTGGCCGCATTACAACCAACAATAGTTGCAACATTTGGATTAAATAATCGTTTGTTTGGTCTGCTTTCAGTAATTCAGCGCATACCTACCTTGCTGAATCCCTTTATTGGCATTCTGGCCGAAAAAGTAAGAATCCGCTACCTGATGATTATGGCTCCTACGCTTACCGCTGTGAGTATGAGTCTTATGGGGTTGATGCCCAATTATTTGTACTTATCTGTTTTAATTTTTATTTCGGGTTTCAGCTCAGCCCTTTTTCATGTTCCTACACCGGTTATGATGCGCCATGTTTCTGGAAAGAAACCGGGTTTAGGTATGGGATTTTATATGTTTGGCGGAGAATTTGCCCGAACTGTCGGTCCAGTAGTTGCACTCGGAGCAGTTGATTTATGGGGTTTTGATGGCATGTTCAGGCTTATACCGGCAGGTGTAGTTTCTTCTTTGCTCTTGTTTATTCGTTTTCGGAAAGTTGATTTACGCAAAGAATTTAATAAGAATAAAAAAGATGAGGGTTCCTATATTGAAGTATTCAAAAATTATTCGTTTTTGCTGATTATGATTACTTCGGTTACTCTTGTAACTGGCGGTATGAAAAGTATTTTCACCTACTACCTAGTTGGTTATCTTGAAGGTATTGGTTGGGGAACCTGGCAGGCGGGCTTAGGGCTGTCTACTGTTTATCTTTCAGGTACAATAGGTTCATTTATTGCCGGAATGGTTTCGGATATTATTGGGAAAAGAACAACTTTAATTCTTTCTGCTTTCATAGCTCCAACCCTGGTTCTGTTTTTTATTTTTTCTCCCGCAACGCAGTTTTCATTTACATTACTGGCATTAATAGGATTCTTTTTGCTGGCACATACACCAGTGTTTTTAAGTGTTGTTAACAGCATTAAGTCGAAACATGTTACATTTCTTAATGGCATTTATATGACAATAAACTTTCTGATGAGTGCAACAGCAACAATGATGGCCGGATTTGGCCTTGATTTCATTGGAACTGAAGCCACATTAAAAATTGCAGCATTTATTGCATTACTTGCCATACCGATAGTTATTTTTATACCAATTAAAAACAAGCAATAAATTATGTATTTAAAACAGGCCTATAAAGGATATACCGATTTCTGGAGATACCTGATTATTCTTCTTCTTGTATTTGTGTTGAATATCATTTCCAGTATTCCATTTTCGATAGCTGCAGCAGCAAAAGCTTTGATAAATGGCTCAAATATTCAGGACTTTGCTGCAAATATGGATCCAACCACCCTTGGCTTTACCGAAAATCAGGGTCTGCTGCTTCTGATTACACCACTGGCTCTTGTGTTTATCGGATTAACAATGGGTATGAAGTATATTCATGGAGTCAGCTGGCGACAAGTTTATACTTCGGCAAGCAGGTTCAGATGGAAAAACTTTTTCTTTGCTGTTGTATTCTGGCTCCTTTTGCTCGTGGCTTTTGAGTATATCTATTTTATAAAACATCCCGAATCTTACAGTTTTCATTTTGCCGGTAACCAATTCTGGATAATGCTGATTATTAGCTTATTGTCATTTCCTTTGCAGGCATCATGGGAAGAGCTGTATTTCAGAGGGAACCTGATGCAGGGTATTGGTGTTTTAACCGGAACCCGCTATATTCCGCTTATTTTAACTTCAGTTTTATTTGGTTTGATGCATATTTTAAATCCCGAAGTGGATGAGTTTGGAACAGGAATAGCTATGGCTCAGTACATGGGTTTTGGATTGCTGCTTGGTATTACCGTTGTAATGGATGGAGGCCTGGAAATGGCATTCGGAATGCATACTATAAATAACATCTATGCAGCTTGTTTTGTGAGTTACAAAGGATCGGTATTGCATACACCATCGCTATTTAGTTCCAGCGATGTTGATTTAAAATTTATGACAATTTCGTTCTACCTAGGTGCTGCTTTGTTTCTGGTAGTAACAAAATATGTTTTTAAATGGGAATCTTTTACCTGGATTTTTAAACCTTTACGAAGGTCGGAAGCGTAGATTCGAATTTATCTAAATCTGAAATAATCTTTTTAAGGTCAAGTTTAGCCTGGCTGCAGCTCAGAAACCATCTTTTTTCGGTAAGATGTCGGGCAAGGTATTCCTGCTCACTTTGTCCAGGGGTAGGGACAATACAGCCTGTTTTGCCAAGTATAGTCAAATCCATAATCGTACTGTATCCCGATCGGCAGATTATTTTTTTTGATTTTTGAATATATTTTTTCAATACCGGTGCAGCGGCATGGTTAATAAATCCCGGTTCTGAATAAGGTTCATCACCCGGTAGTCCCCGCATAATTTTATACGTAAAATCTTTCGGTAACATGCGGAGTTGTTGTTTGACTTTGTTTTCGAATAGAGTTCTTTGATTTTCCGGACCCGAAATTAAAATTAATAAATCAATATTTACTTCTGCATCAGCAGTTTCTACTATACTGAGCCTTGATTGAGGGCCGATGTATTTTACCGGGATTGTTATTTCTTCGGATGTCTGGCTAAGCAATCCGGCAAGGTTTTCAGTATTATTTGTGTCGGGTACCAGGCATTCGTCAAATTGATTTATGTAGCCTTTTATTTTGCGATTTACCAGTTTGCTGAATATCAAAAAATGTCGTGGGACAATCACATTCAACTGGTGAGTAATTAATATGCTTTTTGTGTTTTTTGTCCGGAATCCGTACCTGTTATCGCTAATAATCTGACCGACAGAATTTTCCTTTAATAGTTTTTGAACAAGCTTTTTGTCTTTCCTGATTTGACTGAAAAAACGAGGCAGGTATGCTAAGTATTGAAGCGAACTGAAAAGCTTTTTTCCTAGTCTGGGCGATGAATCCGGTATTTCAATATAGGCGGCACGTGGAAAATGTTCCTTAAAAATGGCCTTCTGCTTTACCGTAGCTGCAAAAATTAATTGTTTTTCTTCAAGATGTAAAACCTGAGATAAAACAGAAACTGTTCGGGTTGTATGCCCAAGGCCCCAGTCGAGTGCAGCAACTAATGTGGCCATCAGGCAGAAATCTGAGTTTCAATGCCAAGATTTTCTACTCTTTGGGCAATCTCTTTTAGTACCTCTTCAGGCACTTTTTCCAGAGTTTCAAATGGGGTGTCGCGGGCAATGGTATAAATCATTACCATAGCTGGGTTTATTTCTTTCAGCGTGTTTAGCCAGGGCACGAGTTCTTGTTCTATGGTATTATCAACTTCTTTTCCCCTAAAACTTCCCCTGATAAACATGGTTTGAATTATGGGTGAGGGTAATTTTTTAAGTATTTCAATGGTTTTTGCCAGGTTAAACTTACCTATCGGGCAGTTAATTAATTCAACAGTTGCAGGGTTTACCGAATCAAGTTTCAGAATATTCTGATCAATTTTTTCAAATGCTTTTTGAATCTTAGTACTGCCCAGGGTTGTTGAATTAGAAAGAAGAGCAATTTTTGCCTGTGGGAAATAGGTGTTTCTTAATTCGAAGGTGTCATCAATAATGCCATTGAAATCTTTATGCAGGGTTGGTTCTCCATTGCCGGCAAATGTAATGGTGTCGATGGGTTTATTATTACTTGAAAATTCGGCAAGCGTTTTTTCTAGTTCGAAACGTACATTTGCTCGTGAGGGTAATTTGTCTTTTGTGCCGTCGGTCAGGCCACATTCGCAATATATACAGTCGAAATTGCATATTTTTTTATTTACCGGCAGCAGGTTAATTCCCAGCGAATTGCCTAATCTTCTGCTGGCAACCGGACCAAAAATTATTTTATCGAAAAGAAAAGTGCCCATGAGTTCAGAAAGTCTATTCTGTTTCTACTTCAGCCCCTGTTTCATCAGAAATTAACATAACCTTTAAAGACGAAAGCTGGAAATTTTTATTGAAAACATTATCCTTATTTGAAGTTTCGGGGATAATGATTTTTAAATAGTTATAGTTTTTATTATCCAGCTCAGAAATGAACTGGTAGGTACGCGAGAAATTAGTTTTTTGAATGGGAAATTCAGTAATTATTTTTCGTTCTTCAGGCCTGTTGTCTTCTTCATTTTTATAGAAATAGCAGGTCATTAAGGGATTAATTGATTCATCATCCTCAAGCATTCTTATCTGTGCACTTATAAGGTAGGTTCCTTTAGTATTAATTTCAACAATTATGGGTTTCGGGTAATTAACGGTATCACCTCTTATGAGGCTGTAATCGTGGTAATTATAAATGGTTCGGGTTCCCGGTTTTGTAAACAAAGCCAGTTGTTCCGATAACTCCTGGTTCATTTTATTTATTTTTCCGAATACCTCGTCGTAAAGTTTATTAAGTTTTTCGGGTTGCTCAGAATACCAGTTCATGGTTTTTTCAAAGCTTTCATAGTTGGCATGGTGTTTTCTGAATATCGAAGTGTAAAGGGATAGGGAATCGATTCCTTTAAAATATCCCGAAAGCGAATGGTCTGTTGAGAAGGCATCGAAAATATGAATGTCTACCAGCAAATCGATAAAATTATTACGTGACATTAATTCCGTTTTCTTTTTATCAGAGCCACAGCAGATAATCAGGAAAAAACTTACAGCCAGAATAAAATAACGCATCGATATATTTTTTGCCAAAGATAAGGTTTTGTTAGAGAAAAATTACAGTATTCCAGCTCTTGAAGTCTTTATTTAAAACTATTTAAGAAATTTATACGAGGCCTTCATCGGCAAAGCTGTAATACTTGTTGCCGGCAATTATAATAT
>JAFGVA010000177.1 GCA_016938235.1 Bacteroidales bacterium | reverse complement strand
TCTTGATCCTGAACTTTATATTTTGTGGACATTATTATCTTAAATTTTGTAATAAGGTACAAAAATTACCGGGTTACAAAACCTACATTATAATTTATAAAACAAAATAGACACGGTTACGATACGGGCTGTAAAGCCCGCATTACCACCAAACCCTAAATGCTTTTTAATGCGGGTTAGCAAAATGTGCCTACTGTATTAATTGGTAATCTCCAATCAACAGATTCGCTGACAAATTCAATCGAATCGCTAATTTTCGAATCATTTCGACAGTCAATCGACGTTTACGATTCAAAATCTCTGAAACTCGACTTTTGCCACCAATCTCTGGAATCAAATCCACTTGTTTAAGGTGCATTTCTTCCATCCGTATCTTAATAGCTTCAATCGGATCAGGTGCTTCGATTGGATAATGTTTATTTTCATATTCATCAACCATTAATCCAAGTATTTCTAGCTCGTCACTTTCTGGAGTATCTAGCTTCGCATCGAAAATCTCTTCCAATCTTTTCAATGCAGCTCTGTAATCCGCTTCTGTTTTAATCGGTTTTAATTCCATATCCACCAATTTTATATACTATTTGCATCAATTTTTTCATAATCTGAATGAGTGCCTATAAATCGGACAAAAGCCAATTGATGATCGAAATTGAATTTAATCACCAATCGATATGAATTGCCTTTAATATTAAAAACAATCCTGCTATCCTTTAGAATACTTGCATTAGCATAACTCTGCTTTACATCGTTAGGCGTTTTCCAATCCGAATTCATTGCCGTATCATACCAAGTCTTTAAATACTGTTCTGAATCGGGATACTTTTCCCAAAACTCTCTAAGCGTACTTTTTGCAAATATTCTTTTCATAGTTCTCTATCTGAGAACAAAGATATGATAAAATTCTCAAAACGGGAACTTTTTTTTGTGCAGAATGTTTCTCAAGGCATTTTTGCTAACATACAAGTAAAACATATTAGCACCCTGGTTTCTTATTTTGTATCCTGTGTCTGACATGTTAAACTACAAATGTTGTCCGTAGCTTAAAGCTACGGACTATGTATTTCATGCTAATGTAAAACATTTTGCCATAGTAAGTTTTAAAAAAGAAGTCCGTAGGCTAGAGCCATACGGACAACGTTTTGTTAATTTGTTTTCCACGCTACGTGGAACAGGCTAGAGCCATACGGACAACGTTTTGTTAATTTGTTTTCCACGCTACGTGGAACAGGGGTGATTACAAACCCTCACTAGCGGCAGGGAATCGGTAAAAAATAACGGATTGCATATCCTTGCCAATATACTTTCTAATAATATCCGCACGCTTTATAAAAGCGCGCGAGTGGGAACGATTCACAGAATCGCGCCAGTGGGTTACAAACCCGCATTATCGGAGGGGGCACGATTCACAGAATCGCGCCAGTGGGGGGGAGAAGAAGCAAAACCCACTATTGACGTGGTTGTAAGGCTGGCTAAAATACTTGATACAACCGTTGGTTATTTGCTCGGAGAAAGCGAGGATAAAGACTTGCTAAAAGACCCGGCAATGCTTAAGCGTTTGAATGAGATTGAGAAAATGGACAACGAGGATAAAAGCCACATCCTTCATGTATTGGATGGCTTTATTAAATCGGTGAAGCTTAAAAATATTGCTGCTTTATAAAGCAAAAAACCCGGAAAAGTCCGGGTTTTTCATTATAATCATTTTTTAATGAACAACTTCATTTTTTAATTCATCAATACTCATCCAAGTTATTTTTCTTATCTCTCCAATCTTAACATTCGGTTGAGATGATTTTCCAGTAAAACAGATTACAGGTAATATACTTTGATTACTTGGTTGTTCTATTTCTCCATTTCGTTTTATGTCATGGTCAATTGAACTTAATATTTTAACTGTCCCACTCTCGTTTTTTATTTTAATATCTTTAATGTCCCAAGGGTAACCCCAATAAATCTGTTTTTCCTGAGTAGTATCAATTATAATAGGATTAAAATAGAATATTAAATTATCTATGCCGTTTTTAAGATTCTGGTCATAAAATGCATAATTAATTCCATCAGAATAACCAAAAATAGAGCAAATCTCAGGTTCTGGGTCAGAATCCAAATTAACAAACCAATAATAATCATAATCTGGTGCCCATCGATAAATTGTCTTTATTATTTTATAATCGTGGTTAATCCAGAGTTCCTTAATCTCTCCTTTATCTTTATTATCTGATTCGATTCTACAAATAAAATCCAGTTTATTATCACCAGTAAAATCAATTGTTAGTGTTAGTATAGGTTCTACTATGGTTATGGATTTTATCTTAGCATCTTCGCATTTAATTGTATCTGGTCTAAGCATGTTTTCTTGACCAAAGGAATTCAATGTTAACAGCACACCAAATATTGTGAAATATATAAATTCTATTTTTTTCATAACTAATATGTTAATTATGGTTTCTTTTCTTCTTCTGTAGTTGTTGTAGTAGTAGTTGTTGTCGTGGTGGTTGACGTCGTTTCGGTTGTTGTTGCTGTAGATTCCGTTGTTGTCCAATCACTTTCATTGCCTGTTTGCTCTGTCTCAACTGCATCATCAACAGTCAAAAAGTCGCCTGGGTCATATCTATTATTATTCCCACTTTCACCAGTACCAGGGTCTTCTGATTTCATATATTCGATATGTAAATGGGCTTTATCAGCAGATTGCCCTTCAGCATTACCTGTTTGTCCTGTTTTTCCGATACTTCCACCTTCTGCTACAACATCATCTTTTTTAACACTTGTTTCACTTAAGTGAGCATACCTTACATAAACATCTTTAACCTCTGTTCCATCTGTTTTCTTTAAAGTAGAATATTTAACTATAACTTGTTGCCCAAAATCAGCATGTGTTTCAACTTTAACAACAGTTCCTGCTCCAACAGAAGATACTGCAGTTCCTTTAGGTGCATATAAATCATACCCCTGATGGTAATTAGAACCTCTTACTTTTCCAAATTTACTTTGACTTGTTCCCCATGTGCTATAATGACCTCTTAATTGCATCTTTTTTAAAGGGTCTCCTGCACCACAACCATTAATATCAACATACCTAACGGGATTATCTAAGGCATAAACATATGGACTCCATGCCCGATACTTTTCTGCCCAAGGGTCAACAGTCATAAACCGGGCTAAGGCTGGGTCGTAAAAGCGTTTTCCGTAATCCAACCACTGCGTATCATCCTGCAGTTCTTTTCCGTTGTAAAGGTATTTTTGGCTTGTTATGTCAAGGTTTTTGGGTTCGTGCCGCATACCAAATGCATAGTAACTGCTTACCTGTGCCACTTCGTTCTCGGCTGTAGGAGTTCCATCGGCATTCAGGCTTACGGTTATTGTGCCGTCGTTGTTATTATCCATAAAAGCAACTCGGGTATTGCCCAAATGGTCTTTCAAATGATACTCATAACTTGTTGTAGTACCATTAATAAGCAATCGCCCTTCGCCGGTTAACATGTATCTTAAAGTGTCGTCCTCATATACAAACGAGCCAACATAGTCGGTTATTTTGTTTTCGGTATTTACATGGCGGAGTTTTATGCCGGCAGCATTGTAGTAATAACTTATTGCAGAACCACCCTTTTGTATGTCTTTGGGCAGGTTCAGGTGGTTATTATACTTTAAGTTGTCTATAATCACTTCAATATCTATTCGATATGTTGTGCAAACTTTATTTTCTAACTCCATAGTATTGGGGTTAGAAAACAATAATAAAAAATGCCGCATAATCCGGCATTTTCTTTATCTGTTGTTGTATTGTGATTCATAATATCCAGCATAAGCTCCGGAAACAATATTACTTAGCCACTGCTCATTTTCGAGATACCAATCAACTGTTTTTCCCAATCCCTGTTCAAAAGTAACGGATGGTTTCCACCCCAGTTCATTTTGTAGTTTGGAAGAATCTATTGCATACCTTAGGTCATGCCCCGCCCTATCGGTAACATAGGTAATAAGTTTTTCCGATTCACCTTCAGCTCTGTTCAATTTCTCATCCATTATTTTACAAAGCAGCTTAATTAAATCAATATTTTGCCACTCGTTGTTACCACCTATATTGTAAGTGTCTCCAATTTTACAATTATGGAAAATAGTATCGATTGCCCGGGCATGATCAATAACAAAAAGCCAGTCTCTGATATTTTCGCCCTTCCCATAAATAGGAATTGGTTTCTTGTTCTTAATATTATTAAAAGCTAAGGGTATGAGCTTTTCCGGAAACTGGTTGGGACCGTAATTATTTGAACAATTTGAAATAACTACTGGTAATTTATAGGTATTATGATATGCCCTTACCAAATGATCTGAACTTGCTTTTGACGCAGAGTATGGACTCCTGGGATCGTAAGAGGTTGTTTCTACAAAAAAACCGCCATCATCTAACGAACCATAAACCTCATCGGTTGATATATGATAAAACAGTTTGTCGTCAAAATTATCTTTCCAATGCTTCACGGTTGCATTCAACAAGTTTGCTGTACCGATAACATTGGTATTTATAAACTCATTCGGATTTGTAATTGACCTGTCGACATGAGATTCAGCTGCTAAATGGATCACCCCTGAAACCTTATACTTTTCAAACAAACTATCAACCTCTTTCTGATTTACAATGTCAACTTTCTCAAAAACATAATTCGGTTTATCCTGAATATCAACAAGATTTTCAAGATTGCCGGCATAGGTAAGGGCATCAAGATTCACTATTTGATAATCGGGATACTTATTAACAAATAAACGAACAACATGAGAGCCTATAAAACCGGCTCCTCCCGTAATTACAATGGTTTTTTTCATAATCGGTTTTAATCAATATTTCTAATTCTTTTTTCCCATTCCCAGGCAGATAATAGGGTTTCCTCAAGAGGCACCTCAGCTTTCCAGCCTAAAACCTCGTTGGCATGAGTAGTTTCTGCCCATACTTTTACTATATCACCTTCTCTTCGACCAACAATTTTATAATTAAGCTTTACTCCTGTAGCTTTTTCAAAAGCATTGACAATTTCCAGGACAGATAATCCGGTACCGGTACCAAGATTAAATACTTCAAATGAATGTTTTGATTTTTTTTCTATTAGCCTTTCAACAGCTTTCACATGAGCTTTTGCCAAATCAGTTACATTAATATAATCTCTTATAGCACTGCCATCCGGTGTATCATAGTCGTTGCCAAATACGCTAAGTTGTTCTCTTATGCCTGCTGCTGTTTGCGTAACAAAAGGTACCAGGTTTTGTGGTACACCCAGTGGTAATTCTCCAATGTGAGCAGATTTGTGAGCTCCTATTGGATTAAAGTACCTTAAGGCAATTGATGATAATTTATTATTCGCTTTCAATGCATCCTGAATTATCTCTTCGCATATTTGTTTTGTATTACCGTATGGAGATTCTGCTTTCTTAATCGGAGCTTTTTCTGTAACAGGCAAAACATCTGGCTGACCATAAACTGTGCATGAAGAAGAAAAAACCAGTCCGGGTTCGCCAAATTCGCTCATCGCCAGCAGAAGATTTATAAGCGATTCCAGGTTATTATGATAATAGGCTAATGGTATCTGAACAGATTCTCCAACTGCCTTTAAGGCTGCAAAATGAATAATGGCTTCAATTCCGGGGTATTTTCTAAACAGGTCGAATACCTTATCTTTATCACATAAATCAAGTTTTTCAAAAGATGGTCTTACACCAGTAATCTTCTCAACACCATCTAATGAATCTTCGCTACTGTTCGATAAATTATCGGCAACGATTACTTCATATCCGGCTTCAATTAATTCGACACATGTATGAGAGCCAATATATCCGGCACCACCTGTAACTAAAACTTTTTGCTTCATTTGTTTTATTTTTTATTAAAATGCGATTCGTTGAACGCTTTTATTTTCAAGTAAATATTTTTGGTTGCTTTCTTTGCAAATAGCTATTCCTTCACTGTTAAAGTCCAATTTATGCCCGTATTCGCTCACCCAGCCTATTTGTCGGGCAGGATTACCAACAACAAGTGCATAATCCGGCACTTCTTTGGTTATAACTGCTCCGGCTCCGACAAAAGCAAATGAACCAATATTATGTCCGCAAACAATTGTTGCATTTGCACCTATGGATGCCCCCTTTTTAACAACTGTTTGCATATATTCATCTTTTCTTACAATTGCGCTTCTGGGATTTATTACGTTAGTAAACACCATTGAAGGACCTAAAAACACATCATTCTCACAAATAACACCGGTGTAAATTGACACGTTATTCTGAACTTTAACGTTATTTCCTAATATAACACCTGGCGATACCACAACATTCTGTCCAATATTGCATTGTAAACCTATTTTGCAGTTGGGCATAATATGCGAAAAATGCCAGATTTTAGTGCCTTCTCCAATAGTGCACCCCTGGTCGATTACGGCTGTTTCGTGTGCAAAATATTTCTTATTCATTATTACTTTTTGTAGAATTCTTTAACGGTATTGGCAATATATAATTGTTGCTCGAAAGTTAATTCGGTATGCATTGGCAGAGAAATAACAGCATTGCATAAATAATCAGAGTTTTGAAATTCACCTGAGGTTTTATAGGCATGCTGATTATGCATTCCCACCGGATAATAAATCATAGCCGGAATTGATTTCTCATTAAGATAATCCTTAAGCTTATCGCGTTCCTGAACTTTGAGCGTATATTGATGAAATACGTGTGTTGAGAATTCAACACGCCTGGGAATAATTATACTCTTACATTCGGCCAAAACCTCATCATAAACCTGAGCGGCTTTTTGTCTTGCCTGATTATACTCATCAATTTTATTCAGTTTAACTTTTAAAATTGCGGCCTGTATTGTATCCAGTCTTGAGTTAACTCCAATGTCATCATGATAGTATTTTACTTTTGCGCCATGATTAGCTATGCTGGCTAACTTTTCACCAAGTTTATTATCGTTAGTAAAAATTGCTCCGCCATCGCCATAACAACCCAGGTTTTTTGACGGGAAGAAACTCGTACATCCAATATGCCCGACTGTCCCCGATTTTTTCCATTCCCCATTAAACAAAATATCAGCCCCAAAAGCCTGGGCGTTATCTTCAATAACATAAATATTTCTCTCAGTTGCCAGGTTCATTAACTCGTGCATATCAACACACTGGCCATATAGATGCACGGGAATAATGGCTTTTGTTTTATTTGTAACAGATTCCCGGACCTTTTGCAAATCAAGCAGGAAAGTATCTCTGTCAACATCAACAAAAACAGGTTTTAGTTTCAATAAAGCAATTACTTCGGCAGTGGCTATAAAGGTAAAATCAGGCACAATAACCTCATCGCCTGGTTGCAGATCTAAAGCCATTAATGCTATCTGCAGGGCATCTGTTCCATTTGCGCATGGAATGGTATGCTTGCAGGATTGGTATTTTGATAATTCAGACTTTAGTTCCCTAACCTGTGGCCCGTTAATAAATGCCGAACTATCGATAACCTGTTGTATTGCAGTATCTATTTCTTCCTTAATATTTAAATATTGACCTTTGAGATCAACCATCTGAATAGGATCCATTCGCTGAATTTTGTACGAAAATAATGAAAAACATACGAAGTATTATTTTTATTTGAGCAATAGGCTATACTGACTTATCAATGTTAAAAAAATATTCGCTTTAAGAATTATATTTAATCATCTATCATTACTTTCGTAGCATACAATGATCGATTTATCTCCATATATAAAAGACCTGATAATACAGCATGAGTGCATTATCCTTCCAGAATTCGGAGGATTTGAAACTCATTATATGCCTGCATGTTATAACTCCGACAGCAAAACTTTGCTGCCTCCTTCCAAGAAAATAGTATTCAAAGCGGAATACCAAAAAGGTGGTGAAGTTATAAAACAGTATATTTCAACAAAACTTAATATTTCTGAAGAAAAAGCCGGTATTGAACTCGAAACATACATCGAAGATTTAAAAACGAGATTACGAAATGGTGAGCAAATCCTGCTAAAAGGGTTAGGAATATTCAAACCCACGCAAACCGGAATTCCTGATTTTGAGTCTTTTAATGAAGAAAACTACCTGGCTGAATCCTTTGGACTTGAGCCATTATCGGTGACAGAAGAACCAGATTTTTTCCTGGAGAAAAAACATAAATTGCCCAAAATAAATATTCAGTACAGAAATAATTCATTATCATTTGTAATTGTTGGCATTTTAGTAATAAGCATCTTATTATTAATTACAGTGCTTCTTTCATCTAAATTTGAACTGTATTTTTTTAATATTGGAGATAAAAATCAAGAATCAGACTTAATAATACTTGGCGGCAATTCCACCAAGGGACAAGCAACTCATGTTGAACAAGCAATAGATAATTATACTTCGGTTCAAAATGCACTTTTATATTTACCGGAAGAGCAAAAAGAGGAACCTTCGGCTATGCATTTCCTGGTAGTTGAAAGCCTCAAAAACCTGTCAAATGCTGCTAAACTTAAAGAAAAACTTATTGAAGATGGATATTCAGCAGATATTCTTGAATCGGGTGGATATTACCGGGTATATTTAGGAAGCTACAGTAATAAAGATGATGCTCTTGTTGAATTACAAAGAATACGTAAACAACTAAATCATTCAATCTGGCTGCTATCATCAAATATTGAAGCTAAATAAAATTATTTCTCCGGGTTTTCTTCTTCAACAAATATGTAATCTAACTGCTTTTTCTGCAAATTAGCCCTAAGAACCTCTACTTTAACCTTATCGCCCAGCTGATATATTTTTCCTGAATGCCGGCCCATTAGCCAGTAATTATCATCATCATATTCGTAAAAATCATCCATAAGTTCTCGTATTGAAACCAGGCCTTCACATTTATTTTCAATGATTTCAACAAAGATTCCATATTCCGAAACTCCGGAAATTAAACCATCAAATACCTTCCCGATCTTATCCTGCATAAATTCTACCTGCTTAAATTTTATTGAAGCCCTTTCGGCCTCAGTAGCCAACTGTTCCTGATCGGAAGAATGCTTGCATAATTTTTCGTATTTCGTTTTGCTTTTTGACTCACCTCCGTTTAAATAGTCAAATAACATGCGGTGAACCATAATGTCGGGATATCTTCGAATAGGAGATGTAAAGTGGGTATAATAGGGAAATGCCAATCCGTAATGCCCAATATTACCGCAGGAATAAACAGCTTTTGCCATAGATCGTACTGCAAGAGTCTCAACCAAATCCTGCTCAGGTTTACCTTTAACATCGGTCAATACTTTATTTAGAGTATTGGAAATAGCATTGTCTGAGCTTAACAGTAATTTGTGCCCAAATTTATTAAGTACCCTGTTAAATTTCTGAAGTTTCTCGGGGTTAGGTTTATCGTGAATTCTGTATACAAAAGTTTTTCTCTCCGACTTGTTAGGTTTATTGCCAATAAATTCGGCAACTCTTTTATTTGCAAGCAACATGAATTCCTCCACTAATTCATTTGATAATCCATGTTCTCTGAAATAAACCCGGATAGGTTTGCCTTTTTCATCAAGGTCAAACTTTACTTCATCACGTTCAAAAGAAATTGCTCCATTACTGAAACGATTGTCTCTCAATTCAATAGCTAATTCATTCAATTTTAAAACTTCGGCAGCAAAATCACCCTCCCCGGTGTTAATTATATTTTGGGCTTCGGCGTAAGTAAATCTTCGATCTGATTTAATTATTGTTTTACCAAACCATTCACTGATTATTCTCGCTCCTTCCGTTAATTCAAACACCGCCGAGAAACACAATTTTTCTTCATCGGGACGCAATGAACAGATGTAATTTGAGAGATGTTCGGGCAACATCGGCACAACCCTGTCAACCAGATAAACCGATGTAGCTCTTTCCAAAGCCTCATCGTCGAGAATAGTTTTAGGCTTTACATAATGAGAAACATCAGCAATATGCACACCAATTTCCCAATTGCCGTTATCGAGTTTTTTAATGGAAAGGGCATCATCAAAGTCCTTGGCATCATCGGGGTCAATTGTAAAGGTAGTTGTACCACGAAAGTCTTTCCTGCCAGCATATTCTTCCTGACTAATCTCCAGGGGAATTTTTTCTGCTTCTTCTTCCACCTCTTTCAGAAACTTATAGGGCAATTCAAATTCTGCAAGAATAGCATGTATTTCCGTTTCATGTTCACCCTGATTACCCAAAACTTCTACCACCTCTCCGTAAGGATTTTTTACCTTGCTGGGCCAATCTGTAATTTTGGCTACTACTTTCTGCCCGTTTTTTGCACCATTTAATTTCTCTAAGGGAATAAACAGATCATAAGGCATTTGTTTTGAATCAGGCTCAAAAAATGCATATTTATCTAAGATTTCAACAATTCCAACAAAAGTTTCTCTGGCTCTTTCAAGAATTTCAACAACTTCTCCTTCAAATTTTCTGCTTTTTCGGTGAGCATACAAATAAACTTTCACCATATCTCCATGTAACGCCTTGTTAAGATTGCTTTTAGCAATGAAAACATCATCTTCCAGTGAATCGGTTGTAACAAAACCATAGCCTGCACTTGTTATGTCAATTTTGCCGATAATATAGCCTACAGCAGACTTAAGCTTAAATTTTCCGGGAATTAATTCTTCAATTAAGCCTTCGCCCCGAAGCTCATTTAATAAATCAATAATCAGCTTTTTTTCATCATTCTTCTTTACCAAAAGTGCTTTTGCAATTTGTTTATAATTATAGTTTTTCTTTGGGTTTGAAGAGAATACAGAGATTACACTGTTTTTAAAAGATTTCCTGTCAACTTTTTGTTTCCGTTTTAATCTTGACATGCTTATTTGGAATTTATTTTAGTATTATGTTGGTTTATGACTGATATACTGAATGTTATATTAGTTTTCTTGTTAGAATTAAAATAGAATACTGCCGTTTAAAAATACAATACCTTTAAGAGATTCAATCTTTTATGTCCACCAGAACAAACTTACTAAAAGGTGTTATTAAATTATAATCATAATATTATTATTTTTGTTTAATCAATATTATGATACTAACCAGTGTTCATATATTAAACTCTCGCTCTAAATATCGTACTACTGCATTTGCAGTGTTCTGATTCTTTCATAATTCTCAGCAAACTTTTTTCTTATGGATATAAACGGAAAACTATATAAGAAATTTCTGGAAAGAAATGCTGCATACAGCCAACAACATGGCAGTGTTGGTATGAAAAAACAGCATTCTAAGGGAAAACTTACAGCACGGGAAAGACTTATGTTGCTGTTTGATTCTGACACTTTTAACGAAATTGATGCTTTTACCAAAACTTCTCCTTCTGAATCAAATTTTGGTAAAGTAGTAAATGCTTATGGCGATGGTGTAATAATAGGGCATGGTAAAATAAGTGGCCGGCCGGCTTTTGCGTACTCCCAGGATTTTACTATTATGGGAGGCTCTTTAGGTTCTGTTCATGCAAAGAAAATTGCCAAGATACAGGATATGGCTTTAAAAATGGGAGCTCCGATGATTGGCATAATTGACTCTGGAGGAGCCAGAATTCAGGAAGGTGTTGCCAGCCTTGCAGGCTATGCCGGAATATTCCGAAGGAATGTTATTTCGTCGGGTGTCATACCTCAAATTAGTGTAATTATGGGCCCTGCAGCAGGTGGTGCCGTATATTCTCCTTCAATTACCGATTTTGTTTTTATGACAAACAAAACCAGCTATATGTTTGTTACTGGCCCTAATGTTGTTAAAGAAGTTCTGAATGAAGATGTTAGTTTTGACGAACTTGGAGGAGCCGAAGTGCATATGAAAAAAAGCGGAGTAGCACATTTTGTTTATGAAGATGAAGAAAACACGCTTTTGGGAGTAAAAAAACTTCTTTCATACCTGCCTTCCAATAATATGGAAAATCCTCCAACAGCTGAAGTTTATGAAGAAAAACTTGAACCGGAGTCTGCTTTACTTGAAATAGTTCCGGACGACCCAAATAAGCCCTATGACATAAAAGACGTTATAAAACATATAGTTGACAGAGATACGTTTTTTGAGATTTCAGAAAACTATGCTCAAAATATTGTTGTAGGTTTTGCCAGGCTACATGGTCGTACCCTGGGTATTTTAGCCAATCAGCCTAAAGTTTTAGCCGGAACACTTGACATCAACTCTTCGGTGAAAGGAGCAAGATTTATCAGGTATTGCGATAGCTTTAATATTCCGTTACTCACTTTAGAAGATGTTCCGGGTTTTCTCCCCGGTTTAGATCAGGAGCATAATGGAATTATCCGGCACGGTGCAAAATTATTGTATGCCTATGCCGATGCCACAATTCCAAAAATAACCGTGATCCTGCGTAAAAGTTATGGTGGCGCATATTGTGTAATGAACAGTAAAAACCTTGGCGGCGATTTTAATTTTGCCTGGCCAACTGCAGAAATTGCTGTTATGGGGCCAGAGGGTGCCGTATCGATATTATACCGTAAAGAACTGATTGAGTCTGATGACCCCGTAAAACTAAAAAAAGAATTAGCAAAAAGATACCGCGATGAAATTGCGAATCCATATGTTGCAGACGAAAAAGGCTATATTGATGAGGTTATAGATCCGGCATTAACAAGAAAGAAACTCATTTCAGCTTTTGAAGCACTTGAAAACAAACATGTAAACAGTCCGGCAAGAAAACATGGTAATATTCCGCTTTAACCAGAAGCAATAAAACCCTTAAAAATGAAAGTTAAAAGTTTACTTATTGCAAACCGGGGTGAAATAGCCATTAGAATTTGTGAAACTGCAAAGAAAATGGGTATTAAAACCTATGGAATAAAAACACCTAAAGAACCTAATGCGTACTACTTAAATTTTGTTGACGAGGTAGTTGACTTTTCTGAAGACCTTGAGGAAATTCCAGAGTTTCTTGATGTTGAAAGATTAATAGAGGCAGCTAAAACAAGCAAGGCAGATGCTATTCATCCGGGCTACGGGTTTTTATCTGAAAACCCCTATTTTGCAAAAAGATGCGAAGAAGAAAAGATTCTCTTCATAGGCCCATCGGCAGACATCATTTACAAAATGGGAAATAAGACTATTGCGAAGCAATTAGCCAGAAAACATAACGTGCCCTTATTACAAGGTAGCCACAGCAATGTTAGAAACCCGGAAGAAGCTGTAAAAATTGCAAATAAAATCGGATTCCCGGTAATTTTGAAAGCTGCTGCAGGTGGCGGCGGACGTGGAATGCGCATTGTTGAGAAAGAATCTCAGATTGAAAAAATGTTTCGACTGGCAACTTCTGAAGCTGAAAAAGCGTTTAACGATGGTTCTGTTTTTATTGAAAAATATGTACGCAATCCAAAACATATCGAATTCCAGGTTTTTGGAGATAAACACGGAAATTATATACACCTGGGAGAGAGAGAATGCTCAATTCAACGGAAACACCAGAAGCTGTTGGAAGAAGCACCCTCTTCTGCCCTCAATGAAGCGCTAAGAGCAGAAATGGGTGAGGCTGCTATCCGCATTGCCAAGTCGGTAAAGTATTTCACGGCCGGAACTGTAGAATTTTTGTTGGATGACGATAAGAATTATTACTTCATGGAGATGAATACCCGCATACAGGTTGAACATCCGGTGACTGAAAAAATAACAAATCTTGACTTAATTGAGTTACAAATAAAAACTGCTGCAGGTGAAGAGCTCCCCATTAAACAAGAAGATGTAAAACTTGATGGCTGGGCCATTGAGTGCAGAATTAATGCCGAAGATGTGCAGGCCGGATTTTCGCCATTCCTGGGTGTTATTGAGAAAGTTCAATTCCCGAAGAGTAAACATATTCGCATTGACACTGGAATATCTGACAAATCGGTTGTAACTCCCTATTTCGATTCGATGATTGCAAAATTAATTGTACATAGCGAAAATCGGGAGAAGGCTATTCAAAATACAATAAATGCCCTGAATAAATTCTGGATAAAAGGAATCAAAACAACAATACCATTCTGCAAGGCAGTATTATCGCACCCAAAATTCAAAAAAGGTGATTTTAATACATCCTTTATTGAAAAAGAAATGAAGGAAATGTTTTATAAGGGAGAAAACGATGAATTATTAGCCGCATTCTTTGCTACTTTCAACCATGCGGCATCGCTTGAAACTGACAGAAGTACATTTGTTGATTTCGAAAAAGGGAAAAATATTAGTCCCTGGGTTCTTAATAAACGTTTAAAATCACTTTAAACTAATGACTTATGGCTGAAAAGAAAAAAAACAAGGAATTAGAATTTATAGCGGTTTCAACGAAAAACAATAAATACAAAGTTAAAAATATTTTTAGCGAGGATCTGAAAATAAATTACAAAAAGTTTGATTTTCAGATATTTGACGACGAAAATGGTTTTACATACATAAAACATAAAAACAAAAAGTACCATGCCGAAATTCTCGAAAAGAATCAAAACAAATATGAGATTCTTTTAAATGGTGTGAGCTACAGTTTTAGTATTGAAACTCCTTTTTCGTATACCAGAAAAAGATACCTCGACAAGCAAAAATCGAAAAGTAAGGTTGAAATTTTACAAGCGCCCATGCCCGGTAAAATAATTGATGTTTTAGTTGAACCTGGTGCTGTAGTAAAAAACGGAGAAACTGTAATTATTCTTGAAGCCATGAAAATGCAGAATGAAATTACCATTCAGGCAAATGGCAAAGTAACTAAGGTTCATGTTAAACCAAACGACACCGTAAATAAAGACGACATTTTAATTGAAGTGAACTTATAAAAAAAGATGAGAGAGATAAACTCTCATCTTTAAATTTTTACAAGTCCGTTTTTAATAGCATAGACGACAAGGCTTACCGAATTTTTAGAATTGGTTTTAAATAGCAGGCTTGATCGGTGCCTTTCAACAGTTCGCTGACTAATAAATAGTTTTTCAGAAATTTCCTGATTTGAATACCCTAAACAAATGAGTTCTAAAACTTCTTTTTCGCGTCGGGTAAGTTCTATCTGATCGTCAGTTGGTTTATTTTTAATTAGTTGTAGTAACAATTCCTGCGAAAAATAACTACCTCCTTTGTTCACCTTGCGAATTGCCTCCAACAATTCATCATTATCAATATCTTTCAGAATAAAACCCTTCACCCCAATATCAATCATTGTATTGTAATAATCAACCTCACCAAACATTGATAATACAAGGACTTTAAGATCCGGGAACTGTTCAATACCTCTTCTGGTTGCTTCTACACCGTCCATTACCGGCATGTTAATATCCATAAGAACAACATCGGGCTGATATTGTGACAGAAAATTTAAAAACTCTTGTCCGTTTGAGGCTTCAAAAGCTACTTCAATATCTTCGGTGTCGCTAATAATAAAATTAATACCACTTCGAAACAGTTGGTGATCATCAACTAAAGCAACTTGAATTTTACTTTTTGCAAGGTTTGACATGATTCGGTTCAGTTATTATCCTAAATATAATAAATTAATCTTGTATGATGGGAACATGCATATCAAATTTAAACCCATTTTCGTGATTGACATGAAAATTAAAGCTTGCATTTAATGATTTTGCACGACTCATAATGTTTGATAATCCCATTCCACCGGGTTTCTTTGCTTTTAATGCATTTTCGGGTAATCCCCTGCCATCATCGGCATACTGAATTGAAAGCATTGCATCCTTCTCCACTATTTTCAGACTGATGTTTTTAGCTCCTGCATGTTTGATGGTATTATTTATCAGCTCTTTTGAAATGCGGTACAGCGATAACTCAATTGCCGGGGCAAACCGGGTATTCTCTATGTTATTTTCAAATTTAATTTCAATATCCGAAGATACCTTTTCCACAAATAAATCAAGTGCCGATGATAATCCATAGTTATTCAGAACATGCGGATTTAAGTCGTTTGAGACTTCCTTGGTTGTTGATATCGCTTCTTTTACAATATCTCCGAGATTATTAATAATGAATTGTTGTTTTTGTTTATCAGTTGCTCTTTCAAGCATTCCGATATACATTTTAATACTTGACAAAAGTGGACCTAAATCGTCATGAAGGTCTTTGGCAAACCTCTCTCTTTCTTTTTCTTCAGTCTTAATAATTGCATCAAGAATTTGCTTCTCCATTTGTTTCCGCTCCGTAACGTCGCTTATAGTATAAATAATACTTTTAATGGAGGGGTGTTTTAGCATGCCCTGGGCCTTAACTTCGAATATTCGCCAGCTCCCCGAGATATGTTTTATTCTTAATTCATGGGGTACTACATATTCATCTCCGTTTACTAAAACCTGTATATTTTCTTCTGCCAGCCACCTGTCTTCTTTATGAATTAAATCGTAAATACTTATCCCTAAAAGCTCTTCTACCGTTTGTCCCAGGTATTCTTCGCACGAAGGTGTAACATATTTGATATTTGCTTTACTATCGATAAGAAAAACAATATCTGACAAATTCTGGACAATAGAACGGAATTGTTCCTCACTTTCACGAAGTGCATTTTCAACCATTTTTTGGTAGGTGATGTCTCTGCCTATTCCGATTATTTCAATAACCTTGTCGTTTTCATCAAGCACAGCAGTGTCATTCCAGGATAACCAACGCCAACCATTTTGTGTTTTGGCTCTCTGCTCAACATAACAACTATAAGGTGGCTTAAACAATTTTTGCATAGCAAGTTCTGTAGCTTCCTGATCTTCTTCATGAACCAGGGGCATAAACTGTTTTCCAAGCAGTTCTTCCTCGGTTTTTCCAAATAATTTACAATACGAAGGGCTGACAAACATAAACTTGCTATCGAGGTTTACTTTTATAATCAAATCATTCTGACCTTCAATTATCATCCTGTACTTTTCTTCACTCTCTTTGAGCAGCTGCTGTGTTTTTAAGCGATCATCAATATCCCGAATTACTGTCATTATTCTAACATGACCATGGATAACCGCTTTTTTTGTGATTTGCTCAGCCCAGAACACTCTGCCGCTTTTACTTTTATATTGCCATTCAAAAATCTGAGGTTCGTTAAGTGCTTTTTTCAGCCTTGCGAGTGCATCTTGTTTATTATATTTCTCAGGGTAGAGGCTATATTTTCCATGCTCAAAACCTAGTGCTTCGTCATAGCTAATCTTAAATAATTCAAGCATAGGCTGATTTACATCGAGAATATCACCTGTTTCAACATCGCTTATTATTATAGCATTTGTTGAAGCATTATAAATCTCGCGGTAAGTTTGTTCGTTGTCAAGTAATTGATTTAGGTATCTCTTTCGTTGTGTAGAATTAATGAATATATCTCCAATAACCTTGAGGAGTCTGATTTCATCCTCATCCCACTCTTTATGATTGATTCTCGAAGCCAACCCAAAAAATCCAATTAAAGTTCCCTGGTAAAATAATGGAACATCTAAAAATGAATTAATTTTATCGAATTGAAAAACCCGGTTAATAAAATTTAAATCCTCAATCTCAGCTAAAGTGCTTACACTTATTACCTTTTCGCTTTTAAGTTTTTTAAAGTGCCAATATTCTTCATCGAAAGGTAATTCAACTTTTCCGTCATGGAGATATTCGAACCCGGGTTCAGCATAGTGATGTTCAAGAGTTACTTTTTTATCTTCTTCATTAAAAATAAAAATATGGGCACTTTCATTTGATGAAAACTGGCATATTTCTTCAAGGGCTTTATCTATATTTTTATCGACATCATCTGGCAATAAATTTATAAACCTTGCCGATATGCTAAATATTAAACGTTCAAATTCGCGCCGGTAAACAATTTTATCTTCAACTTGTTTTTTTTCAGTAATATCTGTTACATAAGCAAAAACATACTCCTCATCCTGATGGTTAAAATAACTGGTTTTTAGTTCAACCGGAAATTTGGTTTTATCTTTTCTCACCAGGTATTGTTCAATTGATATATTGCCAGATTCTTTAAACCTATCCCAAAGCCTGCTCCATGATTTCTCGTTAATATTCAAATCAATAAAATCATAAATTTTTGATGAAAGTACTTCTTCTTTGGAATACCTGAGACTCTCACATGAAGCATCGTTAGCGTATATTACCCTGCCATTGGTATCGAACCAAAAAATGGCATGTTTATTTTCATCAAGCGATAACTTTGTAAGGAGTAATTGTTTTTCAATATTCCGAATTTTAGTTATGTTTTCGTAGGTACCCAGTATACCTATAGCCTCACCGTCACTATCGATAAGCGGTATCTTATTTACCTTAACAAGGGTTTTTGATCCGTCGTCATACACTTGTTCTTCGATATAATTAAGCTTTGGAGTTTTGCTTTCCACAACCTTTTTATCGTCACTTCTGAACATTTCGGCACTTTCTCTCCAATCCAAATCGTAGTCACTCTTGCCAATTATTTCGTCAACAGACTCCACGCCACAATCTTTGAGAAATTCTTTATTTCCCCCTAAAAAGTTTAAATTAATATCCTTCCAAAAAACACGAACCGGAATATTATCAAGAATAAGCTGCAGCATTTTCTTCGAATCTTCAAGCTGAAGCTCAACGAGTTTACGGCTTGTAATATCGCTAATTACTGCCAGATACTGGTATGGTTTGTTATCTTTGTTGTACAATAAACTCCTACGGTACCAAATCCAAATAACACTTTTATCTGGCCTGAGAATTCTAAATTCCTTATCAAGAACATCCAGATTTTTATATTCTTCGGAATTATGAAATTCAATAACTCCGGGTCTGTCTGATGGATGTACCCACTCAATCACTTTTAATGGATTATTCTCCAGTTCTTCCTTTTTCCTGCCAAAAAGTTTCTCAAAGCGATCGTTAACAAACAATAATTTATTCTGAAGATTCCAAATGGCAAAAACATCTTTTGTATTTATTGTAAACTGACGGCAAAAAGGAGAGATGTCAAATGCGTCTTCAATTTTCTGTTTTGAATTTGTAGTTATTTTTTTGGATTTATCCATTTATACTAAGAATAATATTTTTCAAACGCCTGTAAAACTCATTTGAAATAATCACGAGTTGAACTATTAACAATACTACATTTGCATAATTGTTTTTACTAAAGTTATTAAAAAAACTTGCACTCCAAAAAATGGCCGGGTTTTATGTTCATATTCCTTTTTGCAAAAAAGCCTGCAATTATTGCGATTTTCACTTTGTTGCCAGTCTAAAGTATAAAAACGAACTTATAAATGCTATTATATCGGAAATTGAAGAAAGAAAAACTGAATGGCAACACAGCACATTCGACACCATATATTTTGGAGGAGGAACTCCGACTGTTTTACGAGTTGAAGAAATTAACAGAATATCTGATTCAATTTTCAAAAACTACAGAATAGAGAAAAAAATTGAATTTACGATTGAAGCAAATCCGGACGATCTAAGCATCAGCTATTTACGGCAATTAAAGAATGAAACTAAAATTAACAGGCTTAGCATTGGTATTCAGTCTTTTAACGATAATATTCTATCGTTTCTAAATAGAAGGCACAATGGAAAACAGGCAATAGACAGTATTACTAATGCAAATAATATTGGTTTTACAAATATTACCATTGACTTAATTTATGGTATTCCGGGACTATCAGAGAAAATCTGGGCCGAAACACTGAATACATTTTTTAGATTAAATATTCCTCATTTATCGGCTTACCAGTTAATGCTCGAACCAAAAACTATATTTTACATTAAAAAGAAAAGGGGAGAATTTTCTGAGGTAGATGAACAGGTAAGTTTAGCTCATTATGAAGAACTAATAAAAAAATGCAACTACAACAGTTATAAACATTATGAAATTTCTAATTTCTGCAGGCAAGACTTCCAGTCGAGGCACAACAGTTCTTATTGGAAAAATATCCCATACATTGGCGTAGGACCTTCGGCACACAGCTATAACGGTATGATAAGAAGATGGAATATCTCCAACAACTCAAAATATATTGAATTTATCGAAGATAAGAGTGCCGGTTATTTTGAAATTGAAGAATTAAGTAGCAGGGATAAATACAACGATTATATTTTAACCTCATTCCGAACAATTTGGGGAGCAAACCTTGTATATATCAAAAATAATTTTGAGATGAAATTCTATTCTCATTTCATTAAAATGCTGGAGAAACACAAAAGTAATGCTCACATACTGACAGAAGGGGAGATTGTAAGACTATCTGAAGAGGGTTGGTTAATTTCTGATTACCTGATGAGTGAATTTATTTATGCTTAAAAAGCCCGGATAGCGAATCCGGGCTTTTGCATAAAACTATTTTTATTCACAATCAGTGTCATAACCATTGCTGTCCCAGCAATGCCAGTTTTCGTCCTGAAAGTAATGCAATGCTTTTATGTGTCCGAAATATTCTGTAGTACTCCACTCAATTTCCACACTCTGATTTTCATCAGCATTTCTATTCCTTTTATTAAAATCGATGGAGTAAAAAGCGTCTAAAACCGAGTCTGTAAGACCATATGTAAGATTACTTCCTGCTGTTAGCTGATTTGGATCTCCATTATCCGATTCTCTGACATAGGTGTATTTTACCAATCCAACTGCATCATTCGTTTTTTCCCAATCTATTTGCAGTACCTGCTCCTGGAGCGCAAAACTATGATATAAAATCCATTGTCCGCCATTTCCATCAAGATCTGAAGTGCCTTCGAACCATAAAAATTCTTCGTGAGCTGCAACACCTGCTTTAGAAAGGTACATCTCCCACTTTATATCATCACTCCTTAAAACACCAACAAGTCTGGCAGTATAGGTGTTTGCCAAGCCGTTGCAATCGTATGTCCATTGCCAGGTTTTATCTCCAAGAAATTCAGCCTGGTGGTTAAACGATTGGGCAAAAGCAGCTACGGGAACAACCAGCGTAACTGTTAATGCTGCATTCCAGAAAAATACCGTTAATCCGGCAGCAGCATAGTTAAGCATTGTAGAATCCTGAACATCATCAGTGCTTTTATCTCCACTGTTAAACTTGCTAAAATCTATTACCATTGACTCATAAGGAGGAAGTTCTGGTGGTGTGTTATTTGTAGTTGTTTCACAACCATTAAAAATCACCAGAGTTATACTAAATAATAGTAAAAGTGATATAAACTTTTTCATAGCCTGTAATTAGTTTAAGTTATAGCTACTTAAACTTTGAACAATTGCCAAAGGTTACATAAATGGTAATGATATTTCTCACTCTCAAAGTGAAATCCTTATAAATGCCTTTTGTACTTTTGAATTCAATAAAATCTGCAGAAAATATTGCTAACTTTACATCCTATTGCAAAAGACATATAAATGGACCATAAATTATTTATTTACAACACGTTAACAAGAAAAAAAGAAAAGTTTATTCCCGCTACTGAAAATAAAGTAGGTTTATATGTTTGTGGTCCTACGGTTTATGGAGAACCACACCTGGGGCATATCAGAATGGCAATTTCGTTCGACATACTGTTCAGGTACCTGTTAAACCTTGGATATGCTGTCAGATATGTTCGAAATATTACCGATGTCGGACACCTTGAGGATGAAGTTTCAGGAGAGGGAGCTGACAGAATTCAAAAACGGGCCAGGCTGGAGGAAATTGAACCTATGGAAGTGGTTCAGAAATATAAAAACCTATTTAATGAGTCGTTTCAGAAATTGAATATACTACCCCCCAGTATTGAACCTCAGGCTTCGGGGCATATTATTGAACAACAACAAATGATTCGAAAAATACTGGAGAAAGGTTACGCATATGAAGTAGAGGGTTCTGTATATTTCGATATTGATGCTTACAATAAAGAGCATAACTATGGAAAACTTTCGGGCAGGAAAGTTGAAGATATGCTTACTAATACCCGAACACTTGATGGCCAGTCAGAAAAAAGAAACCCTCTTGATTTTGCCCTTTGGAAAAAAGCGTCACCTGAACATCTGATGCGCTGGCCTTCGGAATGGAGCGATGGATTTCCCGGCTGGCACCTGGAATGTTCGGCCATGGGCACTAAATATTTAGGCGAAACTTTTGATATTCATGGTGGTGGCATGGATCTGATGTTTCCGCATCATGAATGTGAAATTGCTCAATCGGTTGCCGCTAACGGGAAAGAACATGTTCGTTACTGGATGCACAATAATATGATTACCATTGATGGACAAAAAATGGCAAAATCTTTGAATAATTTCATCACTCTGAGAGAAATGTTCAGTGGAAATCATCCAAAACTCGAAAAAGCATACAGTCCGAATGCTATTCGATTTTTTGTGCTTCAGGCTCATTATCGCAGCACCCTCGATTTTTCGAATGAAGCATTACAGGCTGCTGAAAAAGGATTAAAAAGATTATTTAGTGCACTGGAGGCCTTAAAAACATTTAAACCTTCTGAAAAAAGCAGTTTTGATATTGAAAGTTACCTCGTAAAGGTTTTTGAAGCCTTAAATGACGATTTAAATACCCCAATAGCTATTGCCCAGGTATTCAACCTTGTACCATACATCAACAAAGTTAAAGAAGGTTCAGAAAGTATTTCCAGAGATGATTTAGAAATTCTGAAATCAAATCTGAATACAATAATTTTTGATATACTCGGACTCTTACCCGAAGAGGACAATACCAACGCAGAACTTGAAAAAGATTTACTGGAACTAATTATCGACCTGAGATTAAAAGCCAGGGCAAATAAGGATTACGCTACATCTGATATAATACGTGACAAGCTCAAAGAGGTTGGTATTGCTCTGAAAGATACCAAGGATGGAACCAGCTGGGAAAAAGAATAAAAAAAACCTGGCAAAACCAGGCTGAATTTTATTTTATATTCTTACACATTGCGTGATATTCTCCTTTTAAGCCAATAGGTTTATTATTCCTGATATTATAAACCGTATCGATAGCTTCTTTTGAATCATAAATGCCAAATCCCTTGCCATCGAGAATATCCTGGTAGCTTTTTGTATGTAAATCTGTGAATCCGCCACTAAATTCAATTTCTTTATCATCGATAGTAATTGAACGGTATGTGCGTTGGCCTTTCCCCCGGATATCATCTGGAATATCGTTGTAATCGAGACTAAGATACCATTTTACCCGGGCTCTTTTTAAACCCAGGAATCCCGACGCTTTATTTGGCTCCATCACATGCACAATGTTTTCTTTCACCGGACCAAAAATCCAGCTCAGCATATCAAAAAAATGTACCCCAATATTTGTTGCTATTCCACCTGATTTATGAACATCACCTTTCCATGAAATAAAATACCATTTTCCTCTGCTGGTAATGTAGCTTAAGTCGATATCATAAATTTTATCCTTGGGGCCTTCTTCAATTTTCCTCTTTAGTTCGATTATTGAAGGGTGCAACCTCAGCTGCAATATGTTATAAATTTTACGACCTGTTTCTCTTTCAATCTCGCCTAAAGCATCAACATTCCAGGGGTTTAACACCAAAGGTTTCTCGCAGATTGCATCGGCACCAACTCGCAGAGCAAATCGAATATGAGCATCGTGCAGGTAGTTTGGCGAACAAATTGAGACAAAGTCTATATCTTCCTTTTTTCTTCTTAATTTCTCAATATGCCTGTCAAAACGTTCAAACTCAACGAAAAAAGGAGAATCAGGAAAATAACTATCAATAATTCCAACACTATCGTTAGGATCTAACGAAGCTATAAGGTTATTGCCTGTTTCTTTAATTGCTTTTAAATGCCTGACCGCTATGTATCCACCAACTCCAACAAGGGCAAAGTTCTTCATAATTAGTAGGTTATAAGCTAAGATAGTTTATGCCTTTTATGCGATTTCTAAAAATACCTTTAACATCATACAAAAATCCTGAATTATTAATGATTTTGTTAAAGTCAGATTCCGTCATGGCTAAATATTCTTTATGCGATACAGCAACAATTACCGAATCATAATCATTTGTGTAATCCGAAACCATATCAATTCCATATTCTTCTTTTACTTCTTCGGGATCGGCATGAGGATCAACAACATCAACCTGCATACCGTAGCTGAGTAGTTCTTTTATAACATCGGCAACTTTTGAATTTCTGATATCAGACACATCTTCCTTAAAAGTAACTCCCATAACAAGTACCTTCGATTCAGAAATGTTTTTCCCGGCTTTAATCATTTCTTTAACGAGTTCTGTAACCATGAATTTGCTCATTCCATCGTTTACAGAACGTCCGGCTGTGATAACTTGAGCAAAATGGCCAAGCTGATTAGCTTTAAAGGTCAGGTAATAAGGATCAACTCCAATGCAATGACCTCCTACTAAACCAGGGAAAAATTTCAGGAAATTCCATTTAGTACCGGCAGCTTCCAATACTTCAAAAGTATTAATCCCAATTTTTCTGAAAATTATTGAAAGCTCATTCATTAAGGCAATATTCAAATCTCTTTGAGTATTCTCAATAACCTTAGCCGCTTCTGCAACTTTTATTGATGATGCTCTGTGAACGCCGGCCTTAATTATTGATTCATACACAAGAGTTATATTTTCCAGCGATTCTGCATCGCAACCCGAAACTACTTTTACAACATTTGTCAGAGTATGAACTGCATCACCCGGATTTATTCGCTCTGGAGAATATCCCACTTTAAAATCAAGATTAAATTTTAATCCTGAAAGTCTTTCAATTATAGGCACACACACTTCTTCAGTAGCACCAGGATATACCGTAGATTCGAAAACAACATAATCTCCTTTTTTTATGATTTTTCCGACAGTTTCTGAAGATTTTATCAAAGGAGTAAGATCGGGCAGCTTATTTCTATCAATAGGCGTTGGAACAGCCACCACATGAAATGAAGCCTGTTTAAGATCCTCAAGATTTGAGGTAAATAAGATATCGGCATTTTCAAATGCTGAAGAACCCAATTCCTTACTGGGGTCAATTTTGTTTTTCATCATTTGAATTCGCTTTTCGCTGATATCAAATCCAACGACTTTAAATTTGTGAGCAAATTCAAGAGCTATGGGTAAACCTACATATCCCAATCCTATAACAGAAATTGACTTTGTCTTATTCTTTATTTCAGTGTACATTTTGCATAAATTAAAAGAAAAATGGTAGAAGGTTAATTAGCCAACTACCATAAAATACTATTAAAGGTATTAATTCCTTTGAAATTAAATACTGAATTCTTTTTTTAACTGGTCAACATAATCAAGTTTTTCCCAACCAAAGAATTGAACTTTTTCCTTTGTTTCCTGTCCATCAACATGCGTAATGATTTCCTGAATTTCAGGAATTCTTCCCATATGACCATAGGCAGCAGTTGCACTGAAAATAGGCTTTTTAAGGTTGAATCTTTTAACAATGGCGCTCGGCCTCAAATCGAATACTTTTTCAATTTTTTTGGCTATTTCGCCGTCAGAAATTGAAACTTTTGAGGTTGAATAGGTATCAACAAATACCCCTACAGGTTTAGCAACACCAATAGCATAGGCAACTTGCACTAAAACTTCATCAGCAATACCAGCAGCAACCATATTTTTTGCAATATGTCTTGCAGCATATGCAGCAGATCTGTCAACTTTAGAAGAATCTTTACCTGAGAAAGCTCCTCCACCATGAGCACCTTTGCCGCCATAAGTATCAACAATGATTTTTCTTCCGGTTAGTCCTGTATCTCCGTGTGGGCCTCCAATTACGAATTTACCCGTAGGATTTACATGAAGAATATAATCGTCTTTAAATAATTCCTGAACTCTAACAGGAAGAATGGCCTTCACGCGTGGTATTAATATTTTCTGAACATCCTCGCGTATTTTTGCCAACATCTTGTTATCATCCTTTTCAAACTCATCGTGTTGAGTTGAAACTACAATTGTATCAATGCGTAATGGCTGATTATCATCTCCATATTCAATTGTCACCTGCGATTTTGAATCAGGGCGTAAATAGGTCATCACTTTTTTCTCGCGACGAATTGCCGCTAATTCCTGAAGTAACAGGTGTGATAATTCAAGTGAAAGGGGCATATAATTATCAGTTTCTTTGCTGGCATAACCAAACATCATTCCCTGGTCACCTGCACCCTGTTCATCTTCACTTTGACGATCAACACCCCGGTTAATATCGGGCGATTGCTCATGTATTGCTGAAATTACACCGCAACCATCACCTTCGAACATATAGTCTGCCTCGGTATAGCCTATTTTCTTAATAACCTGACGGGCAACTTTCTGTACATCGACATAGGCATGTGATTTAACCTCGCCGCTCAATACTACCAGGCCTGTGGTAACTAATGTTTCACATGCCACTTTCGAATTTGGATCCTGTCTCAGGAATTCATCAAGCAAGGCATCTGAAATTTGATCGGCAACTTTATCAGGATGTCCTTCTGACACTGATTCTGAAGTAAATAGATAACTCATATTTTAAATTTTTTACTAAAAAAAACATTATAAAAATAATTAATCTCTAAAAGTTAGGTTTTAGAAGAGTATTCTTTAAACACCTCTTCAAGGCGTTTGTTTTTTGTTTGAAGTTCAAGTATACGATTATTACTTTCTTGAGCAAAATCGAAAATGCTGTCCCTGATATCTACATCAGAACGACCCTCAATCAACCACTTATTTTCAACTTTCCGAAAGTTAATTAATCCTTTGATATTTTTTAACTCTGAGTCTGTAACAGGATTCTTAAATTCAACTATTACAGAACTTGCATTATCTTGTTTTAGTATTTCTGAGGTAGAAGCATCTTTCACAATTTTGCCATTATGTATCATCAAAACCCGATCACATATAGCTTCAACTTCCTGCAAAATATGTGTTGATAAAAGAACAGTTTTATTTTTGGAAATTTTCTTGATTAATGCTCGGACTTCGACTAATTGATTAGGGTCTAAACCTGTTGTCGGTTCATCTAAAATTAAAATTTCCGGATCGTGAACCAAAGCCTGTGCAATACCAACTCTTTGCTTATATCCTTTCGATAATTGGCCTATCTTTTTTTTCTTTTCAGAATCAAGTCCGGTAAGCTTCATTATCTCTTCAACCCTTGCCGAAGGATTCTTAACTTTATACATCCTGGCAACGTTTAATAGATACTCTTTAATGTATAAATCGTAATATAGCGGGTTACTTTCGGGTAAAAAACCAATATTCTTTTCATCCAAAACCTGTTTATCCGGGGTACTATCTTCAATAATTTCAATAGTTCCTTCATCGGGTTCTAATAAGCCACAAATTGCCTTCATGGTAGTAGATTTACCAGATCCGTTAGGGCCAATAAAGCCTGTTATCTCACCTTTATTAAGAGTGAAACTTGCAGAATCTACTGCTTTCTGGGAACCATAAAATTTACTGAAGCTTTTTACTACTACTGTCATTCCACCTATAAGTAATCAGAACTTGCTACTCTTTTGAAAACTGTTGTTTTACAATTTTTGCTATATACTTCCCAATTATATCAAACTCTAAATTTACAATTGTACCTTCTTTTATCTGATGAAAATTTGTATAATTATACGTATAGGGTATTATTGCAACCTCAAACGATCTTTCCTGCGAATTCACTACAGTTAAACTTACCCCGTTAACCGTAACAGAACCTTTTTCTACAGTAATATAATCCTCTTTGGCAGGTTCGTATTCGAACCTAAAATACCAGCTGCCCTCCGATTCTTTAACCCATTTACAAGTTGCAGTCTGATCAACATGTCCCTGCACAATATGACCATCTAGTCGCCCATCGAGCTTTGCACTTCTTTCAAGATTTACTTTGTCTCCTACTTTTAATCGGCTAAGGTTAGATTTTAATAATGTTTCCTGAATGGCAGTTACCGTATAATTATTGTCTTCTTTATTCACAACCGTCAAACATACTCCATTGTGTGAAATACTTTGATCAATTTTTAAATCATTAACAAAACTGCAAGTCAGAGTAAAATGAACATTCTCTTTATCTTTAACAATCGAAACAACCTCTGCTGCTTCTTCAACAATCCCTGTAAACATCTTTAAAATTTTTTGCTAAGTTAAAACTTATTGTAAAAACTTAAAGTATCATTTAAAATCACTTATGAGAAAAATGTATTATTTTACCTTTATTTAGTACACAAAAAATAAAAAGAATGCTGGAAAAGATCAACGAAGCTATCAGCCATATTAGAGCCAAAGGGGTTTTGCGCCCCGAGATTGGCATTATTCTGGGTACCGGCCTGGGTCAAATGGTTTCTGAAATAGAATCGATAATTGAAATAGATTATGCAGATATCCCTCACTTTCCTGTGTCGACTGTTGAATCGCATAAAGGAAGGCTTATATACGGGACTATTCAGAATAAGACAGTATTAGCCATGCAAGGGCGGTTTCATTATTATGAAGGGTACAGCCTCCAGGAAATTACTTTTCCGGTAAGAGTTATGAAGCTTCTTGGTATTAAATATTTATTGATTTCCAATGCTGCCGGCTCAATGAATCCAGAGTTTAAGAAAGGCGATCTTATGCTTTTGGATGATCATATTAATTTCTTACCTGACAATCCACTTCGGGGGAAGAATCACGATAATTTAGGTCCGCGATTTCCAGATATGAGTCAACCTTATTCTAAAGAACTAAATAACACATTTATTCAGGTTTCGAAACAACTGGATATAGACTTAAAAAAAGGAGTTTATGTTGCTGTAATGGGTCCAAACCTCGAAACCAGGGCCGAGTACAGAATGTTTCGACAGTTTGCCGATGCGGTTGGCATGTCAACCGTTCCGGAGGTTATAGTTGCAAATCAGATGACACTTCCTTGTGCTGCAATATCGGTGCTAACTGATGAATGCGACCCGGATAACCTGAAGCCTGCTATTCTGGATGAAATTCTTGCTGTTGCAGAAAAAGCAGAAAAAAAACTTACTAAGCTTTTTGTTCATGTAATAAAGCAAATCTAGCTGATCTGGAATTGTATAAATCCAAGAATAATGCTTAAACTTCCGGCAAATCCGACCAGATAGCCCGATGATAACTCGGTTAGCGTATGAGCTTTTAAATAATACCTCGAACTGGCTACCAATCCACTTATTAACAGAAAAAGCATAAAAATGTAAAAAAGGTCGGCCTGAAAAACCTTTGAGATAGCTAAAATCAAACCTGTTATGCCCCCCAGGGCTATAAGATGCATACTAATCTTAAAACGCAAAGAAATAATTAATAATAATGCCGAAATAGCGGCAGTAGCAAAGCAAAATCCCTGAATTATCTTGATTGGCAATACCCTTTGCAGGAAGAAGTAAAGAAAGAACAATGAAACAGTGGTTAAAAACAAGGGGATTACTCTCTCTCTTCTTTCTGTCATTTCAAAATTTTGAACCTGGTTTAAAAACAACAGCATAGTTATGAACGACACAGGCATTAATATAGAAAACAAACTGCTAATAAGATAGGTGTATTTTTTTACCTCCCATGCCAGATGTGCTTCATAAATCCCTGAATTAAAGATGATAAAAATACCCAGTAAGGGCATAAATATTGGATGAAATAAAACTGAAAGGATTTTTGCCGCTAACTTCATAACTAAATTTTTATAATTCTTTTCTCATACGTGCAACCGGTATATTTAGTTGTTCGCGGTATTTAGCAATGGTTCTGCGGGCAATATGATAGCCCTTTTCCTGCAGTATTTCAGCAAGTCTGTCGTCGGTAAGTGGTTTGCGCTTATCCTCATTATCAACACATTCCTGGAGAATTTTTTTTATCTCCCGGGTCGAAACTTCCTCGCCGGAATCTGTTTGAAGACCCTCTGAGAAAAAGAATTTCAATGCAAAGATTCCAAAGTGTGTTTGTATGTATTTACTGTTTGCCACCCTTGATATGGTGGAGATATCAAGTCCGGTTTTATCCGCAATGTCCTTAAGAATCATTGGCTTCAGCTTAGTTTCATCACCCTCATCGAAATAATCGCGCTGATAATCCAGAATTGCATTCATAGTTAGCAGCAAAGTATTCTGCCTCTGCTTTATAGCATCAATAAACCATTTTGCTGAATCGAGTTTCTGTTTTACAAACGATACGGCCTCTTTTTGTTCTGAAGAGGCTTTATTTCGCTGAGCGGCATATGATTCCAGCATTTCGGAATATGTACGGCTAACTCTGAGTTCAGGTGTATTTCTGCCATTCAGGCTAATTTCAAGGTTACCGTTATTATCTTCTAAAATGAAGTCCGGAATAATTACCTGCGATTTAACAGTTGAGTCGCTGAACGAGCTGCCCGGCTTCGGATTTAAATGCAAAATTTCATCAATGGCATCTTTCAGCTCCTCGTCGGATACATTTAGTTTATTCTGAATTTTATCGTAATGTTTGCGGGTAAATTCATCAAAATGGTAACGAACAATTTTTGTTGCCAAATCAATTTCGGGTACCGACTGATCTTTGGCCCGGATTTGCAGCAACAGACATTCTCTGAGATCTCTCGCTCCTACACCAATCGGCTCAAAATCCTGAATAATTCGCAAAATTTCTAAAAGTTCTTCTTCTTTTGTTTCAATGCTTAAAGTAAATGCGAGGTCGTCTGAAATGGCTTCAAGCTCTCTTCTTAAATAACCATCCTCATCAATGTTACCAATGATATACTCGGCAAGAGCATGCTGGTGCTCATTAAGTCTTCTTAATCCTAATTGAGCTTCGAGATGATCATGAAAACTTGCACCTATTGAAAAGGGAATTTCCGTTCTTTTTTCGTCATTTGAATAATTCCGCGAATAAAGCTTATAAGAAGGAATATCATCGTTGTTGATATACTCATCAATCGAAAAATTATCTTTCTCCGACTCGTTTACAGCATTTTCAGCTTCGCTTACAGGACTTTCAAATTCATCAACCTCTCTGCCTTCTTCGAGAACAGGATTTTCCTCCAGCTCTTTTTTAATCCTTTGCTCAAGCTGCATGGTTGGAATTTCCAACAGCTTTATCATCTGGATTTGCTGTGGCGATAATTTTTGTAAAAGTTTTTGTTGTAAACGCTGCTTTAACATTTCCCCCTCGTTCTAATGCTTTGTTGCCCTAAAGATAAAAAAAGTGCCTTAGTTTTTTAGCATACGGCATGAATTAACATCCGTATTTTTATATTAAATATCCTTAATATAAATATGCTAAGCTCTTTATAGAAAGTTTTAAACTTGAAAATTTCAACAAGATCTTTAAAAGCTACCTATTGGAAAATAATATTTAGCCCAAACAATCCCCTATTTAATAATTACTAAAACTCAGCATTTTTGGGCGTTCTGGGGAATGGTATTACATCGCGAATATTACCCATACCTGAAATAAAAAGCATCAGACGTTCAAATCCCAGTCCGAATCCCGAATGTGGCACACTTCCAAAACGACGGGTATCCATATACCACCACATTTCGTCAACCGGCAGGTTTAATTCCTTCATACGGTTTTCCAGTTTCTCGAGACTTTCTTCGCGTTGCGAACCACCAACTATTTCACCAATTCCGGGGAAAAGAATATCCATAGCCCGAACTGTTTTTCCATCTTGGTTCTGTTTCATGTAGAAGGCTTTGATTTCCTTTGGATAGTCGGTAAGTATCACCGGTCTTTTAAAGTGTTTTTCTACTAAGAAGCGCTCGTGTTCGCTTTGCAAATCTGTACCAAAACCTTTTATGGGGTATTGAAACTGATTTTTCTTAGCCGGTTTTGAATTGGCTAGTATTTCAATGGCTTCGGTATATGTTATACGTGCAAAATCGTTGTCGATCACAAATTTTATTTTCTCAATCAGTTCCATTGAACGCTGATCCTGGGGTTTATTCTTTTCTTCTTCCTGCTGACGCTTGCTTAAAAACTGTAAATCTTCTATACAGTTTTCAAGTGCATAATTCAGCAGGTATTTAAGGAATTCTTCGGCAAGGTCCATATTATCTGTAAGCTCATAGAATGCCATTTCAGGTTCAATCATCCAGAATTCTGCCAGGTGACGTGCAGTATTTGAGTTTTCGGCACGGAAGGTTGGCCCGAAAGTATAAATATCACTCATAGCAAGTGCTGCAAGCTCTCCTTCGAGCTGGCCCGAAACTGTCAGATTAGTTTCACGGCCAAAAAAGTCTTTTGAGTAATCAATTGAGCCGTCTTCTTTTAATGGCGGATTTTTCGCATCTAAAGTTGATACCCTGAACATCTCCCCGGCACCTTCGCAATCGCTACCGGTAACAATAGGTGTATGAATATTCACGAACCCTTTCTTTGTAAAGAACTCATGTACAGCAAATATCATGGCGTGACGCACACGAGTAACTGCTCCGAAAATATTGGTGCGAAAACGTAAATGGGCAATCTCTCTCAAAAATTCAAGGCTGTGTTTTTTTGGTTGAAGCGGATATTTTTCTGGGTCTGCAACTCCGATTACTTCAACATGGGAGGCAATAATTTCAACCGACTGCCCACTGCCTTGTGACTCCACAAGTTTACCTGTAACAGCTACACTGGCGCCAACAGTTATTTTCTTTATCAGCTCAGCATTTATAACCGATTCATCGGCAACAGCCTGAATATTATTTATAGAAGAACCATCGTTAATAACTATAAAACGATTGTTTCTGAAAAATCTAACCCACCCTTTAATCAACACTTCGGAACCAACTGCTCCCGAATCTAAAACATCTTTAATTTTTATGCGCTTTAAAACACCCATTTTTGAGAAATTTTTGAATTGAAGTGCAAAAATAGGGATTTTGTTATGAAACATAGAAGCTTAAGCTTTAAAGTTTAAGAATTTTGAAACTTTAATCGGCACTATCTATCAGAAATAAATACTCACATAAAAATTTTACCGGGAAATAATTTAGAATTGATCCATATTACCATACATTCTAAACCAATCTTGACAAGTGTTTGTTTAGTAAGTAACTTTAATAAATAATTTAAAATAAACTTAAAATGGCTTTTGAAATCCCTAAACTACCGTATGAGCCGGAAGCATTGGACCCGGTCATAAACAAGCAAACCATGGAGTTTCACTATGGTAAACATCATCAGGCTTATGTAAACAACCTAAACAACCTGATAAAAGGAACAAAATGGGAAAATGCTTCGCTTGAAGAAATTATCAAAGGTTCTGACGGAGGTATTTTTAATAATGCTGCCCAGGTATGGAACCACACTTTTTACTTTATGTCTTTTAAATCAAATGGCGGAGGCGAACCAGCCGGAGCTCTGGCTGATGCTATAAATAAAAAATATGGCAGTTTTGCCGAATTTAAAGAACAATTCTCGAAAGCAGCTGTAACATTATTCGGTTCGGGATGGGCATGGCTTGTAAAAAAAGACGATGCCTCTCTTGAAATCTTTCAAAAAAGCAATGCCGGTACTCCATTAACCGAAGGTTGTACTCCAATACTAACCTGCGATGTATGGGAACATGCATATTATCTGGCTTATCAAAACCGCCGACCCGATTACGTGAAAGATTTCTGGAGTATTCTGGATTGGGAGGTGATTGGTAAAAGATTTTAGGTTAAATAAGAACGGATACCTGCCTGTGCAGGTATGACAACAGGGAATATCATGTAAAAACAGATGAAGCATGGCACTGAATTAGTTCCATGCTTTCTTTTTTCCATAGGTGCATTCCACTTCCTTTACACCATTTGTATTCTTTGCAATTAGCACAGGAACCGGTTCTGGTCCAGCTGCGATCGCGCATCACCTGGAATTTACTATTCCAGATGTCAGAAAAATCATTCTCATAAATATTCCCCTGAACAAATCCCCTGTCGATATTCGGACAGGCGCTGACACCTCCATCGATAAGAATAGAACCAATGTGAATACCGGCCCGACAGAAGAAAAACCCGTCACGCACTTCCGTTTCATAAGCGGCAACATAAGCCTCACAACTAAAATTTATATACATTTCTTTCTCATGCTTCTTTTTCTTTATAAACTCCATAAGAAAAGTGAATTGTTCCCTATTCAGTAAAAGTTCTGAATTATCTTTCGCCCTGCCAATGGGTGCAATTGTGAATAACCGCCATGCCTGCAACCCTTTTTCTAAAAAGAAAGTATAGATTTCTTCAAGCTTATCAATGTTTCTTGGATTTACACAGGTAACAACATCAAAATTCAATCGTGGAGTTGAAATAAGTACTTCAAGGGCTCTCTGAGCTTTCTCAAAGCTTTGTTTTGAATTTCTCAGCCAGTTATGTTCATCTTCAAGTCCGTCGAAGCTTAAAGTTAATGCACCCATACCGGCACCCATGAGGCTCAAGTGCCTGTCAACAGTATAAGCTAATCCGTTTGTAACCAGCGACCAACGAAAACCCATTTTTCTTAAGGCCAGACCTATTTGCTCCAGGTCTTTCCGTAACAGTGGTTCGCCACCAGTTATAACTACTGTAATTACCGAGGCATTCATGGTTTTGCTTATCTTTTCTGCCTGTTTTAGAAAAACATCGGCAGGCATATCGGCAACAGAAGAACTGCTTGTGCAGTCACTGCCACAATGCAGGCAATTTAAGTTGCACCTTAAGGTACACTCCCAAAACAAATAACGTAACTCGTGAATAGCCGTTTCATTTTTAGCAAATTGCGAAAACAGCCTTTTTTGAATTTCTTTTTTTAACGACAAGTTGAAGATTAATTTTTGATGGATTGCATTGTTATCCGGGTTTCCAGTTGCATCAGCTTTTTTGAATTATCGATTACTTTCTTTCCACTGTAAAACTCTCCATTTGCTGTACTATCTATATCCGAAACTAATAATGTATAAATCGTATCCATAGGAGCATACAGATAAAATTCTCCATTGGCATCGGTCCAGGTCATGTTATTTATTTCTTTTGCTTCAACCTGAATATTAGGTATGGGATCGCCACTTTCATCGGAAGTAATTCTGCCGGTAATTTCAACATCATATTCAAAATCGTTTAATGTCCCATAACATGCCTGGAAAGCAAAAGCCACAGTTGAAAGGCTGAACAGACTAAGTGCTCTTTTTAATATTTCGCGCTTAACTAATCGTTTAAAGATCGAAAAATTCATGGTTCTAAGGTCTTGGTTTGGTTTCTGTTATATAAGACACAAAAAGAATATAAAGGTTGCTTCTGATTAAAAATTTATTTAAGCATTCCCATTTGTATTGCTTTTGACAAGTCCTCAGGAGTATCGATACCATAAGATTCATAGTCGGTTACAGCAGTTTTAATTTTTAAACCATTTTCAAGCCATCTTAATTGCTCCAGCGACTCTGCCTGTTCAAGGAGACCGAAAGGCATTTTTATTATTTCTTCAAGAACTGAGACCCTGTAAGCATACATTCCAATATGTTGGTAAAAGCTGTGTTTTTTATCCCATTGCTGCTTTTCAGCACTCCTGATAAAAGGCACAGGAGAACGACTAAAATATAATGCTTCGTTAAAGCGGTTTACCACAACCTTAGGTTTATTCTCATTAAACACCACCTCAGTATCATCAATTTTTTTAATTAATGTTGCAATATCAGTTGATTCGCTTTCGAAACAGCTCTTTAGAAGTTCTATCTGATCGGGTCTTATGAAAGGTTCATCGCCCTGAATATTTATTACAACATCAAACAAAGTATTTCTTTCTTCAGAATATTTTTTAAAAGCCTCAAAACATCTGTCTGTGCCACTCCGATGTTCCGATGAGGTCATAACTACCTTGCCTCCAAAATCTTTCACCACTTTATAAATTCTTTCATCATCGGTTGCAACAACCACATTATCAAGAGCCTTAGATGCCTGTTCACACACTCTTTGAATCATGGGTTTTCCTCCAATATCGGCTAGTGGCTTTCCCGGGAATCTTGTAGAACCGTAACGTGCGGGTATTATTCCTAAAAATTGGTTCATAAAATCTTTTTTTAATAAGCTATATCTATGCTTTTTTTTATGAATATTGTAATTTTGTCAGTCGTTGTAAATTTAGGAAATTTCGCCATCGGATGGTATTTTGATACAAAAACATTTAAAGAGTACTGACAAAATTTCGGAAAATATATGAATACGCAAAGCATTAAGCAGCGATTTGGAATAATAGGAAACTCAGCCGGACTAAACCGGGCAATTGAAGTTGCTATTCAGGTAGCTCCGACAGATTTATCCGTACTAATTACTGGTGAAAGCGGCGTTGGTAAAGAAGTGTTTCCACAGATAACACACAATTTCAGTTCAAGAAAACATGGGAGTTATATTGCTGTAAACTGTGGAGCTATACCCGAAGGTACAATAGATTCTGAATTGTTTGGCCATGAAAAAGGCTCCTTTACCGGTGCATACGATAGCCGTAAAGGTTATTTTGAAGTCGCAAACGGCGGCACCATTTTCCTTGATGAAGTTGCAGAATTGCCCCTGTCAACCCAGGTAAGGTTGCTGCGTGTGCTCGAAACAGGTGAGTTTTTGCGCGTAGGATCTTCAAAAATTATTAAAACAGATGTTCGGGTAATTGCTGCTACCAATGTTGAAATTCCAAAAGCTATACAGGAAAACAAGTTTCGCGAAGATTTATTCTACAGGCTGAATACCGTTCCAATTCATATACCACCTCTTCGCGACAGGAAGGAAGACATTTATTTGTTATTCCGCAAATTTGCAGTTGAATTTGCCGAAAGAAACAGGATGCCGGCAATTTCACTTTCTGAAGAGGCCAGGAAAATTCTGGAGAACTACCGCTGGCCGGGTAATATACGCCAGTTAAAGAATATTACAGAACAAATCTCGGTAATTGAAACATCAAGAATAATTGAGGCCTCCTCGTTGCGTCAGTATTTACCTGATTATTATGAAGATAAACTACCGGCACTTTATGGAAGAAACGCTATAGATCAGCAAACATTCAATTCAGAAAGGGAGCTATTGTACAAAATTCTTTTTGACATGAAAAATGACATGAGCGACCTGAAAAAGCTGGTTCTGGACATCATGCAAAAAGGCGGAGTTGACAAAGATTTTCATTCCGACAATGCTCAAATTATTCAAAAGTTGATTGATGATGATCCGGGGTTTATTAAAGAAGACCTTACACGTCCTACCTATAATATTCAAAACCGTGAAGATGACAATATTCAGGACACTGAAGAAATAATTGAAGAATCGCTCTCGTTAGAAGAGAAAGAAAAAGAGTTAATATTGAAGGCTCTTTTAAAGCATAACGGCAAACGTAAATATGCCTCCGAAGAATTAGGGATTTCGGAGCGAACACTTTACAGAAAGATTAAAGAATATGACATTAATTAAATTATATAAAATAAAATCCCTGGTTCTGATATCAGCTTTTACCGTATTGTTTACGGCTTGTTTCAGTATAAGGTATGACTTTAAAGGAGGAGTAAATATCGATCCAAGTATAAAAACATTTTCGGTTCAGTACTTCGATAACAGGGCACAATTGGTCGAACCAACTTTTAGTCAGAGCTTCACGAACGAATTACGTGAATACATTGAGTCCAATACTAATCTTAAGTATGTAAACGGCATGGGAGATGTGGATTTTTCAGGTTCTGTTTCAAATTACCAGATAGCTCCCCAGGCAATTAGTAAAACGGGTACTACCGATAAAGCTGCCATGACCAGATTTACCATAAGTATTAAGTTTAGTTATATGGATGTTAAGGATCCTGAAAATGACTTTGAAAAAACGGTATCGGGATACAGAGATTTTGACAGTAATACAAACTTTAATTCCGTTGAAGAAGATTTATCTGAGGAACTTCGTGAAGAACTTATTGAACAAGTATTTAATGCAGCATTTGTAAATTGGTAAAATTTTTCAGGCAATGATGCCAGACAGACTTTTAAAATACATTGAAAATCCGGGCTTACTTAACGAAAGCAGTATAATTGATATTACGCTTATGGCGGAGCAATATCCCTATTTTCAGGCTGCACAGCTGCTAAGGGTTAAGAACCTGCATAATATTTCTCCGGAAAACATAAAACCTGTGCTAAGTTTTGCTGCTGCATTTGTTACCGACAGGAAAAATCTTTATTACCTACTACACCCTATTCAAAGCCTGCAAGCAGAAATAAAAGTACCAAAATCGCCCGAAAAAGAAGTTAAAGATACCATTGGCGAAAATATTTCTGATATGCTGGATAACCAGGTAAAATACTTCGAAGAATCGTCAGACGAAGAAATTGAGTTTTCGGCCTCAATGAACCTGAAAAAAGAATACGGAAAAGACATTAAACTCGATGACCTGGTTATTCGAATCAATAAAAACGAGGGTGAGTTTTTTGAATTAATAGATGATAACAAGATTGAAGCCATTGATGTTTCAATACACGAATGTAAACCGGAATCTGCTGAAAAAGATTCTGCCCAGACAAACAATTCTCCAAAACAAAATACAGATATCTTAAGCTTAATTAATAAGACAAAGAATCAAATAGATCTCCCCGAATTATCAGATATAGCTTTTTCAGAAAGTCAAAAAAAGAACAATGAACTAATAAACAAATTCATTCAAACCAATCCAAAAATTGTTCCCACAGCAGAAAAAATTGAAATAAAAGATATTTCGGAGGATTCGGTAAAAGAAAACGAACACCTTATAACTGACACATTAGCTGGTATTTATGTAAAGCAGGGGAATTATGCAAAGGCAATATTTGCATACGAGAAATTAAGTTTGAAATATCCGGAAAAAAGTACTTACTTTGCGGGTCAAATTGCAGAAATCAAAAAATTAATAGAAAAAAATAAATAAGATGTATACACTAATTTCTGTCATTATTTTATTGGTATGCCTTTTACTGGTATTGATTGTATTGGTTCAGAATTCAAAAGGCGGTGGATTGGCAGCAAACTTTCAGAGTAGTAACTCCATGATGGGTGTTAGAAAAACTGCAGATTTCCTTGAAAAAGCAACATGGACATTAGCAAGTGCCTTGATTATACTTAGTGTTCTTGCCAGTATGTCAATTCCTAAAGGCGAAGCTGAACAAAAATCGCGTATCGAAGAACAGGTAATAAATAACGTTGGCCCTATCAGCAACGATATGATTCCCGGAACTCCCGGTCAGTATCCCGATGATGAAGAAGGAGACGAATAAGAATTAAACAACAGAATAAAAAAATTAAAGTGTCAGTATGTCATAAAATGCTGACACTTTTTTTTCGCCTAAATACAGGTACATTTCCGGTTCCAGGCTGCACCAGAATTGAACAATTCAACTCCGGAACAAATAAAATCCAGCATTATCCTGCTTTTTCTAACTGAAAATCTGTCGTAAGAAATCCCTGAAATATTAGAAAAAGGATGTTGGCACAGATTATGATAAATACTGTCCGTATAAAAAATTGTAATGTCTAACTAAAAAATAAAAAAGACAATGTCTGACGTTAAAATTAAACCTCTTGAAGATAGAGTATTAGTTGAACCACAAGCAGCAGAAGCAAAAACTGCAAGCGGTATTATTATTCCCGATTCAGCAAAAGAAAAACCACAACGTGGTGTTATCGTAGCTGTTGGTCCGGGAAATAAAGATGTTGAAATGCAGGTTAAAGTTGGCGATACTGTATTATATGGTAAATATGCCGGTACAGAACTTTCTGTTGATGGTAAGGACTACCTCATCATGAGACAATCTGACATTCTTGCTGTTGTTTAATTGAATTTGAAGAACTAATAAAACATTTATTAAAATGGCTAAAGAAATAAAATTTAATATTGAAAGCCGTGACCTGCTTAAAAAAGGTATGGATCAACTGGCAAATGCAGTGAAAGTTACTTTAGGACCAAAAGGTCGCAACGTAATTATCGAGAAAAAATTCGGTGCTCCATCTGTAACTAAAGATGGTGTAAGTGTTGCAAAAGAAATTGAATTAGCAGATAAGTTTGAGAATATTGGAGCACAACTGGTAAAAGAAGTTGCATCAAAAACTGCTGATGACGCTGGTGATGGAACAACTACTGCAACAGTTCTTGCACAGGCAATTGTGCAGGTAGGACTAAAAAATGTTACTGCAGGTGCCAATCCAATGGATCTAAAACGTGGTATCGACAAAGCTGTTGCCGAAGTAATAAAGACATTAAAAAGTATGTCACAAGAAGTAGGTGACGACAACGAAAAAATAAAACAAGTAGCTTCAATCTCGGCTAATAACGATGAAGAAATCGGAAAACTTATTGCAGAAGCAATGAAAAAAGTTTCGAAAGAAGGAGTTATTACAGTTGAAGAAGCTAAAGGAACTGAAACCAGCGTTGAGGTTGTTGAAGGAATGCAATTCGATCGCGGATACATTTCTCCTTACTTTGTAACTGATACCGAAAAAATGGAATCAGTTCTGGAGAATCCATATATTCTTCTTTACGACAAGAAGATTTCTACCATGAAAGATCTACTTCCTGTATTAGAGCCAGTTGCTCAGGCTGGACGTCCATTATTAATTATTGCCGAAGATGTTGATGGTGAAGCATTGGCTACCTTGGTTGTTAACAAATTACGTGGCTCATTAAAAATCGCAGCTGTTAAAGCTCCGGGTTTTGGCGACCGAAGAAAAGAAATGCTGGAAGATATCGCTATTCTTACCGGTGGTGTTGTTATTTCTGAAGAGAAAGGATTGACTCTTGAAGGTGCACAACTTGATATGCTGGGTACTGCAGAGAAAATTGTTATCGACAAAGAAAATACTACCGTTGTAAATGGTAGCGGAGCAAAAGAAAATATTAACGCTCGTGTTGCTCAAATCAAATCGCAAATCGAGAAAACAACCTCCGATTACGATAAAGAAAAACTTCAGGAACGTCTTGCAAAATTAGCAGGTGGTGTTGCTGTGCTTTATGTAGGTGCTGCATCAGAAGTTGAAATGAAAGAGAAAAAAGACCGCGTTGATGATGCTCTAAGCGCTACCCGTGCTGCAGTTGAAGAAGGTATTATTCCTGGTGGTGGCGTTGCTTACATCAGGGCTATTGATTCTTTAGATAAATTAAAAGCATCAAATGAAGATCAAAGTACCGGTATTCAGATTGTGAAAAGAGCGCTTGAAGAACCATTACGTCAGATAGTTGAAAACGCTGGTCTGGATGGCTCTGTTGTTGTTCAGAAAATTAAGGAAGGGAAAGGTGATTTTGGTTACAATGCACGTACCGATAAATATGAAGCATTATATGCTGCAGGAGTAATTGACCCTACAAAAGTAGCACGTATTGCTCTTGAAAATGCTGCATCGATAGCAAATATGTTCTTAACTACCGAGTGCGTTGTTGCAGAAATTCCTGAAGAAAATCCGGCAATGCCCCCAATGGGAGGCGGCGGAATGGGCGGCATGATGTAAGATTGGCTATAGTAAACAATAATAAAAAAACCCCCGCAACTTAGCGGGGGTTTTTGTTATTATGGTAAAGAGGCTGTCTAAAAAGTCCCAAACAACATCATTCCCATGAATCCAGATGATTATCGGTACAAGTTGAGGATGACGAAAAAAGGACTTTTTAGACACCCTCCTCTATTTCCCGATCTCTGAAACCCATAAGATACAATATGGCATCGAGCCCAATGGTTGATATGGCATGCTGCGCGTTTTCTTTAACTTTGGGTTTGGCATGAAAAGCAATACCCAAACCTGCTATACTAATCATGGGTAAGTCATTTGCTCCGTCTCCAATTGCTACCACCTGCTCAAGGTGAATGTCTTCCTTGAAAGCTATTTTCTTAAGCCATTCGGCTTTTAGGGTTCCGTTTACAATTTCGCCTTTATGCTTTCCGGTAAGTTTGCCGTCTGATATTTCAAGTTCGTTGGCAAATACATAATCAATTTCGAACTTGCGCTGAAGGTGTTTGCCAAAATAGGTAAACCCGCCCGATAAAATTGCCGTTTTAAAGCCATATTTTTTTAAAGTCCGGAATAACCTTTCTGCACCCTCGGTTATCGGCAGATTTTCAGCAATATCCTGCATTACACTTTCATCGAGTCCCTTTAAAAGTTCGACCCGCTTAATAAAACTTTCGTTAAAATCGAGTTCGCCCCTCATGGCAGCCTCGGTAATTTGTTCTACCTGCTCACCAACCCCTGCCCTTTTTGCAAGTTCCACTATCACTTCGGCTTCGATAAGTGTGCTATCCATATCAAAACATACCAAACGCCTGTTACGCCTGAATATATTATCGGCCTGGAAGGCAATATCGGCACCAATTTCTCTTGAAACCTCCATAAAACTGCTACGCATTGCCTGGGTATTTTTTGGATTTCCCCTAACCGAAAATTGTATGCTTGCTTTATTTCTGTTTCCTTCCTGGCTGTTTCCAAGCGGAATTCTACCGGTAAGACGGGTAATACTGTCGATATTTAGTCCCTGATTATAGATAATGTCGGTAACCTTTGACAATTGATTCGAAGTAATCTTACGACTAATAAGTGTAATAATGTACCGTTCCTTTCCCTGAAGATTTACCCATTGGTTATAGTTAACCTCCGAAATCGGAGTGAATTTTACCTGGATATTCAATTCATAAGCTCTGAAAAGCAAATCTTTCAGGATTGGCCCTGATTCTGATTCAGCCGGCAGTTCAAACAAGATGCCTAATGACAATTGATCGTGTATTACTGCCTGGCCAATATCAAGTATTGTAACATTATAGTTTGATAGTATGGTTGTTAGTGTTGAAGTAACACCGGGCTTGTCCTCGCCTGAAATGTTCAACAGAATTATTTCTTTTCTTTTCATCAAACGGTTATTAAAGTGCAAATATGTCTACAGGAATATCGCTCTACAAAAAATTAACGGAACCTAAGAGAATTTATAAAACTACTGCGCTTTCTATCTCTACTAATAAATCGTTTCTACAGATATCTGCTACGACATAAAGAAATTCGGCTGAAGGAAACATCCTATGGCAAACCGATTCAATCGATGTCAGATCATTCTGATTTTTAACATAAACCCTGAAAAACTTAAATTCCGGATTCCTGTTTTTTACTGATACTCCCGATTTTTCCAGGCATGCCGGTTTAATAAGTTCCTGCATGTTTTCAAGTGTTATCCTGGTCTGCTCCACAGCATCATTCAAAGCAAGTGTTTTTTCTCCCCTTATTGAGGCCGTACCTGAAATAAAAAACACCTCTCCCAGGCTTGAACAAAAATATTCGGCTCTTGAAAATTTCGGGGTAGACTTACCAGCTAATGGCTCACCTATAAGAACATCTTCGGAATAGGAGTATGCTGAAACCTGTAATGGATTATCAACAGGTAAAAACTGGCAATTATTGCATGCTATTGCTGCATAAATACTAATTGAAACACCTCCGGTTCTGGTACCAATTCCTGTAGCTGCAGGGTACTTACTTACTTCAGCTTTCTTATAGAATTCGGAACGAATATCATTAAAAATCTGATAATTCTGAACTATTTTCCCTTCAATCCTGTGCTCCTCTAAAATATCTTCAATGTAATTCCATTGCCTGTAAATATTCGAAAAATCCATGTCCTCGTATTCAAGTATCGACTCTAATTTCTCAAATACTTTTATCGAGCTGTTTAATGCAAAGGTTTCATCGTAAGAACAAGCGACGCCCGACACAAACAGGTGTTTCCCGATTGCATTTCCGGTTATACGTTTATAAATTATGCCCTCAAGCTGCTTTGATTCTGTTTTAATATCTGAACCATAATTTGGAAGAGCATGCACCTCCATTGATACTTCATTTCCATTTGCAGGTGGCTGTGCTATAATGCAAGCAGGAATACTATGTTTATAATATTCATCAATCAATGGTAAAATCACTTTCTTTTTTGATTCGAAGATTGCTGGTTCTGAGGCATTCACAAACAAGGTCAGGGATAAAATATTGTTTTGTTGAATATTATTATCATCAAGCCATGTGTTTATCATATTCAGGCAATCAATTACCTGGCTGCTAATGGAATTTTCAGGTTTGGAACAAAAAATCTGAAATAAAAAACTCATAATTGAAATTCAAATTCACAACTAAAACGCAAACTTACTCTTTTAGTTTAAAAAGGTGTTCATTAAATCTTTTCAAGTCCTTGAATAACCAAAAATAATTTTCAAAACTATATGCTTTGGTGGTATTTTTTTATGATAAATAAGGCATGCCTCAGTACTTATCTGTTTTAATCAGGTTGCCCTGCTCATCATAATATTTCCATTTACCAGTTGGTTCATCATCGGAGAAACTCCCTCTTATTTTGAGCTCCCCATTTTCGTAAAAAGCTTTAAAATTGCCATGTTTTATGCCGTCGTTCAGTTCTACCTGGTATTTTAGTTGCCCATTTTCGTAGTGTTCTTCATGTTTTTTTGCATCAAAATCAGAAATAATAATTTGTGGAATTGTGTCTTTCTCTTCCAGTTCAGCTTTAGCTTCAATTGCAGGCACCGGAGCAACATAACTGAAAAGTGATGTTATTTCGCTGGTATTGTAAAACTGCTTAATCCATTCTTCCAATTCCGGTTTGTACCGGGCAAGAAAAACCATATTCAACATGCCATCAGATTCTTTCACTTGCAGTTCTGCCTGCGAAAAACAAGTAATATACTTTTTGTTTTTTTGGAGCGACAACCAGGTATCGGTTGTTACAAAATCTCTTAAGTTGTGATATAGCACTGGTGGCTCAAAATAAAAAAGTGCTGCCGTATTTCTGGTAAACTGCGCGTTAAATTTTTCAAAATTTTCTGTGTTAGCTAGGGTTTCGTTGTTTGTATAGTCATCAACAATGTTCTTGATAGTTTGCGGGTGATTGCTTATGACTACATTGTTGTTTATTATGCTGAAATATGGTTTTTCAATTTTGCGGATTGCCTTGCCGAAAAGCATTTTCAATATGCCCGGAAACGCAATATAATCTATCCTGAAGCCTTTGTAATCAACCGTTTTTATTTTTATCGGAGTGCTTTTTTTGATTTGCTTCCACATGAAATCCAGATTTTCAACAGCATTGGCCGAATCTTTAGCATGTAATATAACTGCAAATTCATTCGATCTGCCAAGATTTGACGGTTGAGTCTGAAGCATAACAATTTCCTTGTCCATCCAGGAAAAAAGGTTTTTCTCTAAATCAATTTTTAGTCGTTTTTGAATCTGTGCAAGGTTCGACATATATTCAAGGTAATTCTCTTCGCCCATCATCTTCATTGAATTCTGAAAATAATCAAACCCTTTATCAAAATTGATTTTTGCCAGCGACGCTATTCTTTGTGGAATTATATTCGCTGATTCAATGTTGCTTGCGCCGTCCTGCAAAACCGACAGATAATTTGGTGTAATCTCCTCACTAAAACTGGAATAGGATTCAAAACGCAACAAACCATCCGCATCCATATCGAAGTACAATCCGCTATAAGCTATACCCTTTGCATACATTTCATAGTTTTCTTTTGCTTCGGCTGAAAGGGATGCTACAAATTTCGAAAAATTATTGTGCAGAATATATATGCTGAACAAGCCCTTATGACTAACCTCCGATTTAACATCAAGAAATTTAATGTCCCGCCCGATAATCATACTCTCTGAAGCAGAAAGAGAAGCTTCAAGCATTTTTGGATCGAAAGAAAAAAGAAGTTTTCCTTTAGCAAAACTCAGAAAATAGAAGTCGCTGGATTCTTTATCAAGCAATTCAATAATCTTCCAATTTTTATATTCACGGGTTGTAAGCTCGTAATTCTTACCTAAGATTGTTCGTATGGTCTTCTCCGGTTTTTTTATACCTGCAAGTTTCCCAATATCAATAATATAAACAAAATCGTATTCGTTTTTACCGGTGGGTATCTGGGCCATCATTACCGATTTCTTACCAATAAGTTTGAGTAAAATCTTGCTGGAATTAACTAAAGAATCATAAGAACTTATTTCGGCATCAATCTCTTTAAAAAACTCATTTTTACTGTAGTGTTCCCAGGCTTTGCTATGAATTATTTTATCCCAGGCAGCAAATGGATCTTTTGATTCAATTATTAAACCGGAATTCTCGGGAACAAAATAAATTGAACGAAAACCGGATGAAGTTCTGACAAAGTAAATCCCTGTTACAATCAATAAAACTATAACAAGGCTTAGAATCAAAAGAACTCTTTTCATGTTTTGGGGAGTATTATAATAGTTTTAATCTTCCAAGATAATCATAATGCTTTCCTTCAGCAAGTTTATCAAAGCTAAAACCTTCCTCTTCAGCAATTTTAGCCATTGTTGTCTCATCAACAAATAACCAGCTGAAAGCTTTACCCCTCACCTTTTTATACGACAGCTTATAATTAACCTCTCCGTAATAATTACTGTTCAGGTTAACCCATTTACTACCATCGTCCTCGTAATAGCAATAATCAATATCGCTCGAATCAAACAAAACCTGTCCATTTTTATTCAGCAGGGTTTTTGTATGCCGAAGAAGATCTTTAAGGCCCTCAAGAGTACCGGCAATACCAATGCCGTTCATCATAAAAAAGATGGTATCGAAACGCTGACCCGAAAACTGAAAATAGTCTTTACACAATACTTTCTTTATACCCCTTTTCTTCATTACCTCACAACATCCGGACGAAATATCAAGCGCCAGAACATCGAGATTTTTTGCTTGCAGGTATTCTGAATGGCTACCGGCGCAGGCTCCCACATCAAGCACTTTTCCTTCACATAAATCTAAGGCTTTTTGTTCAATTTCCGACATTTTAGAGTAGGAACGAAAAAGGTATTTCGGATTAATGGTTTCATCGCCGCTAACACTTGTTGTAACTTTAATTTTAGCAAGGCGCCATTTAAATTTATAATAATCGCTTACTGCTGCACCAAAAGGATCTGTACGCTGGTTCATACTCTATTTAATTAAATAAGGGCAACTGCCCTGACAGGCGAACCATCGCCATTTTCGATTTTCAGTGGGAAACAAAAAAAATCGAACATCGAAGCCGGCAAAGCGCTCATATTAGTCAAATTTTCAATAATTATACAATTCTTCGACAGAAGAATGTGATGATTAATAAGTTTAGTGTTTTCAACCCTGTCGATTGAGATTGAATCAATCCCCACACCTTTTACTCCAAGATCTGCTAAAAATTCACAAATCCGGGCCGAAGGAACCGGAAAATCAGAAAAATACTTTTCGGATTGCCAGTAATTATGCCAGCCATTCGTAAATAAAATAAAATCTGGTTTTCCTAAATCGCCAATTTTGTTTTGAATGATTTCAGGAGTCAAATCATCGGAGAGCTCTTGTTTAAAAGCTTTTCCGCAGAAGTTACTTATGTCAAAAGAGCTAAGCGATCTTGCCTCTTTTATCAAATGAGCCGGAACATCAAGATGCGTTCCAACATGAGAAAACATAGAAAGTTTCCTTTCAACAAACCCATGTTCGTCGATGGTACAAACAGTCTCTATTATTGGTGATTCTGTGCCCGGGTATACGGGCATTTTAGAATTAATTTCGTGACTGAGATCAATAAATCTATGCAAAACTTATTTGATTTTTGCCAAAAAGCTTAATCATCATCAGCAACATCTTCTGCTGCTTCGAGTCCATCAAAATTCGGATCAAAATCATCTCCCCCACCACTGCTATCATCGTCATCGTCATTGTCAGATACTGCTTTTTTTGGCATCTTGATTAAATACGAGGTGTCTTCAGTTTCAAATGGCAAGGCAAGAGCCAGCTCACCTGTAGGCAATGGAATCGTAATAAGATTCTCTTCAAATCCTTCCGGATATTCATTCTTTAACAACTTTAACAGCTCCGGCGAAAGTTGTTCAAACTTTTTTATTATTTTCTTCTTTCCCACGATAATTTAATAATTGAAGTGACTACAGAATTAGTTAAACCCCAATAGGTTGCTTGCCTCACAAGCTTTTCAATTACCTGCGCTAAATGTATAACTTTTTTTTATTTCATAATATAAATAGAAAAAAATTGTCCGTTTTTTTATCAAAAACTATTTATACATGTGAATTTAAGTTACTTACTAATATTGAAAATCAAAAGTGAAAAGAAAAGAATATATTGAATTTTTTTTAGTAAGCTCATTTCTAAACACATGACATACATTAAAAGAACAGAACAGACAGTTTATCTAATTTTTCTTGAATCTAAACAGGTTTTTTATATATTTGCAGTCGAATTTTATTTTTATACAAAAAGCAAAGCATGTTCCGAAAAGAAATTAAAGTACTTGACTGCACTGTTCGTGATGGTGGACTTATGAATAACTGGCAGTTTACTGATGATTTTGTAAAAGATGTTTACAATGCATGTGTTGCCTCGGGAGTTGATTACATGGAAATTGGCTATAAGAGCAGCGAAAAAGCGTTTTCGAGAGATGAAGTAGGAGCATGGAAATTCTGCGAAGAAAAAGACTTAAGAAGAATTGTTGGTGACAATAACACCTCGTTGAAGTTAGCTGCGATGGCTGACATTGGGCGTATTGAGCCTGAGGATATTCTGCCGGCAGAAGATAGTCTTCTGGATATGATTCGCGTTGCTGCTTATGTTCATCAGACAGATAAAGCAATATGGCTGGCAGAACATTGTTTAGATAAGGGGTATGAGGTAACTATTAACCTGATGGCTGTTTCTACAGTAATTGAAAGAGACCTGGAAGAGGCGCTGATAGATCTTTCAAAATCGAGAGTTCCCACTATATACCTTGTAGATAGTTTTGGAAGTATGTATTGTGAGCAAATTGAAGACCTGGTTGACAAATACCAGAAATTTATGCCGGGTAAAACATTAGGTGTTCATATGCACAATAATATGCAGCTTGCATTCTCAAATACCATAACAGGTATTATTAAAGGATGTAATATGCTTGACTCCACATTTCTTGGCATTGGACGAGGTGCCGGTAACTGTCCGACAGAAGTATTGCTTTCGTTTCTGAAAAATCCAAAATTTAAAATTAAACCTATTTTAAAGGTTATTCAGGAACATTTAATACCGATGCAAAAAGATATTGACTGGGGTTATTTTATGCCCTACATGATTACCGGGGCACTTAATCAACATCCGAGAAGTGCACTAAAGTGGATGGCAGGAGACAAAAAAGATAATTATGTTGCTTTTTACGAGCAAATGACAGATAAAAACGACTTGTAGTTTTCATTGTTTTGATTTCATGGCAAAAGGGGAAGCCACTGACCTTCGGGTTGGTGGCTTTTATTTTTTGTTGTTCTTCGAGAAATTCCGGCTCTTTTTTTTCTTGTTGTAATAATTATTCCCCTTTTTCTTCCTGTAATCATGGATAATGTATTCCGGAGCTTCACCCAATATCTTAGGTACTTTGGCTTTTAAAACTTCTTTTCCTAAAAGTCTTTCTATACTTTGAAATTTACCCTGTTCTTTTTCATTAATAAATGTTATAGCCTCACCTTCTGATTCAGCACGGGCAGTTCTTCCTATGCGGTGAATATAATCTTCTCCGTCTCCGGGAACATCATAATTTATAACCAGATCAATATCTTCTACGTCTATTCCACGCGACATAATATCGGTTGCAACAAGCATGCTTATTTCACGATTCTTAAACTTCAGCAATATTTTTTCTCTTTGTGACTGCTCCAGATCGGAATGAAACTCATCGGAATTAAAACCTGCATGCTTCAATTCCCTGTTTAGTTCTTTAACACTCAGTTTAGTGGAACAAAATATTAATATGCTCCTGAAATTCTTCTCTTTTAAAATAAGCTTTGCCAGGGCGTTCTTCTGCTTATTATAAACTACAAATGCTTCCTGTTTAATTTTCTCGGCCGGTGTTGAAACAGCAATATTAATTTCGGAAGGATGATATAGAATTTTTCGCGCTAAATCGCGAATCTTTGGAGGCATTGTTGCAGAAAACAGCAGGTTTTGTCGCTTATCAGGTAAGTAGGAAATAATTTTAACAATATCTTCATAAAAACCCATATCGAGCATTCTGTCTGCTTCATCCAGTACAAGATATTGCAGCTTATCGATCTTAACATTACCCATTGTTAAATGCGACTTGAGTCTTCCGGGAGTACTGATAACGATATCAACTCCCGAAGATAATGCCTGCTTTTCTCTGGAGAACAGAGCCCCGTCACTACCACCATAAACTGCTATTGAACTAACCGATGTAAAATAAGAGATGCCCTGCATCATTTGATCAATCTGCATGGCAAGTTCGCGCGTAGGTACAATAACCAGGGCTTTTATATGGCCTTCGTTTGATTTATTCAGTATTCCCTGAATAATTGGCAATAAAAAAGCTGCGGTTTTACCTGTTCCGGTTTGAGCCGAAGCAATCAGATCATTACCCTTTAAGACGATTGGAATAGCTTGTTCCTGTATAGGTGTTGGAGTTTCGAACCCTAAGGCGTCTATACCTTCTATTAATGTTGGTTCAAAACCAAAGTCTGTAAAATTCAATATATTTTTGTTGATTTATTTTGATGTAAAAGTAGAAAAAATTGCCAGTGTAAAAATTTTATTTTTCTAATATCCAATTTATTGCACTATAGGTGTCTTTAAAAAACTTCATGGGAATGCCTTTATTCATAAATCGCTTAAGCAACATATTTATATAATACATTTTAAAGGTATTCCCGTCAAACACTACTCCGGCTTTAATCATTCCTCGTTCAATTGCCTTGGGCAATGCATCTTCTTCGAACCACTTACGATCGTCAGGACCAACAATACCTTGCTTGCGAATATCCGACAGGAAATATTTTCCTCCTTTTTGCTCTGAAAAATCATAGGCTGCAAGAAATGGTTTCCGATAATCATCACCAACCGCTCTTTCTTGCCATACCAGATGCATCAGTTTAATTTCAGAATAATAATACCCTTTTACAAATTCGTTTTCAATAAATAATTCTGCCTTATAGTTTAAGCTTTCATTCTCATTAATTGTAACCATAATTAAAACAGCTAACAGTTGTACTTTCTAAAGTTATAAAACAAAATGAAAAAACAGATTATACTACCCATAGAAGAGACTAATACCAAATATCAAAAAAATGACCTATCCTCCCGTTAACCAGGAAATTCCCGATTGAGTATCCTTGAATAATTTCATCGGAATATCTTTTTTAACGAATGTTTTAAGCAATAAATTCAGATAATACATCTTAAAGGCATTGCCCTCCGATACAATAGCTGCTTTAGTCAGACCCCGTTCAATAGCCCCGGGAATAGCAACACTCTCGAACCATTTGCGATCATCCGGTGCAATAATTCCCTGCAGCCGCACATCTGAAAGGAATAATGTTGCATCGCTGTTCTCAGCAAAATCAAGCGCTTGAGTAAACAATCGTCTGTAGTCTTCACTACTGCAACGGTTCTTCCAAATAAAATGCATTAATTTTATTTCGGGATAATAAAATGCCTGGGCGCTATCTTCATCAATAAATTGCTCAAAGTTGTAGTTCACAACTTCATTATCATTAACTCTAACCATAGAACTGAGAATTACAAAAGTCTTATACGTACGAAGTTACAAAAGAGTTGTATAATTATCGATTGCTTTTATTGATTTATGCATTAATCGACAAATTATTTTTTTTGTGAAAAACTTTATTGATAGGTCTTTCGAATAAATAACAGATAGGATAAATACAACAATATACTGTTTGCTATTAATGAGATAAGAATTACCAGGTTTGTAGGGATAAACCCTTGATTTACAAATGAACTGAAAATCCAATAGTGAGGAAAAATACCAAACAACAAGCCCAATTTACTTTTAATAAAAACACCTGTGACAGGTAGCATGAGAACCGTATTCAAAAGTTTAAAGAATGTTACACCTTCAATTTTATTCCTGGCAAAAGATGTAATAATAAATGTACTCGATGGCCCTGTAAGGCTGCACGACAATGCCAGTAATATTGATTTTGAAATGCCAAAGTCCACCAATCCTGTTCCGAAAATTAATAAAAGTGAAGCCAGAAAACCATAAATCATAATAACCAGGGTTCTTAAAAGTAAAAGCCGGCCTATGGGAAGTGGCAAAACCTGAAATACCGGAAACAAACTCTGGTCTTTTTCCTCTAAAAGAATAAAGGATAGTACAAATCCCATCAGAGCCGTTGAAATCAGACAGAATACCGATAAAATATGTGCCCTGTATAGCTCCATAACCGGAGCATATTGCTCATATACGGGAGGTGCTATTCGCAACAAAGCCAAAAAAATAAAGGGTACAAAAATTACAAAAGCCAGGGACTTATCGCGAAAAATATTTTTGATATCGCTTTTTACAATTACTAAAGTTCTCATTTTATTAAATGTTTTGTAAAACTCCGAAAAGCTAATTTATAGCTGATATACACCCATATTAAAAGGTAGGAGATATGCGCCAATACAGGTAAAAATTTCAAATCATCTATACTGTAAGAAAGTAATGACAGAACAGATTGCGTAGGAATTACATAAAGCAACTTCCAATCGGTTAATTCAAAAAAGTTCAGCAAGGGTAATGCCGTGGGAGCCAAAAATAAAGGTATTACAAGCATATACTGGTTAAATGTTTTAACATGAGCCACGCCTGCAATACCGAGAAAAGTAAATATTATTGAAGCAAAAGAAACTGTAAGCAACAATAAGCCAATATTAAAAGCAAATTGCCATGCAGCAAAAGCTATTCCAAGACTGCATATCAGAGCAGGAATCATCAGCGCAAGAGCCTTAGCCCACAGGTATTCTATTGGTAGCATAGGTGTAATATTCTGTGCCGGTAATGTATTTTCCGACTTTTCGAATAAGATAATGGCACCGATAAATATGAATCCCAGCTGACTCGGATCAGAGAATATGGTATATATTGCCAGCCTATCGATGTTAAACTTATTTAAAAACATAATTGCTGTTACATAAAACAAGGCTATAACTAAGGCTACATAAAGTATGTTATATTTTATTAGTAACCTTAACTGCCATTTAGTAAGAATATACATGCGTACCATAACTAAAGAGTTTTACCGGTTATCTTTATGAATATCTCATCAAGAGTGGCATCCAGACTATGAATCGAAGCAATTCTTTCCCTCTTAAGAATGTTGAGAAATTCTTTGTTATCTCCTATTCCATCCATATTAAACTCGATGAACCGGGTGTTGCCATTTACGCCGTATTCCAGATTAACCTTGCGCTGCCCGTTTATTAGCTTAAGGCTGTGAGGTGTATCTGTAATGCTCAATTTACCGTCGATTATAAACGATACCCGATCACACAATTCGTCAGCATCGTACATGTTATGGGTTGTAAGAAATATTGTTTTCCCTTTTGCTTTCTGTTCCAGAATTATATCCTTAAGTCTTCTTCCGTTAGCAGGATCAAGGCCCGAAGTCGGTTCATCCAGAAAAAGAATATCCGGATTGTGCATCAATGCACGTACAAAATTCAACCGCATTTTCATTCCTTTCGAGAAGCTTTCCACCTTTTTCGAAGCATCCTCTTCGAGCCCTACCATTTTCAGGAGTTTCTCCGGCGCAATTGTTTTACTTCTGTAAAACGAAGCAAAAAATCGCAGATTTTCAGCTGCAGTTAGCTTTGCATAATGATTCGGAAGTTCAAAACCAACACCTACTTTTTCATAAAAATCGTTTCCCCACTGATTCAAAGGTTTATTCATGATTTGAACATCGCCCGTATAATCGTTGAAAATCTTAATTAATATTTTCTGTGTTGTGCTTTTGCCAGCTCCACTTGGGCCGAGAAAACCAAATATTTCACCTTCTTTCACTTCGAAGCTGATATCGTTTACTGCAGGTGTTTTCTGCTCTCTGTATGTATAACTTAAATGTTCAACTTTAATCATTTTAGTTTCGTATTGAGTTTTTTATTTGTTGTCTGGCTTATGTTGAATTCCATCTACCATAATATTTACAAAGTTTTTAAGGCAATCCAGGATTTCTTCATCAGGCATACTGTAAATAGGCTTTCCTTTTTCAATATTGCCGAGAAAATCAAGGTTGTGTTTATAAGAAAGGTAATCGAAAAAACCTACCTGAACCTGGAAAATTAAAAATGCTGCAGCATCTAAATCAATGCTTTTGCTTATTGTTCCCTGATTGACAAAGTTTTCAAGAATAGTACGGGTAATTTGTAAAACCTGATCGCGCAAACGAGTTATTATTTCGCCCAGTTCCTCGTTATTCCACTCCCTAAAAATTCTGTAGCTAAAACCGCTATATAAAGGGTACTTTTTATCAAACTGAATTTTATTCCTGTAATTCTCAATAATTAAATGTTTTAAAGAAATTTGTTTTTGTTGCGATAGTTCATCGATTTCTTCAAAACGTATTTCGGTGAGCATCTCTATGAGGAATACATATAATTCTTTTTTCGACTTAAAATACCTGTAAAAACTACCCTTTGCTAAATCAAGCTTTTTAATAATGCTGCTGAGCGAAGCATTTTTATAATCGTTCATTGTAAACTCTAATAAGGCTACCTGAACAATTTCACTTTGTCGTTCTGTACTAAGATTGAGATATGTTTTGCATGCTGTCATACTTAAAACCGATTACTTTCAGTGAGCTCGCAAGCTCGGTTCCTGTCTTCACAGGAATAACGTATTGAATAATTAAAATAAAAAGCGACTGCCTGGTCGCTAAATTATAAAATTTTTTTATTATGCAACTTATTCTTAAAAAAAATGTCTATACTCACGAACATAAACCCTAAATCAAATCCTATTTATTATGAAAAAAATTTTACTCGCTGGTTTAACAATTATTCTTTGCTATTCGGTTTCTTATGGGCAGGAAGAAGAATGCAGTTTAAGACTAATGCCCACACAGGTTACTTTTTTTTATCCTGTGGGAATGTTTGGATTAAAAGCACAGGACTATTCTTATCTTTTTTCGCTTAATATGCTGGCTGGCAGAACAGGGGGTGTGGATGGATTTGAAGTTGGAGGCCTTATCAACATAAATGATTGTTACATGAAGGGATTCCAGGCTGCAGGTATCGGAAACATTAATGCAGGTTTTGGCGATGGATTCCAGTCGGCCGGGATATTCAATATTGTTGAAGGAAAATATAATGGGTTTCAATCGGCTGGGATATTTAATATTACCGGAGGTTTTTGCAATGCTGTACAAGCTGCCGGAATTTACAATTTTTCAAGCGGATTAAACGGTGCTCAATTTTCAGGCATTGCAAGTATTAGTGATGGTAAAACCTCGGGAATGCAGTGTTCCGGTATATTAAGCATTGCAACTAAAAGTTCAGGATTAGCTCAAATTTCAGGGATAGCCAATGCTTCTGACTCCATTAAAGGGATTCAAATAGGGGGAATAGTTAATATTGCCGAAAATATTGACGGAGCACAGATAGGAGGCATAATAAACATGGCTGATGATGTTGATGGAGCGCAGATAGGAGGCATTATAAATGTAGCCAGCAATGTAAAGGGACTACAACTGGCCGGTATTATTAATATCTGCGATTCAATTAACGGGATACCCCTTGCCCTGTTCAGTTATGTGAGAAAAAACGGGTATCGAAAATTCGAAATTTCAACGAATGAGTTCACCCCGGTTAATATTACTTATAAAACTGGCGTTAAGAGGTTTTATACACAATTCAGTTTAGGCTATAATAATAGCATAGATAATGATTTTACCTATGGTTTTGGTTTGGGAACCGTTTTGCCGCTGAAGAACAGCAGGTCGTCGTTGAATTTTGTTCTGAACACAACACAATTTTTCCGTTACTATTCTGATGTTAACTATACTCAGTTGTATTCTTTATCGGCAGATTACTCAATAAATATTTTAAACAAATTTGAGGTTTTTGCCGGACCGAGAGTAAATTTTCTGTATTCATCGAGAAGTTATATTGCTGCACGCTTTGCCCCGGAATGGGGCCGAGCATTTGAATATGATAATCGCTGGTGGGGATGGATAGGCTATCATGCCGGTATCAGGTTTTAAGCTGCCCGATCCATGGCATAACCTTACAGCGATTGCCTGTTGTCTGCCCTAATTAAAAGAAATAATTTTTTGCACTGATCCAAATCAGTCAGTTTTCAATAAAAGAGTGCCTTTCAAAAAGCGCTCTTTTTGTTTTTCAGATGCATTGATCATAAATGCAATGAAATCGCCTTTCGGTTTACCTAAACGAAGAAAATATTTGAAAACAGCTCTTCTGCTATCCAAAAGTGGAAGCTTTGGACATTCAAAATAGAATAGAATGCTTGTCAATATGAGATTCCCGCCTTCGCGGGAATGACGTATCCTAAAGAGACTGCAAGGTTTTCATTTGATTTAGCAGTTAAAGAGGGCTTCGTTGCTCGCGCTAAGACGGACTGGGAACTAATTACTTCTGAAAAAGCACCATCATGGAGAGAGGGGGAACCATCACTGTTTTTGAAACTCCTTCCATGCCATCTTCAACTATCCACGAATCGCGCACTGCTACCTGCCATTCGCCCTCAGGCAATTTTAAAACATAACCTTCTTCCATAGAATTATAAACAACAATGATGTTTTTCCAGCTATCGCCGTTTGCGTTATCGTTTATTGAAAATGCTACAACATTGGGTTTATTTACCTCCATGAACTGCAAATGCTTTGCAATCATTTCCTGGCTGGGCATATGAAAGGCCGGATGATTTTTGCGCAGCGATATCAATCCTTTGTAATACTGAAAAATATCGTTGTTTTGGGTCTTCCAGCTCCAGTCAATCTGGTTAATATCGTCAGGCATATTATAGGAATTATGCTCGCCCCCCTTGGTTCGCATCATCTCAACTCCGGCATGTAAAAACGGAATACTTTGAGATGTCAGCACAATAGCATTGGCAAGTTTATGCATTTTCTTAATATCCTCAATCGGAAAATCGGGGCACGAAATCATCAGCTTATCAAAAAGAGTATTGTTATCGTGGCACGAAACATAACCGATTGTTTGTGAAGGTTTTTCGGCCCAGGGAATTTTTGAATAGTTGGCCTTGCTGTAATCAATCTGGGGATGGTTTGTTGAGGCTACTACTCCAAATTTAATGGTTTCTTCGTTTCCGGGTTTTCCACTGGCAAAACCGCGGCTTTTACTTTCAAAAACACTTCCTTTGATAGCATCGCGAATATCATCGCTAAAAAGAGCTATATCATCAAGTTTTTTGGCGTTTTCCTTCAATGCTCTTACAGAATCAGGCAAGGGACTGCTACCACCTGTCCATCCTTCACCATAAATAAGAATGCCGGAATCAATGGTTTTTAATTCGGCGCGTAACAAATTCAGGGTTTCGATATCGTGAATTCCCATTAAATCGAACCTGAAACCATCAATTTTATATTCGGTAGCCCAGTATTTGCAGGATTCAATGATAAATTTACGCATCATTGGGCGTTCTGAGGCCGTTTCGTTCCCACAACCTGATGCATTTGACCATTCACCGGTTTCTGTCTGACGGTAATAGTACCCCGGAACTTCTCTGTTGAAGTTCGATTTCTCGGTGTAGAAAGTATGGTTATAAACAACATCCATGATTACGCGTATTTTATTTTCATGGAGCTTTTTCACCATTTCTTTGAACTCCTTAATTCGCACCTGTGCATTATACGGATCGGTAGAATAAGAACCTTCAGGCACGTTATAATTATGTGGATCGTAGCCCCAGTTAAATTGTGGTTTTTCAAGCTGAGTTTCGTCAACCGTGTGATAGTCAAAAACAGGTAAAAGGTGAACGTGTGTTATTCCAAGTTCTTTCATGTGATCAATTCCGGTAGAATAACCGGAATTGTTAAGGGTGCCGCACTCAACCAGCCCAAGGTATTTACCCTTGTTCTTTATGCCCGAACTTGCATGAATTGACATATCCCGCACATGCAGCTCGTAAAGAATAATATCGTTATAAGATTTCTGAACAGGCCGCGGGGTATCTTCCCAACCTTCGGGATTGGTGTTCTGCATATCGATAACCATTGCCCTCTTGCCATTTACGCCCACTGCCTGGGCATATATGCCGGGGGTTTCTCCCAGGCTTTTGCCATCAATACTTACCTCGAAAGTGTAATATTTATTTTTATAATCTCCTTTAAGTTTAAGTCTCCAGATTCCCTTCGGCTCCCGTTTCATTGGATAAGACTCCAGCAGATTCTCACCATGACCATGAGAATAAATATTCAGCCTGATGTCATCGGCTGTTGGAGACCAGATACGAAAAGTTGTGCTTTTAGACGTGTAGCTTGTCCATAAATCGTTATGAGAATACACCGGATATTCATCGAATGAACGGTATTCAACCTTCTCCTCCTCGCTGCAAGAAAACAACCCAAACAAAAAACTCATCATGAATATAACGCCCAATTTTTGAATTTTCAAAAGTAACATATATAAGGTTTAAGTAACTAGTTTATTTGATGTTTTTACTTGTTTGTTGTGTAAAAAGTTACATGATACCATAAGAAGCATAGAGCAATGGGTCTTTAAGTTTTTTACCCGGATAAACTCTCTGATAAAAATAATAATGTATAAGCTCAATAAATAATTTGTTTTTATCTCACTTTTCCTACCAGACAAATGGAGCAAGAACCCAAACTGCCCGATAAACTTAAAATATTTATAACCCAGTTTTGCAGTTAATGCCGGTTCGACGAAAAGTTCCGATTCAGACACCTTGTTTTGGAAGAATGTTACACTTGTAATTCTGCAGGATAAAAAGCCATCAAAAACATCAGATTTCAGACCAACAGATGGCTGCAGAAAAATCCGAGATAGGGTTGCCTTGTTAAAATTGCTGATTAGATCGCTATCGTAATAAGAATTTACTTTTCCGAATCCATATCCACCATATATTTGTACAATTCCATAATTGCCTAAAGACATAAAATAACCGGTATCAGCCTCAACAAAACTATGCTTATTGAAATTATCACTCGAATCGCTGGTCACATTCAAAAAACTGGCATTCGCCATTATTCCAATATTATCTGTAATAGCAAATGAACCCTGTAAGTCAAAGGATGATACCTTATTCTTTCTGGCTAAAAAAAGTTTCGGTAACAAGTGGTATAACTCATCAGACTTTTCTTTAGTGAGTGAGAGCATATCAGAATATTCAAAGCCAAAAACAAAAGGAAATCTGGCATTTATAATGTTGATATTAATGATATTGGCTATAACCACAGGAATTTTTAGTTCTATGTTGGTTGCGGCTCTCATTACAACCGGCATTATGCTGTTCACCCGGATAATTAGTATCTATGATGCAAAAAAAGCTGTCGATTTCAATGTGCTACTGGCTATAGTTGCAGCTTTGGGAATTGCTAAAGCAATAAATAATTCAGGTGTAGCTGAGTCTGTTGCTCATTTGTTGATGCATGTTTTTGAGCCTATGGGAGCCATAGGAATTATTGCAGGTCTTTTTCTGGTTACCTGTATATATACCGAAATGATTACTAACAATGCGGCAGCGGCTATTGTTTTCCCGTTTGAAATATCTGTTGCAACACAAATGGGTATTGACCCCCGTGATTTCATACTGACAATAACCATTGCTGCATCGTCTTCTTTTGCAACTCCAATTGGTTACCAGACCAATTTGATGGTTTATAGTCCGGGTGGGTATAAATTTTCTGACTATTTCAAAACAGGTATAGCAATAAATATTTTGGTGGGGGTTGTTACAACACTTTTGGTTTACTATCTGTTTTTTTTAACTCGCCCTCTCCGTTTTTTATTTTGTCTTTCGTCCTAATCCTTCAACTTTATTTATCCAATTTTGTCGTTTTTTCTCATTCGATGATTTAATTGGTCCAAATGAGGTAATCCTAACTGGTTTTATTCCGCAAAATTCAAGTATTCCTTTTTTCATTGAATTATGTCCCGGATTTCTATAAATCAACCAATAATACCACTTCGGTGTATCCATTGTTACAATTAATCTTGCTGTTTTACCTTTCAGTAATTTATCCCAAAGCAATGAGTTATCCCGATATTTGAATGCAAATTTTGGCAGAAATACTCTGTCTACAAATCCTTTTAATAATGCAGGATATGTTCCCCACCAAGTCGGATAGACAAAAACCAAATGGTCTGCATTTAATACATCTTGTTGAACTTGTAATAAATCAGCTTCAAGTTCAGTCCGCTTTCGATATCCAAAGTGTAGATTCAAATCAAAATCTAAATCAATCAAGTTGACTAATTTACAGTCTGAAGTTGTCAAGTCAGCACTTTTTTTATAACTCTTAGCTAAAAAAGAACAAAAGCTCTCTTTATCAGGATGTCCGTTAATTATTAATATCTTTTTATGCATAATCAGTTTTATAATTTTATAGGAATGAATTTATCATTGTGTTCAATTTGTCCTATTAAGTTTAAAGGCTGTGTGTAAGATTAGTGCGGGTTTCAGGACCACTTCACTTTCCGGATACAAAGCCGTTTATTCAATGTTTTATCGTTTAAATATACGATTTTCCCCCGCATTACTGTTACACGCTGTTGGCCACAGTAGCCGGAAGAACAATCGTGTAGAACTGTCCAAAGCATTAAACCACAAAAGTTTTTAAGATTGTTCATCGTCGTTAAAGTCGTCATCCGTTAATGCACAAGCCGTGCTGGCTTTTACTTCAAATTCGTCACGTTTTTCAGTCCCAAGTTTACCATATTTAATGTCAAGAAGTTTATCGAATGTTTGCTGTGAAAAAACCTTTAGCTAACGAGCTGTACGAGTAATGAAGGATAAGGCATTCGCCAGCGATAAAATGTGCTTCTGTTTAGCGTTTTTGAAATTTGTTTATACTTTTGAGAATTGTATATACAACTCAACAGATAATGAGTAAAGAAAATATTTTCCCGGATAGGGATCAGTTTGTAAGTCGGCGTGAAAAGGAAAATGTAATTAAACAAAAAGGACTCGTCATTTGGTTTACCGGATTGTCGGGTTCCGGAAAAAGCACACTGGCAACAGGCCTTGAAAAGAGACTAAATAGTGAGGGTTTTTTAACTGAAGTGCTTGACGGAGATAAGGTAAGAAATGGCTTAAATAATAATCTTGGATTCTCATCTGATGACCGTATAGAAAACATACGCAGAATAGCAGAAGTTTCAAAACTGTTCTGTAATTGTGGGGTAGTTACTATATCGGCTTTTATTTCGCCAACAGTTGAAATACGCCAAATGGCCCGGGAAATAATTGAAAATAAAGATTTTTTTGAAGTATATGTAAGCACCCCGATTGAAGTATGTGAACAGCGAGACATTAAAGGATTATATAAAAAAGCCCGTGAGGGGGTTATTAAAGACTTTACCGGTGTTTCTGCTCCCTACGAAGCTCCTCTGAAACCTAATATCGATATGAATACAGCAGGAAAGACTGTTGAGGAGTGTGTTGAGGAGATTTATGCTGAAGTGATTAAGAAAGTAAGTTTCTAGTTCATAGTTTTTAGTTCCTAGTTTCTTGTTACTTTATCACTTATTGCACTTTGAATTCTCTACTGAAAATTCGATTATTCACAGAAATCTGATTATGATTAAATCTTAGCTCACCCTTTGATACCCTAAAGGGATTGCCCCACTTTGCTTAGTTTATTATTCAGATGGAATGCCCTGAAAGGTTTTGGGAGTGCGCCAGAATGTGTCACGCGATAAAACCTAAAATCCGCATGGGATGGGAATTTTGGGAAAGACCTGCGGATTTTAGGTAAAACCGCTTGCCTGCGACTTGTGGCTAATAAGATCCATTAAAGGAATCCCGATTATGAAACTGGCTTCAAAACAGATAAGCACAAACAATTATTGCCACGAGTACAAGGATGAAATATAAGTAGTTGATCCTTAAAATACGATTATATTCCTGATTATTAACATATTATGTTAATAACTTAGCAAAAATTCGAGGGCTAATTTG
>JAFGVA010000176.1 GCA_016938235.1 Bacteroidales bacterium | reverse complement strand
GGCTGGTGGAAAAATTCGCCGGATAACAGTTGGGCCACGCTGCATGTTTTGGAAGCCCTGGCCAGGGCAAAACAAATGGGCTATAGTCTGAAGCTGGATAATGATAATCTTGCCGGTAAAATAACCTGGGATCTTGAGAATACTACGGATATCAGTACCCGAATCCGATTAATGAAGATGGCCCGGATTATGGGTGTTACTATCGATTACAAGCGGTTTGTGGCATTTATGGAGGCCGGTAAGCAAATATCGTCTTTTGAGATGGTCCAGCTGATGGAACTGCGTCAATTGTTTGGGATGGCCTGTAACACAGATACTCTTAAACATTTTCGCAGGGAAACGCTCTTTGGTAATGTTTTCTATTCGTTTCCGGCCGGAAGTAATTCACTTGTGAATAACGATGTACAAAGCACTTTGATGGTTTACAATATCCTGAAGAACGATTCAGTTACCAGTCATGATGCGTTGCAAAAGATGAGGAACTACCTGTTTGAGCAACGGAAGTCGGGGTGCTGGCGTAATACATGGGAGTCGGCCCGGGTTATTGAAACCATATTGCCCGATGTTTTAACCGGAAAAAGAAGCGTTGTTAAACCGGAACTGCGTTTATCGGGCGATATCGAGAAAAAGGTTGCCACTTTTCCTTTTGAGATGGAGTTGGAGCCCGGGCAAAATATCAGCGTTGAGAAAACCGGAGATGCACCGGTTTACCTCACCACCTGGCAACGATATTGGAATCCGGAGCCTCAGGTACGTCGGAATGATTTTGAGATCACAACGCGGTTTCAAAATGAACCCGATGGGCGGCTTACAGGTGGTAAAATTACCAAGCTCATCGTAACGGTTAAAATCAACAAGGCTGCTGAATTTGTGATGATCAACATTCCAATACCTGCAGGTTGTTCGTATGCCAATAAGGAGATGAGCCGTTATAATGAAGCCCATCGCGAATATTATCGCAACGAAGTGGCCATTTTTTGTGAACGGCTTTCTGTGGGCGAACATACCTTTGAGGTGGAGTTGTTGCCCCGCTACCCGGGAAAATATACGCTTAACCCGGCCAGGGTGGAACTTATGTATTTTCCGACCTTTTATTCGAATAATGGGTTGAAAAGCGCGCGGATAAAATAGTTCCTAAAATTTGGGGTTTCTCCTTCCGGTAGGAATGATACCGTATCCGGTTCTTTGCAGAGCGGGTTTTGGTGGTAGCGAGGCTGCTGCCAAAACCCGCTCTTGTTTTTATTAATTGAAGTACCACCTTTTGAGCCCTGATAATGGTGCTTTCTATTTGTTTTTATCAACTAATCATATTATTCGGTCAATTGTTGTGGTTTTTTTAACTTAAAATGTTAATTTTATGATAGATATAGACGCTATGCGGTTATGGAATTGTTGGGCTCAATGCGTGAGTCGTCTCAGAAAATTAATTCCTGCTAACAAGGAAATATTTAAGCTGAGTACCTAAATTCTAAAATTGAATAATTTCTTCCTATGACTGATTTAAAAAACGCTTCTATCAAAATCAATTGGGGAAAAACATACAGTTTTCTTACTTTTATTTTAGTCTTATTTTCACATTTCACGGTGTACTCTCAATCTTCTGATTTTATCTATGGGAGATTAATTGATACTGATAGCGGTGAAGGAATACCTTTTGCAACAATTATGGTTAAAGATTTGGGGAAAGGTGTAATTTCTAATGCTCAGGGAGATTTTATAATACCTAAAACGATTCAAAATCAAAATGATACTCTTATTATATCTTGCATGGGTTACACATCAAAGTATGTTAATTTAAAAAACTTGAAAAAACAAGAATTGAATACGATTGCCCTCAAGGTTGCTGTCATATTGTTGGATGAGGTTGTGATAAAAGCGAAAAAAAGGGTGAAATCCTTGTCTCCTTCCGAAATAGTAAAAAAATCCATCGAACAAATACCAAAGAATTATTCCAGGAGTCCTTTTTCTTATGTTGCATATTATCGTGACTATCAGACTAAATCAGATAATTATATCAATCTCAATGAAGCATTAATTGAAGTATTCGACAATGGTTTCAACACCTGTGACCGTACCGACAGTAAGGTTCGTCTTTTAAAATATAAAGTCAACCAGGAATTTGAGCGAGACTCAACCCTTGAAATCAACTATGACAATTATAACAGGAAATTCCTGCCATATGCTCGTATTGACCCAAGTGGAGGAAATGAACTAACAATGCTGATGATTCATGATGCAATAAGAAATTACGAACAACCTGCTTACTCTTTCATGTATAAAATGAAAGATGATTTTCTAATAAATCATAAATTCACGTTGGCAAAGATTATTGAAATGGAAGGTGGCTCTTTTTATGTTATTGACTTCAAATTATCAAATCCTCAATATGATGACAATTATCAAGTCTTTGGCCAAATGTTTATTAATAGAGACACTTATGCCATTTACAAATTATTCTATTCTCTATACAATACCCAAAATAATGAAAAGCAGCTCATCTTCAATGCACAGGTTGAATATGTAAAACATGATAACCTTATGTATCTCAATTACATCTCCTTTAGCAACGTGTTCAAAATGCCAAATCCCAAAGATTTTGTTATTACAGATATACTATACAATTCGAAGAAAAACATGCTGCTTGTTACATTCAACAACCCTTATTTATCTGATGTAGCATTGAAACTATCTAATTATAAGGTCAAGATTGATAATAAAAGAGTGGATGTGAAAATGGTCATTAATGATACTCGCAAAACAATCTGTCTCAAGTTAGATGATGTTTCAGCCTTTCCTAAAATTACAAATAATGATTCAAACAGGATAAAGATTGAGATTAAAAACTTAACTGACATAGAAGGTCGCATATTGGGCGTGCGAACCTATTTGAATTATAAACAATATAGAGAATTATTTGTGCAACAAGTACAGACAAGCTGGAAGGAAAAACCGATGTCTATTATTGACAAGTTTTTGCCTTTAAGGGACAACAATATCCCTGAATTTGCAGAAACTCTGGAATATTGGATGAATACACCTTTAATGAAATAGATAATACTACCAATGACTATGATGAAACCATTATTAAAGAAACAATACCAGAATTTAAAGAACTATTAAATAGATAAAAAACACTGAGCCCAACACGTGGAATAGCCAAAAAGGGTTTCAGAGGTATGCGAAGGTCATCACCCGCATCAATTATTTGTCTCGACAGATAAGGACGTCGCCTCGCCTTCCCTTACTGGCCATACCATCGAACGTCGATATACAATG
>JAFGVA010000030.1 GCA_016938235.1 Bacteroidales bacterium | reverse complement strand
AGGCTTAAGGCATTTCATCGCAATGGCTGCTTTGTTCTTTTTCTTCTCGTGTAACGACAATTGGGAAGAACATTACAACGAAGATAATTTTGATTTGCCAGAGTATTCACTTGCCCAATATATAGCCGAACAGTCAGAGCTGAGCATTTTTAACGAAATGCTTAAAGTTACCGCTTACGATTCCTTAATCGGTTCGTCGCAAACCTTTACCGTTTGGGCACCCAATAATGAAGCACTTTCGGGTATCGATCTGAACGATTACAATAAAGTATTACAGATTGTTCAAACCCATATTGCGCGTAATAAATATTCAACTACGAACCTAAGCGGTAAGCCAGTTAAAATGCTCTCGAATAAATATTTAAACATTACACAGGGAGCCAATGGGGCCGAAATGGGCAATGTGCCGATCATTCAACCCAATCAGCCCACTAAAAACGGATTGGTACATGTTCTGAATGGATACATCCCCTATCAGAACAACATATGGGAGCACCTTCAAAATGCCGAGGGTATCGATTCCCTCCGGGACTACCTGCTTGGCCAAACCCAAAAAGTATTTATGCCGCAGCTGAGCGTCGAAATCGGGCTAAATGATACTGGTGATCCGATTTACGATTCTGTTTTTGTATATCGCAATCAGGTGCTGGGTATCATTGGCGAACTCGACATCGAAGACAGTGTTTATACCATGTTGGCCTTGAAAAACAATGCATGGAGTGATGCCACTTCGCGTATCGAGAAATATTTTAACTTCCCCGATGTATTTGGTGGAGTAGAACGTAAAAACGAGCTGGTGCCTCTCTATGCGGTAAAAGATTTAGTGTTCAGAGGGAAAATTGAATCACCGGCATTACTCGATTCAATTACATCAACTACCAATACTACTTTCCATAACCCTGATGAAATCTTTGGAAACGAACAAGGAACCAGCTTAAGTAATGGAATCGTATTCCAATCAGATGTATTTCCCTATGCCGACACGGTTGCCTGGTTTAATGAAATAAGAATTGAAGCCGAAAATTCCCAGGGCCGTGATAATGCCAATAGTAACGTTTATTCACGGGTTTATGGTGGCGATGAATATGATGTTTCCAATAATAGGTACATATTTGTTGAACCCACTACAACCAGTAACCTTGCAGTATCATCGGTTGAGTTTTCAATACCCAATACCTTGTCGGCAACTTATAATATTTATTGCGTGTTTGTGCCAAATGCCATTGCCGATCCCAATAATGTGAAACCAATGAAGGCTAAGTTTGTGTTGAACTATATACGAACCACCAGCGGTCGTACCAGTCGCAAATCCTTTAAGCCGGAAGTTACCGTAAGCGATCCAACTAAAGTGACCAGGCTTTTTGTGGGGCAATTCGATTTTGAATTTGCAAACCTTGTTAACCGTGATTATCCCGAAATTCCGGTAACTTTTGAAGTCTCGAGCGATGTGAAGATGGAAGAAGCAGAAGAGTTCAGCAGGGAAATGCTTATCGATTGTATCATTCTTGAACCTGTGATGAAATAACATATAATAATGAAACGACAGTGCAATATGAAACGAACTAACATAGCCCCAGGTATTTATCAATTTATACGTCCGCTGTTTCTTTTGTGGGCAATTACCTTGTGTGTACCTGCCATAGCTCAACCCGATTCGGTTACGACCGGTCAGAATTTCAAAGTTTCTGGTCTTGTGCGTGATGCAAACACTGGTCAGCCAGTTGCAGCGGCTCAAATCAGCACCTTCAACAGTCAAACATCGGCAACAACCAACAATGAAGGAGAATTTACCATCGATATCGTAACAAAAAACGAAGTGTTGATCATCAATGCATTTGAATACAGTCAGGGAGAAATACCCGTACAAGGTCGCGATATGATAGAAGTTGACCTGTATCCAAAGCTATTCTCCGATTCTTATAAAGAAGTGGAAAGTATAACCGGAAAAAACAAACGTACTTCGCAAACTACGGCTGCCATCAGGCAAATTGATGAAATATACGACTTGTACGATGCATCCATCGATGGAACCATTCAAAAACAATTGGGTGGCAATGTGCGTTCAATCAACCGGTCGGGCATGCCCGGCTCAGGTGCCGCTTACTTTATCCGTGGCTTCAATTCATTGAATCGCAATGCACAGCCCCTGTTTGTCGTTGATGGCGTAATCTGGAACAACCATTATGATGCACCTTCTTTACACAGCGGATTCTTTAACAATACTTTGGCCATGCTCGATATGAACGACATCGAAAGTGTAACCGTTTTAAAAGAAGGAACTTCAATTTATGGAAGTAAAGGTGGGAATGGCGTCATCCTCATCAATACGGTAAGAGGTAAAGATAAAGCAACAAAAATTACATTCAACGCACTTGGAGGTGTAAGCGAAAGCAGCAACTCGCTTCCAATGATGGGGCTCGATCAGTATAAAATATATGCTACCGAGCTGATGGGTACTACCGAGAGATATGCCAACAACATCGGAAATTATTATTTTGTGCAGGATGATCCCACTAATCCTGCCTATCCCCGCTTTCACAACAATACCAATTGGGATGACGAAGTTTACCAAACAGGCAAGGTTCAAAGCATGAACATTAACGTAAGTGGTGGTGACGATAAAGCATTGTACAACTTCTCGCTGGGTTATTTTGGGCAAACAGGTATTATTAAAACTACCGACATGAACCGCCTGAATACCCGTTTTAATGCCGACTTTTCGCTGCATAACAACTTCGATATGGGGCTCAATATCGGTTTCAGCAACGTCGACCGTACGATGCTCAACGACGGTGCCGAGTTTTATACATCGCCCACCTACCAGGCAATGATTAAAGCACCATTTTTGCATCCCAATACCTATACTGTTAGTGGAACACTTACTAAAAATTTCGAAGACAGTGACTTGTTCAATGTAGGCAATCCCACAGCCATAATTGCCAATTCACTTAATCTGAACAAGTATAACCGCCTCAACATTGGTTTGAAGCCGGTGTACAAAATAACACCCGAACTGACCCTGAGCAGCATGTTCGATTATAGTATTGATAAAGTACAGGAAACTTTTTATAAACCAATGGTCGGAGCTGCCGATCAGTACATCGAAGGCTATGGCATTTCAGAAAATATGTTCAGTGGACAGGTTATGCGCGATATCACCATTTTCGACGATACCCGGATCAGCTACACAAAAAACTATACCAGCGGACACCATGTTGATGCAATGTTAGGATGGCGTTTCTTATCCACTTTCTACGAAATGGACTATGGTGTAGGTCACAATACCGGATCGGACCAGAAAAGAAACCTGATGGGAGAAATGGAGTTTAAAGATGCCGACGGCCTGAACAACCACATCCGCTCCATTTCGAATTACATCAACATCGATTATAACTACCAGGGCCGTTATTATGCTACAGTAGCCATGGCCCTCGATGGTTCATCGCGCTTTGGTCGCCAAACCGAAGGTGGTTTTCAACTATTCGAACAAAGCTGGGGATTCTTCCCCTCACTTAATACTGCATGGTTGGCATCATCGGAAGATTTTTTTAGCGGGATCGACTTTATCAACCGCCTGAAAGTTCGTGCCAGCTACGGCTTAAGCGGAAACGACGACATCCTTCCCTATGCATGGGTTTCCTATCTCTCTTCAGAAAGATACATGGGACGTGCCAACGCATTAGTAATTGATAACCTTGGAAACGATAAAATCCAATGGGAAACAACAGCAAAGCTTAATTTTGGTTTCGATGCCAACTTGCTTAACAACCGGATGGCCCTGACCTTTGATGTATATAACAATCAAACATCCAATCTGCTTTCGATGCTTGAAGCTCCAATGCTTGTAGGCGACAAGTATTATTTAGGAAACAGTGGCAGCATACAGAACACTGGTTTCGAAGTAAACACGAGCATTAAGGTTTTGAACAGGAAAAATCTTAAATGGGAAGTTTCGGCCAGTGCAGGTCATTACACCAACGAGATCATGAATTTGCCCCAGGGCAGCTACACCACATCGGTATTAAATGCTGAAATAATCACCTCGGAAGGAAATCCTGCAGGACTGTTTTACGGCTATAAATCACTTGGAGTATTTGTAAGCCAGGAAGAAGCATCAAATGCAAATTTGAAGATTGTCGACCGGGCCGGGAATGATACTTACTTTACTGCTGGCGATATCCATTTTGAAGATCTGAACAATGACAATATCATCAACGAAGAGGACAAACAAGTCATTGGTGATCCAAATCCTGATATT
>JAFGVA010000175.1 GCA_016938235.1 Bacteroidales bacterium | reverse complement strand
ATACACCGGTGTTTCACCGGGCCAATACCATTTACAGTTGCGCATTATGCGCGCCAAGGAATTACTGGTAAGTACCAACAAAAGTATCAAGGATATCTGCCTGGAACTGGGCTTTCAAACTATTCATTATTTCAGCCTGGTTTTTAAGAAAAAAACGGGGATGAGCCCTTCGGAATTCAGAAAAAGAACCAATGTGCCTTAAAAATATAACCGCGGTATTTTCGCTGGGCATTAATGGGTAGGCTCTTTTTGTTTTTAATCGGTCTGTTACTGGAGAACTGGTTGTTGCCCATCTCCTTTTCAAGCAAACGCATCGAAGTGCCTTTGTAACCGTTAACCCAGAAAACTCTCAAGGCTTTCTCCAGTAACAAATCATAATTGTATGTTTTGCAATGTGGTACAATTGATTTTTTTAGAAAACAGGCCTAAGCAATCGTATTAATTAAATCAAATTATCTTTTGTATCTTGTACAAAAATCAGCAATGTACAGGAAGAATTTACCAATCTGGATTGGGGCAAGCCTTATAATCAGTTTATTAATCGCTGTTTCAGGTTTTTTATTTATACATATTGAAACCACAGAATCACGCAAAACCAAAGGCCAGGAGTTGGAAGCCATTGCACGATTGAAATCGGGGCAAATAGCTTCGTGGCTTAATGATGAAAAACAGGATGCAGGAATAATTACCCAAAATGTTTTCCTGCTCGAAAAAATCAGGCAACTGGTTAAAAATCCTTCTGCCCGGAACGAAGATGAAGTTCAAATATATTTTCAATCGGTTATAAGGGAACACGGTTTTGAACACGTACTTTTATCCGACACTACAGGGGCAATCCAGGCTACTTCTGAGGGGAAAAATTACTCAATAGACCTCTACTTAATAGATAAAATAAAACAGGCCATCCGCAGCAGATCGGTTATCACCACCGATTTGTACATCTGTTCTGTCCATAATACCATACATATTGATTTCATATCACCGGTAATCGATGCCAATCAAAATGTATTGGGCGCCATTATTTTTCAGGATAATCCTTTTCACTTTCTGTACCCGCTTATACAAACCTGGCCTACGCTAAGCAAAACTTCCGAAACACTGCTGTTTAAAAAGCAGGGCGACAGTTTACTATTTTTAAACGAATTAAGACATAAAAAAAATACAGCGCTTAATTATTCAATTTCACTTGACAAGGCAAATGTAGTTTCGGTAAAAAGTATAAAAGAAAACAGGGAAGGCCTTATCGAAGGAACCGATTACCTTGGCAATAAGGTTTACGCATATGTAATAAAAATACCCGGCAACGACTGGCATATGGTTGCCAAAACCGATTCAAGCGAATTGTTTTCGGGTTTGTATTTCGAAACAGGCATCATAGTCTCTTTGGTTATTTTCCTGCTCCTATTCTTAGGGGTGGGAATGGCCTACTTGTACAACCGGCGCCAAAAGCAAATTTACAGGGACTTATTTAAAAACAAGGAGAATTACCTTACAACCCTGAAAAGTATAGGAGATGCGGTAATCTCAACCAACAAAAATGGAATAATCGAATACCTGAACCCGGTTGCCGAACAACTCACTGGTTGGCGAATAAAAGAGGCACAGGGAAAATCCCTGGAAAAGGTTTTTAAAATCATTAATGAGGAAACCCTTGAAACAGTTGAGAGTCCGGTACATAAAGTATTACGCGAAGGAATTGTAGTTGGGTTGGCCAACCATACACTACTCATTTCGAAAGATGGGCATGAACTACCCATAGCCGACAGCGGCGCCCCAATAAAAGACGAAAAGGGCAAGATTATTGGCGTCGTGTTGGTTTTCAGGGATCAAACCGAGGAAAGGGCGTACCAGAAAAAAATAGCACAAAGCGAAGCCCAATACCGTGAACTGGTTGAATCGACCGATGCCATTGCATGGGAATTCGATATTCTGAACGACAAATGGCTGTATGTTGCGCCACAGGTAACCCGAAAATTGGGTTGGCTGCCCAATGAATGGACCAACCTCGATTTCTGGAAAACCAATATTCACCCTGATGAACGAGACAACGCTGCCAATTATTGTCTGGAATGTGCCGCAAAAGGAGAATCACACTCCCTCGAATACCGTTTTAAAAGTAAAGACGGAAAGTATGTTTGGATACGCGATGTGGTTTCGGTTGAAATGCAGGATAATAAACCGGTTAGGCTACGTGGAGTGATGTTCGACATAACCGAACAAAAAAACAATGAAATCGGGTTACAGGAAAAAAACACCTTCATTCAAACCGTGCTCGATAACCTGCCCATTGGAATTGCACTCAATAAGATTGATGAAGGAACAGCTTTTTATATGAACCGGAAGTTTGAAGAAATTTACGGATGGAAAGCATCGGAACTAATAGATATTTCTTCGTTTTTCGAAAAAGTTTATCCTGATAAGGATTACCGAAATAAAGTAGTAAGAATGATTCTGGAGGGTATTGAATCGGGCGACTCTCAGAAAATGCATTGGGAAAATATTCAAATTGCAAAACATGATGGAACAAAAGGTTTTGTGAATGCGGTCAATATCCCTCTACACACCCAGAATACGATGGTCTCAACAGTGATCGACATTACCTCTCGTACTTTGGCAGAAAAAGAATTAAAAGAAAGCGAAGAACGGTTCCGGAAAGCAGTTCTACTTGCTCCCATTCCAATAATGGTGCACGACGAGGATGGAATTGTAATTAACCTGAGCGAAGGATGGACCCACTTTTCGGGCTATACCCTAAAAGATATTCCTGACCTGAAAGCCTGGACTGAAAAAGCATACGGGGAAAAGGCACAAGAAGTGGAAAAATATGTAACGGGATTATTCAACGAAGAAAAAACAGTGCTTAGCGGTGAATTTGAAATTTTCGCGAAAACAGGCGAAAAACGTGTTTGGAATTTTTTCACTACACCGCTCGGGAAACTTTCAAGCGGAAAAAAAATCATGCTCAGCATTGCCCCCGATATAACACAAAGGAAAAAAGTGCAGAACGAACTAATTGTTGCCAAGGAAAGAGCCGAGGAAAGCGAGCGGTTGAAATCGGCATTTCTTGCCAATATGAGCCATGAAATTCGGACCCCATTAAATGGAATACTAGGTTTTACTAACCTTCTTACTGAAGAAGAAAATTTGACTCAAACACAAAAGAAGGAATTTGCAAATGTGATTAAAAAGAGCGGGGATGGATTATTAAAAATCATTAACGATATTTTGGATATTTCAAGGCTGGAAACAAGCAAAGCCGATATTTTGCAGAAACCTTTCGATGCTATAAAAACACTATCCACAATTTATTCCATTTTTCAGAAAAAGAAGACCGGCATAGAAAAAGAAAATATTGAATTAATAGTAAAAAAACCAGAAATGCCGCTCATCTTAAATACCGATGAAAACCGGCTGATACAGATTTTTTCCAACCTTCTCGACAATGCCTTGCGTTTTACGCCTGAAGGTTCGGTTACTTTCGGGATTTCAGGGATAAAAGAAAATAAAGCAGAATTTTTTGTGGCCGACACCGGTGTTGGGATTCCCAAAGAGAAACATGGTATAATTTTCGACCGTTTCAGCCAGGCCGACAACTCCTTAACCCGCAGCTACGGAGGAACAGGACTGGGGCTTTCCATCGTAAAAAAACTACTGGAACTGATGGGGAGTGAGATTACTCTGGATTCGGAACCAGGAAAAGGCACTTGTTTTCGTTTTCAACTTCCAGTCGTTTCAATGGATAAGAATGAAGAACCATCAATCGAAAATAAACCATCTGGAAAAATAAAATTCAGCAATACTAAAATACTGGTTGTTGAAGACGATTTGGCCAGCCAGCATTATTTCCGTCAAATTCTTACAAGCCGCAGCGGCGATTTATATTTTGCTGCCACAGGAACAGAAGCGCTTAATATTTATAAAACCCGTAAACCCGATGTTATTTTAATGGATATTAGGCTACCCGATATAAACGGGCTGGAAGTAGTCCGCAAAATAAGGACGACCGATAATCAGGTCGTTATTATTGCACAAACTGCCTACGCCATGACCGAAGATAAATTAAAGGCGCTTGAAGCAGGCTGTAACGATTTTGTTGCTAAACCTATAAATATTGAGGTTTTGTTTAGGAAAATTAGTGCTTTTACAAATTGAGTTTTGAAAGTTGTCTTGCAATATCCGTCAGCAAAAAACAATGCCTAACCAAAACAGTTAGCCAAGTCATTCCGGCTTTTACCCTTTGACCATCGAAGTGTAGACCATTTAATACCGCTAAATAACTGGTTCTATCAGATTCAGAAACTGTTTGTGCTTTGTAACTGAATTCAATGCCATACAATCCGGCGCTACTTGGTCGGCCCATATGGCAGAAAGTTCTTCTTCAATTGCCATTTCCAGCAAGCGGGCAAATTTTCAACATCGAGCGAAAATATTTTATCAAATGTTTCCATACAAAGCGAAAGAGAATAGTAGACTGAACCCAAAAAATAGTTATATTCCTCTTCGTTTCAAGGTTTAATCGTGTTTTCTTCTGGTTCCACATTTTCAGAATTTTTTTTTCTGCGAACCATCAGTTCATATTCTCAGCAAAACTTATTATAACCAACTTCTGGCTCAGCCCGTTTTTTCACAAAGCGGAAAATGTTTGGTGTAATACCAATTGTTTTTAAATGTGAGCCTTAAGCGAAACTCTGAAATTACAATGGTTGATGCCGATAGAAAATTGAAGAGACTTTGTGAATACGCGAACGAAAGGCTCAATTCAATTTCTCGTCGGTATAATTATTAACTTCTTTAATTTCGGAAGAAATTGTGTTGGCAAAACATCGGTGTTAGAAGAAAGTTGTCAGCAAGATAAACATGGCACCCCGGAAATCATAAACTCTGACCAGGGATCACAGTACACCAGTTTTGCCTGGACAAATTATCCCGAAAATCAGGGAAAAAGAATATCAATGGATGGCAAAGGCCGTGCAACTGACAACATCTGGATCGAACGATTCTGGAAAAGCATAAAATATGATTATATCTACCTGAATCCCTCCGACAACGGAATGGAACTGTTTGCAGGGGTACAAAAGCAATTGAATATTATAACCAGAAAAAACATCAATCAACAAAGAAAAAGCCCAATGAAGCGTATCACGAATCAATCGTTAAAAAAGCAGCCTAAAACAAAGAAATGTTTAACTTAACAATCAATACTTTTAGTACAGAAATGGGGAGTATTATAATTCCAAATTTTCATAATCCGGATTCTTTTTCAACAATATCAAAATAAAGTTGTTGGATAAGCAATATATACAGTTTTAAGTATACTAATATAACAGCACCATTCTTTTCTAAAATTAACAAGAATTCCGGATGATTTAAATGAAACAGAATTTTTAAATTTATTTACCATTAGTCAATTGAAAAACCATTTTAGCTTTAGTTTGATTTTCTGTGTTGTGCTATGTCAAATAAACTATGCCACCGGATCAACAAATAGAAACAAATATTTAGCAAATGATATTGGCCCGTTAAATGCTGAAGTTTTTATTACGTCAGATGAAAATTTGGATATAGAAAAAATAATTGATCCGGCTTTTCAAACTAAATTTGCTCCCATTCAGGAAGGGCAGTTAACCTCGCCCGATAAAATTTACTGGTATAAATTAGACTTTGCAAATTACGATCTTTCTGTCCCTGACATTTGGCAACTAGGTTTCCAAAATTACGATGAGATAAAAATCTATTATCAGGAGGATGATAAGAATTCAGCCCAGATTAGAGAAAAAATACTTTATAAAAGGAGCGACGAATTTCACTTTGCAGACAATTTCCTGTTTAAAGATCAGCAATTAATACACGGAAATTTACTTTACGCCAGGGTAAAGCAAACATCAAAAACCTTGTTGCTTTCCGATGTTGTTTGCAGGAATGCTTACATGGCTTATAATAACAAAGCATATTACTCTTCAACCGAGTTGCATCTTGAAATTTTCTACTACATTTTTATCGGTGGAATGGCACTGATGATTTTCTATTTTCTGGGTATTTTTTTCATGTATAAAGACAAATTGTTTCTTTTATATGTGCTGTACATGTTGTCGTTGCTGCTTTACCTTGGATTTAAAGCAAGCTATTTTCATTGGGAGCTAATAAAATTTATTCCTGGTTTTCATGCAATTTTTCACGATTTGATCCAGGTGCTTGTTAATATTTTTTATCTCCTTTTTGCTTCGGTTTTTCTGAAAGCCCGAACCGATTTCCCAAAACTTTTCGTTGCAATTCGGTATATGGTGAGGATACTTATAGGAATTATGGTGATTCAACTTTTGGTAATGCTATCGCCCCGTTTTGAGCATTTTGACTTGTACATCATCAATTTCGAACGATATTTTGTAATTGCATTTTCGCTGGTGGCCTACTTCCATATCATAAAAAATTACAAAGACCCAATGGTTTTGTTTCTACTGATTGGTAGTTTTTTCTATTTAGCTGGAGGTTTAAGCGCTATGATTTTTAAGGAAGTTGGATTTATGATGTTGGGATCAGCCATCGAAGTTTTTGTTTTTTCGCTGGGCATGGGATACCGGGTAAAAAAGATAGAAGAAGAAAAGAAATCGATTGAAAATGAAATTGTTAAGGTGCAGTTAACGGCATTAAAAGCACAAATGAATCCTCACTTTATTTTTAATTCGTTAAATTCTATCCGGGCATATGTAATTGCAAGCGAAGTAAAAAAGGCGTCCGGTTATCTTACAAAATTTGCAAAGTTAATCCGGTTAATCCTGTATTATTCATCAAAGGACTTCATAACGCTGAAAGAAGAACTGGATGCGTTGGCGCTTTATGTCGAACTCGAACAATTGCGATTTCGCGATGACTTTGGGTTTGAACAAAAAATTACGCCTGGAGTTGACCTCAAAAACTGGTTGGTTCCGCCATTAATTCTTCAACCCTATTTCGAAAATGCGATTATTCATGGATTAGCACCCAAACAAGGAGAAAAAAAACTTGAATTCGAGATAACTTTTTCCGATTCGCGTTTAATTTTTACCATAAAAGACAATGGGGTTGGACGCAATTATTCAGGTAAAAATCAACACTCGAAAAATAAGGAACACAAATCAATGTCGATGGAATTAACAAAAAGAAGAATTGATTTATCGGAAGAATCAAATTCCGAAACCGAAAATATCACAATTACCGATTTAAAAGATGGCGATAAACCATTGGGAACGAAAGTAGTTATAAACCTGCCGGTTAAACAATTAAGCGTTATATAAAATATAATTTATGAATTTGAATGTTGCAATAATAGACGATGAAATTCATGCCATTGAAACTTTGGTTTATGATTTAAAAGAAGGTTTTGATAAGAGTATCGAAATCGTATTTACTTCAACCAATCCTGTTGAAGGCATAAAACGTTTACGTTCCGAAATTCCAGATTTGTTATTTCTTGATATTGAAATGCCCGGCCTTTCGGGGCTCGACATATTGAGTTTAATAGACGATTTGAATATTCAGGTGGTTATAACAACGGCACACCAGGAATTTGCAATTCAAACGGTGGGGACCAAAGCAATCGCCTATTTGTTAAAACCGGTTCAACCCGAAAATCTGGAAGCTATAATTAACCAGGCTCTGGTGCAGAAAAAAAATCCGGTCAAAACTTCGTTATTAAAAGATAAAATCGCAATTCCCGATATGGAAGGGATTGAATTAATTCAGTACAGCGAAATAATGTACTGCAAATCCGATGGAAATTATAGTACGTTGGCACTTATTGGAAATCGAAAAATGACCGTTAGTAAACCATTGAAATACTTTGAGGAGAATATTTCATCAGAACTGTTTTTACGAATTCATAAATCGTACCTTGTTAATCTTACCCATGTAAAAAAATATTTGAAAAAAGATGGAGGAGAATTGGTTATGACAAACAACGATGTTTTGCCTGTATCGAGAAATAGCCGTAATGAACTTCTCAAATTCATTCAAAACAGCATTTAATACATTCAAAACTACCGTTCATACATTGTCTTTCACAAACCATACCTTTTTATCCTAATTTCATAAACATTAGTCTGAATCTCAATATTTCAGACTTGGGAAGTTTTAGAATATTAAATATTTGGGTATGAAAAAGATTTACGCAGCAATATTGTTTTTATTGTTTTGGGGGACTGTATATGCAGTTCTACCAACAACACCTTCAAGTAATTTATCAACCGGAAATGTGGAAGGGAATTCGATTTATTTCTACTTCACAAAAGGGAATGGAACTTCGCGGATTGCCATATTGAAAATGGGCTCGCCGGTAACGGCTGTACCGCAAAATGGCAATAGTTATCTGGCCAGTCTCACCTTTGGAAACGGGCAGGAATTGGCTCCCGGCGAATTTGTTGTTTACAATGGTTCGGGGAGTTCGTTTGGCGTTAATAATCTGATTCCTGAAACCGATTATTATATTGCCATTTATGAAGTAAACGGCTCCGGATTAACCTCCGAATTTTTAACCACTTCTTTTTTAAACGAAAGTGTGTCAACGCTGTATGCTCCGACTATTCAACCAACTAATATTTCTATTTCTGAGATTACAGGAAATACCATGAAACTTACCTGGGCTGCAGGAGACGGAGTTAACCGGATTGTTTTAGCAAAAGAAGGAGCCCCTGTAAATGCCAACCCTGTTGAACTGCTTTCATACCGTGCCAATGACCGTGTTGAATACCGGGGCTCAAACAGTGGCTCGGTTATCGGCGACAATAATTTTGTGGTTTACAAAGGCGCCGGAACAAGTGTCGATTTATCTGAAATGAATCCTGATACAACCTATCATTTTGCTGTGTTTGAATACAATGGCAGCAGTGGTCCGGTGTACCTTACTACAAATCCATTGCGCGGAAGTGCAAAAACTTTGCCCCAGCCCACCATTCCGTCATCCAATATTGTTGCATCGCAGATTGAAGCCGACCGCTTTTCGCTGCGATGGACTGCAGGTAATGGAACCCGCCGGATTGTGGTTGTCCGCGAAGGAGCGCCGATAGATGCATTTCCACAAAATAATGTGAATTATGGTGCTGATGCCCGTTTTAACTTAGCTCCGGAAATTGCACCCGGCCACAAAGTGGTTTACGATAATGTGAACAACAATGTAACTGTTACTAATTTAACATTAGGTTCCACTTACTATATCGCTGTTTTCGAATATAGCGGCGGAGGCTCAATAAGAGGTTATCTTACTTCTGAATACGCTTCTTTAACTCAGGCAACTCAACCTGTTCCTTCAATTAATGTTACTAATATCGATACGAGTTCAATAACAGCTTACAATGCACAATTAACATTTACACCGGGTAATGGAACCGGACGTCTTATTGTGGTTAAACAGGATACGCCGGTTGATTTTGTTCCAAACAATTACCAAAACTACAATTCCAATGCAACTTATGGTTCAACCTACGGGAATTTAGGCAATGGGAATTATGCGGTTTACAAAGGAACCGCTTCAACTGCATCATTAAATTTACAGCCTAATACAAAGTATTATGTAGCAGCTTTTGAGTATAATGGAATAAATTATCCGGCATTTAATATTACGGATGTTGATACCTTTTCGTTTACCACAAAACTTCCGCCTTCACCAACTGTTCCGTCTAAATTTCTTGTAATTCAAGGGGTAGAAGGAAATTCCATGCAATTGGTATGGACAAGAGGAGACGGGGAAAGACGAATGGTAATTGTTAGAAAGGGGTCGCCGGTAGATGCTGTTCCGGTAAATGGAGTTCAATATACCGGAAACAAGGCTTTTAACCTGGCAGATGAAGTTGAGCCGGGTCAAAAAGTAATTTACGATGGAACGGGCAATAATACCTATGTCGATAGCCTTGAAATAGGGACAACCTATCATGTGAAAGTGATAGAATACAATGGAACCGGAAATATCACCAGTTATTTAATGGCTGAAACTTTGTCGGGTTCGCGGGCAACTCTTTACGCTCCAACAGTTTCGGCTTCCGAAGTATATTTTGAATTGCTTACACTTGATAAACTGAGGATTTTCTGGCGACAGGGAAGCGGAAGCCGACGGATTATTCTTGGGCGCAAAAATGCACCTGTTGATGGCGTTCCTGAAGATTTGAAAACCTATTCTGCCTCCACAAATTTTGGTGGCGGTTCCAAGATTGGCGAAAATTCGGTTGTATTTAATTACACATATTATGGAAGATATGGAGACCAATACCAGGATACGCTTTACACCGATGTTTCAAGCATGGAGGCTGGAAATACTTATTATTTTAAAATATTTGAGTACAATGGAGTGAGTGGCCCGGTTTACAAAAAGACCGACCCTGCCCTTGCCTCTTTTAAAATTACATTTGAACCGCCAACCCCTGCAACTAATTTCAGGTCAACTTCATCCGATGGAAACACACTTGCTTTACAATGGACAATTGGCGGTGGAGACAAACGGGTAATTGTAGCCCGCGAAGGTCAGCCTGTTGATGTTGTTCCGCAGGATGGAATTGATTATGCTGAGAACAAAGATTTTCGATTGGCCCCTGAAATTGCACCCGGACAGCGGGTGGTTTACGATGGTGCAAGTTATTTTACGAATCCCGAAGGTTTAAACCCAAACACAGAATACTTTTTTAAGATTTTTGAATATGGCGGAACAGGTGCAAACATGGATTACCTCACTTCTGCTTTCGATTCAACCATTGCGAGTACCAAATCTGCCCCAACTATTCAGGCTTCCAATTTGGTGGTCAGTGCAATTACTCCTGAGTCGGGAAATGTGTCGTGGACCAATGGCGACGGGGAGAGAAGGATTGCTGTGGCTAAAAAAGGCAGTCCGGTAACCATTGACCCCAAAGATACAACTACATACAGCGCGAACTATTTTGGAAGAGCTGCAAGTCATCTCGGAGATGGAAACTATGTTGTGTATAAAAACACCGCAAATAATTTCCAAATGTTACAACTGGAAAGCGGTACAACTTATCATCTCGCAGTTTATGAATTTAATGGAAATACCGGACCGGTTATTTTGCGCCCCCCGGCAACCGGGCAATTCACTACGTTAGGACCTCCACAGGAAAATGCAATTATTGGTGAAACCACTGAAATTACAAGCAATTCGTTCCACATAAATTTTACAGTTGGGAGTGGACAAAAGCGATTAATTGTGATGCGAGAAGGAAGTCCGGTTGATGCACAACCTGTTGATGATGTAAATTATATCGACAACACTTTTTTAGGTGCCGGAGATGAAATTGGGACAGGAAACTTTGTTGTTTACGATGGTGAAGACGATAATGTCATCATCACCGGATTGAACCCGGGCACTGTATATTATTTTACCGTTTTTGAATACAATGCATTCAGCGGCGGAACAATCATAAATTATCTTCGTCCTTCCACCGCCCTCGGAATGGTTACCACCGATATTGAAAACCGAAATCCGGTTTTAACTGAAATTGGCAACCAATCAATAGGCGAACAGGAAACATTGATATTTACTGCAGAGGCTACTGATGTTGATGTTCCTGCTCAAAATTTAACTTTTAGTTTGGATGCAGCTTCAGTTATACTGGGAATGACCATCGACCCAACAACCGGCGAATTTAGCTGGATACCGACAGAATCGCAGGGCGGAGCGGATTATGAAGTTACAATTACCGTAACCGACGACGGAACAAACCCGGATAATTTGAGCGATTCGAAAACTTTTACAATCACTGTAAATGAAGTAAATGTTGCTCCTGAACTTGCAATAATCGGAAACCAAATTGTTGATGAACTCTCCAATTTCGCTTTTGCAGCT
>JAFGVA010000174.1 GCA_016938235.1 Bacteroidales bacterium | reverse complement strand
TCTTGATGCGTATTTGTTTACATAATAATTGCGTTCCGAGTTAAACAGAGCTCTAAGTATTTGAGAAAGATTACAAAAAACAGGCATGAATTGCACATAGGGAAAAAGATGCCGTAATCTAAAAACAGCCATTTGTTTGCCCACAAGAAATTTAGCAGCCACCCACTTCCTGTGCTGCTCCGTGCGATTCCAACTCTAGATTTTTTTCCTGTAAATCCGGATATGTAAGTTCCCATTGTTTGAAACCACCTTCTATAATCGAAACGTTGCTGTAGCCCAGTTTTTGTAATGATTCGGCTGCCAAAATACTGCGGCTTCCTTTTTTGCAATACAAAACAAATTCTTCCGTTTTTTCAGGAAAATAAAAACCAGTACTTTCCCAGAACTCTTTATCACCAATACTAAATTCGAGTGTTCCTCTCGAAATATTTACCGACCCTGGTATGTATCCGTGATTGTGTTCTTGTGCATCTCTAACATCAATCAAATTAAAAACAGCAAAAGTGTCTAGTCGTGCTTTTATTTCTTGAACCGTTACGGTTTTGATTTTTTGTTTTGTGGCTTCAACCATTTGATCGGTCGAAGTAAAGGTTTCTGTTTTTTGACAGCTTGCAAAAAAGCCCAAGGCTAGCATTAATAAAACTATTTTTTTCATTGTGATTATTTTTTTGATTTAAGTTCTTCTTCAATCCTTATTTTCTTGATTAATAATTCTTTTTCGGCTAAACGCTTATCGGTTGTGTCGATGATAAAGCCTTCGAATCCTGTAATTTCGTGGTTAATAATAACTGGTGAAATGGTTAAAGTATGATAGCCGAAAGTACCGTCTTTACATATTCGTTTTACTTCGCCATGATTTAGTGTTTCGCCCTTTAAAACCCTATCAACTGATTTCTTCAGCTCTACAAAATCTTCTTCAGTACGGCTAAGCTTATAGTGTTGACCTATGATTTCGTCTTTTGATTTGTACTTGTATAAGTTAATCCATGCAGTATTTACATCGCGATAAATTCCTTCTTTCGAAATACAAAAATAACCTACCCCGCTTGAGGCAAGAGCATCGCGGAAACGATTATCTTTCAGCATAGTTTTAACTCCTAAATTGCTTTGGGCGGCCAGTAGTGCTTCATCCAAAATCTGGCCCTTATCATCGCCTGCTTTAAATTGATTTTTGGTCTTTAATAACGCAACTTCGATATCATTAATCATACGCACACGGAGTTCATTATCCTTCATTTCTTCCCAGCCAGTTACCATTGCTTTTAATGCCACCAGAGGTTTATGACCGGTGGTGGTTAGATACATATGCGCAATAATAAAGGCCATTAAACCAAATGCGCCAATGGTATGAATGTAGGCAACCCATTGCAAACTATCCAGTTCAAATCCTCCGAATGGATAATTAAAATAGAGATAGAAAAATCCTGAAATTACCTGAACCGGAATAACCAGAATCTTGAGTCCTAAATAAATCATACGCTGCAGTGGATTAAATTTATTATAAACCAGCTTACTTGTTGGGTGAGGAGCTCCTTTAAAAATCCCTGTTAAATAGTACCTAACTTGTTCTTTAATTAGTTTTGTAGTCGGAATATATTGCCGCCATTCGCCAGTGGTTAAGTGCCAGAATATTGCAAAAATAATCAACACCAAAAATGCCCAAGCCGTTTTGTTGTGTAGTTTTACGGCTGTTTGGTAACCCATGAAATTATAGGTGCTGTGTACTTCGAAACCGGTAATTATAAGAATAAAAATCAGCAAGGCTTGTGTCCAATGCCAAAACCGGTTAAATAGGCTGTAGATATATACTTTTTTCATATTTGTTATTTTTATACTTTGCTTCTGGTTGTAAAAATCCGAATTGAGCCATGAACTAAAGCCCCTAAGCTTGCGAATAATACCAAGGCTATTCCTATTCCGTCCAAAACATTACTTTTATCTCTTCCGGGAAGGTAAAAATCGCTTAAGCTGGCCAATCGCCCATTGTTTCGAGTGTGGCAATCTTTGCAACTTAGAGATTGTTCTTTTGGAGCAACCATGTGATTTAAAGGCCAATACATCTCGGTTTCAACAAAGCCATAAGACCCACTGTAAGGCAATCCCAAATAATCCATCCCGGCTTTTGCCGCCTCATCCCAATTAAAGTCAAGCCAGTAAGCACTGTCACCTTTTTCGGGCGACCATAATTTTGGTTGAATTAATGTCATGTATTCCGTATCATAAATTTGCTTTCCACGGTGGACCTTAACTGGCCAAATCTTCGATGGTGAATCGGTTTTTTGACGCGCCCCTTTATCGGCATACGAACCATCAAGCGAGTTCATTTGCACTGGAATGGTATTAATTTTATCTGTAATTAGCTGATGATTAGCAATTCCATTAAACCAAAAATAATCTGGTTTCACATGATCGTCATAAACAAAAGTCCCTTTAATAGATAGGTAGTTGTGGTTTCCGTCAGCGTCTGATTCATGTATCTCACCTCCATTTTCATCAAGTCGGCCTGCTGTTGACCAATCCCACCACATTTTAGTACCATTTACTTTTGCATAAGACGGGATATGACAGGTTTGACAAGCCACGCGGATATTGTGCTGATTGAGCAACTGGTTTGTGTGTGGTTCGTTGGTATGACATTGTTCGCAAGTCGCACGGTTCTTGTTCTCGGAAGAAAGGGCATAAAGTTTTCCTGCCATTTGGTGATTTTGAGTTTCATGACATGCCACGCAATCCATGTTTTCACCCTCGGTGGTCATATGAACATCCACATCTGGTGTACAATCGAGTAATGAAACTTCGAGATCACCATGTTTAACATTATTTCCTCCGCCACCCCAGAAATGACAAACTCCGCAATTCTCCTTCGAAGGTTTCCCCACGTTTTGAGCTACATATGAAAGGTTAACCGATGGATCAGGGTATCCTGCCATTCCTTTTCCTTTCACATAAGTACCCGAATTGTCGTGGCAAACTAAACAGTCGATATTCTTACCTGCAGTAAAGTCAAAATTTTTGTCTTTCCAGCCGTAACCAATGTGGCAGCGAGTACATGTTGCTTCGCTGGCTGAAACTCCAATACAAAAATTATTTAGTATGTTTTTCTTTCCAACCGGAACTTCACCTTTGCCTTCCAACATTTCGGTGCGTTCCCAGTTCCAATGGCTGGTAGCCATTATTTCCTCGTCACGTTTAGTGTGGCAAGTAATACATGCTTCGGTTACTTCGGGCCCGGTTTGAAAATTTTGTTGAAGTATTTCAAACGTACTGTGGTCGGCTTGTGAAAGTGTGGAACGATCACTTTTCCATTTGTAATTAATAACCTTAATCCGTTTTTCTTCTGTTAACTCGTCTTCAGAAGTTTGATTAGCCAAAAGAAACACTGGAAATAAGAGATAAAATGCGATGAATAAAAATGCCTTGTTCATAATTTCAAAATAGTCTGATTACAGCATACAAAATTATCGTTCCTGTGAACATAAATTCAATATAAAAGTTTAAATGGAATATGGTTTGAGTTGATATTTGTCGGAGAAAAATTGAGCTATATCAATTGAAAAACTGACTTTGTACATATTCATAAAGAAAAACTATCTATTTTTGATCCATGGGAAATTACTATTCAAATACTTGTACAGTGAATAACAACAACGTTTTCTGCTTTGACGAACTTACCGAAAGTCAAAAAGAAAAAGTTGATGCAAACAAAGTAACCTTACATTATAAAAAGGGTGAAAACATTTGTAAACAAGGATCTTTTGCCTCGCATATTATTTTATTAAAAAGCGGACTTGGGAAAGTATATTTAGAAGGAAATCCTAAAAATCTAATATTAAAAATTGCACCACCCAATAGTTTAATTGGCTTACCCAGCATTTACGATGGCAACAATACTTTTTTATACTCGGCATCTTCATATATCGATTCTGAAGTTGAACTAATTGACATTGAATTATTCAAGGTGCTTATACAAGAAAACTCAAGGTTTGCTTATCGAATAATTAATACCCTGAATGAACATACGGTTCAGACTTACGGTCGCTTTTACTGTTTAACCAATAAACAGATGCATGGTCGGTTAGCAGATATCTTACTTTGTTTATCGGAGCGTATTTTTAGGCAAGATGTATTTAGTCTGCCATTAACACGATCTGATTTGGCAGAGCTTACCGGAATGTCAACTGAAAGTGTGGTGCGCGTTATGAAGGATTTCAAAGACGACGGCTTAATTAACACTGATGGGAAAGAAATTAACCTTTTGAACGTAGAAATGCTCATGAAAATCAGCGAACTAGGCTAACTTAACTTTCTTAATCTAACTTCAATTCCAGTGGTATCTGTTAGAAGTTTAACCAATGCACTGGTATCTGTTTCGCCAAAATGATACGGGTATAAAATTTTGGGGCGGAACATAAGTGCTGCATTGGCACACATGGCCGGTGTCATGGTATACGGAAGGTTCATCGGTAAAAATGCAATATCAATGTCTTTCAAATTTGCCATTTCAGGAACATTTTCGGTATCGCCGGCCACATAAACTTTCATATTTCCGAAACGCACCACATAACCATTTCCTTGTCCTTTGGGGTGAAAAGGAGCTCCATCGGGGCGGGTATTTTTGATGTTGTAAGCCGGCACTGCTTCCACTGTAATTTCGCCAAAAACTTTGCTGTCGCCATTTATCATTACATCCGTTCCCTTGTATTTTTCGTCGCAGGTTTTGGTGAGAACAATTTTTGTATCGGGC
>JAFGVA010000029.1 GCA_016938235.1 Bacteroidales bacterium | reverse complement strand
TCCAATTCGTTTTGACGAATGCCCATTTCATTCAATTCATCGTTCGAGGGAGCTAAAATGGTAACATCAATATCTGATTTTATTAGGTTTGTTAATACGCCCGAATATTCCAAAGCATATAAAAAGGTGCTGTATGACTTGTTAAAGAACAAAGGTCCCGGTGCACAGGTAAAGGCATTGGGTTCCAGAATACGGTTTATAACATAAACAGGCCCGTTGCTGCACATTATTACTTCATGTATGTCATTATTGATATCAATTTCAACATTATCGCCATAATAATTAAGGAATCTTTTTTGGATTTTTGATGGTAAGTCCAACCTTGTTTTTATATGCGATTGTAGCAAGTACACCTTGAACAATTCAGGCACACTTAGCATATCCGGATAGGTTTTTAGAACTGTATTGTTAAGGTACTCCTGAAGTACATTGTCCGTAGGAATATAGGCGGAAAAGGAGTATAACATGTTTTGAGGATCTCCACGTGCAGGGCCCTCTTCACAGGCAAAATCTGAGATGCCAACATAAGTTTTTTGGTATCGGCGCTCATTTTTTTCGTTAATTGAGGCATTGACATAATCAGCAAATTGTTGAGCTATATCATAAAAGACACCATATTTATCCTGATTATTTTTCAGGTATGTTTCAATCGTTGGAATAGGTTCAACCACTTTGTCGAGGTAATAAATAAATCCACTGGCTGTTCCTTCAAAATTTAAAACCATTGCATCGTGCCATTGCGTACCACTCCATGAGCTGTTCGGATACATGAACAGGTAGTCTGATCCGGAAGGGTCACCAAAATAATCGTTAAAATATTCTGTAGTAAATAATGGAATTAATGTTCTGCCCCGATATATTTGTAAGGTTTGCCCCTGGAAAGTTTTATTATACTTTACTTCTTCGAAATAATCGATAGGGAGCGAATAGGTTTGTTTCTTATGAAAAAGTGTTCCATATTCACCTTCGGGTGTTTCAAGAACCTCCCACGCATATTCATATAGCAATTGTTCTCTCGAGCGGGGATTAATGAGTATGTGCTGCGCAAAAAGCTCTTCAGCCTGTTCTCTGGAAAGTTCTTCAACCGACGACATCCCATTTTTTTGAAGGTAAGCATCAAAAGCGCTATCGCTGGGTACAAATAATGTGAAAAGCTGATTTTCAATTGAAGTTCTATACTCAGCTTTATCCATTAAAGCAAGAAACTGCGTATACTTTTCACCTTTTTCAAGTGTTTCGATGTTTGTTCCACCAAGCCAGGGCGGATCCTCAAATCGTTTCTTACTATCGTCGGTGCACTGCATCATTAGTAAACTTGCGAAAAACAGTGCTACATTGAAAGGCCTTAAAATCCGTTTCATTTCTTTGCAGAGGTTAGGGTTATTATTTCATACTTTAAAAAATGCCCGCTTTTTAAATATAAAAAGCGAAAATTTATTTAGTACATAATCTTTTTTACTCCAACCCAATTAAAAAATACAATTGGCCAATCAAAATTTAAGTAATTGATTTAATTTATTTTGTATAATCTCATAAAAGATTAACTGTTTGTTTGCCAAGGAGGGCAAACTTTTCAGAAGAATATTTTTACTTAAATATTCCATGTGGTGATAATAGTATTTTATTTAGGTTAGGGATCGTAAATCTAATATTTTTTTTAATGTAACAAATACAATCAATAATAAAATGTAAAAAAACATAGGGGTTTTAACAAAAAATTTTCTTTTTGTATTAAAGAATTGCATTTTAACATTTCAAAGAGCTTAACAGTAGATGAGTTCCAGCTTTTTTATCATCAGGGCACTCATTTTTTTAAAAAGTACTTCTTACACCAGAAAATCCAAAAATTAATATTTTCTTCCGATTTTGAAGTGAAAAACAAAAAACACAGAGGTATTCATAAATGGTGAATCTCTGCTAATGGAATTAATGAATATCATGGTTAATCCGGAAAATGCATTTTTATATTTTTATGAGACAGCGAAAAATCCTATCTTGTTTTCCTGAAAATCCAAACTCCTTAACTTATGAAAACCAGCTTAATCTTTTTAAATAGTTGTATTCTACTATTCATTTATTCAAATTCAATATTAGCGCAATCAATAAGTCAGGACGAACTTATTATTCGAAAAATAGCCGATCGGATTCTGAGAGAAACAAACTATGAAATAATGGATAAAGAAACCGGTAAGTGTTTTGTAAATTCTGAAGGACTGAATTCCAACAAGCCTTATGTTATAAACAATCAATACCTTGCCTGGGAATACTGGAACGGGGTTACCAACCTGGCCATGGTTCGGCTCGCAGAAGTTACCGGTGACAGCCAATACCTTGATTATGCGAAAGCAAACTACAGCTTTGTTTTCGATAATATTTCTTTTTTTGAAGCACTAAAAGAAAATGGATATTCCGAGACCGGTTTACAGAAATATTCAAGATTTCAGATGCTTGACGATTGCGGCTCACTTGCTGCCGGCCTGGTTGATGTTTATCTTGAAGATGCCCGTACGGATTATCTTAAATACATCGACAGAGTTGCCGATTATATCTTAAACAAGGAACACAGGCTTGAAGATGGGACACTTGCACGTACAGGTCCTTTTGACAAGACAATCTGGCTCGATGATTTATACATGAGTCTGCCTTTTGTAGTGCGTTATGGAAAACTTACCGGCGATTCAACTTATTTCGATTTAGCTGCGCAGCAAATCATTAACTATCATAAGTACCTGTACGATGAAACAACAGGAATTTATTTTCATTGCTATTTCGAACCTATGCAGGAAAATGGAGTTGCCAGGTGGGGCCGTGCCAACGGTTGGGCCATTTTAGCCCTTGCACAGGTACTCGATTATTTGCCTGAAAATCATCCTCAACGAGTTGATTTATTAACTATTTATAAGCAACACATAATCGGACTGTCGCGTTATCAGAGTGCTTCCGGATTATGGCATCAGTTAATCGACAAGCCTGATTCTTATCTCGAAACTTCAAGTTCGGCTATGTTTACTTATGCCATTGCAAAAGGAGTGAATAAAGGCTGGCTTGATCCCTATTTTTCATCACTGGCGCTGTCGGCATGGGAGGGCCTTAAAACCACCATTCAGGACGATGGACAGGTTCAGGGCATTTGTGTTGGCACCTGGATTCAGAGTGATATAGGCTTTTATTACAACCGGCCTGTTCAGGTAAATGATATACACGGTATAGGAGCCATAATACTTGCCGGATCTGAAGTTTTGAAACTAAAACAGTAAATAGGGATTTGTTTTTTTGACATTGTTAAAAAACCCTCAAAAAAAAGCAACCAGGGACAATTTTTTCGTATTATTTTCGTTACTGGTTTAACCACAAAACTTTGTTCATATGGCACGTAGAATAAATGTATCGCTACTGTTTATTTGCATTCTCGTAACTTTTGCGGGTTCAGATTTAAAGGCAGCTTCAACCACGGCAGTTTTAGATTCCGGTTCAATTCAGGAACAGTTTGAATACATAATTTACAAATCAAGCCTGTATTCCGATTACAGAGCTGTTCGTAATTCATGGCTCTATAATTTAAAATCGCATGTGCTCGATTCATTGAATAATCTGAAAACGGAGCTTACTTCAGCAGAATCATTAAATAATCAATACAAGAATCAGACAGATTCATTGATGACTGCACTGGCATCAAGCCAGAAGGCATATCAAAAATCGGTTCAGGAAAAGAATTCTATCGGGTTTTTAGGTATACAGATGTCGAAGTTTACCTATAATACGCTGATGTGGTTTATTGTAGGTTCGCTTACCATATTAGTACTGAGTCTGTTTTTTACCTTCAAAAGAAATCATGCTGTGACAAAACAATTAAAGCAAGATTTTACGGAAATTCAGGAAGAATACGAATCGCACAGGAAAAGAGCAAGAGAGAGGGAGGAAAAAATGGCTCGTCAACACCTTGACGAGATATTGAAGTACAAAAACAAAACCGGGAGCTTAAGAATTTCAGGAAATTAAACCTTGGAATTATTTTCTTATTATTTGAAATCGGCCGTTGCCGTCAATCTTTATTATGCTGGAAGCGGGTCTAATGGTTAGGTCATCTTGTCTCCAGTTCACGATGTAATCAACACCTTCTTTAATTTCATCGGATATTTCATCGAAAATGGCAGGCGATGGATTACCACTGATATTTGCCGAAGTTGATACCAGGGGTTTCTTAAATCGTGATAGCAGTTTGTCACAAAATTCGTCCCGAACAATGCGGATTCCAATGCTGCCATCTTCAGAAATCAGGTTTTTTGCCAGGTTTTTGGCTCCGCTATAAATTACTGTCATCGGTTTATCATTCACCTCAAGAAGATCCCAAACTACATCCGGAACTTCTGACACATATTGGCCCAGCCTGTTCGGATTATTTAGCAGAACCAGCATCGCTTTACTGTCGTTGCGCTGTTTCAGCTTATATATTTTACGAACAGCTTCTTCATTGGTAGCATCGCAGCCAATTCCCCAGATGGTATCGGTCGGATAAAGGATTATTCCCCCCTTATTTAAAACCTCAATTGCATTTGTAATTTCCTGTTGCATATTAAAGCGAAATATAAATTGATTTTAATTCAGAGGCAATGTTTTCAGGTTTAAACTTTTGAGCATATTCGAAACCTTTCATTGCAATTTTCCGGCTGTATTCTTTGTCTGAAATAACTTTTGTAATTGAAGCAGCAATTTCATCGTGATTCTTAATGTCAACATAAATACTTTCCGGACCACCGGCTTCGGTAAAACAGCCTTCTTTGTTGGTAATAACCGGAGTTTTCGACCATAGAGCCTCTAAAACAGGAATTCCAAAACCCTCAAATACGGAGGGATATACAAATACACTTGACTGCTGAAACAAGACAGGAAGTTCATCGTTTAAAACATTCTGCAAGAAATGAATTCCTTTTACTTTGTTTTCTGCAATGTATTTTTTCACCCTATTAGCATAGCTTGTTTCTTTGCCCACAATTACAAGGGGCATATCAATTTTATGTTTGTGAATAGCTTCAACAATTGTCAACAGGTTTTTTCTTTCCTCGATAGTCCCAACATAAAGAATATATTGAATCGGAATTTTATATTTCGAAAGAACTGTTTGAATTGCTGATTCCGGCGCATTCTGATAAAAAACAGGATTACAGCCCTGATAAACAACTGAAATTTTCTCTTCGGGAGTTCCCAGAAACTCGATAATATCTGATTTTGTTTGTTTGCTAATGGCAATAATTTTATTAGCCTTTTCGCAGGCATATTTTGCTTTGGAGGTGTAAATATTCCTGTCAATGCGCTTATAGAGTTCGGGATATCTCAGAAAAATGAGATCATGAATGGTTACCACCGATTTAACGGATGTTTTATGCATATCATAAGGTATTTCTCCACTTAAGCCATGATAGATGTCAATCCCGAGTTTTTCAATATCTTTTACCGCCCTTTGTGACCGCCAATATGCTTTGAAGAGCTTGTTTACACCTTTGGGCTGTATTGTGTGAATATTTTTATATTCCTTTGGATTGTAAAGCTCAAAATGTTTTGTAGGTGTAAATAAGAACAATTCATGATTTAAGAGATGACTTGCCAGCGTATCAAGTATGAAGCGGCTGTAGTTTCCTAATCCGCTTCGGTTTGCAAAAGCTCTTTTGGCATCAAAACCTATTCTCATGAATTAAAAGGTATAAGCACGCATTTAGAACGCGTACTTATTTATGTAAGTATTTTTACTGAAACAATTTCTGAATTTTATTCATAGCCTCAATCACATTTTCCCTGTCGGCAAATGCTGAAAAGCGGAAATAACCTTCACCTGAAGGGCCAAATCCCGAACCCGGGGTTCCAACAACTCCGGCTTCCTTCAGTATTTTATCAAAGAAATCCCAGGAGCTCATGTTGTTTTTTGTTTTCACCCACACATAAGGTGCATTCTCACCTCCAAAAACAGTAAATCCTGCTTCCAAGAGTTTTTGTTTCATGATAGAAGCATTCTCAAGATAATAGTTAATTATTTTTTTTACTTCTTTTTTACCTTCTTCGGTATAAATTGCTGCTGCTGCTTTTTGAACAGGATATGAAACACCGTTAAACTTTGTTGACTGGCGGCGGTTCCACAGCGGCTTAACCGGATGTTCTTTTCCATCAGCATCAAAAGCCACCAGGCTGCCCGGCACTACGGTGAATGCGCATCTTGTTCCTGTAAACCCGGCAGTTTTTGAAAAGCTTCGGAATTCTATGGCAACCTTTTCGGCACCCTCAATCTCATATATCGAGCGGGGAATGCTTTCGTCTACTATGAATGCTTCGTAAGCAGCATCGTATAATATAATGCTTTTGTTTTCGATAGCGTAATCCACCCATTTTTTAAGTTCTTCTTTTGTAGCAACTGTTCCTGTTGGATTATTTGGATAACACAAGAAAATAAGGTCAGCCTTTTGCTTTGGAAGTTCGGGCACAAAATGGTTTTCCTCGGTACAAGGCATGTAAATAATTCCCTCAAAATAACCTATTTCACTGCTTTTTCCTGTTTTGCCCGACATAACAGTTGTATCGGCATATACCGGGTAAACCGGATCACAAATAGCAACTTTATTGTTAAATCCAAATATTTCCTGAATGTTCCCGGTGTCGCACTTCGAGCCATCTGAGATAAAAATATCATCGGCAGAAATATTTATACCTCTGTTCTGATAATCGTTTTTCGCAATTGCTTCACGTAAAAAAGCATAGCCCTGTTCGGGTCCGTATCCTTTAAATGTTTCTGCCTTACCCAATTCATCAACTCCCTCGTGAAAGGCTTTAAGCACTGAGCTGACTAAGGGTTGAGTAACATCACCAATTCCCATTCTTATGATCTTTCTGTCGGGATTTGAGTCAGAAAATTCTTTAACTCTTCTTCCAATTTCGGGGAATAAATAGCCGGCTTTTAGCTTAAAATAGTTCTCGTTAATTAATGCCATAATCCAATTCTGTCTTTATTTCGGTTTTGAGCCCACAAAGATATAAAATAACAACAATTAGGGATAGCATAACTGTCTTAAAACAGGTATCTTTGGCAACAATTTGTAAGCAAATATTTCTAAAACATGAATGAATTTGTAAAATCCCATGGTCTGGGTAATGAATATATTGTTCTGGATTCGGAAAACATCGATTTTGAACTAAGCAAAGAAATGATAATGCGGCTATGCAATGTGCATTTTGGCATTGGTTCCGACGGAATTTTGCTTAAAGTACCTTCGGTAAAAGCCGATTTCGGATTGAGGATATTAAATCCGGATGGTTCTGAAGCAGAAAAAAGCGGAAACGGGTTAAGAATTTTCTCAAAGTATTTGTACGATTACAAATTTACGCAATCAAAGATTTTTTCAATTGAAACTCCCGGAGGTCTTGTTTATGCTCATATAATTGAAGAGAGCAATGCAAAAGCAAATCGTATTAAAGTAGATATGGGGAGGGCTATTTTCAAAGCCAAAGATATCCCTGTGAATTCTGATGAAGAATTATTCTTTGATAAAAAACTTAAGGCTGGAGATAGAGAATATATTGTTAATTGCGTTTCTGTCGGAAATCCTCATTGTGTGGTCGTGAAAGATGTTCTGGATCCGGAAGAAATAAAAAAATACGGTCCCATGTTAGAAACACATGCAATGTTCCCGAACAGAATTAATGTTCAGTTTGTAAAACCCGTTTCTGATTCTGAAGTTGAAATACTGATTTGGGAAAGAGGGGCAGGCTATACGCTTGCCTCCGGAAGCTCATCAAGTGCAGTAGCCACGGTTGTTAGAAAGAAAGGCCTGGTTGGGGATAATATAACAGTTAAAATGCCGGGTGGGCAGCTTCATATTGAAATTGATGAGTACTGGGACATTAAAATGACCGGGGAGGTTAAAGAAATAGCATCGGGTGTTTTAAGCGAAGAAACAATCAGAGGATAAAGTAAAACGAAGATAAAAAATACAATCAATGAAAGGGAAGGAAATACCATTTACAAAAGATCAGATTGAAAAGATAATTGAAAAACATCCAACACCATTTCATATTTATGATGAGAAAAGAATGGTTGAATATGCAAATTATTTTGTGGATGCATTTTCGTGGAACGAAGGTTTTAAAGAATTTTATGCCATAAAAGCAGCACCTAATCCATACCTGATGAAGGTATTAAGAAACCAGGGTTTTGGTATTGACTGCAGCTCAATGGCAGAGTTGGTGCTGGCTGAAAAAGTGGGTATGAGGGGAGAGGAAATTATGTTTACCTCAAACGACACACCCGATTATGAATTTCAAAAAGCCGTTGAGCTGGGTGCCATTATTAACCTCGACGATATTTCGCATATCGATTACCTGGAAAAAAGTGCCAGTATGCCCGAATTAGTTTGTTTCAGGTATAATCCGGGAGCCTTAAAAGGAGGCAATATTATAATTGGAAATCCCGAAGATTCGAAATACGGATTTACCCGTGAACAATTATTTGAAGGGTATAAAAAACTGAAAAATAAGGGTGTAAAACGCTTTGGTATCCACACCATGGTGGCTTCGAATGAGCTTGATTCAGACTATTTTATTGAAACTGCAGGAATAGTTTTTGATACAATTGTTGATATTTCGAAAGAAGTTGGAATACACTTTGAATTTGCCAACCTGGGCGGAGGTATTGGTATTCCATATAAAAATGAGCATAAACCGGTCGATTTAATCAAGGTAAGCACAGGCATTAAAGATCTATATGAAAAGATGATTGTTGCAAATAACCTGGCTCCATTGAAAATATTTTTTGAATCGGGCCGTGCGATTACAGGCCCTTTTGGCTACCTGGTTTCAAAAGTTCTTCACCTTAAAGAAACCTATAAAAAATATGTTGGACTGGATTCTTGCATGGCAAATTTAATGAGGCCGGCACTTTATGGTTCCTACCACCATATTACTGTAATGGGAAAGGAAAATGAGTCATGTAATTCATTATACGATGTTACCGGTTCTCTTTGTGAGAATAACGATAAGTTTGCCATTAATCGGTTGTTGCCAAAAATTGAAGTTGGCGACATAATTGTGATGCACGATACCGGAGCCCATGGCCATTCAATGGGCTTTAACTACAACGGTAAGTTACGTTCGGCAGAATTATTATTACGAGAGGATGGATCAGTAAAAGAAATCCGCCGGGCAGAAACCCTGGAAGATTTATTCGCTACCCTCGATTTTGACGGGCTGGATAATTTTAAGGTATAATAATAAAAAATGCAGTTAATAATTAAATACACTAAGAACGCGATTTTACGGTATTTTTACTTTGTAAATCTTTCATAACCAGATGACCAAAACCTGTATTTTAATTTTATTTCTTTCTGTTAGTTCAATAATATTTAGTCAGGATTTACCCCTGGGTTATATTGTTCATTTTCAGGAAGAATTTTCAAAATCAAGCTATTCTAAAAATATAATTCTATCGGCAGACACGATTGGAAATACTGAAAGTGGCTGGTTTTATCTTTCAGATAAAAATGACGCTGCCGGACTGGCTTTCCCCGGGAGCACCTTATTGATCGACAATCATGTGTTTGGTGAGTATATAGCCTCATTAAAAATTAATCCAAAAAACAACCCTGAAGATACTGCCTCAGCATTTTATATTATTCTTGGATTAAGGGATAGCTCAAATTACTATTTTGTTGAAATGAATGCTAAATGCAGCCGTTTTGGAAGTGTTTACAAAGGACAAAGGACAATTTTACAAACAGACTCAGGCTTATACTGCGAAAACAATAAACCTATAACGCTACGAATAACAAGAGATATTTTGAATCGTTCAATTACAATTCAGAAAAACGGGAATACAATAAGTTTTACAGATCCAAACCTGGTGATGGGTTATTTTGGAATAGGTGTTGAAAATGGAGTGCTTGCAATTGATAGTTTTATAATTTGGGCGCCTACTTCTATAGCAAAGCCCGCGCCTGTATTTAAGGGTATTAACCAAAATTAACAGTCTGTTTTTCAGAGTTTAAAGATATTTTGTAGTTTTGCGAACCCAAAACAAAAACTTTTAATGACCAGAAAAGTCTTACTTGCTTTATTAATACTTGTTTCAATTCTTTTTATTAAAGGGAAGGGCAAAACAGAATATACAGCATCGCTGGTAAATGATGTTGAAAAGGCACGTACCCTTTTAAACAGCTATAAATCACTTTTGGTTGAAAACAACATTAATACTGAAGCTTTTGAATTTGCATACGCGGGTTTTCTAACCTTGCAAGGTTGGGGAGAACTTAAAAACGACAGCCTTCTCACAATTGTTGATTACAGCAAACCATCGGTTGAAGACAGGTTTATTATTCTTGATATTAAAAACAGGAAATTAATTTACAAATCCCTGGTTGCCCATGGGCAAAATTCCGGATTGAATATTGCAGAAGATTTCTCGAATAAGCAGCAATCGCATAAAAGCAGTTTGGGATTATATTTAACATCGAACACCTATTCAGGAAAGCATGGTTATTCTCTTAGACTGAAAGGCCTCGAAGAGGGAATAAACAACAATGCATGGAAACGAGCCATAGTTGTACACGGGGCTGAATATGTGAGTCACGAATTTATCCAAAAAAACGGCCGGTTAGGCCGCAGTTTTGGTTGTCCGGCTCTACCAACTAAAGCAACAGAGCAAATTATTAATCTGATAAAAGAGGGAACTTGCCTGTATATTTATCATCCTTCAATTAAAACTATATATTTTGCTTCGCACTAAACAAATGTTTTAACTGTTCATCATCTTTATCATAAATATCTTCGTAAAATTCTAACTCACCGTTTTCATTTCCCAGGCAGGTTAAATATTGAATATGAATAGGAATCTCAACAGGTAAATCAATTAAATATGGTTCCTTTTTATTTATAAGTTGTCTGATGTTATACGAATTTTTGGTATAGCCTGATAAGATATGCTGTGCGAGCTGATCGGGATTTTCCAGCCTTACACATCCATGTGAGTATGCCCTGTAGCTTTTCTCAAATAATTTTTTACTCGGGGTGTCGTGCAGATAAACTTTATAGTCATTCGGAAATAAAAATTTAACCTGGCCTAGAGCGTTCTTATTACCATTTTTCTGGCGGATCCAGTATTTATTTCCCAGAGGATCACTTAACGACCAGTTTATTAAACTGTCGGGAACCTCTTCTTCCCAATTATTAATTACCATATAGCCATTACGTTTAAGAAAAGTAGAATCTTTTCTTATGCGGTGAAGCATTTCATTTGTAACAATACTTTTAGGTACTGTCCAATAGGGATTGGCAACAATTTTATTAATCTTGCTGCTGATTATAGGGGTTGGAGTGCTTTTTTTGCCCACAACAACATTAAACGATTTAGATGGTTTATTTTCCTGAACAGCAAGCAGGCTGAAAGATGGAATGTTCACAAAAATGTAGTCTGCGCTGTTGTTGCTTATTTTTCTGAGTCTGTCAATATTCAGGCATACCTGGTAATACCTTTTTTCGATCATATAAACGATCTTCTGGTACGTCTGTTGATCAACTTTACCGGTTTGTATAAATCCGAATTTCTTTTGAATGTTTTTAAGTATTATTTCCCGGGTATGAACGGAATCAAAATTTGGTTCATTTAGTATTCCTGCATAATATAAACCTTGTGCTAACAGCTTGCTGCTGTTTTCCAGGGTATCTGTGCCATAGGTTAAAATTGTACGTCGGTTATCTATAAATACCGAAATCGCTCTGATCGTGTTGCTGTAAGGGATAAAATCGGGGTGCGTATTTAATAAGGCATTTTTTAAATCATTGTTTTTAAAACTATGATAGATATTTCCGGCAATAGAATCTGCAAGGTCTGCTAATTCAGGCGATTTATCTTCAATAAAAATACCTCTGTTTACTAAAAGAATTGTTTTGAACATTAAACGTGTAGCATGAATTTCAAGTGCAATTCTATAGTTTAATTGTTCATCATTTCTGTATTCGTAGAGTTTATCTACAAGTTTTTTGATTTGCCTGGTATTAGCATACCTGTTAGGTATGCCCAGGTAATCTAAACTATCGACAAAATTGACCAGGATTTCAAAATCATTTGTTGTATTGTAATTGTATGTCCATGCAGGACGATAATCATTCAGTTCGTAAAACCGAACGGTTAGCTTATTGATATAGTCTTCGAAAAACCCTGTAGAGTCGGCGTTTGAATTTAAAAGAAGAATTTTTGATTGGGTTTGAATTTGTTCTGAAGTCTGTTCGAGATAAAAATCGACAAGGCTATTATCGAATTTCGGGTTTGAATTTTCATGGCCGGCTAATAAGACCATTAATGCAAAGAGAGTAAAAAACTGAAATGATCGTTTTAAAAGTGCAAGCACTTTATCTATACCTGGTTGGTTAGATTTTCCCGAAAACTCATTTATACCGTTCATAGGAAAATGTTTTGTTTACTTTCCTATACGGAAATATCGATCAATCAATAATGAAAATTAGATGAATGAATCTAATTTATTGATGAATCAATTTTAAAGAATAATAAAAAAGGAATAATACGCTAAACGAAAGAAAATAAGCTAATTACGCAAAACAGGTTTGTGTTGGTTTTTTACGTAAACTATAATTAAAAAGCCTTATTCAAGTCACTTAAACGTTTCCAGATTTCAGCTAATTCATTAGGATTAACTTCTTCAATAATAATCCGGTTTCTTTTTTCGGTCTTCAGGTTGTGTTTTTGCTTTAACTTCACGGTCAAATAATTTTATGTTACAAATTTAATCTAGTATATCTTACAAATCAAATATTTTCGGTAATTAGTCTGTTTTTATAGGTAAAACATCATTTATCTACAACAAAACTATATTGTTCGGTTGAGGCAATTATCCTTTTTCCTGTTTTATCCCATTTCCATACTGCCCAAAAATAAAGACCATTTTGCAGGGGTAAAGGTTGCGTCTCATATAATATTTTTTTGTTAAAAACTTGCCTGCCTTCCGAAAACTCTATAAATGAGGCTGTTGTATCTTTATTATTTTTTACCATTCCTGTGTGCCATTGCCAGATAATTGAGGCTTTATTCACAATTTCATAGTTTTCAACAACTAATGGTTCATTTGAGATAGCAATTGTATTCACTCCGTTAAGTTTGTTTACCCATCTGAAACATGGCTCAGTGCCAAGGGTATCGGCTATGGAATCAGCAATAACAAAATATTTATTCCCATCAGATTTATCATCAAAACTGTAATCTTCAACAGTAATTTCAAAGGAATGAGGAAAAATCAAATGCTCATCATATACGGTTATTTCTTCGGGTTGGTTACAGCTAAATCCCATAAACATTGCGAAGATGAAGCTTTTATATGTTTTAGGTTTATTCATTTTAAAAACTTACCAGCAAACCAAGGTTTATTAATAACTTATTTATCGATTGATTTATTGTATTTGATGAAGCATTCCCATAGGGGTTAAAAGAGTATTCTAGCACATCAAGCTTGTAGGATATGTATTTTGCTTCAACAAAAAGAGCTTTGTTTAGATCTAAATATATCCTTGTGCCTATAAACGGATGCAAATGAAATTCCTTTTGAGATAGAAAATAAGGTGCGGATATTCCGGCATACATACCAAATTTTCTGTTTAAAGGGTTGTTTAACCAAATAGTTACTTTTGGGCCGATAAATCCGCTTGTATAGGATGTGTCTGATGTTTCAACAATATAACTCGAATCGGTTGAGTTCTGAATATCAGGAAATGTTGGTAATTCCGATGTAATAGTAGAGACCACCATTCCACCTTCAAATCCAATTCCAATCCGGTTAAAATCACCAATATTCAGCAAATGTGAATAGCCGAGGGCAAAAAGCCAGGAGTCGAAAACAGGAAGCGTAGCTTTTAAACTAAAGTTATGTTTTGGAGTAAAGGTTAATTGTTCGGAATACTTAAGTTTTACTGAGATTATGCTTCCATCATAATCATTGCATTTCATTTGAATTACCTGATTTTGGTAACCTTCTTTTGAGAATTCAATGCGTAGACTGTCCCCGGGATTTTCAAAAACAACCTGTTGCCTAAACATCCCTAAATACAAACAATTCCAATACTGCTCGTTATCGGTATAGCAGCCTAATGTTTTATTATTATACGTTTTCCCGGAACAAATTATTTTACTGTTAACATCTTCGATGGGCATTGTGCCTGCATATACTTTGCATCTGAGGTTTAATTTGTTTTTTGGCTGAAGCCACAGATAAACCGGTTCAGGTTCAAATGATTCCAGAAGAACAATGGTATCTAACAAATGGTAATTAGAATCGGTACATTGAAAATGGATTTTTTTTATTGGTTCATCACCGGGAATTATGAAAAAACGCCCTTTGTTGTCGGTAGTGTATTCCAGAATGTTTTCTTCATCGACGCTTACCTGTAATTGAATTTCAGGTACGATTTCATTAAAAACCGAAAAAGTATACACTGTTAGCAACTTTTTTTTATACACAGCCTTAAGGCTGTCAGAATATGCATTTACCTGATCGATACCAGGTAGCTGGTAAAAAGTTTCTGTTTCGGAATTACCAAAACCAGAATCTGCAACCACCTGACATACAGAGGTATATTGAATAAGAAGAACTAAAAATGCTAAACCTGATAAGTGCTTCATTTTTATGCATACATTGCTAAACTAAATATATCGAAAATGTGTAAAAGATGAAAATGCGCTTTGTTTAGAATAATCTCGAAAAAATATTACTTTTATGCTTGCAGCAACACAATATTCTAAGCTTTGGCTAAAAGATATTCGATTAATACAATATGGTATATTCTTTTTGTGCTGGCCATCTCACAGATGGTATTTGCAACTGCAATATTATCGCCTGAAAACAAACTTTCTGTTTATTTATTTTGCATCTCTCTTGTTTTATTGTCATGTCTGGTTATTTTATTTTTTATACTGAAGAAAACAGGCAGATTATTTAATAAGACATTAGAAAACATTTTTCATTTTATAAAGCCAAATCCGGATATAAATACTACTACAATCTTTAGTACTCAAAAGCAGTTAAACAGCTTTATTGAACAGGTAAATACAATTCTTGAATCATTTTTCAAAAAACACATTTCTGAAATTGAAAACCTCAGAAGTGAGAATAATAATCTGATTACCAGCAATGAGAAACATAAGAGACTGATAGAGAGCCTGAGTGAAGAATTCTTTTTTTACAGTATGCAACCCAATGGTGAATTAAAATATATTAGTGATTCGGCAGAAAAAATTCTCGGCTATTCTGCAGATGAATTAGGAGCGTTTATCGATAGCATTTCCACAAAGAAAGATATTAACACTAAGGCTGCAATAGCAAGAAAAGAAGTAGTATCGAAAGCTGTTCAGCAGAAATATTTGTTGGAAGTTTTAGGCAAAGACAAAACGCCTCATATGCTTGAAATCACTGATATTCCAAGCATTGGCAAGAATGGCAAAGTTGAATCAGTGGAAGGAATAGTTCATGATATCAGCGATGCTTACTACATGCAGGAACAATTGAGAGAGCAGGAAGAAAAATATCGTCAGATATTCGATTTTGCATCTGATTTAATTTTTATTTATGAATTTGATAGCGAGGGAAAGCCTGGAAAATTTGTTGAGGCAAATCAGCATACCTATAAGGTTTTAGGCTATTCACCCAACGAACTGAAAAAACTTGCTCCAACCGATCTTACAGCTGCCGAAATCTGGACCGAGAAGCATGTGCCAAAGTCAGATGAGATATATGAACAGATTTGGGAAACCAAATTGGGCAGAGTAATAAACATCGAGATTAGTGAACATTATTACATACAAAACAACAAGAAGTTTGGAATTGCCGTTGCCCGCGATATTTCTGAAAGGAAAAAAGCCCTCGATGAAATAATTTTTATGAATGAAGAGTTGATAAATCAAAAGGAAAACCTTGAGACTCTGATAGATAATTTAACTCAAACACAGGAGCAATTAGTACAATCGGAAAAAATGGCTGCTCTCGGACAACTGATTGCAGGAGTTGCTCACGAGATAAATACTCCGCTGGGAGCCATTAAAGCCTCAGTTGGTAACTTGGACGATTCTTTAAATTCGGCATTAAAAAGCCTGCCTTCATTATTTCAGAACCAGTCAAAAGAGAGCCTCGACTTATTTTTAAAAGCATTTAAGCTGGCAAGCGTTAAGAAGCCCGAGATTTCATCAAGAGAAAAAAGAGAGCAAAGAAGAGAGAATCGCCAAAAACTGAAAGAGCAGAATATTGAATCGCCGGAAATTGTTGCAGATATTCTTGGATACCTTGAGATTTATGAAGAAGTAGATCAGTTATACGATTTGTTGAAATTTAAAGATGCCATTCAGGTGTTAAACAATGTAAGAGAATTTATTTCTCTTGTTAAAAACACAAGGACTATTTCTTTGGCCTCAGATAAAGCCTCGACTGTTGTTTTTGCCCTTAAAAAATATGCTCACCGCGATAGCCTGGGAGAGAAAGTACCAACCGACATTATTGACGGAATAGAAACCGTACTTACATTATACGATAACCAGCTTAAGCAGGGCATAGAGGTTGTTAAAAATTTCAACACCCTGCCAACGGTTATGTGTTACCGCGATGAAATAAACCAGGTGTGGACCAACCTGATACACAATGCCATACATGCAATGAAATTAAACGGGAAACTTACAATTGCTGCCCGTTCTGAAGAAAAGCTGATTGAAGTGAGCATTAGCGATACCGGCGAAGGCATTGAACCAACAATAATTGACAAAATATTTGATCCGTTTTTTACAACCAAGAAGCAGGGCGAAGGAAGCGGCATGGGGCTTGACATTGTTAAAAAAATAATTGATAAACATGGTGGTGATATCGGTGTAATAAGCGAAATTGGAATCGGAACCACCTTTAAAGTAACAATACCAATAGCTTAGTATGGATAGAAAAGCTATCATATGTATCGATGATGAACCAATTATTTTAAATTCTCTTGTAGAGCAGTTGGAGAAGCATTTTGGTATAGATTATATCTATGAAGCTGCCGAAAGTGCTGAAGAAGCACTTGATTTGATTGACGATTTAGAGGATGAGGAAATTGATATTGAAATAATTGTATGCGATTGGTTAATGCCTGGAATGAAGGGTGACGAATTTTTACTAAGAATGGATTTAAAATATCCGAGGGTAGTTAAAATACTTCTTACCGGGCAGGCCGATGAAGCCCTCGTGTATAATCTGAAGCAGGAAGCCGACAAATTTGCTATTGTACACAAACCATGGGAAAAGGACGAAATAATACATGCTATTAAACAAAGGATGATAAAATGAGTCAACAGGTAATTTTATGTGTCGATGATGAAATCATCGTATTGGAAGCACTCAAAGAGCAACTTCGAAAGGCTCTTGATGACAATTATATTATAGAAATTGCTGAAAGCGGTGATGAAGCTATTGAAATTTTTAATGAGCTTGTTGAAGAAGGCATGGAAATACCGGTTGTAATAGCAGATTTTATTATGCCAGTTATGAAAGGAGACCAGCTGCTTGAAGAAATTCATAAAATAAGCCCGATTACCAAAAAGATTATGTTAACCGGACAGGCCAGCATCGAAGGGGTCAGCCATGCTATAAATTATGCCGATTTATATCGATATATACCCAAACCCTGGGAAAAAGAAGATTTAGTGCTTACAATTAAAGAAGCTATTAAAAGTTACAGCCAGGAAAACATTATTCTAAAGCAAAACCAGGAACTTACAGAATTAAATAAAAATCTCGAGCAGAAGGTTGTCGAAAGAACAAAACAGCTGGAAGAATTAAATGCATCAAAAGATAAGTTTTTCTCAATAATAGCACATGATTTAAGAAATCCCTATAATACATTACTAGGTTTTACAGAACTTATTCGTGACAATATTGAAAACTTCTCGCAGGACCAGTTAAAAGAATACATTTCAATTTTATTTGAGTCATCAAGAAACAGTTATTCATTATTGAAAAACCTGCTGGAGTGGTCACGCTCGCAAACGGGTACTCTGAAAGTGATTCCTGAAAAGTTTGATTTACACAAATTAGGAATTGAAGTACTTAATTTGCTTGAAGCCCATGCTTTAAAAAAGGACATTGAAATTATCAATGAGATTTCTGAAGGAACATTCGTTTTTGCAGATTATAATCTTATAAATACAGTAATCAGAAACCTGATTTCTAATGCTATAAAGTACTCTTCAAAGGGGAGCCAGGTTGTGTTTAATTGCAAAAAGAAAGATAGTTTTATTGAATGTTCTGTAAGCGACAGCGGGGTAGGTATTTCTGAACAAAATATTAAGAAATTATTCAGGATTGATCAAAACTATTCCACCTCAGGAACAGATAACGAATCGGGAACAGGATTGGGATTGCTGTTATGCAAAGAATTTGTTGAGAAGTCTAATGGAAAAATCTGGGTAGAAAGTGAATTAGATAAAGGTTCACAGTTCTATTTCACACTGCCCCTTGCAGAAGATTAATTCTTTTAACATCTGTTTATTGCAGTTAATATGGACGATACTTTTTAGAGTAGTCAGGATTTTTGTATTGCCGTAAACCTTTATTACATAGTT
>JAFGVA010000173.1 GCA_016938235.1 Bacteroidales bacterium | reverse complement strand
TTTGCCTTTTTTGATGCACGCATATTTGCCATTTTTGATGTACTGCTAATTGCCATTTTTGATGCAGATTGGACTGCTGGTAACAAACTCCTGCAAACAAATAAAAGGGTGCTGACAAATTATCTGAACAGTATATCGAACAGGGCACAATTTTTATCAAATAAAATTAAGTTTTTAAGCTTTCAGACAATAAAGGGTAAAATTGCTCATTATCTTTTGCAACTGCGGCAGAAAGCAGGTTCTGATATTTTTTTGCTGCCTAAAAGTCAGAATGAGTTGTCTGAGATGTTTGCCGTTGCAAGACCATCACTTGGGAGAGCTATCAGGGAAATGGATGCGGAGGGTATAATTGGGGCGAATGGAAAAGAGATAAGGATACTTGATAAGAACAGGCTGTCGGCTTTGTTGAGGAATTAGGCATGAGGGTTTTTAAGACAGGTCGCGCTTTGCCAAAGCGCAGCTGTTCTGCGATTTAAAAGCTGTATCAAATATAAGAGCTGTCTTTCATAGTATGGGGTGTGCTGTCAGCCTGTATAATTTCTGAAGGGAGTTTTATGGTAAACCGGGTACCTTTTCCTACCTGACTTTCAACATCAATTGTTCCTTTATTCAACTGAACAAACTCATAAACCAGGTTTAGACCAATTCCCAGTCCCTTTTCTCTATCTGTTCCCCAGGTACTTTTCTTTTGTTCGATTTTGAAGAGGTTTTCAAGTTTCTTTTGGGGTATTCCAACACCGTCATCATCTACCATGATTACAGCAGAATCCTTTTGCTTTATTAAAGTAAGACTAACATGACCTTTGCGATTGGTAAACTTAATGGCATTGCTAAGTAAGTTGCGAATGATGGTCATGAGGCTGTTCCGATCGGCTATGATGTAGAATTGATCGAATTTACAGATGTATTTTAGGTTTATTGCTTTTGAAAGTGCCATGTCTTCAAAAACCGACATAACATCATGAATAAGCTCGTTTAATTCGAGCATTTCGGGCTGGTACTGAAATTGATTCTGCTGACTCAATGCCCATTCCAGCAGATTATCAAGCAAAAACTGCACTTTTTTAACCGTAAATTCCATATTGGAAGTAACATCCTCCAATTGCTTATAATCTTTTGATTCGAGGTAATCTCGAATAAGCATTGTTGTACCATTTAACAGTCCGATTGGGCCACGCAAATCGTGCGAAATGATGGAGAAAAAGCGGCTTTTGGTTTCATTTAGTTCCGCAAGTTTATCGTGCTGAATAAGCAGTTCTTCTTTTTGATCGGTGAGTAATTCAAGGAGTTCTTTATTTCGTTTGGAATTTCGTAATAAAACAAAAACCAAACCTGCAAAAAGCAGTAAAATAGTAGCTAAGCTTATTCCAATTGTTTTCTGTATTTTCTTTTCTTTTATAAGCAGGTCTATTTCGGCTTGTTTTTGAGAGACTTCGAATTCGGTTCTTAAATCTGCCATTTTTTGAACCGATTCTAAATTAATAAGACTGTCGTTTAAATCATGGTATATTTTCTGATATTTGAATGCCTTTTTATACTCATTGGTTTCTTCATAAATACTTAATAATATGGTGCTTGCATCTCTTTGTTGAGGTAAAAAACCGTATTTAATAGCTAAATCATACCCTTTCTTAGCATGCGTTTTAGCATCTTGATAATATTTACTATCATATTCAAACTTTGCTAGATGCAAAACCAAAACGGTAAAGCCATATTTATCATCAATCTCTAATAATAAATTAAGAGCAACTTTTATTTTTTCAAAGGCTAACTCTTTATTGCCCAATTCGTATTCAATGCGCCCAATGTTATTTAAGCAATAAGCCATTCCTTTAATATCATGGTTTATATGATAAATAGAATATGCATTGTGGTAATATTCTATAGCATTTCGATATTTTTTCTGCATTAAAAAAAGCGATCCTGAATTTAAATAAATAGCGGCTAGAGTTTGATAATCAAGCTTATTTTCCCCTGTTTTAATTGCAAGATCAAAATATACTAAAGCATTTTTATAATTTTTTGCAAGTGTGTATACACCTCCAATAGTAAGATAACATTTAGCTTTTCCAATAGTATCAAAGTTTTTTTCACATAATCTTGTTGAAACAAAAAGTGCTTCTATTGATTCATCATAATCGCCTTTTTCAGATAATGAATTGCCCAAAGCATAATAACCTTTTTGAAGCCAGAAATTATTGTTTTGATTTTTAGCGTTTGCAACTATTTGATTTGAAAAATAAATTGCAGAATCTGGATTTCCTATTTTGAATGCGAGATCATATAGTGTTTGACACCTAACAGAAATATCCTCAACACTTTGTAATCTATTTTTCAAGGAATCAAGACTATTATGGTCTTGTGAAAAAGCAAACTGGCTTGAACACAATGAAAAAAACAAAATAAATATATTACAACATACTCTCATTTATTCATTTATGGAACTTTAATAATCGGCGGATCAATTGGTGCAGGCTCTTTAAGTGGTGCTGCTTTATTAGCCATGCTTTTCTTAGAATCAGCTTCAGAATAGAAAATAAAGTATGCAACTTCACCTTTAATTCCTTTGGCTATTGTAGCTGTCCATTTTTCATTTGATTTTTTACAAGGTTCTTTTGAGAAAAAGTTTTCATGCCCTTTAATATTTATACCTGTTAGATCTTTTATACCAGAATTTTCATCAAGTGTCCAACAGATTTTATCGCCTGGTTTTGCTATGCTGTTAATTGTTTTACCATGATGTTTTTCCGAATCGCGGTAATTTAGCTTGCCATCTTTAAGGGATAGGTAAATTGTTATCTTGCTCATATGTATTGTTTTAATATTATTAAAGCTATCTTTTATGAGGTTTTTATAAAAAAGACCTCATAATCAAAATTCAAAATGGAATTATGGTACTTTAATTTTAGGTGGATCAACATAATTACCTTCTCCACCACATATTTTAGTTAATTCAAAGGCATCTAACAACAATTTCTTCTGTGGGTTTTCTTTTCTAGTTGAATTTTTCATAACTAATTGTTTTTATGATTATTAGAATGCATATTGTAAATATTTTTATTATTTATGAGCCTTTATCAATCTAAAAATACTAAAACATATTCAATTTCAAACTTTAATAAATAAAAACTTAATATTTACCGTTTTGTTTGTATAAACATTTGATTTGAATTTCATTCATGTACCTGTTAAAATCGTTTTATTGCAAGCTGTTTTTTTGTAACTTATACATGTAAATACCAAAAACACAAAACCATGAAAACGGGCTATATTCAGATACTCGATTTAGATTTTGAGTATAAGTTGTGGAAGAACAGGCTGTATTTTTATCGTTCAGAGGTAGAAATTCTTGAGGGAAGAATTCATGTTTTGTCAAAAGAAATTTCTGGCTATGAGCCCAATACCGAACACATTAAACTTATGAAAAACCAGCACGAAAAAGCACTCCAATTGCTAAATAACATAGAAACCCTGGAGCAGGAGATGGCTCTTTATGCCAAAGATTATCCGATTGATGAGAAACATGTTCATTTTTTGGCTCATCTTAAAGTGAGAAATGAGATGGAAAAAATTACTGAACGACAGGATTTTATACTTTGCAATGTGTTTCCGGAGTTGTGCAGAAAAGTTTCTGGTTCTTAGGTCAAAGTTTATATCTGGTTACTGGCTACTTCCACTCAATTCTTGTATTGTCTTTTGTTGTGGTAAGATTTTTTGGAATGTTCTTTATTACAGACTGAGTTATTTTTTCGATTAGTCTTGTTTTCGCAAAGCTTGTATGGCAAACCAGGCTTATTTCTCTTATGGGCTCGGGACAGGTGAAGCGTTTTAACCTGTCAGCTGATATATCTTTTTCTTCAATGGCCAATTCAGGAAGCAGAGTATAACCAAATTTCCTATCTACCATATTCATTAATGCCTCTATGGAGCCACTTTTGTAGGTGAAGCCAAAACCCTTTTTAGATTTATTTAAACTGCACAATTGCAGAGCTTGTTCCCTGAAACAGTGCCCTTCGTCAAGCAATAAAAGCTCTTTCGAACTTATAATTTCTGAAGCTATCTTGTCGTATTTTGCTAATTTATGATTTTCGGGCAGATAGAGTAAAAATGGTTCGTAATAAAGCGGAACTTCCTGTATATAGTCTTCGTAAAGTGGTGTTGAGACAATACCCATATCAATAGTCTCATCCCTTAAACTCTTAATTATTTCGCTTGTTTGCAATTCAATAATATCAAAACTTAGCGCTTTGTTCTCATCAATTAATGTTTTTATAAACCGTGGTATTAAATAGGGTGCAACAGTTGGAATAACTGCCATTTTAAAATGGCCGGCAAGACTTTCTTTTTCATTTTTTACCGATTCTTCGAGCAATCTTACCTCTCTAATAATTTGCCTGGCTTTAGCTATATAGGCTTCCCCCTGTCTGGTAGGCTTTAAGGGTTTGCTGTGCCGGTCAAATAACATGAAGCCAATTTCTTCTTCGAGTTTCTTAAGCTGCATGGTTAAGGTTGGTTGTGTAATATAGCAGGCTTCGGCAGCAGAAACAAAGTGTCTGTATTTATCCAAAGCAACCACATATTCTAATTGTTGGATTGTCATAATATAGATATTATAAATACAAATATAAATAATATTGATTTGAATTATAATTCATATTCAGGTAAATTTGATTTGAAAATAAAACGATAATAACAATAAAATCAAAAGATATGAAAACAAGCGTAAACAAAATCGGACTGGATGCAGCCAAATCAGAAAAGCTGGCAGAAAAATTGAATTCATTATTAGCAAATTACCAGGTGTTTTATATGAATGCCCGTGGTTATCACTGGAATATTAAAGGAGATAAATTCTTCGAACTTCATGCGAAATTCGAAGAATTATATACTGACTTACAAGTAAAGATTGATGAATTAGCCGAACGGGTTTTAACACTTAGTCATACACCAATGCACAGTTATAGCGACTATCTGGAGCATTCAAAGGTGAACCCGGCTAAAAATGTAGATAATGGAACCAAAGCTGTTTCAGAAATTGTTGATTCTTTCCAGAAAATAATCAGTCAGCAAAGAGAATTGCTTGACCTTTCTGACGAAGCCGGTGACGAAGGAACAAATGCTCTTATGAGTGATTACATCAGAGAACAGGAAAAGCTGGTTTGGATGTATAATGCTTATTTAGGTTAGAACCTGAAACAGTTGTAAAGTAAAAGGGAGCTCCAGTTCAGAGGCTCCCTTTTTTTGTTAATAAGGTTAATACACTTTGATCACAGGCATTGAATTTTGAAATACTCCTTTTTAAGGTAGGAGATTCCAGATATTTTTATCGTGTAACTCCAAAAATTCTGGAATGACGTCGATAAAAAATAGTGCTTACCCTTCGATATACATCAACACCTCTGCATCGACAACAGAAGGGTCGGCACTGTAATATATTTCAACAGAGAATTCTTTGGTTTTCAGCTGTTTTTCTGCAATGTATTTCGAAAGAGCTTCGTATGCCGCCATAATTTCGTCCATCGACTTATACCTGACAGATACAACTTTTCCTGCCGGAATAGTCTTGCATTTGTATTTTCCGGAAACGTCAACCTGTTTTGCAACCATAAAACCGGCTTCGCTTCTTAATTGCGCTTCAGATACGGTTGCAGGATCGTCATAGAAAACGCCGAGCGTATAAGATCCCATAGGAATCTGGTTTTGCTGTATATACCCCATAAGTTGTCCGAATTCATCGAACGAATGCATGTAAGCCCCGGTATAGTTGTAGTAAACCATTGTAATTGCATCCATTTGCTTTTCTTCGACTTTAAAAGCTGTTTGTGTTGAATTTTGTGCCATAATAACTGTTGTTAAAAGTGTTAAACAAATTGATAAGAATTGTTTTTTCATTGTTTCAGTTTTAGTTAAACATTATGAAATCAAAATTATAAGCGGTAAGTGACAACAGTATGTCAGCAGGAAAAAATAATTATTCATTAGCTGATACAATGAATTAAAATTTGTATTTAATTTGCTCCATATTTCCAAGCATTTGATACTTTATAACAAGATTAGGGCGGTTAATGCTATTTTGCGTTCTGCCAGTGCAGAGGTTGAATATTTTCAGGCAAAATCGGGTATACACTGTATTAAAAATTGCCACGAATGCTGCACGAAGCAAAATATTTATGCTTCGCCGCTGGAATTTTACCCCCTGGCATACCATCTTTTTAAGACGAATAAAGCTTACCCCTTTCTGGAAGAACTTGAGCAGGCTCAATTAAATGATAATTCAACATGTATACTCTATAAGCCAGGCTTATTTAATTTGGAATTTGGTTGCGAAAATTACATGTATCGCGGTCTGATTTGCAGATTATTCGGATACAGTTTTTCAAATGATAAACATGGTGCTCTAAGAATTAATACATGCCGAATTATAAAAAGAGAATTTGCTGATAAATTGAATACTTTGCCGGTTAAAACTAAAAAACCTGAAATGCAAAAGTATTACTCGCAGTTTTATAAAATAGATTTCATTGAGGCTAATCGTTTGGTGCCTATGAATGAAGCCATTCAAATAGCTATCGAAAAAATATTGTTTCATTACCAGTTTCGAACCAGAAGACCGGCTTAAATGTTGTCCAAGCTGTTATTGAACAATGAAATTTTGAGTAAAACTTTTCTCCTTTGCCGATAAAACTGCAAAATATTGACCGGTCGCCAGATTTATTTCTGTTGGAATATTAAAACTGACTTGTTGTTCTCTCTCATCCAGAAGCCCTAATTGTTTTATATATAATGGACGACCTATAATATCATAAACCGATAGAACAACATCTGCACTCTCTGATAAGCAAAACTGAATTACCATCTTATTGGTTACTGGTTGGGGATATATTTCCAAAGCCATATTTTGAAACTCAGGAATATTCAAGTTCGATTCTTCAACAGGTTTATATTTGAAACTCCATGTTTCTCCTTTGGTTACACCTAAATCATTAAGAGCATCAACACGCCAAAAGTAGGTTGTATCAGCAGCAAGTCCGGTTAATTCATAGCCCGGGTTAACCTGAGTGCTAATTAGCTCCATTTGCACTTCACCTCCAAAATAAAACCGGAATGAATCAACTTCCAATGCATTGGCAGACCAATCGAATATAACCAGGTATCTGAATAAACTGGTATCGTTAGGTGGTGCAATATTTTGTACAGCCGAAGGAGGACCATCTATATTTGTATAAAAGCACCAAAGCGACCCACGAATAGTGTCATTCTTACTTGTTACTTCATCAATTCTCCAATAATATTTTGTAGATCCTTCAAGGGTTCCGGGGATAAACAAGGTATCGGTTGTTTCCATAATAAACCCGGGTGTATCATTTGTTCCAAAATATACCAGATGTTTCACCGCATCTTTACCAGGAAGCCAATGCAAACCAGAATTAACATCAACTTTTTTTGCATGGTATCCCGGAGATGGAAGAAATGAGCAGGGCAGGAGTCCCTTTAGGGTACTTTCGGGTTTCCATTCTGAATTAAAAGTCCATCTATCGGTAATTGATTCTCTGGCAGGAGAACCTTCTGCATCCTTCAGGTTATTGGAGTGCCAGTCGTAATTTCCGGTTTCCCGGTTACACCTGTCGTAATAAACACGAATACCAAATCCCAGGGTATCTCTATCGCTTTTTGTTGAATCACCCACATAATTAATGCCGCCATTGTTCTTCAAATTCTCACTGAAATCACAATCCAGGAGATAAAATGCAGAAACTCTGTGATACCTTCCTAATCCAAAATTCTCAACCCCATCGAAATATGAATTTTTTACAACAAGCTTATGGTCTTTACCTCCGGCACCATCATGCCAGATGCTGGCATTACTGTTATAACCATAAAAATCGCTGTTTGAAATATAACAATAACCCCGTGGGCATACATAATCTACATAGCCTTCAAAAAAACAACCACTGTGGTAAAACATGCCGCCATCGGTATTCCAAAGACTTAGGGTGTCACCCCCGGTAGCAATTATTTTACAATTTACTATGATAATTCTGTTGCCTCCACCTCTTATAGCCATGGTGTGATCGGTATTGTTTTCTACATCAGGGTTCAGTTCGGCAAAATTATTCTGAACTGTGAGATTCGCCAAAGTAAGGTTGGTTACTCCTTCATAAATATTTATTGTAGCCACACCCCAGTCACTGCTATTACTTTCGAGCCAAATTCTACGCAAAATGGCTTGTGTAATTATTGTTTTGTCTTTGTCTTCACCAAGCAAGCTTATGTTGTTTGAAGTGATAAACAGTTTCTCATGATACACTCCGTTTTTAATAAAAATAACGTAGTTGCTTCCATCATTCGGATTATTGTTTATTGCTTCAGTAATAGTAGTGAAATCTTCACTTCCATCTTGTGAAACAGTAACATCAACACTCCAGTCTGCGGCCATTAAATTTCCGGAAAATAAAATACACCATAGAGCCAAAAGCTTTGCGATAAAAATTTTTCTCATAAAAAGCAAAATTAATTTAATATACCTGTTACCCAACAGGTTTAAATGGCAGGAATAATGATGGGTAAGTTTCGATTACTAAAATAAAAATTCTGGCTGGATAAAAAATAATTAATCCATAATAAATTAGAGCCAGAAGTAATTTTTCTTTAAGTTCTTATAAAAGTGTCAAACAGCAACAATTACAATTTATTATGCGTTCCGTCGCAAAAGGGTTTATTTTCTGAATGTTTACAATTGCATAAGAAATAATCACCTGCTTTCTCAACTTTAAATTTAAGTGATTTGGTGGCTTCGGGGTATTGTCTGTGCTGATTATCACAAAAAGGCTGTGCTTTACTTAAACCACAGGTACACCATGAATATATAATACCCGCATCTAATTTAATCTTTGAAGGTTTTTTTTGAGCAATTAAAGGAAATTTCATAGTCTTTTTTTTGAATATACTGCAGATTTAACAACAGGTTGAAAAGGTAAAATTAAAACATAAAAAAGGTTGTTCAAAAGATGAACAACCTTTTATTTATGAAATTATAAAATGAGTTATTTTTTCAAAAAAGAAGCAGTATACAAATCTTCTGTTGTTTTAATTTTAACAACATACATACCCTGGTTTAATTTTGAAATATCTAAAATGTCAGAGAAATCCGTCATAACAATAGCTCCTGTTACGTCATATACATTCACTTGAATGATATTTTCAATATTTTCAATATTAAGTACATCGGTTGCAGGGTTTGGAAAAACATTCGCAAGCTGCACGCTACTTTGAGATACTGAAGTACCACCTGGTTCTTCGCCGCCGCTGCCAGGAACAGAAGCACCATCGATTAAAAGATACACATTATCAAAATAAATTGGTGTAGCTACACCTGATTGAAAAGCAATTTGTTTATAGTCTGTAGCTTCTATGTCTGTAAGATCAAATTCAATACGAGCCCATTCATTTGCATTGGCTACAGCAACAAAACCTTCAAAATTAGCAGCCCCGGACTCTACCGGATTATCCATATGAAGTTTTATCTCACCTGCCAGGTCAACCATGTAAACATCTACAGAAAGTTTTACATAATCGGCTGTTAAGATAGGAGTATCATTCCAATTTGCTGCTCCGCTCCATGCATTGTCAGTCTGATCGAGTAAAAGAACAGAATCAGACACATTAATACCTCCAGGTGCAGGATTTTCTACTACATCGATTGGTGCACCCCATGAATTCCACACAACACCATCTTCAAAATCACTTACCAGAAGATAATCTTGTGAATAACCAATCATCAACGCAGGTAAGAAAAACAGAGTAAAGATTAGTTTTTTCATAATTCAAAATTTTAGTAAAACAAGAGTTAATTAATTAGTGAGTGTTAAAAATCTGGTTTGATTGAGGTAATCATATTAATAATACTAATAAACACAGGTTTTAAAATTTTGTTTGATTGACTATAATAAGAGATAAAAATACTAAAAGTTTTCTTTCAGTACGTCCACAAATGACTCAATTCTGTTTGATAATGTTTCAAAAAAAAAAAGGAATCTAATGTTAGATTCCTCTTCATATCAAATAAAAGCAAGCAGGTTAATCACAGTTGTATTCTGGATTCTGTTCTATAATTCCTTCCATTAAATCCAACTCATTTTGTGGTATCTGGAATAAACCCCGGGTAGCAGCAAAATTATTTCCATCAATATCCAGACTAAAAACTTCAATTGTTTGTGAATAATCACCGTTATCACAATATTTTGAAGTATTACTGGTATTGATCCCAACCAGGAGTTTGTTCCATTACACCATTAGAAAGTGTAATTTCTGTTTTTGGTATAGGTAAAAATCCTCCGGTTGAAGCGGGAAAATCTACACTATAAGTGCTTGGGTTACCAACATCCTGAATTGCTACGCCATTAGCAGCTTCAATAGCTTGTTCTGCAATTCCCCAACGCAACAGGTCAAAATACCTTAAACCTTCAAAAGCAAGCTCATGGCGTCGTTCAGCCTGAAGTGCTGCCAGAGAATAAGAAACTTCGCCCAAACCAGCTCTTTCTCTAACCAGATTCATACCGTCAGCTGTTTCTGTTAATTCAGAATGCATCAACAATATATCAGCAAAGCGAAGTAAAACATCATCCTGCATATTCCATAATTGTTGGTTGTCCTGCGCACTAGGATACATCATAAAGTAAATACTAACTGCACGTGCACCAGATGAATCATATATTGGCATGTATTTCTTTTCTAAGAAACCACTTTCATCCATATTATTGTCAGCATTCCATTGATAGTTTGCAGCAACACTTTCATCACCCTCTGCAGGATCATTTATGTTTACAATAGAACCATCGCGTCGAAGGTCGCCATCTTCAAAGCTTTCATAAAGCTGAGGATTAACAGGTCCGCCACCCCAACCATATCCAAAAGGAACAGTTGTATGTAAACGCATACCTGAATAAAGCGAATGCTGATTGTTGTATGATAAAGGATCATTCGTAGCCCAGCTACCAAATACAGAATACTTAATCATGAACATACTTTCGTAATTGTCACCTGTTTCACCAACCCAACCTAAGTTATTTATAGTATTAAAAGGGTAATGTTTAACATGCACTGTATCTGAATAGGGCCATTGATTTCTGAAATCAGGCAATAATCCATACCCACTGTTATCGATACAATCTTGAAGATAAGTGATTACGTCAGCTTTAGTTAGCACGGAACCATCGGCCAATTCGATTTCTGTTTTGTTATAATAACCTGTGTAAAACAGAAATACTCTGGCAAGATACCCTTGAGCAATCCATTTATTCGCATGTCCTAACCTGCCAGCTCCAATTGATTGGTAAGGGGTTGATGGCATTATATCAATAGCTGTTTTAAGATCATAAGCTATTTGTCCGTACATCTCTTCCGGAGTAGCCCTTGGCAGGTTAACCGGATCTGTATTAAGTTTTAAAGGAACAGGTCCAAAAAACTGAGATAACCTGAAATAGAAGAATGCGCGTAAAAAATGTGCTTCTCCCAAAGCCTGGTTTTTTCTTGATTCGCTGGTATATTCAACCTGGTCAAATCGTTTAAGAATCAGGTTAACCCTTAAAATACCGGGCCAGCTATTACTAAATAAATCGGTGTAATAATCAGGTTCTGTAAGTGTAAAGGCATCAGTTGCATCGAAACCATCGTCATTGGCGCCGCCACCACCAAATGCATCATCAGACATTAGTTTTGCAACAATAAAAGGATTATTATTTCCCGCAGGATTAGGTATAGCAGCATAAGCTCCTGTTAAGGCTTCATCAACATCTTCTGGTGAACTGAAGTAACTTTCGTCTGATTTCTCATACAGGTTTTTTTGTGTGAGAAAGTCTTCACAACCTGTAAGTAAAACCAGCAATAATATCACTGGAAAATATATTATTTTTTTCATATCTGTAATTTTTTTCATATTTAAGCTTAGAAGGTAATGTTTGTACCAACCATAAAGGTTCTTGCTTGTGGGTAAAGACCTAAATCGATGCCAGATCCCCAGCTAAAGCCATCTGGAGAATAACCGACTTCAGGATCCATAAACGGATACTTTGTAAAGGTATGCAGGTTATTTACAGCAAGATAAACCTTAGTTGACTGGAAAGGAAATCCTTTAACCATTTTATTTAAGTTGCAACCTATAGTCATATTACTTATTCTGAAGAAGTCCGCATCGAAAATATAGATATCCGAAACATACTGATAGTTTCTACCACCTCCAGGGTAAAGTTGCGGAAGAGTTCCGTCTGGATTAGATTCACGCCACACTTCATCATAATCGTATTGCGTATAGTTGCTTAGGTAACTGTCTACCGAACGATAGTTTTTCGCAATTTGGTGACCTAACATTCCGTTACCGACTACGTTTAAATAAACACCTTTATATTCAAGGTTAACTTGCAGTCCAATAATCACATCCGGATGTGGATTACCAATCATTACTTTATCATCATCGTTAATTAAACCATCCTGATTTTTATCAATAAATTTAACATCGCCGGCATGCTGTTGATTAATCGCCTGACCACTATTAAAATAAGGTTCGCCGCTCATATCATCTCCTGCAGTATTTACAGAACCTGTTGGTCTAACCCATGCAGCAGCATCATCTTCTGTTTTAAAAATTCCATCGGTTTCATAACCCCAGAAATAGCCAATCGGATATCCGGCTTCTGCTCTAAACATCTCGCCAACTCCCTGACTTAACACATTTGCAGGTCCATGATATATAGAGTCTTCACTAGGTATTTCCACAACAAGGTTTTTATTGAATGCAAATGTAGCTGTTACACCATATTTGAAATCACCACGATTATCATTCCAACCCAACATTGTTTCGAAACCCTTATTTCTAACAAGACCACCATTTACCCATGGAGCATCAGTACCATCCATCGAAGATGATATTTTTTCAATCAACCAGTCTTTGGTATCTTTCTGATACCAGTCAATAGTAAATTGTAATCTGTTATTTAAAAAGTACATATCGGAACCAATGTTTGTTTGCTCAGATTTTTCCCATGAAATAAGATCGTTAGGAACCCTGGCCGGTGTAGAACCAGTAGTAACCGCATCTTTAGCAGTACCGAAGTAATAATTGGCACCTTCTAAAGATATTGTAGAGAGGTATGCAAAGCTTGCAATGTCCTGGTTACCATTTCTTCCCCAGCTTGCACGAAGCTTTGCAGAATTTAACCAACTTGAGGTTGATTGCATGAAGTCTTCTTTTGAGATAACCCATCCGGCAGAAACTGAAGGGAATGCACCCCAGCGATGACCGGTTGAAAATTTCGAAGAGCCATCGTAGCGCATTACAGCAGTAGCCATGTATTTTTCGTTGTAATTATAAGACAAACGTCCGAAAAATGATGACATAGCCCATCCAAAATCATCACGACCTCCAAAGCTTGCCTTTGTAGCGTTTGTAGCATCTAATGTAACGAAGTTATCAAGGTATGCATATTCATATCTTCCAAAAATACTACTGTCGTTTGAACCTGAAACATTCAGACTTCTTGCGTTTTTGATTTGCTCGCTACCCAGCATTACAGAAAAGTTATTACTTCCCATTGTCAGGTCGTATGAAACTGTGTTGGTCGCAGTCCATGTATACCCCATGTATGCACTTTGAGAAACATTATCGTTTGTGGCATTGCTAACTTCACTTAAAGAATAAGCAGGTGTCCAGCTTCTTGATGCACCATACCAGTTATTAATACCAAATGCTGATCGGATATTTAAGTTTCTGATTGGCTGAATGTTTAAATAAACATTACCAATAATTGTATTGTTGTTGTTAGTGTTCCATTTTGATTGGTTAATCATAGAAGCAATGGGGTTAGCTTCATTTGAGTTTAAACCAATTGCATAATGATAAGGATAAGATGGGTCATCCATAGCTGCAGAACCATTGCTTGTTTCCCAATCAGTTTCGTATGGATCGCCAGCTGCATAATCCTGGGCATACATTGGTAGCAGCGGACTGGCTACAAGCATGTTATGTACATCGCTCCAGTAAATATTACCATTACGAATTGTAGGATTATTTTCATTGGTATATGTAAAGTTTTCACCCAATACAACCAGGTTTCTGCTGCCAGTCTTAAAAAGAATATGTTCGCTGTTAAAACGAATATTCATTCTTTTATAATCGTTATTCGCTTGTTTACCTAAAATACCGCTTTGATTATAATAAGAAGCTCCCAAAGAAAATGTGGAAACCTCAGAACCACCGGTAACATTTAAAGCATGGCTCATTACAGGAGCATTTTTATCTGTAATCAGGTCGAACCAATTAGTTCCTTTATTTGTTCCACTTTGAATTCCGGCCCAATCGGGAACCTGACTTTCAAAATCAAGTGTTGATCCTGCATTATCTAAAGCAGAGGTCATCAATTCAACATACTGTTGAGCGTCAACCAAACCGGGTCCTTTATAAACATTCTGAATACCATAATATGTGCTGTAGTTAACTATAGGAGCATCACTTTTCTTACCTTTCTTGGTCGAAACCAATACAACACCATTTGCACCCCTTGAACCATATATTGCAGCAGAAGCAGCGTCTTTCAGTACATCAATTGATTCAATGTCTGACGGACTGAGGTTATCGATATCACCCACAGCAACACCATCTACAATGTATAGAGGGTTTGAATTACCAATAGTACCAATACCACGAATGTAGATTTTGTTACCTGCCCCAGGAGAACCATTGTTCTGTGTGATACTAACACCAGGAGTGATACCTTTTAATGCATCCATTGTTCCGGTTGTATTCATCTGCTGAATATCCTCACCTGATACATTTAGAGTTGCACCTGTGTTCAGTTTCTTTTTCTGAACGCCATAACCAATAACAACTACTTGTTCCAGATTAGCAACATCTGGTGTAAGATTAATGTTTACTGTTGTTTGTCCTCCAATAGCTACTTCTTCAGGTAAATAACCTAAATAGTTAACTACTAAAACACCTTCAGGACTTGCTTTTAGGGTATAATTACCATCGATATCGGTAACTGTACCATTGGTAGTTCCTTTGATTGAGACAGTTGCCCCCAGTAAAGGATTTCCCGTTGATTCATCAAAGATTGTTCCTGAAACAATATGCTCCTGAGCATATATTTCCAGAAATCCGCTTAAAGAAAATGTCAAAGCAAAAATGAGAAGCTTCAACATCCATGAAGATTTACTTTTTTTCATTTGTTTTCCAGATTTATTAGGTTAGTAAAACTTGGGTTCGCAATTTAACTCATAAATACGGTTATGAATGTGGATAAATGATAAGCATTATTAGTAAAAATGTTAACAGCGGCCAGTTTTTGCAGCAAAAAGCAAGGCCACCAAAACATCGTTCTAATAGTTTAATTTGAGTCATTTGAGTTTACTGTGCATTAAATTGCGGTATGAAAGATACATTTTTTCTTTTAAAAATCATTGTTGTCCGGTAAACCGGAATATTAATAATTATTTGTTTTTAACATTCTAATAATCAATATTAGCATTCTGCAAGTTCAAA
>JAFGVA010000028.1 GCA_016938235.1 Bacteroidales bacterium | reverse complement strand
CTCCTATTTCCTTATAAACAATGGATTTTTCCTCAATAACATTTTCATACTTTTGAGGCTTTACTATCTCAATAAAAGGAAACTTTTTTATTGATTTGTTAAAGGCACTATTTACAGTATACGATGTGTCAGCAATCCAATTTATTTGTGAAAAAGTTGGATTTGAACACAGAATAAAAACTATAAATAGCACCTTATTTAGCCTCATCTCAATTCAAATTATCAATATTCAAAAGCGCCTAAATCAGGAGCTGTGCCATTAAATGGCAGTCCAACATCAACTCCCTTATCAATTAAATTACTTCCTGCTTTTAAATGAAAAAAGGTGACATCCGGCAGACTTCCATCTGCTTTTCTTGGTTTTAATAATTGAGTGTAATCGATACTTTCAAAATCAGCTGAAGTCACTGTAATTCCATCTTGCCAGCTATTGTTAGTTACATCTAAAACAGTAGCATAAACACTTCCATAATCACCCAAAGCATTGCTGTTTTTAATTATCAGCTTTTCAAGCGGATTTGTAGTACCAAACGAATAATTCTTCCCGTTAATGTAAGCGGAGCAATTGTAAATTGTAACTGTTCCCCGATTGCTATTATGATCAAAACCATTGTGGACATTGCCAACTGCAATGCAATTTTTATAGATCGCATTGTGCTTTAAATCTTTCAGATCACTTCCGCCTGTTTTAAAACCGTTGCCATCTCCACCGCTCACTGTACCATTTTTTAAATAACCGTTTTTTACAGTCCAACAGTTTTCGTAGGTTGTTGTTATATTATCGGTTCCTCGCAAATAGCCATCCCATCCGTCATCCAGATTTTGCCATGCCCTGCAACCAATAAACTTGTTTCCGGTGCCGGCATCTAATTTGCAGGCAAATCCATCGGCATTTTCAATAGAAGTATCAGCATTAAAAAAGGAGTCGCAATTTAAAATGGTGTTATTAGCTGCTCCATCTCCAAGTTGAAGTCCTGTGTCTGAATTTTCGCTGAATGTACAAAACTCGATAATATTACTATTTCCGCTAATATACATTCCATTGTCACCAGCACCAAAAACATCTATCCCTTTTATGTGCCAAAAAGAACCATTTACTTGAATTCCACGGTTTGAAGAATTCTCTGCCATCGAAGAAAAATCAAATTTTGGTCTGGTTGATTCGCCGGGATATGCCAATAAGGAAATAACATTTCCAGAACTCCCACTTTTATCAATATCTATAGTTGAATTAAAAACATAATCACCACCATGAACATAAATATTTTCACCAGGAGCTGCTGCAGCAATTGCATCTAATATTTCCTGAGACGTACTTACAATGGTGCCAACAACAGCAGAAGAATTACTATCTCCGGTTTTAAAAGTATAGGTTGGACTGATTGACGTATTAACGCCATCGCTTACTTCAACGTGCCAGTAATAAATGGTATTAGGCTCTACAGAAATATCTAATTTCGTAACCGTTAAATTTTTCCATTCTGCCGGAACATCCTGATTGCCATCAATCGCATCTGCATATACAGTAAAACTTAGTTGATCACCATCGGTATCAGTACCCGGACTTTCCCATTCAAGAGTTACCATCCCGTCAACCGGTTTTACAGTGGCTCCGGAAAGAGGACTTTTGAGGGTTGCAGGGAAAGGAGCATTATTCGATTCTCCGTCTCCGGCAACATAAAACTTCCAGACGTCCGAATCAGTTAGAACATCTCCTGAATTCCTTGAAGAAACCACCCATGAATATGGGTAGCCTCTTAAAAGTCGTACAACTGTTGAGTTCGTAGGGAGACCAATATTAAGAGTGGTGTCATGGGTAACCAGATTCACAATTCTGAGATTGTATTTCTCGGTGGCATCTGATTTTTCCCATTCAAAAGTTATAACCGCCCTATTGTCAATGACTTCTCCCACTTCACATTCCTGATTATTTAGTGGCTGAACCAAGGTGGCCTTACCAGGTGTTGTTGTGTATGTTGGTGGAGTATCATTTTTTTTGCATGAGCTCAGAATAAATACACTGGCTATAAAAACCAAAATTGTATTAAAATAGAATCTATATTTAGTGGTTTTCATAATTAATTGGATTTAACGATTGTAATTGATTTATTAACGTTATCTGAATTCAATGATAGCATGTAAACGCCATTTTTGAGATTTGATAAGTCAAGATTTATTATTCTGCTTGAAGATACATCTTCTGTAGAAACTCTAAATAACTTTCCTTGAAGATCAGATAAAGTAACTTCAACTTTATCATCTAAACCATTAACATAAACTTTAAGTTTTCCAGTTGTTGGATTAGGGAAAACAGTGACTTCTTCTGAAATAAAGATGTTTTCAGAAGATTTACCCTGACATTCTGAGTCCGTTGAAATTACGATGGTATTTTGGCCAATAGTCAGATCAATTACTACGGATGATTCACTCGTTGTAGTGATAATCCCATTGTGATTGATGATATAACTTTTTGCACCTGACAGCGATACTGTTGTTGTTTTCTTATCACGATCTGTTTTAAAATGAGCCGATAGAGGTTCAGGACCTTCTATGGTTATGATAAAGCATTGTTCATAATTGTCTTTTCCATCAATTGTAATACAAACCCGATACGTTCCACTTCCAAGGCCCTCAACATCCTGTGTAAACCCATTGGATGAAGACAGAATTGCATCTTTCGTAATTCCTTCTCCAGTAACAGAAACGTTGTAAGTGTAATTTGTATTTTGTGCATTAATGCTGATGGTACCATTGTCTCCTCCATTACATGAAGTAGAAGTTCCAATTACGGAAAAGTTATCAGTCGGAAGTTCAAAAATTTCGCATCCAAAAACGTCGATGGTTGCACCTACAGTAGAATTTGGACAATGGTCTTCGCTATCAACTATACCATCCAGATCACTATCATCGCAAACATCACCAATCCCGTCATTATCCATATCAGCCTGATCCGGATTGTAAGTATCAATGCAGTTGTCGGTTAAGTCTACAACACCGTCGTTATCAGAATCCTCAGTCGCTATGAGGTTTGGCAGAGGATCCCATCCATCCGTTCCTTTTGTAAAATTAAAAGTAGTAATCTCTGTCCCGTCTGTAAGAATAGGTTCAGTCAACACGGTAGACCATGTGGCACGGCTTTCCAAATTATTTTCGCCAGAAGCTTCGATGGTTCCGTATTCATACATCAAAGCAGACTCACCGCCCAGTGTATTCATCCATCCAATTGGTTCAATTAAAGATTTTCCTTCTGAACCACTGTAAGTAGAAGCATCTATATGAGTATTATAGAATACAACTTCACTGGTTGTTGCTTGCCAGGGTCTTCCAAAATATCCTGGTTTCGCTCCTTGAGTTGATGCTGTGTTTAATCCGGGAGTTGTTGAAACAATATTGCACTCATACATTAAAAAGCCTCTTCCGCTTGCTTGTTGAGCTGCAGTGATATATGCAGCATCACCTCCAGTATCACAGGTATTTAAAACAAAATCCGACTTGTAAAATACAGCGGTCATACCTCCAAAAATATAATCAACAGCACCCATCATAGCTCCTTTGTAAGCAACCAACCTTGAGCCGGAACCTCCATAGAAAGAATCTTGTCTGCCAACAATCCGGCATTTGTTCAATATTACCTTATCGGTTCCATTGGCTACTCCAATTGCAGCAGCACGCTCAACAAAGCTGCGATCCTGGACAGCGGTGTTTCCATAATCAGTTGGTCTCACACCCTTGTTTCCGCTACCTAATACTACGATATCATCTGCTTCTTTTTTAGAAATATATTGGTTATATGAATTCTCAATAATCAGGGCTTCCGCAATAAAACCCTCACTTCGAACAACCAGTGTTGCATTCCAGTAGGAAGCATTTGTTGTGCCCGATACATTGGTATACAACTGGTACCCATTGGCCTTGTTAACTGCTAACACATCGGCATTCCACTTATTATCCGTTCCCTGACTGAAATAATTATATCCATATCCGTAGTAAGAAGTAATACGTACCGCATTGTCATCAATATCTACTCCCTTGTTTCTTAATTCGATACTAGGTTGAGAAGCGGCATTCTTTAAAGTAATGTTCGGATTATCAATCACAAGCATTTCTTCGTAATTGCCCGGGTCTATCAGCACGGTAACACGCTCATTATTGGGTCGGTTCATTTGAGATATTGCCTTAATTGCTCCATTAATGGTTTGGAAATCTTTATCCGTACCAACCGTAATTTCAGGCTTGTAATCTACAATTGTTGCAACCGCAATATTCGGAATGTAAGTAGACGCATTGATTGTTATTGTTGCAGTACCTTCAGTAGTTCCGGGATAAACATATTCTACCGTTTCAAACTGAGAGGTACTTCCACTGCTTGTTGTTATTGCAGTTCCACCGTCGATGGAGAAATCGGCAGCATAATAATAGGTAACAATCATTTTTTCTTCTGGTTGCATAGGTACTTTAATTTCGCCTCCGGCTGAACAAGCAAGGTGACCTTTTGCAACTTCATTTTTAATAGCTCCCGAAAATTCCAGTCCTTTATAAAACAAAGTTCCCAGAGGAATGTCTTTATCATTGAATGGCCAATTGGTTACTCTGTTAAAGATTAATGTTTTTGTTGTTACTGCTCCATTAACCATTAAATTAGATGTAAGCGCCAATTCAATGGGGTATTCGTCCAGACCATCCGTTGCGATTTTATATACACCGTCGCGAAGAGCAACTGCCGTTATATCATCAAAGCTATAATTGTAACCAACTTCATACAAATTTGAAAATGTGACCGAAAGCTTTCCTTGCTGAGTTGCATCCAGACCTGGTGTTTCAATCGTAATATCATAAACTGGTTTTTTAGCAAAAACAACATCGGCAGATGTATCACTGTTTGAAATAGTAATAGTACTATCCGGAATAAAATAATCATTTACACCTTCTGCTGAAATTGTGTAGGCTAAATTTGACTCCAATTGTACAGAATAGGTTCCTGCATTTACATCTAGTGTAACTTGAGGCATATAAGCCGTGTTAACTGCAGGATCCGGAGTATAAAACAGATTGAGATTTGAAATATCAGTACCCAGACCAACAATAGAACCACTTACAGTGTAGAGTTCAACTTTTTGAATTGAAATATCTCTTGTTGATGTATTTTCGTCGATAACTAAAGAAGTTCCATTGGAAATTATATATCCATTGGCATTTAACAAACTCAATTTATACGTATATCCTATAGGTAAATTTATTTGATAAGTTCCCCCTGTTACAGAAGTAGACCAGGCCTTTCCTGCTTCATTAAGAAATTGAATTTCATAACCTGAAGGAATATCAGAAGCATTGGTAATATCTACATTTCCAGTTAAAGACAAATACGATGCATCTTTCCGCATTACTCTATAATAGCTTGGCTTCCCTACTGCATCATAAATATGATAAGTACCAGCAGCTTTTGCTACTAATTTAAGTTCAGTAAGGCTTGCTGGCAAATCCAAAACATCATTTTGTGAAGCCGGATCCGGTACAAATTCAAAATGGAGCTTGCCGTTCCCGTCTTGTGATAAGGCCCATAAGTTCAGTTCGTCATCTTCGCTCAAAGCAATACTTAAGTATCTGCCTGTAGCGGCTGAAGCATTTACATAAACTCTGCCTGTGTAATCAGTAACTCCACTTATATTCTCATCGTATCTGGTAAGGTTCGTATTTGTAGTACGTAATCTATCATTCGATCCACCTATCCAACTCAATACTCCGGCAGAGAATGAAGGAAGAACTACTCCTGTTGTTCCGGCTGTAATGGAAGGATCGTACCATGCATTGATATCATTTTCAGTCAATTTATTGTTAAATTGAGTATCATCAAGTTGAGCTGCACCAAAATCCCATACGTCTGGTAAACCATTTGAAGGTTCCGTTGCTGCGGCATTTTCAATCGTTAATCCATGAAGATAAACTTCAGATGTTGGAAAGTTTGCACTTTTTAAGGTAGCCGTGATAACACCTGCAGGACCCGTATATGAGAAACTACTTGCAAAGCCATCTGCTCCACCAATATTTTGTGCTGCTATCGATCCCAATACATTTGAACCGGCATCCGTAAATTCAAAAACAGCATCGGTAGCACTTCCATAAGTACATACAATAAAGCTTATTGTTGCATCACCGGCAACTATCATGTCAAAAGAGTTTCCCGAAAAGGCCACAAGACCATGCGAGGCATCGTGGAAACCAAACTTTAATGCATCATCTGTGGTATTGCTGTTGATTGTTACAATACCATCGCTCGTCAAAAACGTAGAATATCTTAATGTTGTATATGATGTTTGTGGGATTACGGAACCATCAGCAAAATTATAAGAATAAACTACGCCGGGTTCTGCTGTAACCGTTGTGCTATTGTCAGTAATCGTTATTGCATAAGTCTTTGGGTCCGTTGTCTGATCTGTAAATGTAATTGTTAGCACATTTCCTGATACAGATGTCGAAGCAATATCGCCGGTTACTGTTGGAGTATATGTTGAAAGTTCCTGACCAGCTAAATCGATAAGGACAGAAGCCGCTTCGTTGGTTGCACTAACAACGGTACCTGCACTTAAAGTGAGGGTTGCATTGCTACTGGCATCAGCACCAGATGTAAATCCAATCTCTGTTCCATTAATAGTAATGGTACCTGATTTTTGAACCCATGATGTTAAGCTTACATCGTAGGGAACTGGCGAAACTTCGATATAGGGTACATATATAGTTCCTCCAAAATCAATAACTACTGTACCGGCAGTTCCTACATAAAGGAAATCGATTGTATCACCATCATTTCCAAAGTTACCGGCAGTTGTTGATGACTGCGAAGTAATATCAAAACTTCCGGTTGAACTCGAAACAGTAATATTACCAGAAGAATAAATGCTTCCGCCAATTTTAATTCTTGAATTTCCATCTACTTGCAGAATAATCTGATTCCCAGGTTTAAATACCGAACCATGTTGCGTTCCGTTATAGCCATAAGCATTGCTTGAACCGACTACAATTTCAACCAATCCTTTTGTAATTCCGGACAGCCCATCAGTAACAGTTGGAACAATACTACCATCTCTAAAGTCGAAATAATAAGGAATATTTTTTACAGGCACACTGTATGCTGCACCTAATTGAGCTGGTATTACATCCAATTTAGGCAAATAAATATCGTTATTGGTACCTGCTACAGCTTTAAATGCAAGCCCAACAGCACCTGTTTCCCTTGGTTCCGAATAAACCAATTCATAGGTATCTGACAAATCGTTTACAACCATAGTGCTTACTGTTCCCAAATCTCCTGTCGTTGTTTGAGTTCCTTCCATATCCAAACCTGAATATTTAGAACCAAGGAAACTTATTGCACTACTTCCATTAACCTGGAGATCAATTTGAGCACCAAGTTTCATATTCAAACCATAGGTTGCTCCATGAAGACTGTATGTTCCGCTTAATGTTAATAAGCCATCGGTGCTTTGTCCATTTGTAATGATGGTGCCATCTCTGAAATCATACGTTACGATATTGTGTAAATAACTGTTATCATATAATGTTATCGTAAAAGTTTTTGGATCCGTATTAACGTCGGTATAGGTAATTTCCAGATTGTTGCCATTCATGATTGCTGATGCAATATCACCTGAAACAGTTGGGGTAAGTGTTGACAAATCAAGACCTCCTAAATCTATTGCCACATAGCCCGTTTCTTTTAACTCGCTTAAAACAACACCTGCACTTACAGTAATAGATGTATTATCTGTTGAAGTTGCACCAGAAGTTACATGAATATCAATACCATTTAAGGTTACCGTACCCGATTTTTGAACATAAGAACTTAATGAAACATCGAAAGGCGTTGGAGATAATTCTATATAGGGGATATAGGTAGTGCCACCTCCTGAATGTTCAAGAACAACCGTTCCGGCTGTACCTACATATAAAAAGTCAACATATAATGGTGTAGCATCACTATAAGTAGCACCTGTATTATTGCTCTGTGAAATAATATCAAAAGCGCCAGTTGAGCTTGACACATCAATTGTTCCGGCAGAATATTGGTCCGCTCCTACTCTAATATAGCTATTTCCGGCTACCTGAAGCGTAATCACATTCCCATCTTTAAAAGTAATTCCATGCTGAGAGCCATTAAGAGATAATGCATTG
>JAFGVA010000027.1 GCA_016938235.1 Bacteroidales bacterium | reverse complement strand
GGCATTTCCATATGTAAAAAATCTATAGGTTGTATCTGGCTTGTGCAAGGCGAAACAGATAAAGGAATTCAGTTATTGCACGAGGCTCTGGATGTAATTAATAATTCAAGTGACATATTTCATAAAGTTGATGTTCAAATTGCATATTGTAAAGCTTTAACTGATAGAGGTCAGATAAATGAAGCTTTACTGCTTGTAAATGATATTTTAAAGTCATCTGTTGAGATACACTCATTTGAAAGCTTATACATTGCTTATGGGTTGCTTAGTAAATTGAACTACAAACAAGAGCGATATCAGAAAGCTTTTGAAGCCAAAGAGCTTGCCTATATGTACCGCGATAGTATGCAGGCCCAGAATAGCGATGTACGTATTCATGAAATGGAGCACCGGTATAAGAATAAACAGGCATCGCAGGAAATCCAATTATTAAAAGCTGAAAAAGAATTATCGGAAAAAAACAGGGCAGCACAGCGGCGTATTTTTTTTTTATTGATATTGTTATTGCTTGTTTTAGCCGGATTTTTGTATTACAGTTATTATAACCGTTTAAGGATTACCAGGGAATTGAAGAAAATCAATACGATGAAATCGAGATTTTTTGGTAATGTGTCGCATGAATTCCGTACCCCGCTTACTTTAATAAAGGGACCACTGGAAAAATGGAAAGAAGCTGATATTCCGCTGCAGTTGCACGATGATATTTGTATTATGCATCGTAATACTGAACGTCTTATGTTTCTTGTCGATCAATTGTTAAGTATGTCGAAAATTGATGCAGGCCGGTTTGTTGTTAAACCGCATCAGGGAGATTTGGCCCTGACAATAAAAGGTCTGGCAAGGTCTTTTAATTCATTGGCAGATGACAAAAAGCTTAATTATAATGTTGAGATAGAAGAGAGTGGAAGAGTTTATTTTGATAGTGAAATTGTAGAGATAATCCTTATTAATTTATTATCGAATGCTTTTAAGTATTCATCGTCCAATGGCGATATTACAGTTAATGGAAAGAGTAAGGACGATAGTTATACAATATATGTTGCAAATACAGGGCCGCACATGTCCGATGAAGAGCTCAACCGAATGTTTGACCGTTTTTATAGTGGTTCTCTTTCTTATCAAACCGGCACTGGTATTGGTCTTTCGCTGGTAAAAGAGTTGTGTGGTTTGTATAAAGCTTCAATAAATGTAGGTTACAACAAAAATGGACAGATTGAGTTCGTAGTTGACTTGCCGGTAAATCTTAATAATTTTGATAACTGTGAATTGATTCCTGAAATATCAATACCTGAAAATACTGTTGTTGCTGAATCATTGCCTGCATTTTCATTTGACACTGCCAGGAATGAGACAAATGAAGATCTTCCATTGTTACTTATTGTAGAAGATAATGATGATATGAGGCAATATCTTTTGTGTTGTTTCGATGGTATTTGTACTTGTAAAGAAGCTATAAACGGGGCAGAAGGTATTCACATTGCCCGCGAGATATTGCCTGATATTATTATTTCAGATGTAATGATGCCGCAGGTTACAGGAATTGAATTGTGCAATACTCTTAAAAGTGATGATCTTACTTCTCATATTCCTGTTGTTTTGCTAACTGCACTTGCCGAAGAAGAAAATATGCTCGAAGGGTTAAACTGTAAGGCCGATGAGTATATTACAAAGCCTTTTGGCGCAAAAATTCTTAAAGTACGAATTTTGAATTTGCTTGCCCTAAGGCAGATATTAAGCGATAAATATCGTAAAGAGATTATGCTTAAACCTTTTAATACTATTATAAAAGGCAACGAAAATACTTTTGCCCAGGTGTTGAAGGATATTTTAGAAAATTACATTACCCGCTCTGATTTTGGTGTTGAGGAGTTTTGTGCCAGAGCAGCAATGAGCCGTGCCCAGCTGCACCGGAAACTAAAAGCTACAGTTAATATGTCGGCTACCGAATTTATACGGGTACACAGGGTAAAAGTAGCCTCGGAGCTTTTACGTAATGATGCAATGAGCATTGCCGATGTTTGTTTTGCCTCAGGTTTTAATGATGCCTCCTATTTCTCCAAATCATTTAAGGAGGTTTTCGGAGTCTCACCTCAGGAGTTTCGTAAAGGATAAATTGTATTTATTTGTATGGTTTGGATTATATATTCAGCCTTGTAAATAATTGTTGAATAATAGTTTGAATAATTGTACAAGACAATGAGACAATAGTTATAGCGTTTCTTTTTTTTTTAATTGACACTTGTATTGTGATTTTTTTAATTAACTAATTCTAGTGTTATGAAACGGGTAATATTGTCGCTCTTTTGTCTGGTTATTATCTTGTGTACATCTGTTGCTCAGATTAATGTCAACAAGGTATTGAATAAATCCAAAAAGAAAGCTGAACGTAAAGTTGAACAGCGCCTTGAGCGCCGCATTGATAAAGCTGTAGATAAAACTCTTGATGCTGCTGAAGATGGCATTGACGATGCGGTGAAAGGGGATGATAAGAAGGATAAAGGCTCAACTGTCACAAAAAACAATGAATCATCTGTTGAGCAAAATAATACTGCACAATCCCAGGAACAAAATCAACAGTCTGTGGCTACTGTTATGTGGTCGAAATATGATTTTGTACCAGGTTCTGAAATAATATTCGAAGATGATTTGCAAGGTGAACAAAATGGTGAATTCCCTGGTAAATGGGACCTTGTAGGTGGATCAGTAGAAAACGCCAATCTTAATGGCGATAATGTAATGATGTTTATTAAAATGAGAGCTGCAATTAATGGGATGGGTATTGTTCCTCTAATGACCCATGCAGACGAAGATTATCTCTCCGATGAATTTACTGTTGAATTTGATGCATATTTCGAGCTTAAAGCATCCAGTAGCAATTACTACAAAGTTGAGTTTTTTGATGCTAAAAATCAGAAAAAGAAAATTGATTACAAGCAGTTTTCTTCATTGAATATCACACAGAATACTGCTAGGCTTGGAACAAGTGATGGTTCTTATCCTGGTTCAGGTTGCTCTTTTTCAAAACCTCATACTGTTACCAATCCCGGATGGAGGCATATTGCAATATCTTTTAACAAGAGAGCTCTTAAAGTTTATTTTGATGATGCCCGTATTTTAAATATACCGAACCTGGGGTTTAAGCCTATTGGCCTTTCACTATTGTTTAATGCCGATAATGATACACGGGGATATATTAAAAATGTTCGCATAGCCAAAGGTGCAGTTCCATTGTATGACCGTTTGTTAACCGATGGTAAATTCGTAACAACTGGTATTAAGTTCGATGTAAATAAAGCTACTATCAGGCCAGAATCAATGGGCACAATAAATTATGTTGTTAAAATGATGAAGGATTATCCCGAACTAAAGTTCTCGGTTGAAGGGCATACTGATAGCGATGGTGATGAAAAAAATAATCAGTCTCTTTCAGAAAAACGTTCACAGTCTGTTCTTGAAAAGCTTGTTGAGCTTGGAATTTCACGCGAAAGGCTTTCATCTAAAGGATATGGCGAAAGTATCCCTGTGGCAGGTAATGATACCTCTGAAGGAAAAGCTCAAAACAGGCGGGTGGAATTTGTTAAGATATCCTGAGCCCTTTCTTATAAATATCAGATAATAAGTGAATGGTAATTGCCAGTCCTGTTATTTAAATGGTAATAGATATCAATATTCCTCTTGTACCTTAATTAATAATTGAACATTAAAAATTGATCTGGAAACTTAATTATAAACTTATGAAAACGAAAATTTTCCAATTTAATTTGGGCACCCTGGTTTTGTTAGTTAGTGTATTATTTGCTGCATGTTCAGGTAGCTCAAAAAAAGAAACTGAAGCAGATGAGAAATTTGGTCGTTTGCAAATTGAAATACCTGAATCTCTTAAAGAAAAGACTGAGGTTGTTAATTATATTAATGACATGAATAAACTGGCCGATGATTATGCATTGCTTATAGACCGTGTGGCCGATGAGGCAAAGGAATTTAGGGGTAAAAATATGGAAGAGCTTGGTATTATGGATAAGATCAAACTCACAAAAATAGCTGCTGAAACCAGTTTTCAATCAATAGAGATACTCGGAAAATGGGGCGAGTATGTAGATAAAAGAATGAACCTTCAGGAAAAACTTACCCAAGATGAGGTGGTTGCTCTCGAAGCTGTATACGACCGTTTTGAAGAACGGCTGAAACAGGTACAGGCCAGGCATGCTGAATTATTTAATGAGGCACATACTGAAAATGCAGATATTTAATTATTACCTTATTCTAATATAAATATTATGAGATTACTTACATTAATTATTATAAGCCTGATAACAGGTGTTATTGCAGCTCAGCCATCATATAATTACCAGAAAAGGTTTCAGGTTAAATCGGGACATGTAGAATATAAACTTACAGGGCAGGTTACAGGTAAAAAATCACTTTGGTTTGATGATTTTGGTAGTAAGTATCGCGAAGAGATAATTACTGAAGAAGTATATAAAACACGTAAAACTACAGAAGTTGTAAAAAATCATTCCTTATCGGTGTTCGACGGTACATATTACTACAACGTTAATATGGCTACCATGGAAGGTACAAAATTGCATAAAGATGCTGTTCCTGATTTCTCTGTACTTGGCAGTGGTTTAAACGATAGTGAGATGGAGCAGTTGGGCGAAGGCCTGCTGTCTGCATTTGGAGGTAAAGTTGAAAAGAAAAGTGAAACTGTTATGGGCCGTTCATGTGATGTAACCAACATGATGGGGGCAACTGTTCATGTGTATAAAGGAGTTACCTTAAAGTCGTATGCGAAAATAGGAGGGACTGAAAATCTGGAGGAAGCTGTGAGTTTTGATGAGAATATTAGTGTTTCTGCATCTAATTTTCAGGTGCCGGCAACTGCAAAAATTGAAGATGTGAGTGGTGATGTAAGCGGAAATGACGGTTTTTATGATGATCGGGAAGAAGGTGAAGATTTTGAATTTCCTGCTGGTGTTGATTTTGACCGTTTTAAATTAGAAAGTGAACGTATTCGCCGTGCAAAAGGTTATGTTTTTGCTATGCACGATGCCTCAGATGGCCAGTATTCAAGTATGTGGACTAAGGGTGATAAAAACAGTGTTGGTATCATTGTTACATCGTTGCAGAATAACGATATCTGGTCTGAAACTCTGGCTGGCAAAAACACAGAATCATTCAGCAAAAATGGATTTCCCATGCTTTTTCAATCAGGTACTTTTTTCGATGAAGAGGATGACAATGCTGTACCAGGAAGTATCCTAATGGTTGAGATGAAAAGTAAAGATGCTGTTGTTATGATTACAGCTACGCCTCAAAAAAGTAAGGAAGAGCTGATCGATCTTTTTAATCAGTTCAAGTTTTAATCCGGATTACAAAAACGCAATTAAATCAATATGAATAGAGTAATTTTAATTCTGCTGTTTAGTTATTTATGTGTACATACATTTGCGCAATATTCATGGACGGAAATCGTTAAAACCATTCCAATTAGTTACGAACCATATTTAGCCCATAAAACAGCATATGGCTATAGTGTAGCCATAGATGGAAATTATGCAGTTGTAGGGGCTGTTGATTACAAAATAGGGGCTGAAAAAAGAGGAGCCGCTTTTGTTTTGGAGTTTAAAAATAATGTATGGCAGGTCGCTGCACGGCTTATGTCAGCGGAGAGTGGCGATAACCAGTGTTTTGGCAATAGTGTGGCAATAAAAGATAACTTAATTGTGGTAGGTAATTCGTTCAGATCTTCTGTTTTTATATTTGTTAAGCCAGAGTCTGGGTGGAGTAACTCTACACAAACAGCAAAGTTATCGCTTTCCGGAAATCAGACTGGTGGTATGTTGGGGCAGGTTGTTGCCATTTCCGGCAATACTGTGTTGGCATCGGCCAGTGGTTATACCTATAATAATAATGACGGAAATTACGATCGCTGTGGTACTGTGTGTATTTATGAAATGCCTGTAGGAGGTTGGACAGACATGACAGAGACAGGGAAAATTTTTCCGCAAACCAAAAGGAAAGACCAGGGTTTTGGGGCATCAATTGCTGTAGAAGGTAACACACTGGTGGTTGGTGCGCCAGAGGGTAACAGAGATTTTGGTATCAGTACCATAATGAAAGGTGTGGCCTATGTATTTCAAAAACAACAAGGCCAAACATGGTTGCAGGCAACTCCGTCGGCCAGGCTGGATCTGTCAAAAGATAATTCGGTATTTTGTATCAATGTGGCTGTTTCTCCTAATGAACAAACTATAGCAATTGAATATCCCAGGGGTTATTCCGGAGAAGAGGAGCACATGGGTGAGGTGGCTATTTTTGAAAAATCGTCCGGTGGTTGGTGCGATACAAATGTTGAAACAGCCATTCTGATAGCACCTTCTCAGTCTCAAAACAATTATTTAATGGGAGGAATATGCTTTGGGGCTGATGGAAAAACATTTTATGCAGGTTCTGGAAATTATCAGAATCATGGTTGTATTTATATGTATGAAAAAACAGATGGACTATGGCAATATTCAAGGCAAATTGAAGCATCAGATGGTACAACTAATGCGAACAGAAACTTCGGGAAATCAATTGCTGTTTCCGATAATGGATTACAGTTGATTATTGGTGCCGATGATGCAGCTTATGTTTATGTAAAAAGCCCTGCCACCGGTTTTAATAAAACAGATCATTCAAATTCAGTAAAGCTATATCCTAACCCGGCAAAGGATTATATTTTTATTGAAAACGCCGATGGTTCTGTAATCAGGGAAATTGAAATTTTGAATCTAAATGGTCAGCAAATTAGTTGTTTATGTGTCAGTGATGGAAAGATAGATATACGATCTGTTAATAAAGGTTTATATCTGGTGCATATTAAAACAGATAAGGAAGACCTGTTTATTAAATTCATAAAAAACTAATGATAATTAGAAATGTGATTTTTATAAACAGACATAATTGAATGATACTTATCTGAATTGATATGTACGATATAATTGACTATTAAAATCTATGAAAATAAACATAAGCAGATGAAGACAATTATTACACTTTTATTATTTTTTCTAAGTATTCATTTCTGTAATTCTCAATGCTGGAGGGTAATATCAGCCGGTAAGGAACATACTCTGGCAATAAAAACAGATGGTTCGTTATGGGCATGGGGAAATAATAAGTATGGACAGTTGGGGAACGGTACCATCGAAAAAAATTATGCCCCTGTTCAGATTGGTAATGAAACAGACTGGAAATATATCTCGGCAGGGGACTATCATTCAGCAGCCATTAAAGAGGGTGGTAAATTATATACATGGGGAAAAAATGATAGTGGCCAGTTAGGTGTTGGGAATACTGATAATCAGCTTGTGCCTGTGCAGGTCTCTCCAACATCAGTATGGGTTAAAGTTAGTGCTGGCGGAATGCACACCATGGCTATAAAAAGCGATCATTCCTTATGGGGGTGGGGAGCTAATATTCATGGCCAATTGGGTAATAGTGTTAGTAGTAGTGAACTGTTGCCTGTGCAAACCGGAAATAAAACTAACGATTGGTATCAGGTTAGTGCAGGTTATACTTTTACTTTGGCCATTAAGAATACTTTTACTCTATTTGCAACTGGTTTAAATAATTATGGTCAATTAGGGCTTGGTGATAATGTTGGAAGAAATAAATTTGTACAAATAGGCACTAAAAATAACTGGATTAATGTTGTTTCAGGAGGTTTTCATGCAATGGCCCTTAATGCAGAAGGACAGCTTTTTGCATGGGGGTATAATGAACATGGCCAGGTAGGTGACGGTACTGTTATTACAAGTTTATGTCCTGTACAGATTGGGCAAACCGATAAATGGAGAACTATATCATGTGGAAAATATCACTCTGCCGGTATTACAAAAGATGATATTCTGAAAGTATGGGGATACAATTTAAATGGATTGTTGGGCATAAATAGTAATATTGACCAACATTTTCCTGTGTCTGTTAATAGTGATACCAATTGGGGAATTATTTCATTAACTAATTCGAATGTTATTTTAGCAATAAAGAAAGATAACACGCTGTGGGCATGTGGTTATAATACTTTCGGGCAGTATGGTAATAATGGAAATAATAGCGTTGAAATTATTAAACCTGTTCTTAATTGTAATATTTCCACGGCTGTACCTATTGAAAACAACGAAGATATTTCAGTTTTACCCAATCCGGTTAAAGATTATCTTTATATTAAAGCAAATACACCAAGTAAACCTGGTGGTATAGCTATTTATGATCTGTTGGGTCAAAAAGTTATATCAAAGGAAAAATTTGTTTCTGAAATTAATGTACAGCATCTGTCCTCAGGTATGTATATAATATGTATTGAGGTAGATGATAAAGTAATACAGACTAAGTTTATTAAATAGTAGTCCGAAAAGCTGCTCTTCAAGAGCAGCTTTTTTAATATTGTAGTTCTTAATATTTAACCGTAAGTTGTTGTTAT
>JAFGVA010000172.1 GCA_016938235.1 Bacteroidales bacterium | reverse complement strand
TGCATCGTTAGCAACAATAACAGCCGGTTTTTTCTGAATAATTCCAATGCCTGTAATGATTCCGGCTGAGGGAAAATCATTATCATACTGATCAATTGCTGCCAGTGCAGACAATTCAATAAAAGGCGTCCCCTCATCAACAAGTATCTGAATGCGCTCTCTGGCAAGAAGTTTACCTCTTTCTTTATGTTTACTGATTGCATTCTGGTGTTTATGATTGATTACTGAATCGAGTTTTGAGTAAAAATTACTTAACAGCTTTTCATAATATGAATCATCATAAACAGCTTTCTCCTTCTTAGCAGAAAAGCTCTTTTCAGTTTTTATGTTTACCATTCCCCCGAAGAATTAATTCTTTCAGGTTAGTAACACCTGTTTTTTGATTTTGTTGATACTATATGATCAAACAAATTTGAAACGATGCTGTTTATAAATTAATATGAAACGAAAAACAAGTCTTTTAATATTTTTTTTCTTTTTGCTCAACACTTTAGGAGCACAACAAATTGATGTTCTGAAATTTTCAGAATTAGAACCCATGCTGCACAAACAAAACGATACCATTTACCTGGTTAACTTCTGGGCTTCGTGGTGTGTGCCCTGTGTAAAGGAAATGCCGGCAATTGAAAAAATTGCTGAAGAATATAAAGATTTCAATTTTTCGGTTCTTTTAGTGAGCCTTGATTTTCCGAACCAGATTGAATCAAGATTAAAACCATTTCTTTCAAAACAAAATATTCGCTCCAAAGTTATTTTGCTCGATGATCCTGATTTTAACAAATGGATTGATAAGGTAAACCCGAACTGGAGTGGGGCTATTCCTGCCAGCCTCATTTATGGAAAAGATTTCAGAGACTTTTACGAGCAAAGTTTTAGTTATGAAGAATTAAAATCGATTATTCACTCAAAAATTCAAGAATTATGAAAACGCTGCTGCTAATTACATTGGGAATAATGATGAGTGCTCCCGACTTCATCTCAGGATATAAGGTTGGTGATACCGCCAGGGACTTTTCATTAAAAAATGTTGACGACAAAATGGTCAGTTTATCAGATTATGACAATGCAAAGGGTTTTGTCGTAATTTTCACCTGTAATCATTGTCCTTTCTCTAAAGCTTATGAAGACAGAATTATTGCATTGGACAAAAAGTACAAAACGAAGGGTTATCCTGTTGTTGCTATAAATTCGAACGATGCAGAAATAGTGCCCGAAGATTCTTACCAGAAGATGATTGAAAGGGCAAATGAGAAAGATTTCTCTTTTCCGTATTTGTACGATGAAACCCAGGAAATTGCTGACACATACGGAGCTACAAATACCCCGCATATATTTCTGTTAAATAAAGAAAACAACAAGCTGGTTGTAAAGTATATCGGGGCTATTGACAATAATTACCAAGATGCTTCTGCTGTAACAGAACATTATCTTTCAGATGCTATAAATGCTTTGATTGCAGGAAAAAATCCTGAAAAAGATTTTACCAAAGCTATTGGTTGTTCGATTAAGAGAAAGTAATAGCAAATATTATATTGATTTGTAAGTTAAGTAACTGACTTCATTTGGTGCAGCGAGCTTAAGGTATGTCCTGGAATATAATTATTTCACCAATTTGTACTCAACCAGATCCCACTTATAACATACAGAATCTATTACATATTCCATTTTTACTATACCATAACTATCTGCAAAATAATATTTATCACTAATTTGAGAGTCTGGATTTTTAGTATAACAAACAATATGTGAAATATATTCTCCATTTAAGCGAATACCTTCCTCAATTTCTACACTTCCACCAAATTCAGGGGAAATACTAGTATTTGTCACAGCAATGTTGAAATTTCTATTTAATGAGTCATTTACAAACAATTGCCTTGTATAATAATCTCCACGATAATAATCAGCGCTTATTATATCATAAATTTCACAATCCCAGAAAGTACTATTGTATGTGAGCTCAATATTCTCATAATATAGATAGTGACTGTCCATATGCTCTGACGATTGCCTTTTTTCATGTTTTACAACAGTAACAGTGTCATATGTAAATAGTAAATCACAATAATAAATCCAGTAACTACCTTCTTTAAAATCAGCAATTCGCTTTGTATAATCATTCAGATAGTAATACACATCAGATCCTGAATTCTCAATATCGCAAGAAAACAACAAGATGCTCAATAGTACAGAATATAACAGTCTTTTTTTCATAATGCATTTAAGTTACTCCATATTAATAGCACCATAAGACGACTTTATTAAGATGGAATGTGAACTCTCCGGAAGAGAATATTTAAAAGTATTTGTTTCGTTAGGATGTGTGCCACTTGTCTTCTTTTCTAATATAGATTTCTTTTTAATATAGCAGGACTCATTTAGTTTGATGGTTGAATATTTGGCTTCGAGCTTAAAATCTGTTTCAATGCAATTCTTATTCAGAATTGTTACATCGCAACGTTCAGATATAATATTCAAAGTTGAAAAATCCTGATCAATGGTAGTTTTTACATTACCATAAGTCGACTCCAATTTATAATTACCAGAAGGTTTATTGATATTAACCGTGGAATATTTTGATGTTATATTATAACTACCGCCCGATTCAGAAATATTTAAATCACCTACATTACTGCTAACCTCAACAAAGCCATGTGTTTTATCCAGGATTAAATCGCAATACTGGATATCTATTTGCCCCGAGAAAGACAAATTAGTGATTTTTACCTGACCAAAACTGTTATTTATTGAAAGCTTTGCTCCCTGTGGCAACCAAAGCAAATACTCAACTCTAATAATGCTCTTTAGTTCCCCGTTATTAGGTATGTTTATTTTATTATTTAGCTGTAAAACATTTATTTTCTGGTTTGAATTCCAGCTTACATAATCAAGTTCCATTTTTGCTATGTTTAGATTTTCATTCTTAACCACAATATTCATTTCAAGCTTAACTTTATTGTTTTGCCAGGGTTTAATATCAATCACTCCTTTCTCGGCACGAATTATGAGAATGTCTTCCTTTTTAAACGGAAATTCCTGAACCGTTTTTTTTGAAACTACATTCAATGTTGTTTGACAAACCAGACTCTGCGCTAAGAAAACTGCAACAAAAACGGATAATATGTATTTAGCAAACTGATTCATTAATTCCTGTTTTATTTTAAAATCCTGTCCAGTTTTGAAAAAGACTCAAATGAGAACCCCATTTCCAGGTTAACTGTTGGAATAATATTAAAATAATCATAATTATCCTGTCTGAAAAACAGTGAAACTGAAGGTTCTATAAATCCTATATTTCCTATTTTTCTTTGAATTCCATATGTAAAATCAAATTGGAGAATATTATAATTTCTTAAATAACCCATTCCATTATATATATAGATTGCTCCCACTTGCACTGCAAAGTAGTTACCCGAAAACCCATTAATGTTTTTACCTAATCGCTCTCTGCGATTCAGATTATAATAATATTTAAACATTTGATATCCACTGACACTATGACCGTATCCGAAAATTATAGAGCTTGATCGTGTTCCGTTAAATTGATAATATGAGTTAATTCTTGTAGTCGATAAGATACTTAATGAGGTTTCACTCGAAAAGCTTTTCCCCAATTTATGTTCATAGGCGATTAAAGGGGCCAACTGGTTTAATCCTATAATATTCAACTTGAATAATTGCTTTATCTCCTCATCGTTTTGCTCCAGAAACAGTTTATACATCCGGTCGTTTTTTACACTAACTGTTTCCGACTCATTCCCCGAACTATTGGTAGAATCGTTTTGCCCCAAAAGAAGCTGTGATGCAATGCTTAGTATGATTATTATTATGATTTCTTTCATGTTGGTTTATTTAAGCATTTTTTTCAAACTTGAAACAGACTCGATTGCAAATCCTATCTTGAAGGTTATAGCAGTCTCTAAGCCAAATTTCCAGGACTCATCATTGATAAGTACTCCTTCTGCTAGAGGATAGTTTAGAGAAAAACACAACTCTGTATTGCCAATATTTCCAATTCTGCGCTGAATGCCGTATTGAAAACCCGGTATTAAATAATACTTATTCTCCAGATAATTATTTTGCTCATTAGCACCGAACCATGTATAATTCTCTGACACTTTAATACCGAAGTAATTACCGGAAAACCCATTGGTATTTCTTCCCAGCCGTTCCCGTCTTTTAAGATTATGAAAGATTTTTAGCATTTGGTATCCACCAATCGAGAAACATTGAAAATCAGAATCTCTGAATTCTAATGTTGAATGAAATTTAGTCGTACTATCATCGGAAAAAACAAAGGGTATATAGGCTACAAAAATGTTTGCTTCACATGAAAGAGACCTGCCTAGCTTCTGTTCAAAGGCCAATTTAGGCATTAACACATCGATATTGAACAGGTTTAGCTTAATTAAATGTTGTATATCGTGGTCCTGTTCCTGGACAAATAGTTTATAAATCCGGTCGTATTTAACATCTATTGAGTCTGGTTGTGCCGTAGAGGAAATAATGGTGTCTGATTGGGCATGTACAATTTTCCCTAGAAGCAAGACTAGGATAAAAACTGTATATTTTAGTATTCTAATCATCTTATAATTGTCTGTATTGTTTAGGAACGATTTATAATTTTTATCATCTGAAGCTCTATTTCAACCTTCTGATTTTCTAATTGATAGTAATAGCGTTTTAATTGAGGATCATTATTTTCTTTAATCATTTCTGAAATTTTATCCATCTCGGAACTAATATCATTTATTTGTTTCGACAACCGGATAAACAATTCAGATGAACAAGCTCCGGGATTATTCTTACATATTGCCTGTATGTGTTTATCGCCATTGCTGTTACTTGAAAAATCATAACCCAAAAAGTCCGCTTCGTCAACAACTTCGGTGCTGTATGAAATAATACTCTCCGGCTTATTTCTGTATAAATATTCTCTAATTAATAACGTTGAACCAACCAATATAATAATAGCTGCAGCTACCCTAAAAACTACCTGTGTTTTAATCCTTATTTGTCTTGAATTAAGCTTTTGCTCTATTCCAGGCCAAATATCGCGGGGTAGCTTAAACTCTGGCAATGTTTTATCAGACACTTCCTCTTCGGAGCTTAAAACCTTATCGATATTCGCCCAGACCTCTTCTTTTGGTAGTTTAAACTCCGGTAAATCCCGAATAGCTTTCTTCAATATATTTTGGTCTTTTTTCTTCATATTAAGCATAAATTCCTTTCAGGCTGTTTTGTAAAATAGCTTTTGCACGTGAAAGCTGCGATTTTGAAGTCCCTACTGAAATGTTTAGCATTTCAGCAACTTCTTTATGTGAGTACCCTTCTACCTCAATTAAAAGAAAGACAAAACGATAACCCGGACTCAGTTTCGAAATAGCCTTATCCAGCACCTCACCTGTAAGGTTTTCGTCCCAGGAAAAAGGAATATTGATTTCTGTATCCCCAAGCTCCTCAAAGCGAATTTCTTTTCTTAAAACCTTTAAAGCATTTCTAATCATAATTGTTTTTATCCAGCTACCAAGTGTCGATTTAAATTCAAAGCTTCTCAGGTTCAGAAATACCTGTATAAAACCTTCCTGCAATGCATCGCACGAAAGACTTTCATTTCTGATTATCCTGAAAACTACCGTATACATACCGTCTTTATACTTGTCGTATAAAATCTTCTGATAGGTCCGGTTGTTTTTCAAGCATTCTTCAACAATTTTCTGTTCTGAAAAGCTATTTTTAATAACCATTATTTTAAATAATGTAGCATATGCTAATACAAGTATATTTTCTTTAAGATATATTCAGCTAACTCACATATGTATGGGAGTTTTTAATCTTGTTATATCCTTCTGCAAAATAATATTTATCAGTGAGTTGTTCATAAGCATTTAGAAAAAACATTTTTATTTCATTTTGTATATCCTCGTTGTTTAATTCCAGGTTTCAACGAACTCGTGGTAAGAAATCGTTGGGGATTTAGAGTTGCGGACGTATCTCGTGCCCCGGGATACGATAAGGGCTTGCAAAGCCCGCAATACCATCATCACCCCAATGTTTTTTACCGTGAGTTGTGCATAGTTATATTATTATCCTTTAATCTTTCATATTTTAAAATTTGTATGTTTTTTGAAGATAGTTTGATCAGTTATTATCTTTTATCATGACACCCTTATCTGTACATACCCAGATATTATTCTTTGAATCTTCCATCATTTTCGAATATAGAATAAGGTCACTGTTAGGGTCTTTCCATGGATTAGTTTTAGACCAGACGTATTCAGATTCCCATTTTCCTTTATGTAGTTTGTTTATCTTGGTATGAGTGGCAACCCAAATATCATCGTTATGATCGGCTATAATATTTTTGCTCCATAATTTAAATAAATCTTCATCATTATAGGAAGTGAAGCTTGTTCCATCAAATTTTACAAGGCTGTAGTCAGTAGTCATCCAGATATTTTCCTGACTATCTTCGGTAATAGCGTAAACCACTTCGTTTAATTCATCTGTGTCGAAATAGTCAATGTCTTCATTTTCAATTTTGTATAAAACAATTCTTTGATAATAATAGCCGACCCATATCCTACCTTTTGAGTCAGCAAAGACACACATGTAGTTTTCCGAATCGGTTGAAGTTCCGGCTGGATTATAGTAGGTTTCTGTGTCCGAATTAAGTTTTAACAAGCTCTGGGGATTTTCATGGGCATTATCGGTTAATAACCAGATATTGTCATCAGAATCGATGTCGAAATAACCATAACTGGCATAATTTAAGCTTTCGGTGTTAATAATATGCATTGCACCATCGTATCGGTTTATCCCTGATGCAGTAAATATTATCATTTCGTCCATACTGTTTTTCTTAATATCCAATATTTCATTATCCATTAAACCGTCATTTGTTGTAATAACAGATGAAAATGAAGTATTGTCAAACGACCATATACCTTTATTTGTGCCGATCCAAACAGTATTATCATTGTACTCACAAATTGCATTTATTTCAGTACTCGATAATGTATCAGGAATAATAATATTCCAGGCATCGTTCACACTCATATCGGTGTTTTGATTTTCGCACATATGAAACAAGAATATCGCAATGGCTAGTAAAAAATAGAGCTTAAATCTTTTCATTATCTTATTATGTTTTGTGAATAACCAATATCATCAAGTTATGTATGTGTCATTTATGCAGAATGCTAATTATGCACAACTTATTTATATGTTTTACTATTCTCATTAATTTATCAGAACCTATAACCTGCCATCAAACCAATTCTGAAAATGGGAATTATCCACCTCTCTTTTGCATATTCAATATTATCTAATTTTCCATCTCCCCAATAGCCTGTTCCAGTACCTCCTTCATATTTGCCATAAATAGTTTCAGAATCAAAGCGAGCCCTTGCACCCAAAGAAATGAAAGGAGATAAATAGACCTTGCTATCCAAATAATAATCGTAGGCTAGTTTATAGGACAGGCCATATGAATTACAACTTTTAGATTCAAGATAATAAATGTCATGTTCTTCACCATCAGAACCATATTTTAGAACCATATTATTGTTATACCAGGAGTATTTATAATATGCTTCAATGCTATGGGAAAATCCTTTAAATGTTCTGAATTTTATTCCAGGCCTAAACAAAACACCATTATACATGATAATTTTACCAAAGGTATCATGTATAGTGTCTCCACTATCAAATGATGACTTATATGCATCAATTATGAAGGTGTAACTTATTTTTTTTGGTGTTTGATATTCATAGCCCAAAGAAGGATTCAAAAGAATAATTCCTAAAGGCTGGGTAAACGCAATATGCTTTGAAGAACCATAATCTGAACTATCCTGAGCAAAAGTACTATTGGGATTTGTTAATATTAAAAACATTATCAATAAGGCATTTATTGATACAAATCGCCTGAAATATTTTTTATTTTGCTGCCTAAGTACCATTTCACTAGGTTTGTTGCGTAAAATTTATAAGTTGAATTCTATTTGTTTCAAAATAGTTTAAACAATCTTTTATATATAAGTGCCAACCATGTTCAAAAAGGTTGCATGCTAAATAAAAAAAGTTGAAAATGTTAAAGAAGAATTTTAAATTCAGGATTGCACCAGGACTGAATTAATTTGTTTGGCGCATTCTTCAAACTATTTATCTTATAATGATAACAGTACCAACAAATAGCTCTGAACCAACCAATCCAGTATAAAACATGTTAGTCCCCATCGGCAATGAATTGCATGAATTCGCTTTGCAATTTCACTTCTGTTTAATACTTGGTTCTAAGGAGAGAGCAAAGACCAGCAAGCCGGTTTTATTGAAGATCTTAAACAACCGCTTATTTTTACCCAGGTTATTGACTATATGGTGAAGGGATCGGGAATAAACAGATTACTATTTACTTTTGATTTACCTCACAAACATCAACCTGATGATTTTGGGAAACAATCTCCTGAAAGTAAGGTATTCTATTCTGTCATATTTCTTCCTGCTTTTCAATATCTGCTGAACAAGGAATGTTGTTACCTTATCGACATCTTCGGATAAAATATTCATTACTTTTTCTGTCCTTAAGTGCTCTTTCTCCGTCTCATGCTCTCTAGGCCCCTTTATGAAATCGGTTTTAACCATGCCCGGGCTAAGAATTCCTAATTGAATATGAGCTTCCCTAATTTCTTTTGAAACGGCCTTGGAGAAATAATTTACAGCCCGTTTTGTGGTGCCATAAAGACTTAACTTATCCATCATTCTTCCATTGCTGCCAAAGCCTTCCATGTTGAAAATTTTGCCATAGCCCTGTTCTTTAAAAAAGTTAATTGCAGCTTTCGTTCCCATCATGAGAGCTTTTATATTAACATCAACTATTTTATGGATTTCTTCCTCATCAATTGTATTGAAAAACTGAAATGATTGCGGAATCCCGGCATTGTTTATCCAGAAATCAATCTTAGCGTAGTTATCAACTGCACACTTGATTATTTTTTTAAAAGTATCTGAATTGGTAACATCACCGGCTACGCCACTTGCTGCAAATGATTTTTCTTCAAACTGCTTTAGTTTCAGGTTTACGGCTTCCTCGTTTCTGCCATTAATTACCACCTGGTGACCTTTTGCCAGAAAGCGGGTTGCAAGTCCTTCGCCTATTCCCCTGGTGCTTCCGGTTATTACAATGGTTTTTCTTTCCATGCTTATATCCATTTCCAGTATTATAAACTCGACAATATAAATTCAAAATCAAATTACGAATTAGAACCCGAACCAGCAATTTTTAATACATTTTGTAGTTTATGCCTGCTCATGCAAGACAGAAACCAATAATCATTCAGTGAATCAATATTCAAGTGCAGGTAGTACTCATGAACCTTTTTGAATTATTTATCATCACCTAAAACACACCCTTGCATTAATTAAAAATTGTATTCACAATTATTCTGAAACCAAAATTTAATTACCTCGTACATGATAATAATTATTTCATTTTTTGCACCCAACAGGATTAATAGAAGAATTTATTCATTCTATCTGATTTGATAAATGCAGATTAGCAGTAAAATGTTTTAAATTCACAGCTAGTAATCCACTTTTCAATAACCCGACACCCTACAATTAATAGTTTTCACAGGTAACTTGTGAATGTATTAAACATTCATTGGCTAGCATGGTTAATTAAAAAACTAAACAGATGAATAAATTTTTGAGCATTATTGTTATCGGATTATTGGTGGTTACTTCTCATAATTTACAAGCACAAGGCTGGGTTCAGGTAGGGAATGATATCGATGGAGAAGCTGCCGAAGATCAATCGGGTTTTGCGATAAGCATGAGTTCTGATGCATCTACTATAGCTATCGGGGCTCCCTATAATGACGGTAATGGCACAGATGCCGGTCATGTGACAATTTACAGTAATGTAGATGGAACATGGACACAATTAGGTGCAGATATTGATGGGGAAGCTACCCGGGATTATTCTGGAAAATCTGTTAGTTTAAGTTCTGATGGAAGTATAGTCGCCATTGGAGCGTTTTTTAATGATGGAAATGGCTCAGAAGCAGGTCATGTAAGGGTATTCAAGAATAATGGAGGCACATGGTATCAGCTTGGAAACGATATAGATGGTGAAACATCCGTTGACCTTTCGGGTTGTTCGGTAAGCTTAAGTGGCGATGGTTCTACTGTTGCTGTTGGCGCATATGCAAATGATGGAAATGGTTCAGAAGCGGGTCATGTAAGAATATATCGATACTATAACGGTAAATGGTCTCAAATTGGAAACGACATTGACGGTGAAGCTGCTGATGATCGTTCAGGTCATTCCATAAGTTTAAGTTCAGACGGATCTGTAGTAGCAATTGGGGCACCTTACAATGACGGAAATGGCATCGACGCAGGCCATGTGAGAATATTTATGAATAATGGGGGCACATGGTCTCAGATTGGAAACGATATTGATGGTGAAGCAGCCGGTGATCAATTTGGTAATTCCGTAAGCTTAAGTTCCAATGGTTCTGTTATAATTATAGGTGCACCTTATAACGACGGAAATGGTGCAAATGCTGGTCATGTCAGAATATATAAGAACAATGGTGGCACATGGACTCAGATAGGATCGGATATCGATGGCGAAGCTTCCGATGATTATTCAGGATGGTCTGTTAGTATTAGTTCCGATGGATCAATTATAGCAACCGGTGCGCGGCAAAACGATGGAAATGGACCAGGATCAGGACATGTAAGGGTTTTTAAGAATATTAGCGATACATGGTCTCAGGTCGGATTGGATATCAATGGTGAAGCTATCGGCGACGAATCTGGCAGAGCTGTGAGCTTAAGCAGTGATGGTATTACTGTTGCTATTGGCGCAAATAAGAATAACGGAAGTGGCAACGATGCTGGGCAGGTAAGAGTATTTGCTTATGATACCGATGGTGATGGCACAGCAGATTCTGAGGATGACTTACCCTTTGACAATACTGAAGACACCGATACAGATGGCGATGGTTTAGGAAACAATGCCGATACCGACGATGATAACGATGGTATTCCTGACCTGGAAGATAATTCCCCGCTAGGTACTGATACTGATACTGACGGTGATAATATACCTGATACAACGGATACCGACGATGATAACGATGGTGTAGAAGATTCAGCAGATGATTTTCCGCTCGATAACACTGAAGATACTGATACTGATGGCGATAACACAGGAAACAACACAGATACCGACGATGACAACGATGGCACGGTAGATTCTGAAGATGACTTCCCACTTGATAACACAGAGTATATTGACACCGATGGTGATGGCATAGGAAACAATAGCGATACTGACGACGATAACGATGGTGCTGAAGATGCCTTGGATGCATTTCCACTTGACAGTTCGGAATACACCGATACCGACAATGATGGCACAGGCAACAATGTCGATACGGATGATGATAACGATGGAATAGCAGATGCAGATGATGACTTCCCGCTTGACAGTACTGAAAATACTGACACCGATAATGATGGCATAGGCAACAATGCCGACAACGATGATGATAACGATGGCACAATTGATACAGAGGATGATTTCCCGTTAGACGCTTCAGAAGACACAGACTCTGATGGTGATGGCATTGGCGATAATACGGATCCCGATAATCAAACAGGAATTAATGTAATATCTGATTCAGACTTTAAAATATTTCCAAATCCGGCAAATCACCAAATTACTATTGATGCAGGTACCGAATATACATTTACAAATATTACTGTATTTAATATTAACGGACACCTTGTTATTTCACAGAAATTTGTACCTCTCACGCAAACAACAATAGATATAAGCGATATTGAAGAGGGTATTTATATGATTCAGGTTACCAGTAACGAGGGAATATATAGTTCTATATTTTCTAAGGAATAAGCTTTTGGCTCAATATTAATAAGGCTTTAAAACAATATTAAAACAGGGTGTCATAATTTGGCACTCTGTTTTTATTTTAGGTTAGCTTGTTAACAAGCTTAATAAAATCAGGATTCTTCTCAATCCCCTCTATATTCTCAAGCCTGCCAAATTCCATCCATTGTCCGTCTGAATGGTTATAAGCTTTAATCTTTTCTGTTTCAGCCAGTCTGAGGTATAAATCAATTATTGAAAAGGCTCCCTCTTCTACCAACAGACTAAAAAGACGGCTATTAATTACATGTATTCCGCTAAACCCAAGTCCTTTTAAAGGTTGTTTTCCCCGAACCATTTTGGTTTCGCCTGTAGAATGGTGTTTCCATCCGGCAAGATTTCCATCAGCATCAAACATAAGGTCACGGCTGGTTTCTCGTTCTTTAACAGCAAGCGTTACCAAGGAATCAGAATCTTTATGCTGCTGAATCATTGCAGACAGATTTAAATCGGTAAGTACATCGCTGGCCATCAACACAAAGTCTGTTTCGCCATTGAAAAACCAGGAAGCATGTTTTAATCCCCCACCGGTATTGAGAAGTTCATTGGTTTCATCAGAGATATCCATTTTTATTCCCTGCCAGCGTTTTTCCATAACATACTCCATAAGCTGATCGGCCAGGTGATGCACATTGATCACAATTTCATTAACTCCATGTTTCAATAAAAACTCAACCGCATAATCGAGCATGGGCCTTCCTGCTACCGGAATTAAAGGCTTTGGAATTTTATTGGTAAGAGGTTTTAACCGGGTACCTAAGCCTGCTGTTAAAATCATTCCTTTCATAGGTGCAAAAATAGGGAATACATAGTTTAATGCAACAATTACAGAATAAACAATCAATTATAAAAGTCAGGCGCAGAATGCGTGCACCGGGTTATGTTTTTTGCCACAAATGCACGAATGATAGTTACAATGGCAGTAAAAACAAAATTATCCATGAATTCGTGGCTTTGATATATAGTTATTCCACTCTGACAGGTTTACATAAGTGCTTCTTTTTCGGAGCAGTAGCCTTACATTTTTTGCATTGAAATTTTGGTTCTTTTGAAAGTACTATTTTTCTTTTTTCTTCATTCTTTTTACACATCGATTTTGTCATACCGCTCCTCAAGATTTAGCTCGCGATGCTTTAACCGCAAATTCACATTAAAGTTCAAGCGCAGGTATTCAAAAATTTTTGTTGCTGTATAAACCGAACGGTGTCTGCCACCTGTGCAGCCCAAAGAAACTGACAGATGTGAAAATTTACGACTTTGATATTTTTTCACTGCCTGGCCAACAATATGCTGAACCCGGGAAAGAAAGTCTGTAACTTCTTGATCCTTTGAAAAGAAATCGTAGATTTCTTTGTCTATTCCGGTAAACAATTTATATTCTTCGTATCGCCCCGGATTATGAAGCAAGCGGCAATCAAAAACGAAGCCACCTCCATTACCTGATAAGTCTTCAGGAATGCCATTCCGGTATGAAAAGCTAGTAATTGTAACTGTTAAATCATTCCCGGTTTCTTCAAATCTGTACTTTGCCTTAATATTATCCAGTTGTTCAATTATATCACAGATATAAGGAAATTCTTTTTGTATGATATTTTGCTGTTTGACCCACAATAAATTCTCAATACCGGGTACTATGCTGTGGATAAAATAAGCTTTCTTCTCATAAAGCCCACGGTATCCATAGGCTCCGAATACCTGCAACAATCTGATTAAAACATAAACAGGATAATATTTTAAAAACTGATCCTTATTAAAGAAAGAATATTCACTAAAAACTTCGGTATAATAATTCAATAATTTGTCTCTCAATTTCGCACTCAGGTTTGCTTTCGATTCAAATAAGAGTGAAGCTAAATCGTATTGAAGGGCTCCTTTTCTTCCTCCCTGGAAATCAATAAAAACAGGATTATCTTCTTTCCACATGATGTTTTTCGATTTAAAATCGCGAAAAAGAAAAAAGTCAGCAGGAGCTTCAAGTGCAAAGTCAGTCAGCTTATTAAACTCATCCTCGAGTTTTTGTTCAGAAAAAGGTACTTGAGAAAGTTTCAAAAACAGGTATTTAAAATAATTCAGATCCCATTGAATTGACTGTTTGTCAAAAGCTTTCCGGGGATAACAAATTGAAAAATCAAGTTCTTTCGCAGCTTCATATTGGAAGGCCGGCATTTTATCAATTACTTTTTTGAAGGCATAGAATTTCTCTTCATCCGATAATTCAGCATCAGTGGCCAAATCAAACAGACATGTATCGCCTAAATCTTCCTGGAAATAAATATTATTATCGATATCGGAATACCTGATTTCCGGAACAGGAACCCCTGCTTTTAAAAGATGGGCGGCAAGATATAAAAAGGCACGGTTTTCATCTTTATCCTCATTGTATGTGGCAATCAGGTTCCCGGCCTCTCCTTCAATCCTGAAATACAACCGGTTTGAACCGGCCAAAGGAAGCCTTGTTACAGTATAAGCATTCTTGCCTGTAATAAGGCTATATATTGTTTTTATTTGGGGATTCAGCTCTTTTATATCCATTTATTTCAGTTCTTGTGCATGTTGCCTGATTATATTCCAGGCATTATCAATATGTTTTTCTTCAACATTTGTTTGCCCGCATACAAAACGGAGAACAAAGTTACCCCTAATCATAGTGTGCGACAAGAAGATTTTGCCGGAGTTATTAATTGACTCCAACAATTTTTCATTAACTGCGTTTTTATCCTTACTTCCGGTTGATTTATATCTGAAACAAATAATATTCAGATTCCGGGGAGTGATAATTTCAAAATCAGGCGAGTCAGAAATATATTTCTCAAATCGTTTACCCAATTCAATATGTTTGCCAATTTTTTCTTTAATACCATCAACACCAAAAGTTCTGATAACATACCAAAGTTTAAGTGCCCTGAATCTTCTACCTAATTGAATTCCCCAATTACTAAAATCTATTTCATCTTCATGACCAGTCTGTAAATAGGGAGGTACCAGGCTGAAGGTCTTCGTGAGCAAGGATGAATCCTTTACAAAAAATGCCGAAGCATCAAAATTGGTAAACATCCACTTATGTGGGTTAAACACAAAACTTGTTGCCAGTTCAATACCTTTTACAGAATCCCTGAAATCAGCTAAAACAAGGGCATTCCCGGAATAGGCGGCATCGATATGAAACCAAATATTGTTTTCCAGGCAAATTTTTCCAATCTCTTCTAAGGGATCAACAGCACCGGAACCTGTAGTTCCCAATGCTCCCACAACACAGCATGGCAGGTATCCATTTTCAATGTCGTTATCAATCTTGATTTTCAAATCTGATGTATTCATTTTCAATAAATCATCAACTTCGATCTTAACAAGATTATCGCTCCCAATACCGGCAATTCTTACCGCTTTCTCAACGGACGAATGAGCCTCGGCAGAACAATAAACACGAAGTTTTTTATCCATAAAACCGTCTTTATTAATCGTGTAATCCGACACTCTTTCCCGGGCAGATAAAACAGCGCAAAGGGTTGAAACAGATGCCGTATCCATAAGCACTCCCTTAAAATCTGCAGGAAGTTTCAGCATTTGCTGCAACCAGCGCATTACAAGCTTTTCGAGCTCAGTTGCAGCCGGAGAGGTGATCCACTTCATACCCTGAACACCAAGTCCGGCCATTAAGGTCTCAGCAAGCACCGAAGGCTCAGAATTGTTAGCCGGAAAATAGGCATGAAATCCCGGATGTTGCCAATGTGTAATACCGGGTATTATCTTTTTTTCAAAATCGTGCAGTATTTCATCGTAGTTCACCCCCTTTAACGGAGGTGCATAATCAAACAATTTTTCTATATCTCCCGGATTAAGATTAGGTTTGACAGGAAACTTTTCAACAGTTGAAAAATAGTTGTCAATCCAGTCAATTATTCGCTTACCGGCCTTCGAGAATGAATTTTCCATAATGTGTGTTATAATTTTGTAGCCGAAAATTACTACTATTACACAATAGAAAAAACGTTTTTTTTTCCAGGCCTTTTTTTTATAAACATTTATTAATAAATTTAATCAAAACCAATTACATTGTTATGAGGTTAGAGATTTACGATTCGAATGAACTGAATTTTGTAGAATTGAATATTACAGGTGGAAACGATACTCTTGTTCGTTGCGATAAAGAATCGAAATATGTTGACACTGTTGTTTTTAATTTGTTTGCGCCATGTTTTGAAAACGCAAACAAATTGTATGAGTATTATGGCCCAACAAAATTTAACTCCCGAAAAATCATTCCACTTCGAAATGAACTAATGAAATATCGGGATGACCTAAAAGCCTTAGATAGTCTTGAGAAGTTTGAAAAATATATCTCATCGCATTTTTTAGGTGTTGAATTTCTTGAAGAAATTAAAAAATCTTTCCCCAACTATAAAGATACCTGGAAACAACATCTGGAAGATGTAATAAAAATAAACGATGACCTGATTGCCATAACCGAAAAATGTGCCTTTGAAGAAAGAATTCTCTGGATTGTCGGATATTAATTTTTTAGACTGTTCCTTATTGAATCCATTTTTTTAGCACGCAACAAAGAAAAGGTATGTGTTTTTTCGTCAATTATCTGGTATAGTTCCAAAGCCTTTAGTAAGTATCTTGGTTTTTCTACCAATTCTGATATTTCTGCCAATTCAACAAGAAAATCACCCAAATACTCGGTATTTTCCGGATTAAAGCCATTTTTGATATTTACAATCTCATCTAGTTCTTCTTTGCCTGAATTAAGAAGCTCATCAATCTCAAAACCCGATTCTGCTGCGAAATCATTTAATAATTCTTCCGTTTCTGTTTCTTCTTCATTTTTATCTTTTTGCTCAACAGCTCTGCGAATTAACATACGGAGCATTGCTCCAATTTTTTCTATCTCGCGTAATAAATAGTCACGTTGCATACCGATACAAATAAAATTAGAAGTGCGTTTAAGCTAACAAATTTAAACTAATTACCGGCTAACAATCCATTTACCTTGTATTGTTTCCTTATTAACAGAATTATGCAGTATTTTAAGAAATTCGGTTCTTGGCATTTCTTTGGCTCCCAAACTTCTTAAATGTGCTGTTGATTGCTGTACATCAATAAATTCAAAATTGTTTTCGCAGCAAAACTGAACCAGGTAATAAAGCGCAAATTTACTAGCATCTCGTTCTTTAAAAAACATGGACTCACCAAAAAACACCTTGCCAATTGAAATACCATACAGGCCTCCTGCAAGCCTGTCTTCAAACCAGGTTTCAAATGAATGAGTAATACCAATTTTGTGTAGTTCTGAATAGGCCTCAATCATTTCATCCGTAATCCATGTACCATCCTGACCGGGTCTGGGCACTTTGGAACATTGGGTAATTACTTCTTTAAAAGCTGTATCAATGCGTAATTCATACTTCCCGGAATTAATTAATTGCCTCAGACTCTTACTAACCTTAAATTCTGAAGGAAATAAAACCATGCGCGGATTAGGAGACCACCACAAATAAGGCTGTTCTTCACTAAACCAGGGGAAAATCCCCTGCATATAAGCAGAAATCAGAAAATCAGATGTCAACTCGCCACCAACAGCAACAAGTCCGTCATCATCTGCTGTATTTGGATCAGGAAATTGAACAACCGCTTGCATGATGCAAAGAAAAAGCAAATATTATTTATTTTCCATCTTTCTCATTCTAAAGAACCAAAAAATTAATCTACAATTAAGACCATATTGTCGACTGATGAAATCCGAATGTCTATTTGACTTTTTAATCCTGAGTGCTGAATTTATTATAAATGAGGTAGATTATTCAGAAGGAAAAGAATATACAACATTTACCGTTTCATCAACAGTAACAAAAGTGGGAAGTACTTCTAACTTCCCTGGTGGCAGGTAGATAAAGCTTTAAACATTGGTTCTATTTTCTTATAGGGAGTTTAGATTACACATCCGATTGAGTGAGCGATTTTCAATTTATATCAATTTTGGGTTAAAGTCAAAATCGCTCCGTTTATGATTTTATTCTGGTATACTCAATCTTTGAATAGAATGCTTCTTAGTCTGAAATGAAATTGAAATACATACAACTAATTTTTTGCCTGACTATGATATTGTGTGGCTGCGAAGACCATCATGAAGTTAAATATTTATTTAACAGTATTGATATCTATTGTTTTGATAACAGGGCTGCGCATGTAATTAATGACCATTTGGTATTGGTAGCAGACAGTCTAAGACAGAAAGAGAGAAATTTGAATAATAAAATTCCGCTAAGCTCAGGTAAGATTCTTATTCAATCGGAGGGTGCAGAAATATTCTATAGAGATATATGGATTCAGTCTATTGAGAAATTTCCATATTAATCAACAAGATACAGAATTATTTCTTATTCCTGTATATACACTTCTCATCGCTACAGAGTTTGCAGCTATATGGTTTGAATTTTAAATCCCTTCCAATTCCAATTATTCCACTTACCGATTTTATAGGGTTCATTAATGCTGAATCTGTCAGTTTTATTTTTATTTGTTCTGAAGGAAACAAACTAAATAACTTAAACTGCTCTGAAACATCCCAATTACAGTAACCCGGACTATACCTGTTAGAAATCTGTAATCCTCCCGATTGAGCATATTCCATTACTTCCTGATGAACAACTTCTGCTAAATTCTCAGCCGACTCTGAACCAATCAGATCGAAAATATAGCCTTCAAGTAAATCTCCCTTCGATAAATATTCTTTTGATGTGCGTTCAATGCTATTGCCAATTGTACAAATAAAAAAAGCCAGGTATTCTGCTTTCCTGAGTTGAGCAGCTATCGTTTTGTTTACTTCAAAAAACAAGTCGTCGATGTAAATTTTACCTTCAGGAACAACAACCTTATTTATTTGCTTTAGAACAAACCCTCCCCATGGATTAATATTCGCCTTTGACAGTTGAATTAAATCAATTACAAGCTCTTTAACATGCTCATCGACAATATCGGTATACCCGAGGAGTTTAAGCACATTTTCTCTATTAGCGACTATTAGTTTGTTCTTACAATCTGTTTCGAATAAAATACCTGTTACCATTCAACACAATTTCATGAAAAATTCTTTTATATCTTGTGCCTGTAGCGTATTACTCATTGCAATAATCAGGGTTTGTTTAACAACTTGTTCTGTTTCAACCAACCGGAGTATATCACCCGAAATCTGAACAGATATTGTCCTTCCGCTATCTAAATAAACATAGCCCTTTAGTCTGAAAACCTTATCTTTTATATGATTAATAAAAGTTTCAAAGTTAAGCTCTTTTAAAGATTTTACTGTTTTGAAAACTGACGAAAATATTTGCGGTCTGCCCATATCTTCTGCCGACAGACAAAAAACAGGCGTTACTGGATTGTATGTATTAGGTTCTTCATTGAAATATTTTTCAAGGTTCAGGTTACAGTAGCTTGTTGCTTCAATTTCGGCATGAGGATTTATTTCTTTTATTTTTTTTGAAATCTCATTTATATCATTAACCAAATCTGCTTTATTAATGACAACCAGGTTGGCTATTTGTACCTGATGAACCATCCTCATTTGGAAGTTCTCCAGCTTTAGATAGTTTACTGCATCGACAATACAAATAATTCCTGCCAGGTAAATACCTGAATTTAGTATCTCCTTCGAATTAAAAATTTCACCAACTGAAACAGGATCAGATAAACCACTTGCTTCCATAAATACAAGATCAGGTTCATATGAAGTAACAAATTTTTTAAGGGAGGGAATGAATGACGACAACAAACAGACACAAAAAACCGAACCATTGTTGACTTCCAAAAGATCAAAATGTGTGTTTGTATGTCTTTTTAGTTCTATACCATCGAAGTTTGCAGGAGCAAACTCATTTTGAATAATACCCAGCTTTTTTTTCTCACCGAAAAAATTTATAAGTTCCTTAACAAAAGTAGTTTTACCACTTCCAAGAAACCCGGTTACCAGGTATACTGCTGTTTTTGGCAAATCTTTTCCCTTATATTTCCTTCAACCATTCCTTAATTACATCAACAGAAGGCACATCGCCCTGGGCCTTTATTTTATGCTCTGTAAGAACAATTGATGGTGTATTTAAAACTCCAAATTTTTCCCTGTCGGTTTGCAAAGTAGATGTTTTTACCAGAATTTCCTTACCCGTTTCTTTAATTGCAAGCTCAACCTTATCTTTTGCCAGCTGACACTCTTGTTCTGAAATTCCAAGGATAAGTATTTCGGCTTTTTGTGAGGAAATAATTAGTTTCAGTTTCTCATTAATTCTTTTCTGAATAGCAGCTATCAATTCATTCTGAGGCGGTATTTTTGACACAAAAGCTATTTTCCCATCGATGCAAATGGTTGGTATATTCTTAACAAGCAGCGAACTCATAAAGGTTACCGCTTCCATCTTCTTAATAGCATGTTCATGCCATTCAACAATACCTTCGAAATAAGGAGCAATGCGTTTTACGGCTTCAACCATGTATTGACAGGGAGCACAGGATTCAGAATCGAGAGTAATGATATCGACAATAACCTTGTTTACCCGGCCGTAATCCTTCATATTAAGCAAATCGAGCTGTATATCGCTTTTTTCCTTTGCCCGTTCAACATTCTGAAGATATTCATCATGAACCAACTCACTTACAGCCTGAATGTTTTCAATTGGTGTATCTCCGGGTAAATCGCATCCGGGCGCAAGCACAAAACCTTTTTTGCCCCCTAAATCGATACACTCCATGGCATCTCTTCTTGCATCATCGGGTGTTCCCATTAAAAGTACTACTGTAAGTTTGAGATTGCCACCAAAGCTAATTTTGTTTTTCAATGCAATATCCCTTACAAAATCCAGCGGAATGTTTTCATCAATCGAAACATTGTCGGGACCGGTTGCACACATGGCTTCAATGTTTTGCTGGGCATGACCGCAAACAAAAAACGAACTGAGTTTCTCCTCTGATCTTATAAAATCAAAGATTTCTTTGGCTGGTGAATGCACAAACATTTCAAAAGAACCCGGATCGATTTGTGAGGTCATGGGATCAACAACTGCTATAACATCACAACCTGCATCGATATAATATTTTGTCATGGCCAAACCAACCTTTTTTGTAAACTCCAGTAATTCATGTACTTCAACCGGAGCCTCCATCATTTTCAGGAAGATATCAGTGCCCAAAAGATGCAAAGCCAGGGTATACGGGCCTGTAATTAATCCATACAAAGCAATATCAGGATAAGCTTTTCGAATTTTCCGGGTTGCTTCAATTACCACAGGAATTCTTCCGTCATGAACTGTTGGAATTCTCAAATCAGAAAGACTTTTGCCTTCTGAAAGCATATGTGATATCACTGCCGGGGGATTGTCGTCGGACCAGGCCAGCTGACATCCCAGTGCTTCGGCTTCGATCTGTAAATCAAATACTACCGGAATTCCATCGGGATTATAGATTTCGATGGATTTACTCACCCCATTGAAAATTAAATCTGCCGATTTAAGGTATTCAGCAGCAGTTACACCGGTAATATTGGCTCCATGGCAACCTACAAAGGGCACCCAGGGAACTCTGTCAACTTCTTCGAGCGAAAAAGCTTTTTTAATGATTTCCAGACCTTTCACTTGTATATTTATTTAGCTTTTAGGAATGCAACAGCAGCCTGAGGATCCGGCGCATAAAAGTCAGCCCCGATTTCATTACAAAACCCCTGGCTTACAGGTGCTCCACCAACCATTACGATCGATTCGGGGTATTTTGCTTTAATATCAGCTACACTGTTTTTCATATTTGCCATGGTGGTAGTTAAAAGGGCTGACAACCCAACTATTGCTCCCGGGTTTTGTTCTATCGAAGCTATAACTTTCTCTGCCTTCACATCAACTCCAAGATCGATAACTTCCCAACCTGCGCCTTCGATGCTCATTTTTACAAGATTTTTTCCAATATCATGTAAATCACCTTGAACAGTTGCTATTATGAATTTTCCTTTTCTTTTTACTTCTCCACTCTGAAAAAAAGGTTTTAAATGTTCAATAGCAGCGTTCATTGCCTTAGCCGACATAAGCATTTGTGGAATAAATATCTTCTTTTCAGAAAATTTAACTCCAACTTTATCCATACCAATAACCAGAGCCTCTTTCAGGATGGTTTCTGCCGGTATTCCTTGTTCTATAGCCTGTTTTGTAAGTTCATCAGCACCTTCCTGACCTTTCATGTCAGGTGGATAGGGTGCAGTTTTGTCAACCTTACCAAACTCTACACAATGTGCAATTTTTGATAGTAATTCTTCCATTATTAAATTTTATTATTAGCCAAAATAGGTGGTCAATTTAATAGATTGCAATCGATTTCCAAAATAATTTACATAAATGCATTGTAATTTGCTATCGTTATCTAACAATCGTTTGCAAAAAAAAGGAAATATTCAGAAGAAATGAACCTTATAAAACATTTCGCCCGAATGCGTTTCTCTGTTTAAGTATAAACAGTAAAACAAAAATAATTTTTAAAGAAACACCCGTAATTTTTAATAGTAAACTCAAAAATTCCGGCTTTTGAATGACAAAATTACCGGCTAAAAAAAGAATCAAACCAACAATTAAAAATTTCAATTCTGTTCCGGGAACATATTCTTTACTTAAAAATTTTAAAAACAGGTATAATACCTTAGAGCCTGCACCGGTAAAAATTATAACCAGAGCTAATAAATTAAACGCTGTAACCAGCTTTAGTATGACACCAAAGGCAATAAGAAATAATCCGGAATATAAAAACCATTTTTTGTCGATCTGTAACATATAAAAGCCATTGCAGGGTCTTAAAACAAAAAAACCGCTGTTTTTCAGCGGTTTTTGTGCCCAGGACTGGACTCGAACCAGCACGACCTTTAACAGTCACCAGGCCCTCAACCTGGCGTGTCTACCAATTTCACCACCTGGGCTTTATTTTATTACTTTAAAATATTATTTAATCTTTTATTACATAATTGCCTTGTTCTTTTTTCTTCTTTACTATTCTTATAGCCATTAATAAAGCGTGTCTACCATCCCGATAGCTATCGGGATCACCACCTGGGCTTTAATATAATGCCTTTAAATAATATTTAAACTTTTATTACGTAATTGCCTTGTTATCTTTTAGTTTAATATTCTTATAGCCTTTCTCAAAGCCTGTCTACCATCCCGATAGCTATCGGGATCACCACCTGGGCGATAAGTTTGTCAGTTTCCAGTTCAAAGTTTCTAGTTCTATTGTTAAAACAACTTTGAACTTATAACAATGAACTAAAATGTGCCCAGAACAGGACTCGAACCTGCACAGCCTTGCGGCCACTGGTCCCTGAAACCAGCGTGTCTACCAATTTCACCATCTGGGCGGTGAATTTTCTTAATCATTTTAAAGAACATGCAAAACATCCTGCAAATATTAACAGACTGATATAGGATGCCTGTTTCGGCTCGCAAATTTATAAATTTAATTAAGAATTAGACAATTTTTAATTCGTTTTAGACCTCAATTTATGCAAAAAAACAAACCAAAATAAAAAAAAGAGCAAGGAATTATTTCCCTGCTCCTTTATTAATATATATATTTAGTTTCTATGGGCTATCTGTCTTTTATTTTTGTTGGACTGTCTATTGAACGGGTTGGTAAATCACCTCTTTTTTCAGTTACCCTGGTTCTTGTAGATTTCAAAATTGTTTGTCCGGTAGGATCATAATCAACATAGGCTGTAAAGACATTGGTGTGTGCATATTCGAGTGGCAATGTTCTTGCAAAGTCGATATCTTCATCAGCTAGCTGCACATTATTGTAAAAATCATTATAAACATCTACGTAATATTCTATTGCCTGCAAATTGTCTTCAAAAACAACCACTCCATACTGATTAGTTGTAGCTATATCTTGTGCATTCATAAAGTTAACATCATACCAATCCGTATAATTGTCGTAAATTGTTACATCAATATCCGGGATATAAACAACTTTGGCATCCTCCCTCCATTGAACAACTTCAACCTCAAGTTTAGTTTTATAAACCTCAATGGTAAGATAGGAATAATCTACATAGCTATGGTTGTGTGCGGCAAGTTGTACCTGGTAAGTTCCTTCACTTCTGTAATAATGTGAAGGAGCAACATCTGTTGATGTAAATCCGTCGCCAAAATCCCATTCATAATATTGGGCATCGGTAGAATAATTTGTAAAGAACACTACCTCGCCGGGAATTACTAAAGAGTAATCAACTCCAAAGTCGGCATAAGGTTCATAAACATGTTCATGCTCACAGCTGGCAAATATTAAAATTGCTAATCCGGTTAATAGTATAATTTTCTTCATGGTAATCATTTTTTAATGTCGTTACAGGTAAAGACACAAACCTTGTGCCAAAGTTGCATCAAGAATAAAAATTTAATTCCCGAAACAACTTAAAGTTACCATATTATTTTGTTGTTTTTCAGACAGTCTATTATAAATATTGAACTTGATTTAGGGGTGTTTTTGTTGTAACTTGCATTATTAAATCTGCTGTTCTGCCCGTATTCTCTCAATAAGATCATCTGATACCTAATAATACAGATAGTATGAATGGAATACAAAAAACAATACATTGGACACCACGAATCATTTCTGTTTTAGCTATTATTTTTGTGAGTTTATTCGCTCTTGATGCATTTCATGCCGATACACCGGTTTGGAGACAAGTCGCTGATTTTTTTATCCATTTAATCCCATCTTTTATTCTTATTGGTTTGTTGATTTTAGCCTGGAGATGGCCACTTTTAGGAGGTGTAATTATAGCACTAATCGGGTTGGTCTTTTCCCCGATTATTTTCATACATAATTATAATATGAATCATTCAATTGGCATGAGTCTAAGCGTTATTTTAATGATAACTTTTCCTTTTATCCTGGCCGGAATATTATTTATCCTGGATTATTTTAGACTTCGGAAAAGCAATGAAGTTTAATAATGCTTTCTGTTCTCAAGTGGCCTGTTGCATAATCTCCGGGTTTAATCAGAGATTGTCAATAATGTAGTCGGATATTTTGGCAAATACGTTTAGTTGCGTATAACCACCGTACAGTCCATGGTTTTTATCCGGGTAAAAGAACATATCGAATTGTTTATTATAATCCACCAGTCTTTTTACAAGTTCTGTTGAATTCTGTATATGCACATTATCATCGGCAATACCATGTATTAATAACAATTTGCCCTGCAGGTTCTGCGCCTTAAATAATGGTGAATTCTCATCATAACCCTCTTCATTTTCATCGGGTTTTCGCATAAATCTTTCGGTATATGCAGTATCGTAAAACCGCCAGTTCGTAACCGGCGCTACAGCTATTCCAACTTTAAATAACAGGGGGGCATCCAGCAAACAATTCAGGCTCATGGTTCCGCCATAACTCCAGCCAAATATTCCAATCCGGTCAGCATCAATATAGGAAAGGCTGCCAAGATACCGGGCAGCTGCTACCTGGTCTTCGGTTTCAAGTTTTCCGAGTGTGAGATAGGTAGATTTTTTGAACTCAGCACCCCGACCATCTGTACCCCTGTTGTCAATACAGGCAACAACATACCCATGCTGATTCAGGTACTGAAACCAGGGTCGTCTTCTCTCCCACTCGTCTCTGACTTCCTGCGACTCAGGTCCGCCATAAACATAAATCAATAACGGATATTTCTTGTTTTCATTAAAATCTGATGGTTTGTACATAAAACCATAAAGTGTATTGGCATCGGGTCCCTGGAATGAAAATATTTCCTTATCGGTAAAATTATAATTGATAGCATATTGCTTTATTCTCGAATTATCCTCAAGAATTCTAAGCTGTTTTCCATTCTTATCGTTAACACTAATTGTAAGGGGAGTTGTTGCCGAAGTATAACTATTCAGATAATAATCGAACGAAGTACTGAATAAGGCTGAGTTAATTCCTTTTTCATTGGAAAGTTTTTGTTTCTTCTTATTGTTAATATTTATGCTATAAATATGACGTTCCAAAGGAGAAACTTCTGTTGACGAATAATAGACAGTATTGGTTTTTTCATCTATGCCGTAGAATTCATCAACCTCCCAGTTGCCACTGGTTAACTGGCTAACAAGTTTTCCCTCCAAATCGTACAGATAAATATGCTGAAAGCCATCCTTTTCGCTTAATATTAAAACATGCTGGTTATCACTTAAAAAAGTTGCAAAATCATCGGTAAACTCTGAGATATATCTCTCATCCACTTCAGTATATATAATATTGCATGCGCCTGTAAAGGCGTTAACCGAAAGCAATTCTGCTTTATTTTGTCTTCTGTTTAGACGAATAATACACAACTGGCCGGGATCTGCGGTCCACTTTATTCTTGGAAAGTAAACATCGGTATTTTCACCGGTTTCCATTTTAACAGTTTCATTATTCTCGGTGTTGAAAACATAAATAGATACTGTTGAGTTTTCCTCTCCCGATTTGGGGTATTTATACTTGTACCATTCAGGATATGGAATATTTTCAAACACAAGCTGATATTCCCTGACCCTGGTTTCATCGAATCTGTAATAAGCAAGCTTTTTACTGTCGGGAGACCACTCCAAGCCATCAATTAAAGTGAATTCTTCTTCATAAACCCAGTCGGGCATTCCATTTATTATTGCGGCATGTTCTCCATCAAAAGTTATTTGTTTTACCTGGTTGTTTTCCAGGTTTTTCAGATAGATGTTATTCCTGAAAACAAAAGCTACCTGGCTACCATCGGGAGATATTCTTGCCAATTGAATTTTTGCATCAAAAACTTTGTCAATTGTTTTTTTACCGATATCATATATATAATACTCAGCTATATAAGAATGTCTGTATATATGCTGAATTTCTGTCGTTAACAATAATTTCATTTCATTATCCGAGAAGGAATAATCGTCAATTTTTACTATTCCATCAATTGGACACTCTTTCAGAGAAAAAAGTATTTCCAACTCATTGCCAGTCTCAAAAGAATATTTTACGATCTCCCTGCCATTTTTCAGAGAAGTAAATGTTTTACCATCATTCATTGATCTTGGGATAGATACTGTTTGAGGTGAAAACTTATAATACAGAAAAATATCTTCGAGACTAATTTCTTTCTCTGCAAAAAGAGACGTTGATACTGATAATAAAAGAAAAAAGGTGACTTTATAAAACTTCATATTGTGAGATTATTTGAAAGACCACAAAATACAAATAATCTAAAAAAATAAAACAAAAGCTTTGTTAGTAGTGTTATTTCTTATCAGTATTTAATATTTGATTACATATAGGGTAAAGCAATTTTAGTGGATTTTTATATCTTTGCGAACCATAAAAAATTGAAATAAACACTAGCATGATTAAAATAACATTTCCAGACAATAGCGTTAGAGAATACACAGAAGGTATTTCAGGACTGGAAATTGCAAAAAGCATTAGCAACAGCCTTGCTAAAGAAGTAGTTGCAGTGAGCGTTAACGATGAAATCTGGGATGCTTCGCGCCCAATATCCGGCGATGCAAAAATCAAATTGCACAAATTTGATGACGATGAAGGCAAGCATGCTTTCTGGCATTCTTCGGCTCACTTAATGGCGGAAGCACTGGAGTCACTTTACCCGGGAATGAAATTTGGCATTGGTCCGGCAATAGACAATGGTTTCTACTACGATGTAGATCCAGGTGACGGAGTAGTAATTACTGATGCTGATCTGCCAAAAATTGAAGCCAAAATGAAGGAACTGGCAAGTCAAAAAAACACCTACAACAGGGAAGATATCACGAAACCTGAAGTGCTGGACTTGTTCAAAAAGAAAAACGATGAATATAAACTCGAATTAATTAACGAGTTAGAAGATGGTACAATAACATTATATAAACACGGGAATTTCACTGATTTATGCCGTGGCCCACACTTGCCTGATACCAGCTATATTAAAGCTATAAAACTTTTAAGTGTTGCAGGTGCGTATTGGAGAGGAGATGAAACCCGCAAACAACTTACCCGTGTATATGGTATAACTTTTCCAAAACAAAAGCAACTTGACGAATACCTGGAAATGCTGGAACAGGCAAAAGCCAGGGATCACCGTAAACTCGGAAGGGAACTTGAGCTGTTTATGTTCTCTCAACAGGTTGGTATGGGTTTACCCATGTGGCTGCCAAAAGGTGCTGCACTAAGAGAAAGATTACAGGATTTCTTAAAGAAGGTACAAAAGAAATATGGCTACGAGCTGGTAATGACTCCGCATATCGGGCACAAAGATTTGTATGTAACATCTGGTCACTATGCAAAATACGGTCAGGATTCTTTTCGGCCAATAAGTACTCCGCAAGAAGGAGAAGAGTTTCTTTTAAAGCCGATGAACTGCCCGCATCATTGTGAAATGTATAAGTTCAAACCCCGCTCATACAAGGAGCTGCCTATTCGGTATGCCGAGTTTGGAACCGTTTACCGCTACGAACAAAGTGGCGAGCTGCATGGCTTAACCAGGGTTCGTGGATTTACTCAGGACGATGCCCATATCTTTTGTCGCCCCGACCAGTTGAAGGACGAATTTAAAAAAGTAATAGACATCATTCTTTACATATTCAAAACACTTGATTTTGCAAACTTCACAACCCAGGTATCGTTGCGCGATAAAGAAAATACTTCGAAATATATAGGTTCTGACGAAAACTGGGATAAAGCCGAACAGGCTATTATTGAAGCGGCCAATGAAAAAGGGCTTAAGACCATAGTCGAATATGGCGAAGCAGCTTTTTATGGTCCAAAGCTCGACTTTATGGTTAAAGACGCTATTGGAAGAAGCTGGCAGTTAGGAACCATACAGGTTGACTATAATTTACCAGAACGATTTGAACTCGAATATACAGGAAGCGATGATCAAAAGCACAGACCAGTAATGATTCACCGTGCACCATTTGGTTCAATGGAACGTTTTGTTGCTGTACTTATTGAACATACTGCCGGTAAATTTCCTCTCTGGTTAACCCCGGAACAAGCGATAATACTGCCAATTAGTGAAAAATATCACGATTATGCAGAAAAAGTTTTAAATTTTCTAAATAATTCCGATATTCGCACCCTGATTGATATCAGGGCCGAAAAGATAGGTAGAAAGATACGCGACGCAGAACTGAAGCGGATTCCATACCTTTTAATCGTCGGTGAAAGAGAGGCTGAAAATGGCACCGTGGCTGTTCGAAAACAAGGTGAAGGCGATAAAGGAGCTTTTTCGGCTGAAGAATTTGCTAAATTAGTAAACAAAGAAGTTGAAGAGCAAACTGCTGAAATTCAATAAAATTGTTAAACAAATTATAAGGAGGACAAAGTCATAACTGGACCTAACAGAAGAGGGGGTAATAGAAGATTCACTCCCAGGGAAACCGCTCCCCAGCATAAAGTTAACGAGCTTATTAGAGCTCAGAAAGTTAGAGTTGTTGGTGAAAATATAGAACAGGGGGTTTACCCTATAAAAGAAGCATTAGCTATTGCAGACCAGATGGAACTTGATTTGGTTGAAATATCGCCAAATGCAGATCCGCCTGTATGCAAAGTTATAGACTATCAGAAGTTTCTTTATCAACAGAAGAAGAAACAAAAAGAAATGAAGGCCAATTCCACTAAGATTGTGGTAAAAGAAATCAGGTTTGGCCCGCATACCGATGAGCATGATTACAATTTTAAATTAAAGCATGCCCAGAAGTTTTTAGCTGAAGGTGCTAAAGTTAAAGCCTACGTTTTTTTCAAAGGTAGAACAATCGTATATAAAGAAGACGGTGAAGTTCTGCTTTTAAGATTTGCTCAGGATTTGGAAGATGATGGTAAAGTTGAGCAACTGCCAAAATTGGAAGGAAAACGAATGACAATAATGCTTTCGCCCAAATTACAGAAAAAGAAAAACTAGTTTTTAATATATAATTATCAAAGTTTAAATAGCTATGCCAAAGATGAAAACGAATTCCGGTGCAAAAAAGCGTTTTACGCTTACCGGATCGGGAAAAATTAAAAGAAAGCATGCTTATAAAAGTCACATTCTGACTAAAAAGTCAAAAAAACGTAAACGTAATTTAACTTATTTTGGCCAGGTGGATAAAGCTGACGAGAGTAACGCCAAGCTTTTATTAGCGATGAAATAAGCATAAAAAGAAATTTAGTAATTAACCAGAATGTCTAGCTAATAAAGTTCTCATAACAGATGAGACGCTATCATTCAAAAAAAAGTAGAAAATGCCACGTTCAGTAAATGCAGTAGCATCAAGAGCAAGAAGGAAAAAAGTCCTTAAGGAAACCAAAGGTTCTTTTGGTAGAAGAAAAAATGTATGGACCGTTGCAAAAAACTCTTATGAAAAAGGGTTAGGATACGCATACAGAGACAGAAAAGTTAAAAAACGCAGCTTCAGAGCACTTTGGATACAACGTATCAATGCAGGTGTTAGACAGTACGACATGTCTTATTCAGAATTTATGGGTAAACTAAGCAAAAAAGGTATAGAACTTAATCGTAAAGTACTTGCTGACCTTGCAATGAATAATCCTGAAGCTTTTGAAGCAGTTGTTAACGCAGTAAAATAACAAAACTGTTAATATTTCATAAGGGAAGCAAGTTTTTTGCTTCCCTTTTTTATTTTTACAAATCAATAAACGTTCGAATTATGAAGATTGCTCTACTTGGTTATGGTAAAATGGGAAAAGAAATTGAAAAAATTGCCATAAGCAGAAATCATGAAATAGTCTTAAAAATTGATATTGATAACCAGGAAGACAAAACCATCGAAAATATTAAAAAAGCCGATGTGGCTATAGATTTTTCTATTCCGGGTGCTGCATACGAAAACATTTTAAAGTGCTTTGAAGCATGCACCCCCATAGTTTCAGGAACTACCGGCTGGCTTAATAAAATGGATGATGTACTAAACAGATGCAAAAAAAATGGCAGTGCTTTCTTTTATGCTTCGAATTATAGTGTTGGTGTTAACCTTTTCTTCAAAGTGAACAAGTTCCTGGCCGAACTCATGAATAAACACAACCAATATGATGTTAGCATGGAAGAAGTTCATCACATACATAAACTCGATGAACCAAGTGGTACAGCCATTACATTAGCTGAAGGAATTATCGGAAAACTTGACTCAAAAACAGGCTGGACCTTAGAGAAAACTCCAAACGCCGACCAGCTACCAATAAAAGCAATACGAGAAGGAGAAGTTCCCGGTATTCATCGTATAAAATATAATTCGGAAGAAGATTTCATTCAGATTGAACACTCAGCATACAGCAGAAAAGGATTTGCTCTTGGGGCTGTTCTGGCTGCCGAATTTATGAAGAATCAATCGGGCTATAAAACAATGGATGATATGCTGAAATTAAAAGCATAACAGCAACTAAGATATACCAGATGGCTATCAGTTTCTTAAACCGCACCAAACATTTTCTCCAGAACCCGTTTTTTAAATTGCTGCTTACATCGGCAATTTATACTTTTTGGGTACTTTGGCTTGAAACTTATTGGTTGTTTTTTGGCCTGATTATAATAACTGATGTCCAGCTGACCAGATTTGTAAATTGGAGATTTTGGAGGAAAAGACTACCGAAAGGAAAAAAGCATAAGAAAATCACAGAACTTTTTGATTCCTTGGTTTGGGCTGTATTAATTGCAGTTTTTATTCGTATTTTCTTGTTCGAAGCCTATTCTATTCCTACCTCCTCTATGGAAAAAACATTATTGGTAGGCGATTATATCGTGGTTAATAAACTAATTTATGGCCCCCGATACCCAATGACTCCTGTTACTATACCTTTTACGCACAACACTTTACCTGGAAAAAAAACAAGAAATTCCTTTGTTTCGTCTGTTCAGTGGAAATACAACCGGCTAAGAGGTTTTGGAAATATTCAGCATAATGATGTTGTTGTGTTTAATTATCCCGAAGGCGACACCATTATTCAGCAACTGCCAGATAAAAGTTATTATTCAATGATTCGACAGTATGGATATAAACCCATAAAGGAAAAATACGACTTACTATACAGACCTGTTGATAAGCGTGATAATTATGTTAAAAGAGTTATCGGACTTCCGGGCGACACCATAAAAATTCAACACGGGGTAGCATATATAAATGGCAGAGCCGAGAAACACTCAAAAAGTATGCAGTTTAACTATTCCATAAAAATGATGAATGAAGCCGACACCTCCCTTTTTAATACACTTGACATCTCCTGGTACGATGTACAGATAAACGAGTACAATTCAATCTATACTGTACCTCTGACAAGCGAAGGTTACCACCACGTAATCGATTCGGGTATTTTTAAGGCTATTGTAAAATACGAGAATATTGATCCCACAGAAACCAGCAGACAAATTTTCCCGTTTAATAAAAGATATACCTGGACCGAAGACAACTTTGGTCCGGTAGAAATCCCAAGCAGGGGCTATGTTATGACTCTGAATCTTTATAATTTACCCCTTTACGAAAGAATAATCAGAGTTTATGAGGGGAATAACCTGGAAGTAAAGAATAATTATATTTATATAAATGGTATATTGCAAAATACATATACCTTTAAAATGAATTATTATTTTATGCTTGGCGATAACAGGCATAATTCCAATGATTCAAGGTACTGGGGGTTTGTTCCCGAAGATCATATTATCGGCAAAGCCAAAATGGTATGGTTATCTGTTGACAAAACAAAAAAATTCCCACATAATATAAGGTGGAATAAAACATTTAAATTTATACACTAGAATACAAACTTAATTTCGAAATAATGATTAAAGAATTCTTAAGCAAATACGATAGAAAAACGCTAATTCATGCAGGAGTTGCTCTGTTGGTCTATATTCTTTGGGTTATATGGCTTGGCAACTACTGGTTTTTATTAGGAATACCTGTTGTATTTGATATGTACCTGACACGAAAAGTAAACTGGAGCCCGTGGAAAAAGAGAGAAGGCAAAAACAACATAATTATTGAATGGGTTGATGCACTGATTTTTGCTGTTATTGCAGTGACTATAATAAACATATTCCTGTTTCAGAATTACAAAATTCCAACCGGGTCAATGGAAAAATCGCTGCAAATTGGTGACCACCTTTATGTTAGCAAGGTAGCCTACGGTCCACGACTTCCCATGACACCATTAGCGCTTCCGTTTATGCAACATACCATACCCGGCACCAAAGCTAAATCGTATATCGATTGGCCACAATGGGATTACAAGCGTATTGCCGGTTTCGGTAAGATTAAAAGATGGGATCCTGTAGTGTTTAACTTTCCGGAAGGCGATACTGTTTGTTTTGAACGATCAAATGAAACCTATTATGCTATAATACGAAAGAAAATCTCTGAGCTCAAACAAAGAGATATCAGCAGCAATAGTCCTTTAAAATCTGAAAGCGAATATTACAAAATTGCAAGAGACAATATCTGGAATCAGTACACCATGGTTGTAAGACCCATTGATAAGATGGATAACTACATTAAAAGATGTGTTGCTGTTCCCGGAGATTCACTCCAGGTAATTAATGGCGATCTTTATATCAATGGTGAATTAGAACCTTATATCGGGGGTCGCCAGACTACTTATAAAATTCAGACAAACGGAACAAAAATTAATCCCCGCAGGGTTAAAGAAATGGGTATCTACGAAGATGATTTCCATTACAACGGTATGTTCTATTGGGCCAATATTAGTGAAGACATGGTTAAAGATTTTTCTGAATACAGGAACATTACCAGTATTGATAAGGAAATTCTTGATTCGAGCTATTCTATGATAAACGATATTTTTCCTTACGACTCATTATACCCGTGGAACCTTGATCAATTTGGGCCTATATATATTCCTAAAGAGGGTGTAACAGTTGATATTACAATGGAAACACTTCCATTTTACAAAAGAATTATTAGTCATTATGAAGGTAATGCTCTGGAAGTTAAGAACAGTACAATATATATTAATGGAGAACCTGCCACAACATATACCTTTAAAATGAGCTATTACTGGATGATGGGAGATAACCGCCACAGCAGCCTTGATTCAAGATACTGGGGATATGTTCCGGAAAACCACATAATTGGTAAACCACGATTTATCTGGCTTTCTGTAAATAAAGAAAAAAGATTCCCTACAAATATTCAGCTAAAAAGAATGTTTAGGAAAATTAATTGAGAATTTCTGTTCTTGAGATTTATAATAAAGTAAAAAAAAGCCCGGTAAAATTTCTGCCGGGCATTTTTAATATATGCTAAAACGGAAATTCTTCCGTCTCTTCGTATTCTATTTTTTCCGATTTAGGTTTTTCAGCTCTTGCATGTACAAGGCTGGAAGCTACAAATATGGCTTTATGCGGATCTTTAACCGGGCAGGCATATTCACAGGCACCACAACCAATGCAAATGCTAGTATCTGTCTCAGGTATTGTTAATCCATTCTTGTAAGGCACCATTTTCACAGCCTGTGTGGGGCAATGCTCTGAACAGCTGCCACATGATGTACCTTCAGTCTCAACAATACAATCATCCTGAACAAACTGAACTTTTCCAATTTGTGTTAATTTTTTCTCTTCGGGAGGCAAATGAATAATTGCTCCCGTGGGACAAACTTCGCCACATTTTGTACACTCATAATTACAGAAATTATGCATAAAATCCATTTTGGGCATCAGCATTCCAGTAACTCCATATTCGAGCCATGATGGCTGAAGTACTTTTGTAGGACAAACTGAAATACATAAATGACAGGAAACACACCGGTCTTTCAGATGCTCGATACTCAGTGAACCCGGAGGTGCAACTGTACCCCTTCTCCAAAAACACACATGATTTTTTTCTTCGGCTCCGAATACCGAAACAGATTTAGCTGTTAGATAGCCTACTGCTGAAACCATTAGAAACCGACGCTTTGAATCAGTATTATCGGCAGCTATAGCAGGCTGAGTCTTTAATTTTGAACTGAGCTTATATTTAATTGAAGAATCTTCGCAAACAGGTATGCAATTAAAGCAACTTACACACCGGGTTTCATCTACTTCAAGTGTTTTTATATTAATACAATTTGCTTTGCATGCAGCCTGGCATTTTCCACATTTTGTACAGGAAGAAGCATCGATCCTGATTTTGAATAATGAAACTTTTGATAACAGACCTAAAAGTGTTCCTACCGGACAAACCGTGTTGCAATACAATCTTCCGCTAAAAAACGACATGATGCCAACCAAAAGAAATACTCCAGCTGCAAAAGCAAAAGAAGCAAAATGGAAAGGTCTGGCCTCCAATGGCATTAAACCTACAGAGGGAAGAATTTTAGCAATCAGGTTATTAACACCAAGAATAACTGGTTGAATAATATGGGCTCCTATCCTGCCAAAATTTGCATACGGATCGAGCCAGTTGAAAAATAATATTCCTCCGAAAAACAAAGAAACAATGCCTAAAACTAAAATCGGATAACGAATTAAATTAAGTGCTTTTTTAAATTTCAACCTCTTCTTAGAACTTATTTTTCGTTTCACGAAGATTATAATATCCTGCATTACTCCCAGGGGACAAATGGTCGAACAGTAAACCCGTCCGCCTGCAAAAGTAAGAATTATCACAAAAATTGCTCCTAAAGAGATAATGGTGCCTGGTGTTATTAATTTTAATAAAGACGGAATAAACTGCAGGTATAGAACTGTTTTAAAATAGCCGGCAGGAATGTTCCCTTTAATATCGGCAAAAGAAACGATTATTAAGACAAAAAAAAGCAGGGAAAGAATCACTCTGCCTTTTTTAAATTGTTTTTGAATCATTACAATTAAATAGAAATTCGTTTAATATTAAGTTCGTCAAGCTTAGTGGTTCCAACACCCAGCTGTTCGGCAATTCCAATGTGATTAACACTGGCCACATCTATTCCAAATACCTTAACAGCAGCGGTATCGGAGGCTACCATGTCAGCCGAAAGAATCTGGTATTTCATGTTAACAACGTCATCAACCGAAACGCCTCGTGGCCCATTGCGTTTCATCACGTTAAACCCATCAATAATATTCAGGTCTGGTTTTCTGAGGGTTGCAAAATCTGCAATACACTGATGCAGATCATTCTGATGCCAGAATCCCCTGTCCCAAACAACACCCATCAGATTTTTCATTGTTAACGACATAGTTGCTCCGCCATGATTTTTCAGTACGGGAACATTAATAAATACATCGCTGTCGAGTATAAGCTCATGTACTTTTGCCGATTTTAATATTTTACCCTTTGGAATCTGAACTTCGCGATACATACTTTCGTCTTTTCCGGTAACAACTACCCCGCCGGCAGTTTTAACGGCAGACTCAATACCACTGTTTTTATAGCAACGGGTCCACTCATCGCAAGTATTATCGAAAACATAAACCTTTTTTGCACCGGCAGCAATACAATGCTCAACAATCTTACCCACAAGTTCGGGATTTGTATTAGCTGCCCTTTCTGGTGGAGAATCCCATCCAATATTTGGTTTTACAACAACGGTCTGGCCTGTTTTAACAAAAGCGCTCATTCCCCCCAGTTCAGCTATGGCTTTTTCAAACATTTCGCCAGGCTTGCCCCCTTTTACAGCAACCATATCGTATGCCGAAGAATTAGATTTTCCTGTACCTGCAAATGCTTTTGTAACCCCACCTAATGACATTATCGTTCCGGATGCTACCGTAACTCCTACCGATTTTCTTAGAAAGTCTCTTCTTTTCATACCAACATATTTTTTTCTGAAATTTAGCCTTTTTCATTATTTACACAAAGAAATTCAGGAATTAGTTGGCGTTTATTAACAAAATATGCAGCATTTCACATGAATCCTTTCTATTATTGCACCTGGTTTAATTTCACTTACTATTATGAAGATACTTTACTACGATTGTTTCGCCGGAATAAGCGGCGATATGAACCTGGCAGCCATGTTAGATCTGGGAGTTCCTTTGGAACACCTCGAAAAAGAATTGAAAAAACTAGCTGTTGATGGTTATAAAATACAATCCAGGGTTGCACTAAAAATGGGTATTTCCGGTACGCAGGTCGATGTTAAATTGGAACAAGAAATTAAGCCGGAAGAAAAATATAACCATGGTCATAGTCACGGTCACGGTCACGGACACGTTCACAATCATAGTCATGGGCATGTCCATTCAACCGAATCACCTCAGCATAGCGAACACCGGGCCTATAAAGACATTAAAGAGATTATAAATAATTCAACTCTTTCGAAAGAAATAAAGGAAACAAGTATTGCTATTTTTGAAAAAGTGGCAGTTGCCGAGGCAAAAATCCATAATAAAACAGTTGACAATGTTCACTTTCACGAAGTTGGCGCTGTTGACTCTATAGTTGACATTGTGGGTGCTGCCATATGTTTTCATTACCTGAAACCACACAAAGTGCTTTGTTCAACAGTTGAACTTGGCGGTGGATTTGTAAACTGTGCACATGGAAAATTTCCGGTGCCGGCACCCGCCACAGCCGAAATTTTAAAAAACATACCGGTTAAACTGGGAACAGTAAATGTTGAAACAACAACTCCTACGGGTGCAGCCATACTGGCAACTTTGGTTGATGAATTTACAGACAAACCCGAATTTTCCATTCAAAAAAGCTGTTACGGCATTGGTCATCGCGATATGGAAATACCCAACGTATTAAGAACTTATTGGGGCGAAAAACTAAGTTCTGAAAATTTAGAAAAAGCTGTTGTACTGGAATGCAATATTGATGATATGCCACCCGAACATTACGAATTTCTGATGGATAAGCTGTTTAATGAGGGAGCTCATGATGTTTTTATCACCCCTATTATTATGAAAAAATCACGTCCGGCATGCATTTTAAGTGTATTGTGTAGTATTTATGATATTCAAAAATTTGAAAATATACTTTTTACTGAATCTACCACCCTGGGTATCAGGAGTTACCAGGTAAGCAAAAGTATGCTTAGCCGGAAAATTCAGAAAATAGAAACTAAATTCGGTGCTATAGATATTAAAATTGCCAGCCTTAACAATATGGAAATCAAGTGGAAACCCGAATTTGAACAGTGTAAGAAGGCTGCTATTGAAAACAATGTTCCTTTAAAAATTGTTATAGAAGAAGTATTACGAAATTATAAAAGCTCAAACTGATGAACGAAGATGGTCTAAGAAAGCTTCTCGAAGCAGTAAGAAATAAAGAAACAAATATTGATGAGGCTTTACAGAATCTGAAGGATTTTGAATATAAAGACCTGAATTTTGCAAAAATTGATAACCATCGTACAATAAGAACAGGATATCCCGAAGTTATTTTCTGTCAGGGAAAAACACCTAAACAGGTGGCAGAAATTATAAAATACATGGATAGCCAGAGCCACAATATACTAGGTTCAAGGGCAACCCCAGAGACCTTTGAAGAAGTAAAAAAGATTTGTCCCAATGCAGAATACAACGAACTGGCCAGAACCATTATTGTTCGTAAACAGGAGTATATAAAAACTAAAACACATATAGCAATTCTTTCAGCAGGGACAAGTGATATGCCAGTGGCTGAAGAAGCAGCGATTACCGCAGAGATATTCAATAACGATGTAAAACGCTATTATGACATTGGAGTAGCCGGAATTCATCGCTTTTACAATCATATGTCGGATATCAGAAAAGCTAAGGTATTGGTTGTTGTTGCCGGTATGGAAGGCGCACTGCCAAGCATTGTTGGCGGGGTTGTTGACAAACCTGTAATTGCTGTTCCAACTTCAGTTGGGTATGGTGCTGCATTTCATGGAGTTGCCGCACTCCTGGGTATGTTAACAAGTTGCGCCAGTGGTGTTTCTGTTGTTAATATTGACAATGGCTTTGGAGCCGGTTACCTTGCAGGAATGATTAACAATCTTTAAAAAAGAAACAAGGTTCGCAGAATGCAGCAAATAAAAGAAACCGCTATTTTATCTACGGCTTATTTGCCAAACATTCAATATGTTTCAAAATTTATGGGACATAAAAAGGTTATTATTGATATTCACGAAACCTATCAAAAACAATCGTACAGAAACCGGACAAGTATATTAGGTGCAAACGGAAAACTGGATTTAACAATTCCGGTTGTTAAACAATTTGGAAACAGCACCAAAACAAAGGATATCTTAATTGAATATGAAACCAACTGGCAAAGTGTACATTGGAAAGCCATTGTTTCAGCATACGGTCATTCACCCTTCTTTGAAATATTCGAAGCAGAATTAGCCCCACTTTTTATAAAGAAAACAAAATACCTGGTTGATTTCAATACAAATGTGCTGCTTCAATTGTTTGAGTCTTTAGGGAAAACTGATATTCAGTTAAATTTATCTGAAAAATACATTTTAACAAGCAGGGAAATAATAGATTATCGCGATTCTATTCATCCCAAACAAAGAATGCAAATTCCTGATAGCCATTTTAAAGCACCTGAGTATTTTCAGGTTTTTGCTGAAAAACATGAATTCATATCCAACCTGAGCTTTCTTGATTTAATTTTTAACGAAGGTTCGCAGGCATTGTATTTGTGTCAGAACAGCTTTTTAGTATAAACAAAATAACCTATGCCGGTAAGCTTATTTCGAAACCAACACTACCCTCCTCGTTTATAACATCAATATCGCCCCCGTGATCTTTAATTATATTAAAGCTTATAGCCATTCCTAAACCCGTACCTTCATTGGTATCTTTTGTTGTAAAAAACGGATCGAAAATTTTAGGTATTGCTTCATCCAGGAATTTTGGGCCATTATTAACTATTGTAATAGTAACCCTGTTGTTTTTTTTAAAAACAGAAATTCTAATCTTTTTTGAATTAATATTTATGGAGTTCAGGGCAAAAACAGCATTATCCACAATATTAATAAAAACCTGATGCAGCTTGTCAGCATAAACCGGAATAGGATCGACATGACTAAAATTGCGCTCAACCTTAATATTTGAAATATTGATTTTATCACTCAAAAATGAAATTGCTGAGTCTATTATCGATGAAACATTATCCTGTTTCTTAACAGTTGCAGTATTTGAAGAATAGGAATGCAGAGATGAAGTAATAGATTGCAGTCTTAATACTCCCTCTTTTATCATTGTTAAGGCATTTTCCAGTTGCTTGTTATTGGCAAAATCTACTTCTGTTACTTTATGCCTGTTCAATACTTCCTTTATATCTTCAATTTCTGATTCTAAAATCATTACTCCGCCCGAAATGTAATTTAAAGGATTATTTACTTCATGAGCTACCCCGGCAATAAGAACCCCAAGAGATGCCAGCTTTTCGGTCCGAATAAGCTTTGCCTGGGTTTCTTTAAGTTCTTTTAGTGCTTTTTGCAGTTCAATATTTTGATCTTCCAAAGAGTTTCTTAACTCCTCAAGGCTAATATTTTTTAGTTCGAGTTCCTGCCATGAACTTTCCAGTTCATTGTTTTTCTCTTTCAGAATCTTAGACTGTTTTTTTAAAAATAAATTTGCTTCGTGCAAGGTGTTTTCGTAACCGGTATTTACCCTTCTCAAATAATAAAAAGCCCAGTATACAAATACAAACACAATGATATGTGAAACCTTGTAATAAACATAAAATGTTTTTATTCTATCATAAATTATATAATCCTCTGAACTGCACAGCACCAGCAATTTATCTATAAATAGTAAAAGAACAATAAAATAGATCATTGCCAGGTTATAAAATAACTTTTCCCTTTCCGGATGCAAAAGTAGCTGAGGAAGAATAGAAAAGGTAACCACAAGAAAAGGATAATAAGTAAAACTTTCTTCTTCTACAAATCCAACCAGTGAAGGTAAAATTAAAAATATCACTGAGGGAAGAAATACAATAAGCAATTTGCTTATAAAATGATGTTTATAATAGGCCAAAACAAGGCATATTATTGAAAGAAGAAAAATCAGCAAAGCCCTTAAACTACCAAAGCTCAAATTTGAATGTTCAATCCACGCCATAATTCGCAGAAAAATTAACAGCGCGAGCATAATCAGAAAAATAACTACATTAATCTGATTTGCAAGCTTATTGGAACGTTCAGTAATATTTTCCGGTTGCTTGTCTAAGCCTAAATTGAAAACTTGATAAAGTAATTTTCTCAAAGAATTATTATTTCGCAGATAATCAATATTACAAATAACTTACTATACATAAGTAATTAAATTACATCATTTTATTAAGAATTGATAATTATATATTAATCTGTAATCAAATTTAAAATAATTGTTTAAAATCA
>JAFGVA010000171.1 GCA_016938235.1 Bacteroidales bacterium | reverse complement strand
TGATAGAACGAGGATACAGCTAAGATACAGAAATGTCACCCTACACAACCACCTTTCAGGACGGTTCTAAGACACCCCACCCTCTAATACAAAATAAATCCGCTCTCCGTAGCAGCTTCGGTACAAATTGATAGGAAAGCATTATCTTCACAAAAAACTTATAACAGATTGATATTAAACAAACACCAGCTTACAACACATGGTATAGTGCTGCATGCTAGAGAGATATTTATTAGATGATAAATTTGTATATTTGAGTAAAAAACAATGGAAAGACAATTAATGACAAGAATTACGATTAATCCTGAGATTTGTCATGGTAAGCCTACTATTCGAAATACACGATATACTGTAGATTTAATACTTGATTTATTATCTGCAGGTATGAGTGAGAATGAGATAATTGAGGATTATCCAGCTATCGAGATAAAAGATATTAAGGCATGCCTGGCTTTTGCATCTCAATTATCAAAGGTTAAGACTGTGCAAAGAATTGCAGTATGAAATTTCTAATAGATGCAAATCTGCCTTTTCGACTTGCAAAAGCTTTAAAAGCGAGGAGCTTCGACATTCTGCATACAGATGAGTTGCCGAATAAAGAAAGGACTTCGGATAAGGAGATTCGTGAGATTTCAGTTAACCAAGATCGTATTATCATAACAAAAGATTCTGATTTTCTTGATTCACATGTAATTCAAGGGATTCCAACAAAACTACTTCTTGTAACAACAGGGAATATTATTAACAAAGAATTGATTAGTTTATTTGATAAGTATTTTGATACTTTAATTCAGTTATTTGAAATTTATGATATGATAGAACTCAATAATGACCAGATAATTGGACATGAAAAATAACTACAACCCCTAACAATCGTATATAGTTCATTTGACGGGTCGTACAAGGTTGTTAGTATGGTTTCGTTTACTAAGCTTTGTAACGGTTTGATAGGAAAATGCCTTGAATCGCCAAACGATAACTTATACAAGAACCGTTGGTAAAAATGACAAGATTCGCAAATATATCCAGATTTTTTAATACAGAATTTCCGCTGAATAAAGACGGACTGCAAGAGCTATACTCTTTGTTCAAAACCAAGTTATACTCTAAAAATCAGATTATTCTAAAAGGAAACACTATAGAGCAACAACTTAGATTTTTAAATAAAGGAATTATAAGAGAGTATTATACTACTGACGAAAAGGACATAAATATAAATTTTTATACCAAACCACAATTTATAACGGATTTATTGGCATTTAGCAATAATTCTAAAACAAAGAAATATCAAGAAACTTTATCAGAAGTAGAGCTACTGGTTATTGATAAACAAAAGTTTAATGAACTATTGAGAAAATATCATTGTGGAAAATCGATAGTCAATGATTCTTTTCAAACTATATTAAAACAAAAAGAGTTTTTAGAATACAATAGAATTACCAAAAGCCCTGACGAATTATATAAAGAACTTCTGATATATAAACCAGAATGGTTACAATCTATTCCTCAATATCACATTGCTTCTTATCTTAATATTACACCAGAAACTTTAAGCCGGATTAGAAAACGTATTTCTTGATTCAAATCAATGGAATAAATATGGGTTATGTTGTTTTTTACTTTTTTAACAAAAAGTAGATATGCTAAAAATACATCATTTTAGAAATGCAACATTGGTTATAGAAACTGAGAAGGACGTAATCCTTGTTGACCCTATGTTAGGGAAAAAAGAAAGTTGGTCACCTTTGGCTTTTTTTCGATTTAAAACACAAAAAAACCCTATCGTTCCTTTACCGAAAGTTTGTCATGAAACGCTGAAAAAAGTAACTCATTGTCTAATTACCCATACACATCCCGACCATTTGGATAAAAGAGGCGAACGTTTTTTAAAAGATAATAATATACCTGTTACCTGTAGCATTAGAGATAAAAAAGCCTTACTGAAAAAAGGACTACATATTAGTAATTCCTTAGATTATTGGAAGCCGGATGATTTTCTTGGTGGAATAATTGAGGGTATTCCTGCAAAACACGGTTATGGGTTTATATCTAAACCTATGGGAAATGTAATGGGATTTTATATTAAATTACCTAATCAGAAGTCAGTATACATAAGTGCAGATACCATATATACCAATGCGGTTGATAAAGTACTAAAAGAATATAAACCAGAAATTAGCATTGTTGCTTGCGGAACTGCTCAATTAGATTTATTTAAACCATTATTGATGAAAATGGATGATATTCTAAAATTTGTAAAAAATTCTCCTGAAAAAGTAATTGCAAATCATTTAGAAGCAATTAACCATTGCCCAACAACAAGAATACAACTAAAGAAGGAATTAGAAGTAAATAACCTGATAGAAAAGGTTAAAATTCCGATTGATGGTGAAATATTTGAAATTTAAGAAATTCAGCAGCTAATACGCAATATACTTATGCCGGGATTTGTGTATTTTTAAGTTTTGTACACCCGCCTGCTGTTCGGGCAGGTTTACTTAAAACTATTTCAACTTGTCAAGTTGGAGCTTAAAAAATCACTACCTACGCATATTGCAATCCGTTGGGCTGCTGGCAATGACAAATTTGAAAGTTCAATAATCTAGCGTTACAAATCTTCCCGAGATAATTTTGATAATCCTTCCATAAAGTGTTGAATTTTAAAAGGCTGGTAAAATAAAAATGAGTTTAAACCTTGCACTCAAACTTAAAACCCGGTAATATCGTTCTTCATTTTTACGAGCCGATACTGCTCAGTAACAATACCATTTACCTTTAAATTAAGGATGTACAAGCCGGTTGATAGCTCGTTGCCTTTATTCCAATGGATTACAAATTCGCCAGGCTGTAAGTTGTTTTCCGGAATAATTTCCAAAGTTTTACCATCCATCGGTACTAAACATGCCGACACAACTGCCGGACTTGCTAAATTAACTTTAATATTCACGACATCATTAAAGGGATTGGGGTATATGTTTTCAACTACAGGTTCATTTAAGAAGTCATTTGTATTACTCGGGTATTCTTTAACAGGGTAAAATATTTCAGGAATGGTTTCATCCATCCAGGTTGTTCTTTCCTGAATATAGTTTTTTATATGTTCTATTTCTTCTTCGTAATTGGCAACCTGGTAGGTGTTGGTAAAAAGATCGTGTTCAATTACCGGCCACACCTGGTAATTTCTTTTAATTGGCTCATCAAGGTAACTAATCATGGAGTCGATTCTTGCTAACAGAGAATCTGTGGCCAGGTAGCTTTCCCGTAGTTCAAACCACCTGTCTTCGAACTGATCTACCAATTCAGGGTCTTCAAATAAACGTTTGATATTAAAGCGGTTATTCGTATATTCATCAAATTGCCATGCATCTATCACATCGCCATGTTGCCACGATGCGTTTCCAAAACACAAATCAAAATCCCACAGTGGGCCAAAGATTATTTTATCGTTTCTGTCATCCCTGTCTTTGTACATATATGAACTATAAAAATAGGCGTCGCAGTTTTTGCCAAGCTCTGCAAGTATTGTGTAGTTTATCAGAGATTCCGGATCAATGTATTTTCTGTAGCCATTTTCGGGATCAAGGCCACTATTGGTTCTTAAAACAGCCTGGTATTCATCGAAGAAATTCCGGATATAAGCTTCCTGTTCTTCCTGTAAATCTTTTTCTTTTGGATAAACAATCTGCAGATTTGTGGGTCCTTTATCGTATTTTACTATATATCCTCCAGTAAGATCATTACCGGAAATTTCATCTGCTTTTATTTTAGCCACATAAACCCGGTTAGAGTCACGCTTTATTTTCTCGATAAGATTGTACAGACCAACCAATTCGCCGTTAAATATTACTTCGCAAAACTGTATTCTTGGGTGCCATTGTCCGGTCAACCGGCCTAAATCGTAAATAAGTGCATTTCGTATTTGACTCTTATCGGCATACGGCCCCTGCAGTACCCAATCATTCTCCTTTGGCATTCCCAGTAAAGCTATGCTTGTATCATTTCCGTCAGCATCCTGTGTCTCAAAATCGAAAGATTGTTTGGGAAAATTGGCCGATGATTCCCCTCTGATTTCAATTGAAACAGGACCTTCATAATCGGTTGCCGGATCTGACGGTTTATTATAGCTTTTACTATTATTATTAATTACCTTCAGGGTTCCTTTGGTTTTAATTCGTTTTACTTCAACGCCAAATTCGTCTGTTTCAATAACCAGAATCGGTAAATGTGTAGAATCAAGTTCAACCGAAGCTTTATATCTCGATGCAATGTCATACAGGTCGTAATATCCTCCAAGATTTAAAAAAAAAGGATGCATGCTTAAATCACTGCCTTTAATACTGTCGTTATGCACTTCTATTGCTAAAATATTTTGTCCGTTGTGAATAGTTTTTTCAACAATAGAGTCTGGTACGTAGTAGCCCAAAACCATTCCATTAAAGTTGCGGTAAAGTTGAGCTTCATGTGAACGATCTGCCAGCTGATTGCAGGTTGTAGCTGATTTGTGTTTTCCAAGGTTAACCCTGGCAAATTCAATTCCGTTAATAGAGGCACAAAAAGCATCATCGAAGTCAAGTATCATAACAACATCATTCAGTTCTTCTGTATTGGTTACATAAAAGGGAATTCTTGCATAAACCGAGGTGGTGGTATCTATTATTGTATAATCATCGTTATCGCCATAACCCAGACTATGATAACCGGTATTCCAGCCCGAATCATCAAAGTTTTCAGCAGTCCAGTCTGATGTGGGCTCTGTAGTCCCCACAAAATATTTTATCAGGGTATCGGAAAGTGTTTGGCCATTTGTTATATTAAAAACGAATACCAGTAAAAGAATAAAAAAAATCAGACGGAAATTTAAAACTATTTTCATGTTATAGGTTTTGGATGATTGTAAAGAAAACGGTTTATTATTATTCTTACAAATAAAAAAGGTGCTTATCGTTAAGTTTATCGACAAATATACGCTCATATTATCAATGAGTTATCTAAACCGAAGTGGATTTATTGTGTCAGCGTTTTTATAAAGTTCAATTAATTGTCAGGTTTGTTTTTTATGAGATAAGATTGTTGCGGCAAACTCATTATCTTCGTATGCTGATAAGGCTATTCATTAAATACTTGGCCTTGGTTTATAAGCAATAACAAATAACTATGAGTAATATAGATAAAAATTTTCTGTTAAATTCATCAAACTTTTTTCTGCTGGCAGGGCCGTGCGTGGCAGAAAGTGAAGATATATGTTTTGGTATAGCAGAAAGCATAAAAAAAACGGCTCAGGAACTAAATATACCTTATGTTTTTAAAGCATCGTACCGAAAAGCAAATCGTTCAAGAATCGATTCTTTTTCAGGGATTGGCGATGAGAAAGCCTTACAAATATTAGCCGATGTAAAATCGAAGTTTGATGTGCCTGTTGTTACTGATATTCACACTGCCGAAGAAGCTTCATGGGCAGCGCAGGTTGCCGATATATTACAAATTCCTGCTTTTCTGTGTCGCCAAACAGATTTGTTGGTGGCAGCTGCAAAAACGGGCAAAATAGTAAATATTAAGAAAGGTCAGTTTTTGGCTCCTTCCTCAATGAAGTATGTAGCTCAAAAAGTAATTGATTCAGGTAATGACCAGGTATTGCTTACCGACAGGGGTACTATGTTTGGTTATGGCGATTTAATGGTTGATTTCAGGGGAATTCCTGAAATGAAATCGTTTGGCCATCCGGTAATTCTTGATATTACTCATTCTCTTCAACAACCTAATCAGGATTCAGGTGTTTCCGGTGGTAGACCGGACATGATTGAAACAATCGCAAAAGCGGGTGTGGCAGTGGGTGTTGACGGTTTGTTTATTGAAACGCACCCGAATCCCTCAAAAGCCTTGTCAGACGGGGCTAACATGCTAAAGCTTGATTTATTGCCCGGACTTTTAGAAAAATTACTTAAAATCCGAAAGGCAGTTAATGATTTGTAAACCAATATTATATATACTGAATTCACATTCAATTAATATTTTTTTTATGATTTTTTAACCAAAGCTCTTGTGCATTAAATTTTAATTATTACTTTAGTGCCCATTAGCCCTAACGATTTGACCCATATTAGCAGAAAGCTTGCACTAGACCCATTGCAAGCTTTCTTTTTTTTGTGCCTGTTGCAAAATGCACTCAAATAGTTTTCTTACCTTTCTTTTAAAAGTATCCGATGATACTCCAATTCATTACTAAAAAGAGATATACGTGAAAAACTTCTTTGTTATCACTGCTTTAATAATCGCTGTATTACTTTGTAGTTGTAAAAAACAAATTACAATTGAAACGCTGGAGAAAAAAATTCAGGCTATGGATTCCTGCAAACAGGAAAACTTAGCAGAGAGGTACTTTAAAAATGCTTTGGAATCAGGAATTCCTTGAGTAAAAGCTGATAAATCGACCTTTATTTATTATGGTATTGCTAATAAAGTAGCCATTGCAGGCGATTTTAATTCATGGGGCAGAGAAGGAGTATGGTAAATGAAGAGAGTTGGTAAAACAAAACTGTTTTATTATGATCGTTTTTTTGAACTTACTGCACGCCTGGATTACAAACTCATTTTAAATGATAGCATATGGATTCTCGATCCGGTTAAGACGGCAACTTTAGATGAACTGTTAAGGCAGTTTTTCTAATTATCCCTTTTTTCAAAAGTTTCTTTGTCTTTATCTTCAACGCGTTTAACCAAAACTATTATGAACAGGACAAATACTGCAAGAAAAGCTAATCCGTATAACACAGCAATAAACATAAATATCATTACTTTATTTTAACAGCGGTTCCATAAGCAAGTATTTCGGCACTTCCGGCCATGACAGATGAAGTGGTAAACCTAAGATTAATAATGGCATCAGCACCTAATTTCTCTGCATCCTGAATCATCCTTTGTAAGGCTTCTTCACGGGCATCGGCTAGCAGTTTTGTATATTCAGAGATTTCGCCTCCTACAATAGTTTTTAGTCCGGCAAAAATATCACGGCCTATATTTCTGGCTCTTACCGTACTTCCTCTTGCAATGCCAAGAGATTCAACTATTTCTTTTCCGGGAATAGTAAGTGTATTTGTAAGTATCATAAAGAATAACTTATGGTTTAAAAAGTAAATATAGCATCAAATTCCAGAAAATTTCAACTCATTAATCATGTTCTTCTATGGCTTTTAAAGATGCTCTGTAAAACAAATAAGCCCCAAAAGTCATTAACGTGTGAGATATATCGAAATGTGTAAACCACTTGCTGATTCCCCATTCATTCATAAATACAAGGGCCGATAATGCAGCAATGCCCACTGCAAACAGATACAATTTACTCCCTTCGTTTTTTGTTCTGATGTATATGAATATATTGAAACTTGCTACAACTATCAGCAGTCCGTATGTAGTATGTACTTCCACAAAAAAGAAATTTAAAGTGGAAAATGTGATTGTCATAAAAGTGAGAAGCTCAATAATATTAAGCCAGGCAAAGAATCGGGCTAATTTTGGTTTAATTAACTTCCGGGCATATTCAATGGAGGCTCTTTCTATCATGGCAATTGATATCATACTGGTGAGCCAACCCGGCAATTTCCAGGGAGAAACAGGTAAATTGAAATTATTGTATTTAAAGGCATATAAGAATCCATGACCAACCAAACCACCAATAGCAGTGGCGAATGCCATGCTGATAAAATAGATTCTCAGGTATAAATGCATTTTTCCTTTAAGAGGAATTCTGCCTAACCGGATAAAAGCATAGAAACATACTGCCGAAACAAACAAATCGGTTAAGGTAGTAACCGGTTCATCTACCCTGATTCCAAATATTTCAACAGAAGGCTGAATAAACTGTAACATATTACCTGAACCTGCTTTCTTGTTTATAGAAGTTATAAAATTTATTTTACTCTTTGTTGATTCACTTCATCCAATGTCAAGGTTTTTTTCATTATGGTATATACTGTCTCTTTCTTCCGGTGAATTTCTGCTGATAGTTTACCAATCTATCGAATAGTATCCGGTATAGTTTTATGCGACCCTCTTCGCTATGCCTGGCTCCCCACCAGAACCAAGAGCCATTCATTTCATGATAAGGCCTCCAGAATACAGGAGTACCAGCATACAACATGATGGTAATTATAGCACTTTTATTATACCAGGCGATAGCATCGTCAACTATTCGTTGTCTGAAATTTATCCCATCTAAAGAGTTGGGTGGACTAAATCCGAAATCCTGACCATAAACAGCCGGATAGTTTCCGGTAAGATCTTTTACCCTTTCCATTAGTATGTCTTTATACAAAGGCTGGCAATGTTGACTTGTTAGGGTATACTTACCTTTTATAGCATAGAGATAATTTAAGAATTCTTTTGCTTCGGAAAATGCATCTCGTGTTACCGGATTTTGGGCAAGCGAAAAAATACTAAGTGTTAAGCCAATTACAAATAAATTAAAACATCTCATAATAAATTTATCTTTTTCTATATCGCCTCAAAAACAAACTTAGTTTTAAAATGAACAACCCCGGGGCAGAGCCCCGAGGTATCAGAAGTCAAGCGTTAGTTGACTGCCATAAACCTTTTTATATTCTTTCTGTTT
>JAFGVA010000026.1 GCA_016938235.1 Bacteroidales bacterium | reverse complement strand
GGTTTTGTAACCCGGTAATTTTTGTACCTTATTACAAAATTTAAGATAATAATGTCCACAAAATATAAAGTTCAGGATCAAGAAAAGATACATTTTATTACAATTACAGTCATCGATTGGGTTGACTTATTTACCCCCCCAACTGCCGCAAGTCTATGACTTGTGGCTTTTAAAGTTGAATTAAAACAGAAACTTGTAGTTTAAAGATAAAAACTCCGCTAATGCGGGTTTGTAACCTGCATTAATAGAAAGATAACATATAAAGAAAGCCTGGTAGCAATACCGGGCTTTTATGTTTATACCAAATAAGGCCTGGTTTTAAAGTCTCTCAGGTAAGCCGAAATTATCTTTAGGATAGTCTTTTCCTTGTTTTGTGCATTGGGACACCCCACTAGTGCAAGTAAAATACACTTAATAAAAGAGACTGGTTCAATCCCGATGCACTTCGGGATTGGATCTTTTCTTTTTAACAGATAACAAGTTATTAATGGCACAAGGGGTCAGCTTAGTCCGTTATATCCACGCTACCAGTTAAACAACCTTGATAAGCTGCAGGGCAACTTAGAAAAATATCATCCTTTAAACCGAACTAAAAGTGAGTATTAATCGTTAAATTTGTAGAAACAATGATCTTAGAAGCAATGAACAAAGTATAGATAAAACAAAAAATACATGATTATATCGATTATGCAGACGAACGCTTCCTTCGGTTGGTTTTTAGTATGGTTGAAAGTGAAGAGATAGAGAATGAACTGTTCTCAACTCCTGATGATGAAATGATAGAAAGGACGAAAAAGTCCTTGGAATCAGTTGAAAAAGGAAATACACGTAATATCCATGCTTTTAAAAAAGACGTTAACAGTTGGAAGGAAAATCGCAGTACACAGTTGAGATAACACCAGAAACGGAAATCTTCTACAATAGTATATTAGAGTACTTTTATAAGCACCACAGCGAAGAAAGTGCTAATAATAAATCGAAGGAACTTATAGAGATGGCCATTAGCCTTGAATCAAACCCATCAAGTGGGACTATTGAGAAAAAACTAAAATCCCGATAAATTTACAACATTCCAAGTTCAAGTTTTGCTTCGTCTGTCATCATATTCTGATCCCAGGGTGGGTCAAAAACTAATTTTACTTCCGATTCGGTAATGCCTTCAACAGATGCAACTCTTTCTTTCACTTCAAGTAATATCTGATCGGCTATTGGGCAGTTTGGTGCCGTAAGAGTCATTACTATTTCTGCCTTTTTATCGTTATCGATGTTTATATCGTAAATCAATCCAAGGTCGTAGATATTTACCGGAATTTCGGGGTCGTAAATACTCTTTAGAACCTGAACTATATTAGTTTCGAGTTGTAATATCTGGTTAAAATCTGATTCCTGACTCATAATAAATTTTGTTAATTGTTACCAAATTTTACGTCATATGCAATAGCATACAGCTTCATTTGCTTAATCATAGCAAGTAAACCGTTTGCTCTTGTGGGAGAAAGGTTTTCTCTTAAACCTATAGCATCGATAAAATGCAAGTCTGTTTCTTTAATCTCTTTGGGCGACCGGTTCGATAACACTCTAATCAATAAAGAAATAATACCTTTTGTTATAATTGCATCACTGTCGGCTGTGTAAACAACCTTACCATCATCATAGTCGGCATTAAGCCATACCTTTGATTGGCAGCCCTTTATAATATATTCGTTGGTTTTAAATTTTGTGTCAATCTGAGGAAGATCATTACTAAGTTCTATCAGGTAATTATACCTGTCCATCCAATCTTCAAAAACTTCAAATTCGTTAATAATATCTTCCTGTACTTCTTTAATTGTGCTCACTTAAAAAATATTTATTTTGATTTAAGGACGATTATAGGAACATCCTTTTGACCTGTTCAATACCTGTGCAAAGGTAATCAATCTCTTCTTTTGTATTATAAAACGAAAGCGATGCACGTACCATACCATCTACTCCGTAATGTTGCATAATAGGCTGGGCGCAATGCGTGCCTGTTCTAACGGCAATACCCATTTTGTCAAATATCATTCCGGTGTCGAGCGGATGCACATTTTCTATATGGAATGAGAATATGGGAGTCCGGGCAAAAGCATTTCCAAATATTTTAACACCACCTACTTCTTTCAGCTTTGCAGCTCCATATTCAAGAAGTTCATGTTCGTAATCGGCAATATTAGAAAGACCTATTCCCTGTATATAATTAATACCTTCGGCCATAGCAATTGCCCCGATATAATTGGTTGTTCCGGCTTCGAACTTGAAAGGCAACTGGTTAAAAGTAGTTTTTTCAAAGCTTACTTCGTCAACCATATCACCACCTCCCTGGTATGGGGGCATTTCTTCGAGCCATTTTTCCTTACCGTAAAATCCGCCGATTCCGGTTGGGCCATATAGTTTATGCCCCGAAAATGCCAGGAAATCACAATCTAATTTCTGAACATCGATAGGCACATGCTGAATAGACTGGGCAGTATCAATGCATACCGGAATACCATGTGAATGCCCGATTTCGATTATCTTTTTAATGGGATTTATGGTACCCAGAACGTTGGAGATATGTATTACAGAAATAATTTTTGTTTTTTCTGTAATTAGATATTCAAGCTGGTCCACCAACAACTCACCATCATCATTAAAGGGCAGCACTTTTAGTTTTGCTTTTTTTCTTTCGCAAAGCAGTTGCCAGGGAACAATGTTGGCATGGTGTTCCATTTCACTTAAAATAATTTCGTCACCCTCCTTGATGTATTTTTCGCCAAATGAAAAGGCCAGCATATTCAGGGAACCGGTGGTTCCACTAGTGAAAATTACTTCGTGCTTGTTTTTTGCATTGATAAACTGACTCACTGTTTCTCTCGCCTTTTCGTATTCGACAGTAGCCTGGCTGCTTAAAAAATGTACTCCCCTGTGTATGCTGCTGTTTTTCCTCAGATAATAATCGGTAATTACATCGGTAACACACCTGGGTTTTTGCGTGGTAGCACCGTTATCGAGGTAAACGAGAGGCTTTTTATTAATAATTTGTCTTAATACGGGGAAGTCTTCTCTTACTTTTTGTATGTCGAACATGATCTTTTAGTTTATTCTGGGAAGAATTACAAAAAGTTAATTATGTATTATTTTGCAGTTTTCACAAGCACCAAGCTCTCCTCTAAGTCTGCGATCAACCATATCAATCATTCTTTCGCGAAGAGCCTCAAGCTTAATTTTTCCAATTACCTCGTTGGCAAAGGCGTACATTAAAAGATGCCGGGCTTCTTCATACACAATTCCCCGAGATCTGATGTAAAACAAGGCATTGGTGTCTAACTGACCAATAGTTGCTCCGTGGCTACATTTTACATCGTCGTTATAAATCTCAAGCTGAGGTTTGGTATTCATTTTGGCTGTCTTCGAAAGCAAAATATTGTTGTTTCTTTGATATGCTTCGGTCTTAATTGCTCCCTTATCAACATATATTTTACCGTTAAAAGCACCTGTTGAAGTATCGTTAAGTATACCTTTTACCAGTTGGTCGCTTGTACAATGTGGTTTTGCATGATGAATATTGGTAAAAGTTGACATGTGTTGATTTCCATCAGATAAAAACAAACCATAGGTATTGTTGTAGGAGTTTTCTCCGTTAAGTTTTGCATAGGTGTTATTTCTGATTAATCCGCCATGCAAAGATAGCGTGTTGGTTGTAAGGTTGCTGTTACCTTCCTGATGAATGAAAGTATTGGATATCTGCGTTGAGTTGCCATTTTCGTTTTGCAGCCTTGTTAAATCGAAGTTTGTATTCTCCCCAACATAAATTTCAGTTAATGAATTTGTTATAAAGCTCTTGCCACACAATGTGTGATCACAGAATAAGACAGAGCCCTGTGCACTATCTTCAACTATAATCAGATTTCGTCGTGTTATTCTAAGATCCATTAAAGAAAATGCAATATTGATAATCTGTATTGGTGTATCAAGTACAACATTTTTTGGGATATACAGGAACACTCCATCCTGGGCAAACATGGTATTTAGTGCAACCAGGCTGTCATTTTCGGCTTTTGCGTATTTGCCATAATGTTTTTTTATCAGCTCGGGGTATTCTCTTGATGCTTCTGCCAGTCCGCAAAGTATAACACCTTCGGGCAGATCTACCGGACGGTTGTGCTTGTAATAAAATCCATTTAATACCAGGGCTATTCTTGTTGCAAGTTCAGGAATATCGCAATGAAACAAATCATCAAGATTCACTTCGAAGTTGAGAGGGGCTAATTCATAGCTGTACTCCGGTCCTGTAAGGTATGACTCAAGGTTGGTATACTTATAATTTTCGTGTTTTTTTGTTGGTATACCCAGGCGTTTGAAGTCGTCAAAAGCCGAAGCCCTGAATTCATTTAACAAGGGAGCATCCTGACCTGTTATGGTTTCTTTGTTGCTGGTAAATAAGTCGAGCAGCTCGTGCTGCAATGTCTCTAATTTTGTCATAATAACCAGATTTTATCGGGTTAGTATTGTTCTTTAATCCACTCGTATCCTTTTTCTTCAAGTTCAAGCGCTAATTCTTTCCCGCTTGATTTTACAATTCTCCCTTTATAAAGTACATGTACAAAATCAGGAACAATATGGTCGAGCAACCTCTGATAGTGAGTTATCACTATGGTTGCATTGTGTTGGGTACGGAGTTTATTTACACCGCTTGCAACAATTCTGAGTGCGTCAATATCCAGGCCGGAATCAGTCTCATCGAGAATAGCAAGTTTTGGGTCAAGCATTGCCATCTGGAATATTTCGTTTTTCTTTTTTTCACCACCCGAAAAGCCTTCATTAACCGACCTGTTGGTAAGGGTCGAAGTTATCTCAACAATTTCTTTTTTTTCGCGCATTAGTTTTAAAAAATCGGAAGCGCTAAGGGGGTCGAGATTATTGTATTTACGGTGCTCGTTAATGGCAGCTTTCATAAAGTTAACCATGGAAACGCCGGGAATTTCAACCGGATACTGGAATCCGAGAAACATTCCCATTCTTGCCCTGTCTTCTGGAGGCAGGTCTAATATATCTTTGCCAAGAAAACTCACAGAACCATCAGTAACTTCAAAAATATCTCTTCCTGCAAGTACAGACGCCAGGGTGCTTTTCCCGGAACCATTCGGACCCATGATAGCATGTACTTCTCCTGGTTTAACTATTAAATCAATTCCTTTAAGTATTTCTTTGCCTTCGATATTAGCATGTAAATTCTTTATTTCTAACATAGTAAGCTTAACTTTAACAATTAACAATTAACAATTTTAAAATAGGATCAACCTACACTTCCTTCCAGACTAATTTGCAACAGCTTCTGAGCTTCAACCGCAAATTCCATCGGGAGCTTGTTCAAAACTTCTTTTGCATAGCCATTAATAATTAAGCCGATCGCGTTTTCTGTATCTAATCCTCTTTGGTTACAATAAAATATCTGATCTTCTCCAATCTTTGAGGTGGTTGCTTCGTGTTCAATTATTGCCGATTCATTATCGATTTCGAGATAGGGAAATGTATGTGCTCCACATTTATCGCCAAGTAGCATGCTGTCGCATTGGGTGAAATTTCGTGCGCCATCGGCACTTTTTAATACTTTAACCAGTCCGCGGTAGCTGTTCTGGCTTAATCCGGCGGAGATACCTTTAGATATTATAGTACTCTTGGAGTTTTTACCAATATGAATCATTTTGGTTCCTGTATCTGCCTGCTGATGATTATTTGTCACCGCCACAGAATAAAATTCACTGGTTGTATTATTTCCTTTTAAAATACAACTGGGATATTTCCAGGTTATAGCTGAACCGGTTTCAACCTGGGTCCATGATATTTTTGAGTTATCACCTTTGCAAATACCTCTTTTTGTAACAAAGTTGTAAATACCACCTTTTCCGTTTTTATCGCCCGGATACCAGTTTTGAACTGTAGAATATTTTACTTCAGCATTATCATGGGCAATAATTTCGACGATTGCAGCATGAAGCTGGTTTTCATCCCGCATGGGAGCTGTACAGCCTTCAAGATAGCTAACATAGCTGTCGTCGCTAGCGACAATCAAGGTGCGTTCAAACTGCCCGGTGTTTGCAGCATTTATTCTGAAGTAGGTCGAAAGTTCCATGGGACATCTCACACCTTTTGGAATGTAGCAAAAAGAGCCATCAGAAAAAACAGCCGAATTCAATGTGGCAAAAAAGTTATCGGTATAGGGAACAACCGAACCCATATATTTTTTTACTAAATCGGGATGTTCTTTGACTGCCTCACTGAAAGAACAAAAGATTATTCCTAATTCGGCCAGTGTTTCCCGGAAGGTAGTTTTAACCGACACACTGTCCATTACTGCATCAACTGCAACTCCGGCCAGGTGTTTTTGTTCATCAAGCGGAATGCCTAATCTGTTAAAAGTATCAATCAGCTCTGGATCTACTTCATCTATGCTGTCGTATTTAGGCTTTTTTCTTGGTGCTGCATAATAAATAACATCCTGAAAGTCAATCTCGGGTAATTTCAGATGCGGCCATTTGGGCATTTTCATGGTCAACCAGTGTCTGTATGCCTTTAATCGAAATTCGAGCATCCATTCGGGCTCTTCCTTTTTTGCAGAAATGAGCCTGACAACATCTTCGTTTATGCCTTTAGGAATGAGTTCGGTTTCTATAGATGTAGTGAAACCATATTTATATTCATTTTGCGTTACTTCCGTTAATATTTTATCATTCTCCACGCTCATAATAAAACTACTTTTCTAAATAAAAAATTAAGAATTTTCGGACTAGACTTCTTGTGTAATAACAATTAACCGCCCTTGTTGTTTATTTAGACTTAATACAAATAACGACAAAGATACTAAAAGAAATTGAATTAATATATTTGCATTTTAATTTGTTAAAACATAATTTATGTCATCGAAGAAAAAGGAAATTGAGGAGTTAGGAGAGTTCGGTCTTATTGAATTTATTACCAGGGATTTTGTAGTAAAAAACAGTACAACAATAAAGGGAGTAGGTGACGATGCCGCTGTTGCCGATTACGCTGGAAAAAAAACGGTAATAACAACCGATATTTTAACCGAAGGAATCCATTTCGATTTAATGTATATGCCCTTGAAGCATTTAGGCTATAAATCGGTAATTGTGAATTTGTCTGATGTATTTGCAATGAATGCAAAACCACAACAGATTGTAGTTTCGATTGCTATTTCTGCAAAATTCACTGCCGATATGGTTGAAGAAATATACAGTGGAATAAAACTGGCGTGCGATTATTATAATGTGGATATGGTTGGAGGAGACACCACAAGTTCATTAACAGGTCTTACACTATGTATAACAGCCCTGGGTATTGCTGATGAAGATAAAATCTGTTACAGAAACGGGGCCAAACAGAATGATTTGATTTGTGTTACCGGCGATTTGGGTGCAGCATATTTAGGTTTGCAGATATTAGAGCGAGAAAAGAAAGTTTTTAACGACTCGGAGGGAGTGCAGCCAGATTTAAGTGGTTTTGAATATGTATTGGAGCGTCAGCTAAAACCAGAAGCAAGGCACGATATTATTGACAAACTTGCTGAAGCAAATATTGTTCCCACATCCATGATTGATATCTCCGATGGTCTTTCTTCAGAGTTGTTACATATTTCTCATGATTCGGGTTGTGGCTGCAAGGTATATTCTGATAGAATACCAATTGCTGAGGAAACAAGAACAGCTGCAGAAGAAATAGGCCTTGAACCCTTGACTATAGCTCTGAACGGTGGGGAAGACTATGAATTGTTATTTACGGTTCCGGTTGAGATACATGCAGAAATTGAAAAAATTGAAGGCGTAAGCATTATTGGTCACGTTACCGATAAATCGGAAGGCAACTACCTGATAACGCCCAATAATGCAGCTATTGAGATTAAAGCTATGGGATGGGATGGTGTTAGAAAGTAAAGAGTATAAGGCATAAAAAAACCCGAACATAATTTCGGGTTTTTTTGTGAGTATCTGTTTTTTTCTCTTAGGATACTTCCCGCATACCTCTGATTATTCCACGCTTCGCATCTTTTATGAAGCTTATTATTTCATCTCGGACTTCAGTTTCAGGATGATTTTCTTCAATATATTTAATTGCTGTACTAACATTCATGCCCATCTGGTAAATTTGTCGGTATAGGCTTTGAATTTCGTCAATTTTTTCAGTAGAGAACCCTCTCCTTCTAAGACCTACAGAGTTCAAGCCGGCAAAAACCAAGGGCTCGCGTCCGGCAGTAATAAATGGAGGCACATCTTTAATTACTTTGCTGCCACCCTGAATAATTACATGCTTGCCTATTTTAACAAACTGGTGAACCAGAGTTCCGGGACTTACTATAGCGAACTCGTCTACTTCAACTTCACCTGCAAGACCACTATAACTTCCTACAATAACATTGTTCCCGATTAAACAGTCATGTGCAACATGTGCGTAAGACTGAATCAAACAATTATTGCCGATAACAGTTTTTCCTTTGGCTTTTGTACCACGGTTAATGGTAACATATTCCCTTATAATATTATTGTCACCTATTTCCACTGTTGTTTCTTCTCCCACAAACTTTAAATCTTGTGGAATACCAGCAATAACAGCCCCCGGAAATATTTTACAATTTTTCCCTATGCGGGCACCATCCATAATTACCACATTCGGACCGATCCATGTATTGTCTCCAATAACAACATCTTTCGAAATAGTTGTAAACGACTCTATTACAACGTTCTCCCCAATTATAGCTTCCGGATGTATGTTAGTTAATGTTTGGTTCATATAAGCTATATTCATTATTATGTTTAATTACTAATGTCAGTTTTTTTTGCAATTTGTGCCATAAAATCACCTTCAACTACGAGTGTTTCACCGACAAACACCTGTCCCGAAGTATAAGCAATTCCATGTTTTACAGGTTGTGACAGTTTCATCCTGATGTTCAATGTATCACCAGGTACAACTTTATGTTTGAATTTAATATTTTCAATTTTCAGGAAATATAAAACATAATTTTCAGGATCCGGCACAAAGCTTAAAAGTAAAATTCCTCCGCATTGAGCCATCGATTCAATTTGTAATACCCCGGGCATTATGGGTTCGTTTGGATAATGACCCGCAAAAAATGCCTCATTCATAGTAACATTTTTAATACCACAAATAACAGTATCATCCATGTAAGTTACTTTATCAACCAATAAAAATGGTGAGCGATGAGGTAAGCGCTTCTTTATTTCATTAATATCAAAAACAGGTTCTGAATTTTGATCGTAGGGGGGTGGTGTAGGTTTTGAGAGCTCTAGCTTAATTTTTTTCTGCAGTATTTTTGCTAACTCGGTGTTTGCATGATGCCCCGGTTTACGGGCAATAATTTTACCTTTTATACGAGTGCCTGCCAGTGAAAGATCACCAATAATATCAAGTAGTTTATGGCGTGCTGGTTCGTTCTGGAAACTAAGATAGGTGTTATTTAGGATTCCTTCGGGTCGAACTTGAATTTTTGGCTTGTGAAATAATTCAGCAAGCCTGTCAAGTTCTTCCTGGCTCATAGGTTTATCAATAATTATGAGCGCATTATCCAGATCGCCACCCTTTATAAGGTTGTTTTTTGCGAGTGCTTCAAGTTCATGCAGAAAAACAAATGTTTTACATGATGAAATTTGTTCCTTAAAGTCTGAAAGTTTTCTAAGCGAAGCAAACTGGTTGCCAAGAACCTTCGAATTAAAATCGATGTGTACATCGACACTGAATTCATCATCGGGATAGATCAAAATCTCAACGCCATTATTATCGGTATATTTTACTTTTTCTTTTATTTCGTAATATACCCTATCGGCATCCTGCTCTAACACACCAACAGACTCAATAGCTTCAACGAATAATTTCGAGCTTCCGTCAAGAATTGGAATTTCCGGACCGGTTAATTCAATAAGGGCATTATCGATATCCATTCCATAAAGTGCGGCACACAAATGCTCAACTGTCATTACCTGAGCTCCTTTATCTTCAAGAGTTGTTCCACGGGCAGTGTTAACAACATTGCTGGCTAAAGCATCTATAACAGGATGGTTATCTAGATCAGTTCTTTTAAACTTATAACCGAAATTTACTTCGGCAGGTTGTATCGTTACTTCAACTTCGGTACCACTATGTAATCCCTTACCTGTAAGTTTAACTCCCGAAGCAAGGGTCTTCTGCTTTTCTGTCATTTTTTCTGAAATGGTTTCTCTAAAATGAGGGCGCAAGTTATAAAAAACTGTGTGATTTTAAAGTATGAATTATTTCTCGTTTTTAAGATCCTTGATTTCTCTTTCCAACTGGTTGATTCTTGTAACAAGGTCAGGTAATGCTTTATAGGCTGCAATAGAACGGGTAACTTTACTGTATTCAAATGCCGGTGAACCCCACAGAGCGGTACCATCAATTTTAACATTTTTTCCAATGCCCGCCTGTGCTCCAACTTTCACTTCGTTACAGATCGATAAATGACCGGCAACACCAACCTGTCCGCCAAATAAACAGTTTGCACCAATTTTAGTTGATCCTGCAATTCCAACCTGTGCTGCCATCACAGTACTTTCGCCAATTTCAACATTATGAGCAATCTGTACCAGGTTATCAAGTTTTACACCTTTTTTTATGGTAGTTGACCCCATAGTTGCTCTGTCTATTGAACAGTTTGAGCCAATTTCAACATCATCTTCAATAACCACATTACCTATTTGAGGTATTTTTTTATAACTGCCATCTGCAGGAGCAAAGCCAAACCCATCGGAACCGATTACAGTTCCTGAATGAATAATGCAGTTTTTACCAAGCTTGCAATTCAAATAAATTTTCACACCAGGATAAAGAATGGTATTGTCATCGACAATTACGTTATCGCCAATATAAACCTGGGGATAAATCTGAACATTGCTGCCAATTTTAGAGTTCTCGCCGATGTAGGCAAAATCCCCAATGTAACAGTTTTCACCAACCGAGGCTGTTGAACTAATAGATGCTCTGGAATCAATTCCTGTTTTTTTTGGGATCATACTTTGATATAAATCCAGTAAAGATGCAAAGGCTTTATAAGCATCTTCGACCTGAACCAGAGTTGACTTAATTTCTTTATCAGGTTTAAAATCTTTACCAATTAAAACAATTGATGCATTGGTTGTGTAAATATGTTTTGCATATTTCGGATTAGCGAGAAAAGCTAAAGTGCCGGGTTTCCCATTCTCAATGGGTGCGACATCCGACACTTTCTCGTCCGGATTACCAATGACAGTTCCCTTTAAGAATTCTGCAATAGTCTTTGCTGTAAATTCCATGGCGATATTTTTGGACACAAAAGTAGGTATTTTACGTTATTATCCACAATCTTTAGGGTAGCACAGAACGTATTTTTTTGAGGGCTGATTCATATTAGATATGTTTAGCACATCCGAAACTTCAGCAATATCTTTCATTGTTCCGTCATTGAATACAATGTTTATGTTGTTGTCAATCAAACTGTAAGCGCTATTTGACAAACTTTGTTCAGAAAGAAGAAATTCTGCATCCTTTGCACCAATGTTTTTAAGCTTACAGATATTCTGGTGAATGTGGTCAATTCTTTCTTTTTCAAATTTCTTTTTACTGATTTCAACCCTGGGAAGCTTTCGATTTACAATACCATCGGCCAGAATTCTTAATACATTATCCGGATGATCTATCCATTGTTTGGCCGAAACAAAAATGTCGGTATCATCAAGCCTGATGAACTTGTTTAGTACCTCTGAAGTGTTTCTTTCAAGGAATTCTTTATTTACCGTATTTTGTACAAAATACTCTAAAGTTGGTGTGCAGTAAACTTTTTTTCCTCTTTCTTCCAGGTAACGTATTCTGTTCAGAATCTTTACCAGTAAAATCTCTGAAGAAATTACGGCCTTATGATAGTAAACCTGCCAGTACATGAGTCTTCGGGCAAGTAAAAATTTTTCTATTGAATATATTCCCTTTGCTTCGATTGCAAGCTGATCGTTATTAACATCGAGCATTTTAATAATGCGGTCAGTTCCGATGTTTCCTTCTACTACCCCGGTAAAAAAACTGTCTCTTTTTAAATAATCCATTCTGTCCATATCCAACTGGCTGGACACCAATTGATGCAAAAATTTTTTAGGGTATTGGTTATTAAATATCTGAATGGCTAAATCGAGTTTTCCGTTAAATTCTTTATTCAAACCCGACATCAGATATTTTGAAAGAGTTTCGTGCGAAATGCCACGAATCAGGCTGTTTTCCATGGCATGAGAAAAAGGGCCGTGACCAATATCGTGTAAAAGAATTGCTATCAAAACAGCTTCTTCTTCCTCAGGGGATATATCAATATTCTTCAGTTTGAGGTGAGAAATAGCTTGCTCCATCAGGTGCACAGCTCCTATTGTATGCTGAAAACGGGTATGGGTTGCTCCGGGATATACATAAAAGGTTAGCCCCAGTTGTTTTATTCTTCTTAATCGCTGAAATACCGGATGTTCAATTAAATCATAAATAAGGTCTGAAGGGATCTTAATAAAACCATGAACAGGATCATTTATTATTTTCTTCTTATTAATGCTTTTCATCAATCTTCCCTTTTTTATTTGCTGGTATGGGTTTAATGTTTCAAAACTACATACATTTTTGTTAATCCTTCTTTTATTACCAGGTCTAATTTTTGTTCAAAACATAACTATTACTGGTATTTTGCATTATTTGTTTAACGATTCTTTTGTGTGTATGATAATATTTTATACATTTGCAGCGCAATAGTGTTGAACGGAATAGGGGACAAGCGTCCCCTATTTTATTACGCTTTATTATGATACCGATTGAAAAGATACAAGCATTAATTGAAGATAAACTAAGTGAGGGTGATTATTTTATTGTTTCTCTTGATGTTTCGTCTTCAAATAAAATTAAGCTTGTTGTCGACAGTGTAAAAGGAATCACTATTGAAGAATGTGTTGCATTTAGCAGAGCCATTGAACATAACCTGGATCGCGAAGAAGAAGATTTTGAACTGGAAGTAACATCGCCAGGTTTAGATCATCCCTTAAAGGTGAAGGATCAATACATAAAAAATGTTGGCAGGGAGCTGGATGTTTTGACAACTGATAATACCAAGATTAAAGGATTGCTTCAGGAAGTAAAGGAAACAGCTATTATTGTTAAAGAAGAAACGAAAGTTAAGGTAGAAGGGAAGAAGAAAAAACAGCTGCAAGTAATTGAAAGAGAAATAAATTTTCAAGATATTAATAAAGCTTTTATTGTAATAAAATTTTAACAGGTAAATCAAGATAGAAATGGAAAACCTGAATTTGATTGAAACGTTTTCGGAATTTAAAGAGCTTAAGAGCATTGACCGGGCTACAATGATTAGTGTTTTGGAAGATGTATTCCGCAATATGCTCCAGAAAATGTTTGGGACTGATGAGAACTTCGATGTTATTATTAACATTGATAAGGGTGACTTTGAAATATGGCGTAACCGTGAAGTTGTTGCCGATGGTGAAGTTGAAGATCCTAATTTACAAATACCTCTGTCAGAAGCCAAAAAAATAGATGATGACTATGAAGTAGGTGAGGATGTTACCGATGAGGTTAAGTTTATAGATTTTGGACGCAGGGCAATTCTTGCATTAAGGCAAAATCTTACTGCACGGATAATGGACCTTGAGAAAAGCAATATTTATGCGAAATATCGCGATAAAATTGGCGAAATTGTTGCAGGTGAGGTTTACCAGGTGTGGAAAAGAGAAATTCTTGTTCTTGATGAAGAGGGAAATGAACTTATCATACCAAAAACAGAACAAATACCTTCCGATTATTTTCGCAAGGGAGACTCCATCAGGGCTGTTGTTGTTAAAGTTGAAATGCGAAACAATAATCCATTAATTGTTTTATCAAGAACATCGCCGGTATTCCTTGAAAGGCTGTTCGAACTTGAAGTTCCTGAAATATTCGACGGGCTGATAACCATTAAAAAGATCGTAAGGGTGCCCGGAGAACGCGCAAAGGTTGCTGTTGAGTCGTATGACGAACGTATCGATCCGGTAGGTGCTTGTGTGGGTATGAAAGGCTCAAGAATTCACGGTATCGTACGTGAGTTGAAAAACGAGAATATTGATGTCATCAATTTCACAAATAATATTCAGTTATATATTTCAAGAGCACTTAGCCCGGCAAAGATTGTTTCCATGAAACTTGATGAAGAAAATCGCAGGGCAGATGTTTACCTTAAGCCAAATGAAGTATCACTGGCAATCGGTAAAGGTGGTTTAAACATCAGACTGGCCAGCCAGTTGACAGAATATGAGATAGATGTGTATCGTGAAAACGAAGAAGAAGATGACGAAGATGTAAAACTTGACGAATTTGCCGATGAAATCGAAAGCTGGATTATTGATGAATTAAAGGCTATAGGATGCGATACAGCAAAGAGTGTTTTAGAGCTTACGGTTGAAGATTTGGTAAAACGTACTGATCTTGAAGAAGAAACCATCGCTGAAGTACTCAAAATTTTAAAGGCAGAATTTGAATAATTAAAAGGATAAGCATTATTTTAGCGGAGTATCAGTGAATATTCGCTTATAAAAAAAAGAATTTAAAGATCATTTATGACTGATTCAAAAGCAACACGGTTGAGTAAAATTGCGAGAGAATTTAATGTTGGAATTTCAACCATAGTGGATTTTCTTGAGAGTAAAGGTGTTAAGATTGATACAAATCCAAATACAAAAGTAACACCTGAGCAGTATAACATGCTACTCGATGAATTCAGATCAGATTTATCTATTAAAAAAGAATCTGAAAGAGTAAATCTTAAGCAATTTCGTGAAAAACATGAATCAATTTCAATTAACGATATTGATGAATCAGATTCATCATCTGATTCCGATCAGGAAGAGTTAATTGTAAAAGGTCATAATGTTACTTCCAATATTTTCGAAACTGAATCAGAAAAGAGAAAAGAAAACAAGATTAAGCTTAATGTTGTAGGAAAAATTGATCTCGAGAAGAAGAAAGAAAAGATTGTAGAAGAGAAAACAGAAGAAAAGTCTGAGAAAGAAGAAAAACCCATAGTTACAAAGAAAGAGGAAGAAAAACCTGCTGAAGAGCCCAAGCCTGAGAAAATAATAAAAGAAGAAAAGCCTTCAGATGAACCGACAGTGAAAGTAGTGGGCAGGATAGACCTGGATTCTATGAACCAGAAAACAAGACCCGCTAAAAAGACAAAGCAAGAAAAAGAACAGGAACGCAGAGCAAGGTTCGAAGAAGCAAAAAAACAAAACAGAAGTGCTGCTAAAAAAGGAGATAGGGAAAAGGAACCTGGAAATACAGGTGATGAAGTTGCCGGTCAACCGGGATCTGAAAACATAAATGTAATCCGGGCAAAAGCCGACAAGCTTTCTGGTCCGACTGTTCTTGGTAAAATTGACCTTCCCAAAGAATCGAAAAAGCCTGCTTCTGATAACGGAGACCAGGAAAGAAAAAAGAAAAGAAAACGAATTAAAAAGGATAAAGAAAAGGTTCGTTTCGAGGATAACAAGAAGAAATTTACTAAAAGAGAAGATACCGTTGACTCAGACAAGAAAAAACAATTCGGTGCAGCCAAGAAAAAAGGCAGAAAACCTGAAATTTCTGACGAGGATATTCAAAAACAAATTAAAGATACTCTTGCGCGCCTGACTAGTAAGGGAGGTAAATCAAAAGGTTCGAAATATCGCCGGGAAAAACGCGATATAGTAAGCCAGCGCCACCATGAAGAGGAAATGCGCAAGGAAGAAGCAAAGAACATCATTAAAGTTACAGAGTTTGTAACGGTAAGCGAGCTTGCCAGTATGATGGATGTTCAGGCAAACGAAATTATTTCAACCTGTATGGGTCTGGGGTTATTTGTTTCAATAAACCAGAGACTTGATGCTGAAACAATGAGCATGCTTGCTGAAGAATTCGGGCATAAAGTCGAATTTATTAGCGCTGAGGTACAGGAGTCTATTAATGAAGTAGAGGATCAACCAGAAGATTTAAAACCAAGGTCGCCTATTGTTACTGTAATGGGACACGTTGACCATGGTAAAACCAAACTTCTCGATTATGTGAGGAGTGCCAACGTTGTCGCCGGTGAAGCAGGGGGTATTACCCAGCATATTGGTGCATATAGTGTAGAATTAGATGACGAAAGAAAAATAACTTTCCTTGATACGCCTGGTCACGAGGCATTTACTGCGATGCGTGCCCGTGGGGCACAGTTAACAGACGTGGCTATAATTGTTGTAGCAGCCGATGATGGAGTAAAACCTCAGACTGTTGAGGCAATTAATCATGCTCAGGCAGCAGGTGTTCCTATGGTATTTGCCATTAATAAAATTGATAAGTCAACAGCAAATCCGGATAAGATAAAAGAAGAACTTGCCAATATGAATATCCTTGTTGAGGATTGGGGAGGCAAATATCAGTCACAAGGTGTTTCTGCCAAGGAAGGACTGAACGTGAAAGATTTGTTGGATAAGGTTTTACTGGAAGCTGAATTACTTGAACTTAAAGCAAACCCCGATAAACCTGCTGTTGGTACTGTTGTGGAATCGTCACTGGATAAAGGCCGCGGTTATGTAGCTACCGTGCTTGTTCAGGCCGGTACATTAAGAATTGGTGATATTATGCTTGCCGGAACACACTATGGTAGAGTGAAGGCTATGTATAATGAGCGTGGAAATCAAATCACTATAGCAGGTCCTTCAACACCGGCTTTGGTTTTGGGATTAAATGGTGCTCCGCAAGCGGGTGATAAGTTCAATATCATGCAGAACGATCGTGAGGCAAGAGAAATTTCTAACAAACGTGAGCAATTACAGCGTGAACAGGAAGTTAGAACTCAGAAGCATATTACACTTGACGAAATCGGCCGTCGTATTGCAATCGGAAACTTCCAGGAATTAAATATTATTGTGAAAGGTGATGTGGACGGTTCTGTTGAAGCTCTTTCCGATTCACTTATAAAACTTTCGAACGAGGAAATTCAGGTTAACATCATACATAAAGCTGTTGGTCAGATTTCTGAAGGTGATATTCTTTTGGCTGCGGCTTCAAATGCGATTATTGTCGGATTCCAGGTACGACCCTCATTAAGTGCCCGTCGTTTGGCAGAGAAAGAAGAAATAGATATTCGTCTTTACTCTATTATATATGATGCTATTAACGAGGTTAAAGATGCCATGGAAGGTATGCTTTCTCCTGAAATCAGAGAAGAGATTGTTGCAACCCTTGAGATACTCGAAATCTTCAAAATAACCAAAGTAGGTACAATTGCAGGTTGTATGGTTCGTGAAGGCAAAATAAAACGGACCTCCAAGGTTCGTGTTATTCGCGATGGTATTGTAATCTATACCGGATCGCTTGGGGCGCTTAAACGTTTTAAAGACGATGTTAAAGAGGTTGTTAGCGGTCAGGACTGCGGTTTGAATATCGAAAACTTTAATGATATTAAGGTTGGAGATATGGTTGAAGCATACGAGGAAACTGAAGTAAAGAAAAAACTGTAGGGCTCTCGTTTACCAGCTTTTCCAAAGCGATATTTTAAATTTATTTAAAAATCATCTGATTTTTTCTGGCTATCATTGTAGTTCAAATTTATTTACAATACAATGAACAGGGAGGCTTTGTCATCTGCCATTAAGAAAAAGGCTGTCGAATCTGGCTTTGATGCCTGTGGAATAGCTTCAGCCGGTAAACTTGATAAAGAAGAGGCTTTCCTTAAAACCTGGCTTGATAATGGGTTGAATGCTTCCATGAAATTCATGGAAAATCATTTCGAAAAACGGGTGAATCCGCAAGAACTTGTTCCCGGCGCAAAAAGCATTATATCTGTCGTTCATAATTATTATCCTGAAAAACAACAGCAATCGGGTGTACCAAAAATTGCCAGGTATGCTTATGGTAAAGATTATCATTACGTTATAAAGGATAAATTAAAAGCACTTCTGAAATATATTAACGATGATCTTCAGCCGTGTTCGGGTAGGGTTTTTGCAGATTCGGCCCCGGTTCTGGAACGTGCATGGGCTGCAAAATCCGGAATAGGTTGGATAGGTAAGAATACCAATCTGATTGTACCCAACAAGGGATCATACTTTTTCATTGGCGAAATAATTCTTGATATTGAGCTTGAATACGACAGTGCAATTGAAGACAGATGCGGAAGTTGTACAAAGTGCCTGCAGGCTTGTCCCACAAATGCATTAGTTACTCCGTACCGGTTGGATAGCAACAGATGTATTTCATTTCAAACCATAGAAAATCGCGCAGAAATTCCCGAAAAATTTAAGGGAGTATTTCAGGATTGGGTCTTTGGTTGTGATATTTGCCAGGAGGTTTGTCCGTGGAATAATTTCTCAAAACCAACTGCCGAAAGCGCCTACAAGCCAAAGGAAGAGTTTATGAATCTGAGCTTCGATGATTGGTTAAATATAGATATTGAAGGTTACAAGCGCTTGTTTAGTGGAACAGCTGTAGAGAGGACAAAATACCCCGGTTTAAAGCGGAATCTGAAATTTATTAAAGATTCGGGACAGTTAAAGTGAATTATAATGATGTATGAAGGGGAAGCTATAAATTGAATTATATGAGAACTATTTGCCTCCCTATCATGGCTGATTGAAAAATATTTTGGCAAAAAAATCCCTGGTTGCTTTACGTAACCAGGGACAATTGCGTGGTTTAATCAATATAAAATTTGGGCAACCACCATTCAACACTTTTTTCAGAAGCTATGAGAAAATTATCTTACTTTCTGAAACTTTGTGCTGATTGAATTATTATTTCCAACAATCTGTAAAATATACATTCCTGGTTTTAACTCATGAATATCTATCTCATTTTCAGATTCAATGTTTATTTCTGGTATGCTTAATACAGTTTTGCCTGTAAAATCTATAATGTTTATTGTGTACCCTTCTCCAACAAAGTTACCTGTTAGATATAGATATGATTCAGCAGGATTTGGATACAACTGAATGTTCAATTCATTGTTTGAGCTTCTGTCAAAAATCGAACTTGAACCTTCATCTTCAGGTAAAAGAACTGCATCAATTACATGTACTACACCATTGTCGGCTTCAATATCAGCAAGCACTACTTTAGCATCATTTATAAATACTCCGTCGTTAGTAATTGTTACCTCAACCTCTTCGCCAAATAGTGTTTCAATCATTTGACCGTCAGAAAGGTCAGTTGACAAAGCTTTCGAGCCAACTACATGGTATAGTAAAATATTAGCCAATTCTCCTGTTGGATCTGCTAAAAGCGCATCCAGTGTACCATCAGGTAAGGCTGCGAAAGCATCGTCTGTTGGAGCAAATACAGTAAACGGACCCTCTCCCGAAAGATCATCAGCCAGTTCAGCAGCTATTACAGCAGCTTCAAGAGTTTCATGTGATTCACTAGCAACAATTATATCAACTACAGTAACAGTTGGAGGTAGAATTACTGCATCGATAACATGAACTACTCCATTGTCGGCTATAATATCGGCAACAGTAACCTTTGCATCGTTTATGAATACACCATCATCATTGATTGTTACCTTAATACTTTTTCCTAACAGTGTCTCTATTGATTGACCATCAGAAAGATCGGTTGACATAGCTTTAGAACCAACTACATGGTAAAGTAAAATATTTGCTAATTCGCCTGTTGGGTCTTCTAAAAGAGCATCCAATGTTCCCTCAGGAAGAGCTGCAAAAGCATCGTCAGTTGGAGCAAATACAGTAAACGGACCAGCAGCAGACAAATCATCGGCTAAACCGGCAGCAATAACAGCAGCTTCAAGGGTATCATGAGCTTCGCTACCAACTACGATTTCAACAACAGTAGCCGGATAAGGCATTAGCACTTTATCGATAACATGAACTACACCATTGTCGGCCATAATATTGGCTGCAGTAACCATTGCATTGTTGATGTAAACATTGTCG
>JAFGVA010000170.1 GCA_016938235.1 Bacteroidales bacterium | reverse complement strand
TGAAGAATCCACAGACGGATATCAACTTATTAATCTTGGTTTTGGAGGTGAAATAAAATTGGGGAATCAAAAATTAGACATTTCATTTCAGGTTCAAAACCTGCTTAATGAAAAGTATTTCAACCATACCAGCTATTATAGGCTGATTAACGTTCCTGAATCGGGTAGAAATTTTATTCTGAATATTTCTATTCCCTTTTCAGGAAAACTGAAACAAAAATAAATATGTCAAACGATTTAAAATTTAAAATTATGAACACAAAAGTATTATTAATTGCAGTTGTTTTTGCAGCAGGTTTATTATTCACCTCATGTGAAAAAGATGATGAAACTGTTCCAAAACCAGTTATTGATTTATTGGAATTGGGACTTGCCAACAGTAAGATCGCTTATATTGGTGCTGATTTGCACATTGAAGCAGAAATTGTTGCGGAAGGAAAAATAGACAAAATAACTGTCGAAATTCACCAGGAAGAAGGCGGTAGCGATGAAATTAAAGCTGAATACGATGAGTTTGGCGGACTCAAAAACACTACTTTTCATAAGCACGTTGATATTCCCGCCACAACGGTTGCGGGAACATACCATTGTCACATTACTGTAACCGATATGGATGGCAACTCAACTACGTTAGAAGAAGAAATATCCATTGAGGCAATGGTTGATGATGAAGCTCCAATAATAACCATTTCATCAGCACCGGAAAATGGAAAAACCTTTTCAAATGATGAAACAATTTCCATTTCAGGTTCAATTACCGATAATATTTCATTGGCTGGCATGGTGGTAGCTTTGGTTTATGAAACAGACAATATTGCTGATGCTGATGTTTCAGGTGCTGCCAATACTAAAGTAATTGTAATGCTTCATACCCATGATTTTGAAGACCCAGATGAAACAGATTTTTCAGCCACTATCCAAGTGGGAGCAGTAAACGATAATAATATGACACCTGCTGCCATTCAAGGAGACAATGCATGGAAATCCGGCAACTACTATATTCTTGTTAAAAGCAAAGATGCTATGGGAAACTGGGCAATTTCAGACCATTATCCAATAGTCATTAGTTTGTAACTTTTTTGGGCAGGCATTTTTTGTCTGCCCACTAAAACTTAAAATATGAAAAATATAAAAATATTGTTAGCAGTAATTCTGTTATCATCTTTCATGAGTTCTTGTGAAAAAGAGGAAGAAATAGACAAAGAAAAACCTTCAATTGATTTAACTATACCGGATGTATTCCCTTTAAATTGCGACACTATATATTTCGGAGAATCATTTGAACTGAAAGTTTTATTTACAGATAATGCGGAGTTGGGTTCAAACAAAGCATTTAGTATTGATATTCACAATAATTTCGACCATCATTCACATAGTACAGAAGTTACAGAGTGTAATCTTGGATCAATCAAATCCCCTGTAAATCCTTTTACATCTATTAATGATTATGATATTCCAATAGGAGAAAAGGAATATCAAACAAACCTGTCAATTACAATTCCTTCCGGAAATGAAGAAGGTTTATATGATGACGGGGATTATCATTTTTTTATCAGTCTTACAGACAAAGAAGGATGGTCTGCACAAAAAGGATTGAGTATAAAAATGCTTCATCGTTAAATAAATAGTATTGTGCTTCACAAACACAATACTATTTATATTTAATCGCCTCTATACGTTTTAGCCAACCTTCCAAAAATAAATGATTTTTGCCTTTTTTAGCAATAGAGTGATAATACCTCACTCTTGCTCTATGTATAGCTGTGAATAATGTTTCAGGCTCGCAAGCATTGATTGCTGATAAGGTCTGATTACCAATAATTCCGTCCATTTTTAAGTCTGCACCAAAGAATTGGTTCAAGACACGCTGAACACCTCGGCTTCCCCAATGTCCGCTATTTACGCACCAATCAAAGATGATTTCTTGTAATGAGCCATTGTTGATGCTCTCGATATTGCACTTATCGTAGAATGCCTTTTTATAGAAGTCTTTTACCAATTGGGTTAATTCCAGAATATCTATTTTGAAATTCCGCTTGATTGTGCCGTGCATCTCTTTGTAAGCATCAATGTACGCCCAACCTTCCCATTTTGGGTGCAGGTTTCGGGCTACACCCATATAGGTTTCTCCACCTTTATCTCCGGTTACATTGGCATAGTAGCCCTCATGCTTAATTACACCATCAAACAATTCATCGAATGTTTTCATTTTTTACGTCTGTTTTTAAGTTTTACATCGTTTACTCCTGTTATTGCACCACCAAAAAGAAAGTCGATAATGGGTTGATATGCCACCGTTGATACTGCTTACAAAAGCTATTTGCCAATCATCAAGCTGAATGGTGTCGAAAATAAAATAATTCAGCATTACGAATGTCAAACCGCACCATGCAACAAGAAAGAATATTGCAAAGGCTTTTTGCAGCCAACTATCCTTTTGATACATCTCCCTGGCCGAACTCCTGTCGGCAACTGCCATTTTAAACAGTTCCATTTTTCCCTGAAGCTTTTCTTCTTTTGTGGTAAATATCTCATCTATGAGTTTTGTACCTTCTTTGAGCGTTTCGGCTACTCCGGCATTCGTGAGTTTATTAAATAATTTCATTGCGTTATAATTATCTCTGGCACTGCCTGTTATTTTTCTACAAATTTTAAAATGGTATCCAGCTTCTCGTTAAGCTGTTTAATGGTTTGGTGAAACAGTTCCTTACTTACATAAATTTCTTTGGAGCTGTCCCGTAAATCTGAAATCCGCTTATGCAAAACACTAATCTTGTTCTCACTCAATACAAGTTCCTTTGTTAGATGCTCAATGTCCTTTTCAAGCAGGTTTGTTTTGGCTTCAACATTTTCTTTCGTGGCATTTTTTGAAATGGCATTGCGGATAATATAAGACAAGACACCAACGATTAAAGAACCTGTTGTTCCTACAGCTATCCAAAATATTTTTACTGCTGTTTCTTCCATGCTTAAAATATTTTAACGATTTCTGAACTGCCTCCCGGAAAACGGTTTTTCTCCATTGTAGCTCGTTTATTTTCAATGTGCATAATGGCATCCACTAAATGTTCCCATTTAGTACCGCCTTTTGATGTACCATCTCGATTCGCTTGATTGATTATCACAAATGATGTATTTGGAAATCCTTTTTTAAGTTCCAAAAATTGCTCATGCGATATTTCAGTAGTTTGGGTGCTATCAATAAAAACCACGTCATAATTACTGAATAGCTTCGAATTATATTCCTCAATAATCCCAATCGGGCTGTTTATTCCAAGACGGATTATCTTTTCCTGCATCGTACCTTTTGCCCCTTCTTCATTGGCAACGTAAAGCACTTTATGACCATGCTGTTTTACTAATTCATCGGCAAATAATAATGCAACCGTACTTTTGCCATGAAAGCGTGAGCCGTAAATCATTATGTAGAATGGGATATACAGTTTTCCTAAGAGCTTTCCGAACCTGCCCCTAACTGAAATGGTCTTGAAATTCATCTTGGCAAGGTCGTTAGCCAATACAACCTGATTTGGTGCTACAATTGTGGTTCTTGAGGTACCGGGTAGCATTGTCCTCTGATTTGTGCCACTACTTTTGGACATTGAAGTAGTGGCGTTTACTTTCCCATGTCGGCAATTCCCTGTAAACCTTTTAACTGAACATTGGTAACAAGCAGTTTATCGCTCTCCAGATAATCATGCAAATGTTTCTGAACGTTTTTCACCTGGTCAAATTCCTTGTCGGATTTATTGACCTTACCGTTTTTCAGCGAATTGGTAACCGAGATAAGCAATCTTTGCGCTTTGATTTTTGTGATATTGCCATAAAGGTTGATGAATCTCTTAATCAGAGCAATTGCCGGGGTTACTCCATAATCATCAACTATCTTTTTAAGCTTTGAATACAAAGAATCCGGAATCTCAAATTTGCATGTATTATTCATTTCTTTGTAAGTCTTAATCAAGTCGTTGCTTATGCTTTTTATTTCGGAGGCATATTTACTTGACTTACGAATGGTTTTTTCGGTGGCTGCTTTTTGAATAACTTTATACAATAGGGAAACCTGACGTTCTGATACTCTCTTATTATGAAAATTCAGATAACGTCTGATTACTTTAATTTCCAACGGCATTAAATCAACCTCGATGGGCTTACGCTGCGGCTTTCGTGGAGCTGCCTTTTTCTTTTTCGCTGTTCGCTTGGGAACTGCCTTTTTCGTCATATTTTTAACAGGGTTTTGAGACTTCGGGGCATTCTTTTTTGGAGCAGGTTTCTTTTTTTTGCTATCACGATATTCTTTTAATGCTGCTTTATACTGACCTGATTTTTTATCCAAGATATTCAAAGGATGCCTGTCTTCAAGTTCAGGAAAACGTTTCGAGTTTTGGTTCAGATAAGGCTCAACTATTTTGAAATGATTATCAAGCATTTCCTTTATGTCCTTATCCTCATTATAGAAATCAGCAAAAGAATCAAACTCCTTATGTGCTTCCTGTGCTGCTTCCGGTAGCTTTTTGAAGTCAATATTTTTGGTGGCTTCCTTGTAGTTTTTTACTGTAAGTTTCATCATATAATATTTTATTGTTATCGAATAGTGTTATAGTCCTGCTACTGCCCGAAGCTGTTTTTGCTTAATCAGGATTGCCTTTGCACGGAGCTTTATTAGCTGTAATTGCTTTCCCTTGTCAATACTTATCGTTTTACCTTTGGGTGCTGATTGCTTTTGTTTGGCCAGTCGATTTGGGAATTCCCTTTTATCCTGTTCAAACATCTGCATCGCCTCATTGGTAAGGCTGTCGGTAGAGTTGTTCCGCTTAGTCCCTTTCTCCAAGAACTCATCGTAATAGTGACGAGGAATCTTAACAGATAAACTGAAACGCTCACCTAGTAGATTAAGTAGTTTGGGCATATTACTTTCTTCTACCGAAGCCCTCATATTGCCCGAAACCATTTCAAAACCATCCCGATTATTAACCAAAAGTTTTACTACTTCTTTATCGGTGTAAATGGGGATATGTGTCTTGGTCTTAGGCATAATGACTTTGAAAGTATCATCATAATGTCTGGCTATGGTAATCCTGTTTTCGGTGGCAATGGTAGCCCCATTGCGTAGGCTTATAATGTGCTTTTGCAGCTTTGCTATTGGAGCAACAACATAGTTATCAGCCTTATTATCGTTATTGTCGGGCGACCATGCCTCGCTCATTAAAATGCCCTTTTGAACACCTCTGCCTTGCGTGGTAAAGCTTACCAATTTACCGGGAAAGTCGGCAGAGCCTTGTAGTATGTTTCCTGTAACGATGTAGCGGATTTGGCGGTCGGATGTGAAGTCTTTAATGGCTTCATCCCAACGGTCAATCAAGTTTTCTTTTTGGTCAGTTGTAAGCTGCATACTCCGGCTCATTACTCGCTCAATTTCTTTGGCGGTATCACCCGATGCAGGGAGAACGATGTATTTGCGACTGTCGGAAATGGCAAAGCGAAGCTTCACCGATGACGGAGCATAGGGATTCTTGCGTTTGGGGTTAATATCAAAACCAAGGAAAACACAGTATGAATTGGAACTGCTGTCGGTTTCAAAACTTACTGCCGGATAGAAATAGCCATGACCTACTTTGAAAAATTTAAAAAAGTTGTTCAGATAGTGTTTGCGGTTTTCGCTTTGCGTTTTGGTCTTGGTAATCTCAGCCTGTTTTCCTTCTTCAATTTCTTCGCTTCGTTCAGCGATGTAATCCTTTTGTGCTGCTTTATCAAACACAGGAATCTTCTGATAGCCTTTCTCATCGGTAATTCCATTTAGAAGGTCTTTGTACTTTTCTTCCAATTCCTTTAAATCGACTGCCAGCTTGTTTTGCACGAACTTTTCGTGTGCCGAAACTATTTCTTCAGAAACAGCCATTGGCTGTTTATTATTAAGAGCCTTTTGTACAAGTTTTAATAGTTCAGGTTTGCCATAGGGCTTTTTCAGAACGTTGCATTCACATTTTTCCAAATAGGTATCGTTTCCAAAAACCGAACGTCCACCTTTCCCGGCAATCACAACACGTTTTTCAAGTGATTCGGCTTTTAGGTTCAGGACTTCTACCTCAAGGTCGTATTCATCGGCTTGCTTGAGATATTCCACGTAGTCGTTATACCGCTCAACGACTTCTTGGTAAAACTTCTCCTGTTCCTTAACCGAAAGAACAGCCACTCGCCCTGTTACTTTTGAAGCATCACCTTCGGAGGGAGTTTCATCGCTGTCTTTTCCTTCAAATTTGAGCGGATTGTCAAGTGCTTTGTTTAGCTCCTCATTCTCTAGCATGTATTGGCGAACCACTTTGTCACCGTATTTATTCAAAAAATCATCGGATTCCAATTGTGATTTGCTGCTTTTTTGGTTCGAGGTAGTGTTGGCATCCAATGATTTCAGCTTCTTTTTGAGCATCATCATAAACCGCTTTTGTGCCGGGATGGATGAGATAATGTAATCGTAAATC
>JAFGVA010000169.1 GCA_016938235.1 Bacteroidales bacterium | reverse complement strand
AAAATGTCTTTTCCGAATTATGCACTACCTTTGAGGGGTATAACTTTATTACTCGCTAACTTAGCTGGTAAATAATTACGAAAAAATATAAAATACGCACGCTTTATAAAAGCGCGCGAGTTAAAGATGAGTGGGAATAATATTCTGCTTGATACCAATATTGTTCTTTATTTTCTAAATGGGGATGAGACACTTATACCACTCCTTGAAGAAAGGAAACTTTTTGTTTCTTTTATTACGCAACTTGAAACCATAGGTTATCAAGGATTAAATGATGATGAACTCCATTCTATAAAATCTTTTTAAACCAATGTGTCATAATTGATGTTAACCCTGTAATTAAAGATTATACTATTAAGCTTAGGCAACAATATAAAGTAAAATTGCCCGACTGCATTATAGCTGCAACTTCTCTTTACTTAAACACTCCCTTATTAACAGCAGATAAAGATTTTAAAGAAATTTCTGAAATCGATATTATTCTTTATCAGTAATCTATTTAATAGTAATTACTCCTCACGCTGCTGAGGGTTTGTAACCTTCATGAATTACTATACTACAAAGTGCCATGCAATAATAGCGCGCACCCCCAACTGCCGCAAGTCTGCGACTTGTGTCTAAAAGAATAAACAGTAAAGCCTGGTTTGTAAAAGAATCAGGCTTTTGTTTTACACTAACTGCCGCCAGTTTGTAACTGGTGGCTATAAAAGTTGTTCTATACCAGAGACTTGTGGCTTTTAAGTATATGCACACTAGCAAGTAGGTAATGGTTAAATTTTGCAGATAAGTTTACTTTGTGTTAGTATGGGTAGCTAAAGCTTTAAATTTTGAGGCAACAAATCGGTTAGTTGGGCTACCCGTTCCTCATAGCATAGAAAACAAATAAACAAAACGTTGTCAGTAGCTTTAAGCTACTGACAACACCCTTGAGCTATTAATGGGGTAAACCACAAGTTATAAAACTTGCGGTGATAATTGTGAACCACCATCGCAACCGTCATTCCTGCCTGTGCAGGAATCTCTTACATAACAGTACAAAAGCCAATGTTTTCCACTAATCCCAAACTTCTGAAATCTTCAATCGTTAATCTTTTATATTGAATTACCGGTGTTTCTATTCTGGTGTACTGAGTTTACCATCAATAACGAGCGGCTTACCATTGACTGTAAGGGTAGCATCGGGCTGAAAGAAATTCAACGAGGCTCCCGTACTAATATCACCGCCGGCCCATGAATTATCGCCCACAAAAAGGCATATTATACCAGCCATTTCATACGAAATGTAATTTAAACCACCTAGTGGATGGCTATCTGGATTAAGTCCCAAATCAAAAACCGACAGGGATTTTGTGCTTTCGGGGTGTTGTTCGAAAAACTCGGTAATGAGTTCACCGTTTTTGTCTGCTTCCACCGAAACAATGCTGCCCTTTGCAAATTTAAGCCTCAGGTTTTCGACCTGGTTTCCGCGGAAATCAAAACGCGTTACTACTAAAGTTCCTTCGGCACTTGTTAAATCTATTGGAACATAAATTTCACCGGCTGGCAAATAGGTGGCTGTAGGACCAATATCAATTTTAGTGTCTTTTGTGCGTCCGGTGTTTAGTACCGGTTCGTTTTTTGAAATTTTAAAGCTTAAGTTAGTCCCTTCCTTTGTGGTGAGTTTTAAAATGCTTCCGGGTTTCAGTAGAGCCGAAATCTGTTTTCCGTTGCTGAGCATTTTATCGAAGTCGGTACCCACCGATTTCCAGAACATGGCAAGCAATTCGTCATAGCTAACACCTACCGATTCTGCATAAGCCTTACTGGGAATTCCACCTGCTTGTCCCAGGCTTACCACACGGTTGTGCGAAAGAGTGTATGCATACCTGAGCGGGTCTTGCGATTTTCTTGCAATGGCAGCTCTTTCCTCTGGAACATCAGACCACAGATCCGGGTCTTGCACCGAACCGGTATAAATATAACAATCGGCAATACGGGCTTCAAAGAGATCATAGGTTGAAGTCATACCGAGGTATTCTTCCGGCATTTCCATAAATGCTTTTTTTGAAGCAAATGGCAGGCTAAGCTGCACAACAGGTTGTCCACCAGCTTTAGCTACGGAAACATACAAGGCTTCCATCAATTCATTTTCAGCAACTGTTCCGATAATAATAACTACTTCACCCGGTTTTACTTCAAGCGAGTGATTTACAATTTTATCAGCCACAGCAGTAAATTCAGAGGTTTGAGCCATTGCGATTAAAGCTGTAAGAAACAGTACAGATAAACAAACTAATGTTCTCATCGGTTTAAGTTTTAAGTTCTTATTCTCAATGCATAGCAAACGATTCATGGCCCTGTAACAATGCCCATTTTCCTTCTTTTTGCACAAATACACCGGTGAATGCCGGTTCACCTTCAAACACATCGCCCGATTTAAATACCGCCCTGAAATGAAAAAAGCCTTTCATAAGGGCAATATTGCTGGTTAGTGGCGTAATAATCCGTTCTGTCCAGGCAACCTGCATGGTATCGGTATTCAGGTAAAAGTTTTTCAGAAACGCATAAACAGAGTCGGGATTGGTAAAGAAGATACCATTTTCGGCATGGCACATCTCGGGCGAATCAGCCCAAAACTCCGATGCAGCATCCGCATCTTTATTTGAATTGTCCACTGCCCATTGTGTGGTGAGCTCCATAATTTCGTTACGGATTTGTTCTTCTTCCGTATTGGTCAACGCCACTGGTTGAGGTTTTGTGCAGGCCACGATTACCAGCGCTGCAGCGAAAAGCAATAATTGGTTTTTCATAGTTGAATTGTGTTAGGTTTAAGTTTAAAGGAACGCGTTAAAAACACGTTCCAGTTATTTTTAAGCAGGGTCGGGAATAAAAATTCCGCACAGCAGAGGTATTATTTAGTTTTTGGTACAGACTGGCTTACCAAATCAAGTTTCCATTCATTATCAATTTTTTCGGCCACAAAAACATTCCAGGTCCGATGTATCAAACTATCGTTTTGCTCAAACCTCATCGTTAAATCAACCGTTCCCCAGGCCAATTCGCCTGTATTGGAGAAATTGATTCTGAAATCCTTTTTTACATAATCGGCATTCACGCCTTTTTTAATGATCGGTTCATACACCTTTGCAAATTCCTGCCAACCGCTTAGCCAATCACCCGAATTTGGATGAATTACCTGCAATTTGGGGCTGTTGTTCCATAATTTTGAATATGCTTCCCAGTTGGCCTGATTAGCATTTATTGCCAATTCATCAAACAGTTGGATGATTTTTTGTTCTTCGGTTTTTAAATCGGGTTTTGGTTGGCATGAAACCAACAATAATGAGGTTATACAGATGATTAGTATTTTAGTTAAGTACTTCATGCTGGTAAATTCTAAAGTTATCTCCTTATTTTCATGTACAATCAGGGTTTAACGATTAGAAATTAATGATCCAAACAGCATTGTCATGCGTTACAAACGCGCGCCAGTCGGGTAAATATTAAGGCACGCTTTCGGAAACCTTCAACAGTATAGGTTTGAGTGAGCACAGGATTGAAAGTACAAATCAGCGAAGAAAGTAGTTTGTATTTCATAATGGTTGGACTTTAACCTCAAATTTACGGAAGGCAAAAACCAAAGTATTGTAAAAACGCGACAGGGCTTTCGAGAAATTGCTGTTTAGTGATGAAACCCGGTTTTCTGGTGATGAATTCGAAGTGTGTAGTGATAAGGTATTATTTATATACCTAATTTTACTCAGATCGATACGGATTAGAGTGAGCAATTAGAAAAAGCCTTTATTACAATCGAACTTTAAGGTTTTCAAGCCGGAAAACAAGCTGATAGCGGTCGAGAAAAATCATGCCATGTTCGGTGAAATTGATGAATTCGCCGGGAGTATGGCCGGTTACTGCTTTAAAGTCACGTATGAAATGTGACTGGTCGAAGTAACCAAAGCGGTGAATTACTTCCTGCCAGCCTTCAAAGCGGTGTTCCAACAGGTATTGGAAAATATGGTTAAAGCGAATTATACGTATGTATTCTTTTGGCGAAATACCCACATTAACCCGAAACGATCGCTCAATGGTACGCAGGGTAATTCCCAGGTTTTTACAAATATCATTCAGACTTATATTTCCCTGGCTTTTGTGTATTTGATCTAAAACTTCAATATGGTTTTTACTGGTGTTGTATGTACTTCTTTCAAGCAGGTTCAAAAGCACTGTATTAAGCCTCTCTATTCTTTCTTCAATTGATTCTAATGTTGTAAGGTTTTTTATTTCGCCCATAAATCCTGGTGGAACCAGTTCGCTTAAATCAACAATTTTATCTGCCAAATCGAAGGCCGAACGGTTGAAAATACGCGAAAAACCTCCTGGCTTGAACGAAATTATCAGATTATCAACATTTTCCGGTGTGTGCAGATAGCTTAATTTGTGGAGTGTTTGAACACCAACTACAAAAAATGAATACTTTTTCGGGTTTTTAAAATGTTGATCGTAGAGTGTAATGTCTGAGCCAAAGCGTAAAATCATTACAATATTACCTGTGGGAATCGGGCGGGCGGCAAATTTTTCAATGAAAGAGAAATCTATTTTACCATGTAAATAGCTAAAAATAAATGGTTCGAGTTGCTTGTGAACAGGAAATACTGTTTCTTTCGAATTAAAATCTTTTATTATCTCCCTGCTTTTAGCTGTGCTCAGTGCTAATGCTTCATTCACGATAATATATTTAGTTTATAACATAAAATTTCAATCCCTTATAATCATGTGCGCCTGACAGCTTTTTTCGTTGCCGGTATGCGAAGCTCACTCTTCGACTACATTTCCTATAGAAATTACGAAATATTATTCATTCAGCAAGCACCTGACCTGTGCTTGTGAATACTTAATTTCGAAACAACTTTCAAAAATAAGCCAACTGAATAGTTATTGGAGATGCATTAATTCTGTGAAACTACTCAGGTAATGACGGGAGAGGTAACAGCATGTTTAAAATGAACCGAAAGTTTTATGCAAAGACCTCAAAAAAGTCAAAAACGCAAAGTTTGCATTATTAATACCTGCTAACCTTGCCAGCAAAACTTTGCGGTTTTTAATGCCTGCTTTGAAGCTATGGCGCAAGTCTGCGACTTGTGGCTAAAAGAATAAACAGTATAGCCTGGTTCTTTTTCAAACCAGGCTTTTGTTTTACACTCACTACCGCCAGTTTGTAACTGGTGGCTATAAAAGTTGGACTATACTGGAAACTTGTGGCGTATAGAACAAAACCTTGTTCGTTTGGCTCCAGCTTACGCACTTCTTTTTTAATAAAACTACTTTTGCAAAAGGTTTTACATGAGCATAAACCATCTGTTTTACAATTGAAGTTAAAATTGATTATAGTTGAACAATATCTGATATAAAATGCTATTTTTGAAACTGAAAAGATCAAAATCAACAGAATATTTGCTGCTATCTCATGCAACTTTTAGCATAAATAGATTGCTGTTTATTTTGTAAAATCACTAACTATTAATGTTTTGAGAATGGCTAATTTTTTTGTTGATCTTTATTGCGAATTCCCTACCCTGGTGCGCAAACCAATGTGGCGAATCTGGCACAAGCTTTTATTACTATTTGATAAAGACCGTACTGTTAATTTCATGAATTACGGTTACCATAGTCTGAATGGGGAAAAACCATTGGATTTAAAAAAGGAGGATGAAACCAATCGATATTGCATTCAACTTTATGATCATGTTGTAAACCGGGTCTCTCTTGAAAATAAAAAAGTTGTTGAGGTTGGCTCCGGAAGAGGCGGCGGAGCCCATTATATTTCAAGATATTATAAGCCTGAAAGTTATACCGGGATCGATATTTCAACAGGTGTAATTAAATTTTGTAATAATCTTTATAATGTTCCGGGTTTATCTTTTAAACATGGTAAAGCTGAAAAAATTCCTGTTGAGAACAAATCATGCGATGCGGTTGTAAATGTTGAATCTGCCCGATGCTATTCCGATATTGAGCTGTTTTTCAGAGAGGTAAAGAGAATTCTTAAAAACGATGGCCATTTTCTCTTTGCGGATATGATTGAGCCAACAGAGGTTCATAACATCAGAACGAAATTAATAAATTGTGGCTTCAGGATACTAAAAGAAACCGAAATTACTAAAAATGTTGCCAAAGGACTGGAACTGGATTCACTTAGAAGGGAATCGCTCATAAAGAAAAAAATCCCCGTGGGATTAAAGCAGGCTTTTGGCGCGTTTGCCGCAGTTAAAGGTACAACCCGCTTCGACTCCTTTTCAAATGGTAAATATCAATATTGGAGTTTTGTACTGGCACACTAGCATCACTTATTCTTCTTCCTTCTAATTTTCTTTTGCAACTGTTCCTCTGCCCAGGCACAATTGCCAGGTAACATTCCCATGCCTGAACTACCGGGACTACCAATCTTGTCCTTACAACCAAACAGGATGTTTAGACCAAACCTCAGATTGATGTTTCTTGCCGATAAAGGCCATATCATTCCGGGTACATTGTCGCTTAGTATATAAAACTGAACCGGATTCCTGCCCAGAACAATACCGGCACCGACCGATTTCAGACTGTAGTATTGAATGGAATACGAAGCCATTAATCCCAGATAATCAAACGGATTATACATGGCACTTATGGTTGTTGAGGGAATTATTTTTGTCCTGTAAAACAAAGCCTCGCCCTGAAGTCCAAAGCTCAATTTATTGGAGTAATGGTATTTTACTCCTCCTATTAGCCTGGCAGGTAAAAAAGAGGTGTAATTAGTCTGGCTAATAGTTAAATCCAGTGAGTCTCTCAAATTCCCGGCAATATCTCTTAAATAACTTTCGGTATTTACTGTATCACCCCAGGGTCCATCGTAAAAAAAAGAACCTTCACCCTCCATCGAATTCAGGTTCGACCTCCACCTGATAAAACCTAAATCGATTATTGATGCAGATAGTTCCAGATTATTGGAATAAGGATAAATTATTCCTAAATCGATCCCGAATCCGGGATTCTTTCTGTTTAATATTAAATCGGGTATGTTGACCTCTTCGTTATAAGAAACATTATCAAGAATATCACCGGTAGTATCAATTACTAAAGGCAATGACGAATGTGCCAGCAAATCGCCGGTAAAATTTAAATTGAAAGAAGTTGGATCTGTGAACAGATCTATTGAAGTGTTTCTCGTTGCTACATTCAACTTACCAAACAATAATTTTGCCCTGGCGCCGAAGTATACGCCGGAACCGGAAAACTTCGACACGGAAAGTGCATACTCACGATAGTGATTAAAATAAACACCTGTCCCCTTAAGTCCCGTTGATTCTCCTTCGAATTGAGTGTTTCCACCCCAAAGTAATCTGACAATCTTTTTTGGAACAATCAGTGATAAATTATTCTTCTCTGTTACAGAAAACATGAAGGAATAATCTCCTGGTCTGTACCCCAAAGCAAACAATTGTGTATGTATTTCCGTGCCAATATAATTTCTCCATCGCAACTGTTTTACCAACCCGTCGATATCAGCTATGTATGCCCCTGTTTCGCTTTTAGGGAACAATTGTCTGAAAGTAAGAGCACTATTTGCATAATTTAAATGTGTCGACGATAAAACGGGCAGACCAACATACCATTTACAACTAAGCGGTACTGCAGGGTTCAGTAAATTACTCTCGGGAACCTGATGCATAAAATACAGACTGTGATTTTGTTGACTATTCCCTAATGTTGCCAGTAACAAAAAAAAAGCTGATAATATCTGAACCCTACTAGTTAACATCATTCACAGGGAGTTCAAGTTTAAACCTTACACCTAATTGCATCCAAAAGTCATTTTCACTAAAATAGCGTATGTGCCGAACATTAAAATTTACTAGTTCAATTCTTGAGCTAACCCTTACAGTTGTAGTCTGTGACATGATGTCAATAAACTCCTGGTCTAAATATATATCATGCTTAAATAGCTTGTATTTATCAATTACCTCCCCCTCGTCGTTGGTTGTAGCTGCCTCAATTATCATTCTTCCATCCTGAAAAACCGAGTCAAGTGCAATTTCAAACTGGTTTAGAAAGTACACTTGCAATTGAACCCTGGCAGGAATACCATTAATACAGTTGAGCCTGAGCATGAGAGATGTGATATAATCAATTTTATTCGCAATACCTCCCAGATTATAGGTGTAATCTGAAGAATAATCGAAATATACAGGACTAAAATAGCTGCTGCTGTCGAATAGAAAGATGTTCAGAGAATCAAGATTGTCAAGGCTATCCGGAATCAGAATTAAATCAAACGGATAATTATCTACCACCTCAGCCATTGTTACTGAATCACTGCCAACAGGTATTGAATATTCGGGTGAAAAAATTACATTGTCTTCAATGTTTTTAATATCATCGTCAATACAAGCAGAGAATAAAAAAATAACTGCAACAACATAATACAGTAACTTAATGTTATGCGCTTTATTAATTTGTAGCATGGTTCCCCTGCTTTTTGGTATAATAAAAATACAACAACTTATTGTACATGCAATTTGTTTTTACTCTAGTTTTATATTTTCCTAAATTGCTCTATATTAAGAACGGTGAAAATCATTAAAAATTTTTCAGGATTCATGACTAAGTTGCGCAAACGTCTCTTTGATATTGTATTTGAAGCTGATACCAGAGCCGGAAAAACCTTTGATATTGCATTACTTATAATAATTTCGTTAAGCATACTTGTTGTTTTGCTCGAAAGCGTTCCCAAGATAAGACACTCATATTATCATTTGCTGAAAATGATTGAGTGGGGTTTTACAATAATATTTCTTATGGAATATTTAGTAAGAATTCTTATTTCTTACAAACGTTGGAAGTACATTACCAGTTTTTATGGGATAATTGATTTTATATCCATTTTGCCAGCCTTCCTTTCATTAATTTTTGTAGGCGCTCATAGCCTTATTATTGTCAGGGCATTCAGGTTACTAAGAGTTTTCAGGGTTTTAAAGGTTTCGAGGTACACCAATGCCGGACAAACTTTGGTTAAAGCACTAGCCGCAAGCAGGGCCAAAATAAGTGTTTTTCTGTTTGCCATAATTACTATTGTTTTGTTTGTAGGCACATTAATGTACATCATCGAAGGCGAGGCAAACGGATTTACAAGTATACCCAAAGCAATTTATTGGGCAATTGTAACACTTACTACCGTTGGATATGGCGATCTTACGCCGGCAACCACAATTGGCCAGTTTATTTCGAGCATTCTAATGATTATAGGTTATGCGATTATTGCAGTGCCTACCGGTATTATCACTGTTGAGCTGTCTAAAAACCTGAATAAAAGTACCCAGGTATGTCCTTCATGCTACAAGGAAAATCACGATGAGGATGCTGTTTACTGTAAAAAATGTGGCTCAAGGCTTAATGACTGAATTATTTTCTCAAAATTTATTGTTTTTGGCATAGTTTTTTCAATATGTTCAATAAGCATAAAATAAACCTTAATTTTGCATCTTAAAGCCGAAAGCTATGCGTATAACATTTTTTAAAACTCCAAGACCAAAAGAGTTCAATTACATACCCAGGTATTACGACGAACAAAAGGAAGCTGCTGAAGAAAGACAAAAAAGAATTGAGCAGGAATTAGGCATTCATAATCAAAATGCTTACAGGCCTAATATTTCGCGTGGCTCTATGGCACGAAAATTTGCTGAAAAAAGAAGTTCAAACCGAAAATCTTCGTTCAGACTTATCATTATTATTGCCATCTTGTCACTTTTGGCATATTACATTTTAAATAATAACTTTTCATTCACTTTTTTACCTAAATAAGCAGTTCTCTTTAAATGGCAGATATTATCCAGTTGTTACCCGATTCTGTTGCAAATCAGATTGCAGCCGGAGAGGTAATTCAAAGACCGGCATCGGTAATTAAAGAACTTGTTGAAAATGCTGTTGACGCCGGAGCCGACAATATAAAAGTATTGGTAAAAGATGCCGGAAAAACACTTATCCAGGTTATTGATAATGGAAGTGGTATGTCTGAAACCGATGCTCGTCTGGCCTTTGAGCGACATGCAACCTCGAAGATAAAAACTGCCAACGACCTGTTTGAAATACGCACCAAAGGCTTTCGCGGAGAAGCATTGGCTTCTATAGCATCGATAGCCCACGTAACATTAAAAACCCGGCAGCCAGGCGAAGATTTAGGCACCCAGATTATTATGGCTGGCTCTGAACTTGAAAAACAGGAACCGGTAAGTTGCCCTGCCGGAACAAACTTTCAGATTAAAAACCTTTTTTTTAATGTACCTGCCCGCCGGAAGTTCTTAAAATCAAATACAACAGAGTTTAAGCATATATTAAATGAATTTCAGCGTATAATCTTAGCGCACCCCAATATTGAATTTGAACTTCATCATAACAACGAAATTGTGATGCACCTGCCGCAAACCAACGTACGGCAGCGTATAATACAAACCATTGGTAAACAGCTTAATCAAACGTTAAATAAATTAGAAAACGATACTTCTCTGGCAAAAATTACAGGCTTTATTGGCAAACCTGAATGTGCCCGCAAAACAACCGGAGAACAATTTTTTTTCATTAACCAGCGATACATGAGGCACCCCTATTTTCATCGTGCCATCATGAAAGCCTATGAGGGATTGATTCCGGGCGACAGTTATCCCTCTTATTTCATATATTTCGATGTTGATCCGCATACGATAGATGTGAATATTCACCCTACAAAAACTGAAATAAAATTTGAAAATGAACAAGCTTTATTTCAAATAATTACAGCTGCAGTTAAAGAAGCTTTAGGAAAAGCAAACTCGGTTCCAAGCATCGATTTTGAAACTCATGGAGTAATTGATATTCCTGTAATGAGAAAAAACACGGAGATTTCTGTGCCTGAAATTCCAATCGATTATACTTTTAATCCATTCGAAATAGAAAAAAGTGGAAAACACCAGGCTACAACCTATTCCGGAGGTAAAAAGAAGATAACAGACGACTGGGAGAAGCTCTACCAAAGCAACATGCCCGAAATGGAAGAAAAAGACCTCGCCCTTTTCTCAAACCAAGAAGCATTGGAAACTCCTCAAAAAGACAGGTCGGAATATTTGCAATTAAAAGGAAAATATATTCTTACCCAGGTAAAATCAGGACTTATGCTTATCGATCAAAGAAAAGCCCATGTAAGAATTCTTTTTGAACAACATGTGAAAAACATGGCAATGAACCGCTCTGTTTGCCAAAGAAGTCTTTACCCTGCCAAACTCGATTTGAATCATGAAGATTATCTGTTGGTAAATAACATTATGGATGATTTAAACCTGCTTGGTTTTGATATTAATGATTTAGGCAGTAACACCATCGTTGTGAACGGTACACCCGATATACAGAAAAATACAAGTGCCGAAGAATTGCTGGAAACCTTAATTGAAGAATACAAACAAAGCGAAAACACTGTAAAGGGCAACATTAAAGAACGCCTTGCACTTTCCCTGGCAAAAGCCTCGGCTGTCGATTATGGAAAAACATTAACCGAACTTGAAATGCAACACCTGGTTGATGAACTTTTTGCCTGCGAAAATCCTAATTATACTCCAACCGGTAAAAAAGTGCTTGCCATTTTGAACCTTGAAGAGCTAGAAAAGTTATTTAATCAGTAAACAACAAAAAGATGAATTATTATTCAGGTACAAATAGAAATTTTTTATCCAATCTACCCCAGGTAACCCGGTTTTTAATAATTGCAAATGTTGCTTTTTTTGCATTAAACTTTCTTATGCAGGGGCGAATAAACTATTGGCTTGCCTTGTACAGCCCAAATACCGGGCTCTTCAAATCGTATCAGCTAATCAGCCATATGTTTCTGCATGCCGGTTTCTTTCACATATTTATGAACATATTCTTCGGAGTATATATGTTTGGAAGAATGCTGGAATCTTATATAGGTAGTCAGCGGTTTTTTATTCTGTATTTTGTCTCAGGCTTAGGAGCTGCAGGTTTACAACTGCTTGTTTATCACATTATGGGAGTGCAGGGTGCTATGGTAGGTGCATCGGGAGCAGTTTACGGTATTCTGGCAGCATTTGCATACCTGTTCCCTAATGTAGAATTAATGGTTTTTCCATTCCCTGTTCCTGTTAAAGCCAAGTACTTAATCCCTGGCTTTTTAGTGCTTTCGGTTTACCAGGGTCTTAGCAATAACCCGGGCGACAATGTGGCTCATTTTGCACACATTGGAGGAGCTGTTATTGGTTTTATTATCACGCTGTTCTGGAAGAAAAACCAGTTCAGACAATATTAATTAGTTTGGTTTAAAAACTTTATTGCCCAGATCTCTGAAATCTTTGCTTCTTTAGCTAAATTTGCATGAATACAATTTAAAACACATGTACAGGTCGGGAAATATATTAGATGAGATACGTGACTCATTTCGCAGGGGAAGTACATTAACAAAACTGATTTATGTAAATCTTGGCGTTTTTTTAGTTCTGAAAATACTTTATGTTATATTCTTTTTATTCAGTTCGGGACAATTTTCTTTAGTACAAAAATCTGCCATTTTTCAGGCCAAATATCTCGTGTATTTAATGGTTCCTTCAAATTTAAATGAACTGTTAATAAAGCCGTGGACTCCTTTAACGTACATGTTCCTGCATTTTGGATTTTTGCACATCTTATTCAATCTGATTATTCTATTCTGGTTTGGGCGCATTTTTCTGCACTATTTGAATGAAAAGCAACTGCTTACTACCTATTTGCTTGGTGGATTGGCCGGTGCTGCTATGTTTATTCTCGCTTACAACATCTTTCCCGGATTGAGCGACGGAGTGGCTTTAGGAGCTTCGGCATCGGTTATGGCTGTTGTTATCAGTATCTCGTTTTATAACCCAAACTATGAGGTATTAATTCCTTTTATTGGTTCTACAAAACTTAAGTATATTGCCTTGTTTTATGTAGTTCTGGATGTATTGCAAATAGCTTCTGATAATTCCGGCGGACACCTGGCACACCTTGGCGGTGCACTATACGGATACCTGTTTGCTGTACAGCTGAAACGTGGAAAAGATACCGGCAAAGGATTTTCGAAATTTATTGATGGCCTGGTCACTCTTCTTAAACCCAAACCTAAACTAAAGGTTACTTATAAGAATCAGGCTAAGAGCATGACCGACTTTGATTACAATAAAGAAAAAGCAGCAACACAAAAAGAAGTTGACAAAATATTGGATAAAATTGCACAGTCGGGTTACGACAGCCTGACAAAAAAAGAAAAAGAGATCTTATTTAAACTAGGCGGTAAAAGTTAGCGGTTATTGATATTGAAAAAGTTTACAAGAAATATTTTTTTGCTGCTAAACCTGTTGGTTGCTGCAGCAATGATTTTAGCCTATCTTTCCAACCACATTAGTCCATCGAAAGCCTGGCTGATGGCCTTTTTTGGTCTTACCTATCCTTATCTGTTATTGGCAAATACAGGCTTCCTGGTTTTTTGGTGGTGGAGAAAAAACAAATATGCATTTATTAGCCTGATAATCATCCTTGTAGGATTTTCTAATATTGGCCGGTATATTCAATTTAACATACAAAAAGAAATACCTGACACTGCTGATAAAATAAAAGTAGTAAGTTATAACGTCAGAATTTTTAACTACTACCTGTGGGAAAATAAAAATGATGTCCGCGACAATATTTTTTCTTTTCTGAAATCAGAGGGGGCTGATTTTATTTGCCTGCAGGAGTTTTTAACCAAGAAAAATGTTCCTGCACAAACAGAGCAACGTATAGGCAAAGAATTGTCGCAAACCCCGCATAAACATATTGAATATACCAAAAGCTTCTCGAACGGCAATTCGAACTTTGGCTTAGCAACTTTTAGCAGATACCCTATATTAAACCGGGGAAAAATTGACTTTAATAATTCTGTCAATACTTGTATTTACAGCGATGTTAAAATAAAAGAGGATACCTTCAGAATATATAATCTTCATCTGCAATCGATTCATCTGAAGAAAAACAATTATGGCATTTTGGATAGTATTTTTCATATTAATTCAAAAAAAATTGGAGAAGTCAAAGACGTAACAAACCGGCTTCGGTATGCCTTTATTAAACGAGCCAAACAAGCCGATTTAGTTGAAAAACACATTAGTAGTTCACCCTACCCTGTAATATTATGCGGCGATTTTAACGACACTCCCGTTTCATATACATACAGCAAACTTTTAGGCGAACGAAAAGATGCCTACCGCGAAGCTGGGTTTGGAACCGGAAAAACATACAGGGGTAAATTACCTTCGTACAGAATCGACTATATTTTCTATTCGCAGGAATTCGATGCAGTAAAATACGAATCAAAAAGAGTACCCTTATCTGATCATTACCCGGTAAGTGCAGAATTTATTATTGAATAAAGAACATTTACAAAACTAAAAGGGCAGTTTGTTCAGATCAACATTTCCTCCGGAAATAATAATCCCCAGTTTTTTGTTTTTGAACAAACTTTTATTCTCTAAAACCGCTGCTAAGGGAACTGCCGAAGAGGGTTCTATAATCATTTTTGTAAATTTCCAGACCATTCTCATAGCCTCTATTATACTTTCTTCAGACACACAAAAAATATCATCAACATTGCTTGAGATTGCCTCAAATGTTAAATCTCCGAGCGATGTTAATAACCCGTCAGCTATTGTTACCGGTTTTATTGATGGAATAATTTTCCCTGCTTTTAATGAACGGTAAGCATCGTCGGCCCCCATGGGTTCAGCGCCAAATACCTTTATTGCCGGTTTTATTGCTTTCGCAGAAATTGAAGAGCCGCTAAGCAGTCCACCTCCGCCAACAGGAATGATTATGATTTCGAGCTCTGAATAATCCTCGAGAAGCTCTAAAGCAGCTGTTCCCTGCCCTGCAATAATGTGATAATTATTGTATGGATGAATCAAGACAGCTCCGGTTTCTTCTATAACTTTTTCCGCAGAAGATTCTCTAGCCTCCAGGGTAGGCTTACAAAAAACTATTTCAGCATTGTAATATTTTACAGCTTCTATTTTAACTTTTGGTGCATTTTCGGGCATTACAACAATACATTTCCTGCCAATAGCTTGAGAAGCTTTTGCCAAAGCACCAGCGTGATTACCAGAAGAATGCGTGGTAACCGGAATGTTTGGTGAAACATCTTTGAGATTTAAAAGTGCATTAGTAGCTCCACGAAATTTAAAGGCTCCGGATTTCTGCAGGTTCTCGCATTTAAAGTATATGTTGCAAGCGGTTATTTCATCAATAATTCCTGAAGTAAAAACAGGGGTACGATGAATAAAGGCAGAAATTCTTTCAGCGCTCTTTTTTATTTCGTGTAGGGACGGTAACCGGAATACATTGTCCATAGCAGTGCTCAATAAAGAGTTTTTTTTGTCGATCTATTTCTTCAATTATTTCAAGTTCTGTGGATTCATAAAGATAATTAAAACTGAAATTACAATAGAGCATAAAATTCAGAACAGTATCACCCGTAAATCCGGTAATGCGCGATAGCATTTCTATATTGTATTTTTTATCAATCATGGGTTGATAAAGCTCCTGTTCCTGCAACATCCATAATTTTCTCTTTGATTGCTCTTCTTTGTTGTGCTTATAATAATAAGCTGAAATGGGATGCCAGACTTTAAAATCATTTGAGTATATATAGTTTGTATCAAGTAGTTTCGGCGTTATATATGAGTTGTGTTGAGGCAATTCCGGCATAGGTTTTCCTTCTTTCGGATCAATCTCAAGTATTGCTTCCTGCAAGGCTTTATAAGTACGGGGTATTTCAAATTCTAAAGCATCAATTTCGTAAAGCCTGATCATCATTTTAACGGGAACCTCTCTTTTAATATCCAATGGTTTTACAATGTATATTCTCCCTAAATGACTTAATGAAATAAAAACCAGAGTATCGGATATATTCGCCCAAATTCTGAAGCGGCCATTCGTGTCGGATATTGCTCCTTTTCGTCGGCTTTCGTTGTATATATGTCCATAGCCTACAACAGAACCAGAAACACTGTCTAATAAAACGCCATGGAAAATGAATGGTGAAGATACAGTATCCTGCGAGTGGATATTCTCAGATAGAAAGCATACTAAAACAACACAAAATATTATCCCTGCCTTCAACGCAGTAAAGTTTGGTTTCGCTATCAAAAATAAACTTTAGGCCGGTGAAAAATATGAAAGAAATGTGAAATCTTGTTAATTCTGCTTATGGATTAAATCGGTAAGCCAGGAATGCACAAATGCCATACTAATCTTCCAGCCAGATTCTGGAATTATGCTTTTAAAAATAAAATGCAGTAAATATTACTCAACATAAGCCCATGCCTGTTCTCCGGAGTTTAATTCTACCTTTATTCTACGGTACAATGATCCTTCATATTCATCAAGAATTGCCAGCTCTTTTTCTGATACCTCAATAAGCTGACCCCTGATATTATCAGCCATATTTGCTGTTTTATAAATAATCGGGTAACTGTTGCCATCGTCGAATACAGTTGACATGCCATACTCCTTTAATTCGGCAAATGCCGAAATGCCTATGGGTCTGCCTGTTAATTGCTGCCTCAGTTTCTCATCTTGCAATGTTCCGTATACAAAAACTTTCTCCATAAGTATAAAATCAAACAAAAATAGTTGAATTTGGTTATGTATATAAATTCAGTATTATTATATTGGAAATTTGATATTCAACTCCATTAAATAAAACCCTAACTTTAACAATCAATCGAAGTTGTATTATGAAAATTACCGTTTGTCGAAAAGAACATTTTAATGCTGCCCACAGGCTATACAACCCGAAATGGGATGATACAAAAAATGATGAAGTGTTTGGATTATGCAACAATGCCAATTTCCATGGTCATAATTATGATCTGATAGTAAAAGTTAAAGGTGAAATTGACCCGGTTACGGGTTATGTTATAGACATGAAAATTCTTAAGCAAATCATTCGGGAAAATGTGCTTGTAAGGTTTGACCATAAAAATCTCAATGCAGACGTTGAGGAATTCAAAACGCTCAATCCAACGGCTGAGAATATCGCGGTTGTCATTTGGAATATCCTTAGAAATAAAATTGCCGAAGGCCTGGAGCTTAGTGTAGTTTTATTTGAAACTGAACGAAATTTTGTAGAATACAATGGTGAGTAAAGCCTGGAAATATTTTTTGACAGCAATATCATCTATTCTTATTCTGCCTGTAAAGTTTTATCAAATTGCTATAAGCCCATTTATTCCCCGAAGTTGCAGACATACTCCCACCTGCTCACATTATACAATTGAAGCACTAAAAGTGCACGGCCCGTTAAAGGGTTTATACCTGGGCATTCATAGAATATTGCGCTGTCAGCCTTGGGGAACCAGCGGATACGACCCTGTACCGCCAAAAGATAACTGGCGCAAGAAAATGTGGTAAATTGAGAAGAAGTCAGAAATCAGAATAGCCTCCAGTATTCTCAACTCTACATTCAATGTCGTTTAGTTAAGCTATAATCGTTTGTAATTCATATGATAAAGCCTTTTTTGTCGATGTTTTCTTTCGTTTTTT
>JAFGVA010000168.1 GCA_016938235.1 Bacteroidales bacterium | reverse complement strand
ATTCTTATATCAGTATCTGATAAGATTTGTTGACGTTGATTTACAACTGTGTAGATTCCCAATGCCGAAATAATCAGCACCATTACAAGGCTTATTATAATATTAAGCCTTAACCCAATTTTTAAATTATTCAAAAAACTCATAGTATTGTTTTTTTAGTTCTTTTGTTTATTTTTTGACACGTCGGAATTTTCTATCAATATATCTCCTGGAAATTTCAGGCTGTTTTGCATGACCTGTGCAACTGTATTTTTAATCTCATCGTAAAAATTATCTTTAAAAATACATGCTCTGAATCCGGCAAAAATCAAGCTGTTTAAGTAAACTTTATCTCTATAACTGGTAACAGCAATAAATTTTAAGGTGCTGTTTTTAAATAAAGCCTTTTTTACAGTTGTTATACCATCCATTTTTGGCATCTCAATGTCCATTAGAATAATATCTGCTAAATGCCAGTTTTCCAGTTTAAAGTATTCCTCTCCATTGGCAGCTTCTCCAATAACCTCATATCCATGCACTTTTTCAAGATTGAATCTTACACTATCCCTGAATGTTTTATTATCATCAACTATTATGAATTTCATATCAAAGATTTATTGATACAAAATTAAAGTTCGGGATAGTCATAAAAAGAAGGTAAAAACACCGAACAAATAGGGTAAAACCCCTAATGTAATTTGAGTATTTCTAACTGTTTTTTGGAAAGAAAAAAGACGAAACTGCTATCAGACCTCAATTAAATGGTTCTTTATAGCAAACATAACCAGGTGTGCCGCATTTTTTGTTTCGGTTTTCTGAAGCAGACTGGTTCTGTGATTATCAACGGTTTTAGGACTAATGCACAGTTTATCAGCAATTTCGGAGTTTGTATTGCCCGTGCAGATTAATTCAAGAACTTCCGATTCTCTTTTTGAAAGCAATATTTTACCCTGATTAATGTTATTGGTGCCATCATGACTAATCTTAAATATGAGGTTCCGAAGTAATTCCTGCGGAAAGTAATTTTTGCCTTCATAAACTTCTTTTATAGCCTTTTCAAGTTCTTCTTTTCCCGACTTCTTTTGCACAAAGCCTTGAGACCCGGCTTTTATCATTTTATAATAATAAACGTGATCGCTATAGCTTGAAAGGGTAATAATTTTTAACATAGGGTATTTTTTCAAAGCTTTTTCTGTAGCTGTTATTCCATCCATTTCCGGCATGGAGATATCCATTAACACAATATCGGGAACAATATCATTCAAAAGGTTAAGGAATTCTTTACCTGTTTCGGCCTCATATATCACTCTGAATTCACTAATCTGCGATAAAACCGATTTTAAGCCATCGCGAAAAATAGCATGATCATCAACAATACCTATTGTAACTATTTCGGAAGCCATACTCATTTATGTTATTGGAACAGATATAATTACATTTGTGCCTTTATTCTCAATGCTGTTAATAATAAATTTACCATATAATGCTTCAACACGGGTTTTCATGTTAAAAAGCCCCATACCTTTGCTCTGAGACAAAACATATTCTGTATTAAAACCTATCCCATTATCTTGATAAACCAAATAAACACTATTCCCCTTTGGCATATAATTTATAAAAATCTGATCGGATTTAGAATATTTAACAGCATTGTTTAATAATTCAACAGATATTCTATACAAGGTTGTTTCTATTTCAATGGATAACCTGTCCTTTAGTTTTGATTCGATTTTAATGGATAAATTACTGGCAGCTGTTAGGTGCGATGCAAATGATTCAACCGCTTTTATTAAACCAAAATTTTGGAGAATATGCGGACTTATATTGACGGATATTTCATGAATGCTGCGTATTGCTTCTCCAATTACAACACTTATTTTTTCCGACAATTGCTCTTTCAGACTTTCTTCTTTACTGTCGTGCAGCGATTGAGTAAATAATTTAATGGCCGAAAGCAAAGGCGATACACCATCGTGCAGATCTTTAGCTATGCGACTTCGTTCTTTTTCCTCGGAACGAATCATGGTCTGCATAATTTTTTGATCCGTGATTTTTTTGTCGGTTATATCTGTTATAACTCCATAAGCAGTATTTTCTCCAAAAACAGTACTGTTCTTCTCGCCCAATACATGAACCCAGATCCAATAGCCCTTTCTGTTCTTTATACGGTATGTTGAATTAATAGAAATTCCTTTGACATACAGATCATCAAAATCTTTTATTGCAGTTTCTCTGTCTTCGGCATGAATGCGGTTTATAAATAATTCCTGCCATTTTCCTTTAAACACCAATCCTGCCGTTCCTAATACATTTTCAATATTCGGACTTATATATTTTAAAGACCTTTCTTTATCGACCATCCAAAAAACCGAAGGACTGTTTTCTACTAAAAACTTATATTTTTCTTCACTTTCTTTTAAAGCCCTTTCAGCTTTTTTCTTGGCAGTTACATCCCTCCAGGTAGATAACATGAACTTTTTTTCTTCATCAAAGAAAATCAGCGTAACGTCGATATCCAGTAGTTCGTTTTTTAAGTTTTTGTATATCCATTCAAATTCTACCGGCTGATTGGTTCCGGTGCTTTCAAACAATTCCCTGGCCTTATCTTTCGAGCTGATACCATCGGGCTGATATTCCGGTGATATTTCCCAAAGGCTTAACCCAATTAGGTCTTCCTTTTCTGCTTTTAATATTTTAATTGCTCTATCGTTGCATTCTGTTATTTTGAAATTTTTAAATATAAGTGCTGCATCGCCTGAAGAAGTGAATAATGTTTTGTACTTATTTTCACTGGCCTTTAACTTTTCCTTACTTTTCTCAATTTCTAATTTTTGCTGAATGAGCGACAGTTTTTGTTTTTCAATAGATATAAGCATCTCTTTTATCGAACTACCAAGAAGGCGTGTTTCTTTTGAGCCCGTAATGGGTACCTGAGAAGTATTAATATTATTATTATTATTTTCAATCTTAACTCGATTAACAAAACTCATTAGTTCCCGGATTGGCCTTACCAGCCTTTCGGAAACAAGAAGTGACAAGATAATTGTGAATAAAATAAACAAAAGACTAAAACCAATCAATTTCTTACTTAAAATAACAACAGCCCTGTCAATTTCTTCCTGATATATCGATGCACAAACATACCAGTTAAGTGGTTCAAAATATTCAACAAAAACCTTTTTTTTATGCTTATACTCAACTTTATCTTCGCCCGGAACCAACCAATTATATTCATAGGTATCGCCACCTTTTTGCACAACTTTAATTATGCTATCCATTAAATGAAGAGAATTGGAATAATACGACGAGTCTATTCTTTCTTGATTTAACACGGGATGTAACAAAACACGCTTGTTTCCATTAAAAATAAAAAAATAGCCTGTCTGAGCTATCCTGAGTTCACCAAGAGTATTTTTTAATTCATCAATCATAGCCATTTCCCGGTCTTTAACATCGCGCTCAATATCCTCGAGATATATACCAGTACCTATTATCCATTGCCAGGGTTTATATAGCTCAACATACGATAATTTCTCTTTCTGAACAGAATCGCTATTATTAGGTTTGGGCCAAGTGTATTCGATAAAACCGGCTCCTTGTTCTTCGCATAACTCTACAGCATTTAAAAAAATATTGCTTGAATCGGCCGATGAAAAAAATATTGGAGCTGATGCCGGTTTCATATTAAACTCCGGAAAATAGGGATGCACAATTACTCTCGGAACAGGCTTTTCTGTATTATTGATCCAAACATAACCTTTATCCTCATCGTACCTTATCTTGTTAATATCGTCAAGAGCACGGTTTTTTGCCTGATTTTCTGTTAATCTTCCCGATTTATATTCAGCATAATATCTGTTTAAAATAGATTTTACAAGCGCTACAATATTTTTGCGTTCATTTTTTCTTAATTCAATAGAATACTGAACATGATAGTTTAGGCTTTTATTTTGATTATCAATAGATAACATTGCAACATCAACAAGATTTCTGGTGTTTTGTTCCGATATCCTGTCAGAACTTTTATGCATTATAATCATAACCAGAATAAATATCCCGATTATTGCAATAATGCTGATTGACAGGGTCATAAGCAAAACCCTTTGTTTAAACGACATTCAGAAATTCCCCTTTCTAACTATTAATTTACTAATTTTTTCAGTTATAATAAACAATCTTACAGCTTACTCTTCTTTTAAAACACTTTCCGAGGTCAGCCCTCAAGATTTTCGTGAAAAGGAAAAGACTCACAAACAAAATACCCTATAACCGCAATGAAAGAAGATACTTGCCGTTTTGTAGGGAAATATGACAAAACAGATTAATTACAACTGGTTTATTTTTTTTTATGCAAAACTTATTTGTATTTTCATTGCCTCTGCAGACGATTGAATGCAGTCGTTTCAGATTAATTAGTTTAACCTAAAAAAAAGCATATCCATGAAGAAACAAGTTTTGCTTTCTCTGATGCTCTGCCTATTTCTGTTAAATACCTGCCAAATTGAAGATGATTGTTCCAGGGACATCAAAGACCCGAGAGGAAAACTGAAGCCTTGGGAAACAGGTGCCTGGGAAACAGACAAATACCGCAACTTATTTCTCGAAGCCGGATACAAACAAGAAGAAATTGATGCTAAGCTAAATAAAGCATTTTCTGATCTTTTTGAAGGCCCTGACAGGGTTTACTTCGAGGTTGGAGATTCAATGGGCTATGTTTCCGATTTAAAAAACCATGATGCCCGCACCGAAGGTCTGTCGTATGGAATGATGATAGCTGTCCAACTCGATAAAAAAGATGTTTTTGATCGTATCTGGCGCTGGTCAAAACATTACCTTCAACACCAGGGCGGTCCCCGGGATGGCTATTTTGCCTGGTCTGCCGATCCCAAAACCGGAAAGCATAATTCGGCAGGTACTGCCTCCGATGGTGAATTGTATTACATCACAGCATTGCTCTTTGCATCGAATCGCTGGGGTAATGAAACAGGCATTAATTATTATGCCGAAGCCAGAAGAATTCTGGATGCCATGTGGAGCAAGGACGGTTCGGAAGGAATAAATAACATATTAAATGTTGAGCATAAACAAATTTCTTTTGTGCCCGAAACCGAGCGATATAATTTAACAGATCCATCGTATCATTTACCCGCCTTTTTTGAAATATGGGCCGAGTATGCTAAGGACGGACATGAGCAGTTTTACCGAGATTGTGCAGATACTTCAAGAGCTTACCTGAAAAGGGTTTGCCATCCGGTTACCGGATTAAATCCTGATTATTCATTATATAGCGGCGAACAACCTAAAGATGTTACCTGGCGCGCAGCCTTTCGATACGATTCATGGAGGGTGCCTATGAACATTGCCATGGACTATGCATGGTATGCCAAAGACAAAGAATGGCAAAAAGATTATTGTAAGCGTATTCAGAATTTCCTTTATTGTCGTGGAATTGACAGCTATGAAGATCAGTTTAATATGGATGGTTCCCTGCCGGAATGGATTTTACCAGCCGGAGGTTTTCAGAAATTAAGGCACTCATTAGGTTTGGTTTCTACTGCTGGAGCTGCATCGTTGATGGGTACCCAGGCAAAAAGCTGGAGATTTATCGACGAAGTATGGAACGCCAGACTTGAACCCTACGAAGATAACTATTTTGATCCCTATTACGATGGTTTATTGTACCTGTTCAGCATCATGCACTTAAGTGGAAATTATAAAATTATAAAACCCGAAAACTCATATAAGTAATCACCTTCAAATTCCGTACAATGATGAAAAAATTCAAAACTAACCGAATAATAATTTATACTATTTCATGCTCTTTTTTGCTATTTAAGCTTTCAATGCTAAATGCCCAAAATCCTGTTATTATGGATCAGTTTACTGCCGATCCTACAGCCAGGGTGTTCGATAACAGAGTGTATTTGTATCCTTCTCATGATGTATACTGTAACATCAACTGGTTTTGCATGAAAGATTATCATGTTTTCTCTACTGAGAACCTTGTGGACTGGACCGATCACGGTATGATTATTAACCAGGAAGATGTTGAATGGGTTAATGCAAAAACCAACAGCATGTGGGCTCCGGATTGTTACGAAAAAAATGGAAAATATTATTTCTATTTCCCGGCAATTGCAGATACCAGCAAAGGATTATTCGGAATGCGTATTGGCGTTGCTGTTTCTGATAATCCCTATGGACCATTTACTCCTGACCCAATGCCAATTGAAGGAATATCAGGTATCGATCCAAATATTTTTGAGGATATAAATGGTGAAGTTTACATCTATTGGGCAGGTCGGGGAAAACTTATGGGGGCAAAGCTTAAAGACAATATGCGGGAGCTTCAATCAGAACCAGTAATAATTGACACCCTGCCCCAAGGTGGAGGATTAAAAGAAGGACCTTTCTTATTTGAACGAAAAGGTGTTTATTATTTTACTTATCCATGGGTTATTGACAAAACCGAAGCCCTGGTTTATTGCATGGGAGACAACCCTCTTGGCCCTTTTGAGTACAAAGGAATTATTATGGATGAACACGCTTCAGGCTGCTGGACGAACCACCACTCAGTTATTAACTTCAAGGGACAATGGTACCTCTTCTATCATAACAATGATTTATCGCCTGATTTTGACAAGAACCGCTCTGCAAGGGCTGACAGCTTGTTTTTTAACGCAGATGGTACGATTCAGAAAGTGGTTCCTACCCTTCGTGGAATAGGTGTGACCAAAGCAACAAGCAAAATTCAGGTTGACAGGTACAGTTATATTAGCAGTGAAGGTGCTTCTGTTGAATTTCTTGATACCACCAACACTTTTGATGGATGGAAAACTGTTTTATCTGAAAAAGGTGCATCAATCAGCTATAATGCTGTAGACTTTGGCAACAATAAAACAAAAAAGGTAAACATGCGGGTTAAAGCTATAAGTAATTGTATTATTAACCTGCAAACCGGAGGTTCAAATAATGAGCTTAGCATACCTTTAAGCAATAATTGGGAAGTTGTTCAATTAAAGGTTAACGATATTCCTAAAGGAATTCATAACATTAACCTTACTTTGAAAACTGCCGGGGAAATTCAGATCGACTGGATACAGTTTGAATGATATTTACTTTAACAATTCTTTACTTAAAACCGAGTTTAAAATTTCATTAATTTCATTAGAGCGGGTATACACCATAACATGAGACCCTTTTGAGATTTTATAATTGCTATTAACCTTACGTATTGGAATTGTATGATCCTCATCTCCATGAATGTGAATTATTTTTTCGTTACAGGAAATCCGGTTCCAACTTACAATCATGCCTATAGTCCTTTTTAAATACTTTGAATCTTTTGCACATATCATCGATTTGAATAAGGGTCTGTTTTCTTTCCGGGTATCCGGCTCAACAATAGGTTGCAATATGCGGCCGCCAAGCTTTATTATTCCTCGGGGAAAAATCCGGTAAAGAGGAATATACTTTTGAAAGCTGTACCGGAATGGCAGTTCATATCTGGTTTTTGCACTTGAAATAATTATTACTTTGTCAGGGTTCAAAGTGTCGGCAAGCTCAGTGCAAATCATTCCTCCAATTGATTGACCAATTAAAACATAAGGTTTTGCTGTATCTATCTCAGGGATAAAACTGGAAGCAAATTCTGAAAGTGTTGATCCTCTTTCGGGCACCGGATATGAAATAAAATTCAGTTGATATGCTGTGTTTAATTTCAACTCTTGGAATATCCTGGCATCAGCACCCTGACCGGGGAACAGGTATATATTGCCAGGGGTATCCTGAGCGATAATAGTTGCTTGCAGCAGTAAAGAAACAAAAAATGCATAGCAGAATTTCATACCAGAGGTTTCAGTCATTTTACTGCAAGATAACAAGAAGGTTTTTCAACTTGTAAAACCTAATACTAAATATTGTTAAATAAATTCTGAATTACCAGGACTTAAAACTTAGACGCTTATATACCAATTTACCCTATTAGGGGACTGCGTTTCAAATGTTGCATTTTTTGTCTCCACACCGTTTTGCGGTATGAAACGTGCCGGATTGTGGAGAGCGTCCTTATCCCCCGTTGCAAAAGCTTGAAGCGGGACGAGACGCTTGAAAACCCACTGAAACCGGCATGTTTTATGACCGCGTGTTGTGCGTTCGTGCATATTTTAGTCTATTTTAATCCACCATTTTTCATTGTAATTTACTTTATCCTTTGCTTTTATACTTTGATAAATCATGTACCCAAAGAAAATTGTAATTATGGGTATTGTAAGAAAAAAAAGAAAATCCATCTCACTATGAATTGAACCATTTGCCGCAACAGCGATTGCTCCAGATATTTGATGAACTATTGCAACTAATATCAATGATTCACACCATAAATAGAGTAATAAACTAGCAATAAAATAACAGAAAAGAAAAATCTGAACATTTATAGTCAGCCCAGCAGGGTAAAAATGGAATTGAGCTAAATGATATAAAGAAAATAATAAGGCTGTAATAATAATACTTAATCGTGTATCTATGTTTTTTCTTAGAACTGGAAAAATTAATAACACAAATAAGGCATAATAAGTAGTATGAAATAATAAAATTCCAATGAAATGAATTATAAATATATCAAACTTTAAACCACTCTGAATAAGTGTTTTTATAGATTCGAAATTAACTATAAAAGTAAATATGAATAAAATAGATAGCACTAGATAGATATTCTTTTTTTTGGGCCAAAACGAAAAATCAAGCTTCCATTTTTTTGATAACCAAATTGGAATTATCAAACTAAAAATTGGAATTCCAATAAATCCAAAAGAAATCCCTGAAAGCATCTCAAATGTTTCTTTATTTTGAGTTAAACTCATCTCCATGAAGATATTTGCCAATAAAATTATCCCAACATATAAGATATAAATCAGAAAGGTGATAAAAAGTTGTTTTTTCATTATTATTTACTTTTTTAGTTAAAACCCAATATTACTGTTATCCTGGATTCAATCCCATATCTTTTCGATGAATTGAATAAAATCATCGGTAAAATAATAGCCGTAGGTTTTTTTTGCATGACGTACAACTATCTTATATATTTCAGCAACCTCGGGATAATCTGTATAATTCATTGCTTCGATGCGGACTCTTTCCATAAGCCTGTTAAATCTCATTAATAATTCCTTAGATCGTCTTCTACAATGGCATAATGGTAATTATCTACCCACTCTCCTCTAATGGGAAGTATTTTTCTTCGTAAACCTTCCCGTGTCATACCGCTTTTTTCAAGCACTTTTATCGACTTTACATTGTTTACAGCAACTCCTGCTTCAACTTTATGAAGCCGAAATACATTGAAGCCTGTAATTATTAATGCTTTTGAAACCTCGGTTGCATATCCTTTACCCCAAAATACGGGAAATAGCTTGTAATAGATTTCTCCCAGTTTAAACCTGTCGTTGCTCAGTGTCATGCCACAAAGTCCAATAAATTCTTTAGTTTCCTTTAATATAATCTTCCAGGTATAAGAACTTCTGGGATGCTTTTTCCTGGCCTTAAGCATCGATTTAAGAATCTTCTTTGTTGCCTTAATATTTTCAGGAATCCCTAATGTGTTGAACTCATCTACCTCGGCAGCTGAATGTAATTCATGGAGTTTATGCAAATCTTTCCGCGATATTTCTTTGAGAATTAATCTATCGGTTGTTAGTTTCATTTTTTGAGGTTCAAAGATTTTAAATTGCCAGGAATAGATTCCTCATCTGTATTTAATTCTGGTGAATTCAGAATAAGAGGAACAGTTAAACAAACACAGGCTGCAACTGCCGAAGTAAATTCTATAATTTTATCGTCCGTCCATTTTTGCGCTATCCTAAATAAAAAGTCGGCTCTGAATGAGTCACCGGCTCCGGTGATATCAAGTGGTTCAATTTTGAAGGGTTCTGTCAGCCTTAAAACCTTCTCTTTATTCTTTGTGTTAATCCAGTTTCCATCAAGTTTTGTTTCCAAGCCAAGCCTCGATAACATAAAAGCTGAATTCACAGCTTTAGCTCCAATAGAATTAATAGTTGTTGCAAGTTCAGCATATTCATTTGGCTTGGGATAAGCGAAATTTTTACCGAGCAGGAAAGCTGTAATTGGTGTTACCATTCCATAAAAGTATACTTTTGGCATTGGGTCAAGGTTTCTGCATTTTTTAATCCAACATTGTGAAAATAAGAAAATGTCGGAATATTTCTTTAGGTTTTAATCTTTAAATGATTTAAGGCAAAGTATTTAGGATGTATTGTTATGTAGATTATTTTGGTTATGGCATAAAATAATCTTTATTTGCATTATTCAAATTCAACAAAAATGGCTTACTATATCGACCTAAAATCTATTACTCTTGACGAGTACAAAACCAAATTAACGGAAGGCACATTAATACCAAGCCGACAAGTTATCAGAGAAAAAATTGATGCCTGTTTTGATTGTCTTAAGAACCATGATATACTAAATGTAGAGATACTGAAAACTGCTCTTAACAACAAAAAGAAATTTGAAGACCTGTCAAATCAGAAACCTTTAACTGAAGAATACCTAACGCAACTCAAAAGAGAAGTTAACAGCCTGCATCCAAAACCAAATAAAATTTCTGAATTTGTTGGCATTTCAGAAGAAACTGTATCGGCTTTGCAGACAATTGGTATAAAAGATACCAAACAGTTGTTTGAAAGAATAATAACCAAGGATGCCCGGCAGAAGCTTGGAAAAGAAACCGGCATTGATGCTGAAATTATTCTTGAACTAACCTGCCTGACCGACTTATCAAGAATTAAGTGGGTTGGCAACATGTTTGCCCGGGTTTTATACGAAACCGGTTACAGAACTGTAAAAGAAGTTACACTAGCAGATCCTGAAAAGCTTTATGCACAAATAAAACAGTTCAACGAAGAAAACAAACTATACAAGGGACAGATTGGTATAAACGATATGAAGACTTTGGTTGAAGTGGCTAAAGATGTAACAGGAGAAATAAAGTACTGAAAGTTACTTGTAAACAAACTCTATTAGACCATCTTGACTGATGGGATAGCCTGAATCGTTATATTCGTAAGTAAATTCAGTTGATTGTACATTATCTACACCAGGTCCGGGATCAAAATGGATTCGATAAGTCTCTTTGATTATATTGTTTACATTAGTATACTTTCCAGGTTGACATAACCTGCTGAAGGCTCTATATGGATTATATTTGTCATCATAATCAAATTCTGTTGAGGTTGAAAGAATTTCATTTCCATTTGAATCAATAGAATACTTCTCCAGTTTTTTTACATTTCCTCTGTTGTCGTATGTATACAATGAATAGCTTGAAAGCTCGCCCTGATAATAGTGGCTTTCTTTTTCGATCTGCCCATTCAAATTGTATGAATACTCCGTTTTAGCAGGTTCATGGTTTTCCCTATTCATTATGATGGTAATTAATTCACCGGCATCGTTGTACTCGTATGTCTTATACATATCCCGCTCAGTATTATCAGGGCTTACCCATTCTGTTCTTTGTTGTGCTTCTTCTATTACATAGCTACTGCTACTATACACAGATGCATCGGTATACCACTCTTTACGGATTAACTGGTTACTTTTGTTATAGACATGTTTCTGATAAAAAAATTTACTCTTTTCCTCAAATAGTAAATTGTTATCAGTATAAGTAAAAATCTTATATGTAGTATCGGAATGTTTAAGTTTTTCAAGAAGAGGAATATCTTGGTTTTCAGGAATTAAAAATGAATCTTCCCGATCGCAGGAAGATAGCACGGAGAATAATAACAATGCGCTAATAAAAGCAAATAGGTTTTTCATGGTTTGGTTATTTCCTTTATTGATGCAAAAAAGCTCTATTTGGTTGCGTTCAAATAACCAATAATCTATTCAACAAGTCCAAGAGTTTTTAATTGCTCAACAGTTATATCGTATTCCGGCATGAAGTCATCGGACAGCATGTAGTTAACAATACTTACATACAACTGCTTTGCCTCGGGATATTCTGATAATTCAGGCAGGTTAGCTGCACAAACAAGCAGTTTTCCCTCTCCCATGCTGAACTCCATTATCATTCCGAGCTTATGGTTCCGGTTTATATTGTCGATAATCTGAACCACAGGACGATAATTGGTTAATCCATCAAGAATTAAAGATTGGCAGTTAGAAACCATTGGCCACCATTGCCAGTTTGTATGAAATTCGGTAGGAAAGGCTTTAAATATGGCATGTTCAGGATTTGTTAAAATCCCCATTGTTCCAGGTGAAAGACCACCACCATACTGTTCCCCTAACTTTTTAAACATATCATAATTCCAGAAATCAGAAATAAACTGACTACCAACAGATGTACCTGATATTAAGGCAGAGTCAGGGAAGAGAAGAACAGTATGTCCTGAAACAAGCTTATTTATTGTTCCCATGGTTAACCTGTCGACTGTGATAATTCCGGAATCTGCTATTTCCTGTTTTTCGGGATAAAACCATAAAGGATAATTATTCTGTATTTTAGTTCCCAATTCTAATGAGATATCAAAACGTTCTGCCTGGTCTATATCTTTCAGAGGGAATGTAATTGATCCAACATAATTTACTTCACCCTTCCTGACAGAAACATTATTAAACTCACCGGCAGATATTGTGCCCCTGAAATCTTTCCCTGTTATTTGCCAGTTAATACTTTTCGAAATGTCATGCCCGCTGTAATTTGCAACTTTAATATCTGCCCTGAAGGTATCTGTCGACTGCCAGGAAAACTTATCCATTTCCAGCAACACAACTACATCGTTACAAAAATTTTTAAATTCTTCGGGCTCAATTAAGCCCTTGTTATCCATAAAAGCGTCTAGCATGCCCACCAGTGCAGTACCCTGACCCGGATAATCCTGCAAGTCAAGCAAATGAAAACCTCCAAACTCCGGAGTGCGTATTGCTGCTTCGATATCTGCCCTGTAACACAAAGCCGATAACTTTCCCGAAGCAAGAAAGAAATCTTCCACCTGATCAAACATATCTGTTTCCTGAAGTTTCTTCTTAAAATACTCCAGATTCCATGGCTTTAAAACCCCTTTGTATTTCGAAATTTCAGAAAAATCGGGATAAACCTGGTATTGTCCCACCTCAAAACCAATTACAGGTACAGGAGAGTGAGTCAAAGCCCTTGAATAATTGAAAGAAGTTGATGGATATTTTGCATTCAGAATACCTCCATATTTAGAGTCTAAATACGACATTGAAGTACGAACGTCAGTAGAATTATCACCTGCATCTTTTGCTGCCCTGAAGCTAACAAAAAAGTCATCTCCTTCAGCCCATGAAGGATCCCACAAACGGTTATTCGAACCTGTAGTAAATAATGGCCGGGAATCGTGAGCGCGAATGTCTGCTACCATCTGTTGCAATACAGTTCTTTCCTGAAACAGTTCATTCCCCAATGAAAACAACACAAAAGAAGCGTAATTTGCATACTCATCCATTATTAATTTACCCTGGCTGGTCAGGTAGTTAACCTGATTTTGATCTTTATCGTCAAACCCCCACCACATGGGTAATTCTGACTGCATGTATATACCACAAATATCAGCTGCCTTAAATGCTGCTTCAGGTGGAGTCCAGGTATGATACCTGTAATGATTAAGACCCCACGACTGTGCAATTCTGAATACTTTAAGCCATTCATCAACTGTTGTTGGCGGGTAACCTGTTAACGGGAATACACATGCATCATGCTTTCCGCGTAGGAAGGTTGTGTCACCATTAATGGTAAACTTGGTTCCACTGGTTTTAAATTCACGCAAACCAAAATCAACAAACTGATTATCAACCGGAACTCCGGATTGATTCAAGGTCACTTCAAGTTTATATAAGGCCGGACTATACTCGCTCCAAAGGTTAATTTTATCGCCAAGACTGTAAACGACCTCAAGTTCATCAATTTCTTTTTCATCAGGCCAAATATAAGTTTCTCCTGAAATTTCCGGTTTATTCCGTGTATTCCATGCTTCAGCCATTAGAGAAACAGAGAGAAGACTTTTTGCTTTTTCCCTGTTTGCCAGCTTAACATACACTTTAACCGAATTATTTTCGATATCAGGGGTAACTTTTATCTGCTTAATCCTTATTATATTAGCGGCTTCAAGACAAAAACGACCAATAATACCATTCCAGTTGGTTTGTGTATTTTCTGAATAAGCATGTGAACCGGCAACCGGTACCAACTCTTCACGGTTATCAACTGCAATGGTTATAATATGTTTTCCTGGTGCTAAATTATCAGTCAGATCATATCGCTGTGGTGTATAAATAATATCACTGGAACCTATGTAAGTTGAATCGATCCAGACCTTTGTAACTTTAGTACGTTCCATGATTAATTCGATGTACTTCCTGTCCCATTCTTCAGGTATAACAAGTTCTTTCTGGTACCAGGCCAAACCGGTATAATAAACCGGCCGATTCAGATAACCTGATACTGTATCAGTTTTTTCCAGGCCTTTCAGGTTTTCGTCGAGGCTACCGGGCAGGATAACTTCATCATCCAGACTTTTTAAAAACCATTTTTCGCTTATTCCTTTTTGTTCTTCATCGAGGGCAAATTGCCACTTTCCTGAAAGATCAATTTCATACCTGGTTTTTGTAATAAAATCTCCTTTACATGCCGAAAGAAGAGCCACAAAAACCAATAAAAACAATATGGTTTCAGATTTTAAAATAATCTTCATGATGAATTACAAGTTTTATTTTTTACTAAATATCAGAAAGTCTGAGCATCAGCACATCATAACCAGGCACAGTTGCTTTTAAAGGTTTACTGGTTTTTCCAATATCTTCTTTAAGCCATAGGTCTCTTAATGTATATTCTGATTCACTAAAGTTATAGGTAAAACCTTTAAGATCATCAACAATTGTATTTTCTTTCCAGTTAAATTCTATTTCAGCATTGTTCTTCCCTTTGTTCAGGAAACAGATAGCAAGATCATTATCAGCCAAAGGTTTTACCCAAACATCAACACTGTCCATTGACATATATTTAAATCCCTGTATTCCAAGTGCATCCTGATCAACAGCAATTGCTTCCTTATTTGTAAGAATTTCCAGGGTTTCAGCATTCATTTTACGCAAATCATTCCCTGCAATGAGAGGAGCAGCCAACATGCACCACATACTGAAATGAGCACGATCTTCATTAACCGACATACCGTTCCCGATTTCCATCATATCCGGATCGTTCCAGTGATCGGGTCCGGCATATTTTCTAAGGGTATCGTTATCGCGTTGATCAATAATTTGTAATACCCCCCATGATGACCAGGAACCGTGGTCGTATTCACAATCGAAGCAGTTGTAGATATCTCCGGTAGTTCTCCAAAGATGGCCAATGTCTGTTGCCCAAAACCAGGGTGAGTTATCGCCCCATTCGCAAATGCTTAATACTATTGGTCGACCCGCAGCCCGGAGAGCTTCCCTCATGGTTAAATAAGTACCTTCAGCTTTTAAACCATCTGTAAAACACCAGTCGTATTTCAGGTAATCAATTCCCCATTTTGCATATTGCATAGCGTCCTGGTATTCGTGACCACGGCTTCCGGGGTGACCACCACAGGTTTTCCAACCTGCATCCGAATAAATTCCCAGTTTCAGGCCTTTAGAGTGAACATAGTCCGAAAGAGCTTTCATTCCAGAAGGGAAATGCTCTGGACTTGGATGTATAAATCCAAGACTGTCTCTTTCACCATGCCAGCAATCGTCGATATTTATGTATTCATAGCCGGCATCGCGCATTCCATTAGATGCCATTTCGTCGGCCACACCTTTTATAATATCTTCATTTATTTCACATGCAAAGTGATTCCAGCTGTTCCAGCCCATAGGTGGCGTTAGTGCTAATCCTTCAAATTTTTGTGCACCGATTTGCATAGTGAACAATAATAAAACAATAGATAATAACAGTTTTATTTGTTTCATATTGATTGAGGTTATTTATAGTTCGTATTGTCAAATATACGTTAATCCAAAGGTTTACAATGTAATGAAAATGGGCCAAAATGTCTGAATCCATTTTTAGCCCATTCTAATCAATTTTTAAAATTACTAAAACTCAATAACCTGTTCAGCGCCATTGTATTTTACAATTTTATCAAAGTTTTTTGTGATTTCAATTCCTGAACCGTGTTCTAGGTTAACCAGTACTACTTTAATTGTTCTTTCATTCAACATTCCCGGGAAACTACCCTGCCTTTCCCCAACAGTGAGCTTTTTCTCTGCATCATTCCAATCAAAAGATATTGTTGCATAAACCCCTTTCTCATAGTTGTAATTATCATTTTCATCTTCGTAAAGATTAAATGAACCATCAGCACCGGCATATATTCGAAGTTCAATCGGATCGGCAGGCTTCTGGGTTGTATACTCAATAAATGGCCCCATAGGAATGATTGAACCAGCTTTAACAAGAAGAGGAATCAGGTCTTTTGGTGCATCGAAAGTTTGTTTTTGGCCGCCCTCGAATTTTTTTCCAGTCCAGAAGTCATACCATTCAGTACCTTCGGGCAGATAAACTTCTTTTACTTTTTCGGTAGTCGGAACTGTACCTTCCACAGCAAACATCGAAGGAGTTTTCCAGAACAGGCGCATACGGGCTGCTCCGGTTGAATTATTTTCAGTTTCAACAATAATATCGTATGCTTTCCAGGCTTCTAAATCAAGTTTGGCAGTATATTGCTCCGTACTTGTATAAACAATCGGAACAGTATCTCCATCAAGTATGATGCGTTTTGCATCGAAACACTTCATATGGAACTGATGTAAACCTGATTCTTTTGGGGTAAGTTTTCCTGTCCAGCGAATCGAATACATCGAATCGGTTACATACTCAGGACGTCCGGTATACCAGAATACATCAACGTTTGGATCAATCTTCTCTATTCCCAGCGTTTCGTAATTATTATCTTTATAATATTGAGCAAAAAGTCCTTGTTCTCCGTCATTAGTAGTAAAATATTCAGGAGCAATAAGCTGCGATGCCTGTGGTGGGGTATGGTACATATAATCAGTTACAGGACAGGCCATTAAAGCCGGACCAAACATAAACTGATCGTCAATGTTGTAGGTGTGCTTATCAGTTGTGAAATCCATTGGCAGACCACGCATATAGGTATAATCTTCGCTGGTAACTTTCCAGGCCAGGGAATATATGTAAGGCATTAACCTGTAACGAAGTTTATCGAATTTTAAGATAGACTGCTCGAATTCACCCATCTCCCATATTTCGCGGGGAGTCTCGGATCCGTGTGAACGGAAAATTGGCGTAAATGCGCCTAACTGGAACATGCGGTTATACAATTCCTGGTATGCAGGGTCTTTTCCGCCTTCCATAAAAACACCCTCATAGGCACCTAAAACAAATGCTCCGATATCGAATGTCCAATAAGGAATACCAGACATACAGTGATTCAATCCGGCAGAAATCTGGTTACGGTAAACTTCCCAGTTTGCACCAATATCGCCCGACCAGGTTGTTGCTGCATTTCGTTGCTGACCCGCAAAGGTAGAACGGGTTAAAATATATGCTCTGCGTTCCTGTGTTTCTTCTTTCCAATAGCGATGTAGCTCGTCTGTCATTACAAGAGAGAAAGAATTCATATACCTTGCAAACGAACCCAGGCTGTTGCTTCCCATCTTTTTCATTTCGTACTCGGTAGAGCCTTTGGTAAGTGCATTTACCACATCAGGTTCGGTAGAATCGATCCACCAACCATCGAGACCTTTTGAATAAATACCTTTTTTGAGGTATTCCCAATATAATTTTGTTGCAGCCTTATTGTAGGCATCGTAATACTTAAACCCGGCCCAACCAACAGTGTTATACAAAAAGCCTTTGCTTTCCATATCTTTGTATATTTCGGTATTTGGCCCTAAAGCCGGCCATATTGAGATTATAAGCCTGTAATTCATTGCATGCAATTCATCGCACATTTCCTTTGGCTGTGGAAAAAGTGTTTTATCGAAAAACATACCGCTCCAGTTTTCGTTACCGTTCCAGTAATCCCAGTCCTGAATCATATTATCGATAGGATATTTTAGCTTACGGTATTTTCTGGCCACTGTCATCAGCTCTTCCTGGGTGTCGTAATGCTCTTTACTTTGCCAGTAACCATAAGCGTGCTTGCCGTACATTGGTGCTTTACCGGTTAAGTGCCTGTAACCCGAAATCACTTTATCCATGTTGTCGCCATATACAAAATAATAGTCGATATTATCACCCATATCTGACCAGACAGAGGCTCCATTTTCATCATCCCTGAATACAGTAACAGAATAATTATCCCAAAGAATACCATAATTCCGGGTGGAAATAAGGAATGGATTCACGGCATCGGTATTAGACTGAACCAGTTTCACTTCCTTATTACGATAATTAAAATAACCATCCTGATGTTGTCCTAAACCATAGACTCCTTCATCGGGAGTAAGTTTGAAATCCTGCTGAACAGTATAACCAGAATCACCATCATAAATTACCGGTTTAATTAATGGAGTTCCCTGTTCTTTAAGAATTAAATTGCCCTCTTTTTTTCGATATGTGATATTTCCTGTAGCTTTTACAATTTCAAGTTTCAATGTTTCTGATTCAAGAACAACACAGCTGCCATTATCCTGAACCTGAATTTTCAGCTCCGGAATTTTCTGATCGAGTACAGAAAGACTTAGTTTTTCTGAAGTACCCTCAGGAGACCATTTAGTTACATGTGCAATATCATTACTAACAAACTGCACTTTAACATATATTTCTTTTGATTGAAGCTCAACCCCGTTCTTTATATTGCTTACTACTGCAGAATCTGTGCAACTCATCGTTAAAAGACCAACCAGCAGACCCCAAACACTTTTTTTTATTAAATAGTTCATATTGAATAGTTTAATTATATCGTCTTTTTATAGAATATTCAGTTTTACTTTTCCCTCGTATGGATGCTTGCTAAGCTTATACTTGCCTTCCACTTTTTTAAGCTCTATGGTTTTCAATCCTTCACTTTCGGGCAGGTATAAAACACCATTAGCTTTTTCTGATGTGGAATAAACTTTTAAATCTATCTCAGTCCAGTCCATAAATTCTGTTGATTGGGCTAGTTTTATATGAGGAATAACAGAACCGTTTTGAACAAGTATAACAACAGGAATATTTCCGGCCTCAATGGAGTGCCAGCCACCCGAATAGGTTTTACCCGTCTGATAATCTATCCATTCACCTTTTGGCAAATAAACATTTCGGCTGTTTGAATCGCTGAAGAGTGGAGCAACAAGCAATTGAGAACCAAACATATACTGATTGTCAATTAACCAGGCACCGGGATCGTCAGGAAATTCAACAAATAATGCCCTGACCATGGGCAAACCCTGCTCGCTACATTCTTTGGCCTGAGCGTATATATAAGGCATCAATTGATACCTCATGTTATCTGCTTCCCGAAAAGCATTCATAAAATCTTCGCTGTATTCCCAGGGTTCTGTCGGAGGTGCTCCATGGCTGCGAACATGCGATGTTAACATACCAAAAGGTGTCCAGTGCCTGTAAATATTTTCAGGCGTTTTCTGAACAAAACCGCCAATATCGTGACTCCAGAATGAAAATCCGGAAAGTCCGAATGACAGCCCCCCTCTAAGTGTAGACGACATAGCTGAATAGGTGTTTGCAGGATCTCCTCCCCAATGCAAGGGATAACGCTGACTGCCGGCCCATGCACTTCTTGCCCAAATAATCCTTTCCCCTTTTACTTTTTGTGTGATATCAGAAACTGCTTTGTTGTATCTGAGCGGAAACAGGTTATGCTCATAAAAACCTGTTCTATCGGAAGCATAAATACCATTGTATGGCGCTGCCTCACCAAAGTCAACTTTAATGGCACCTACTCCAAGTTCTAACAAACTTGCTATTTTACCCTGATACCACTCAACCGTTTCGGGATTTGAGAAGTCGAGAACAGCATCTTCGTATGGCAGATTACCCTTGTTGTTTTTTACATACAAACCATTTTCAATAATTTCAGAGAAAAGAGTATTCTTTGGAACAAAATAAGGCAGCTGCCACAAGCAGGTTTTAATTCCCTGTTTCTGAAAATCCTGAATCATTTTTTCAGCATTATTGAATCTTGACGGAGCAAATTTATAATCGCAACGCCAGTCTGTTTCAAACCAACCTGTATCGAAATGCAAAACATCCGATGGAATCTTATACTTTCTCAGATTGTCAACTACTGCTCTGCCGTCTTCTTCTGAGAAGTAGGTTATTCTGCTCATCCAGAACCCAAAAGACCATAGCGGAGGCATTGGTGATTTCCCGGTTAAGCCGGTATACTCATATAAAATTTCTTTTGGGGAGCCCAAAAACACAAATAAATCAAGTTCCTCGTCACCAATCATCAGCGATGTAACTCCGTTGAAATAGTTACCAAAATCGCATGTTATTGGAGTTGATGTGTGTATAAAAACTCCGTAACCATTGCTGCTCATATAGAATGGAACAGGTTTATACATGGTTTCATTTTGTACACCATTTGCATCGTCGGTATACAACACAACTTTTTGTCCCCGCTTATTGAAACCGGTGTATGATTCGCCCAATCCAAATATTTTTTCTTCGGGCGAAAGATTTAAAACTGCCGAAAAACTCCTTGAATAATCAGAAGCCCTTCTGACAAACGAAAACGGCAAAACAGGTGTGTATGTTGTTTCGGCATTATCGGAATGCGGTACCGTATTGGTAAGTAATTCTCCTTTGGCATTATAAAAACTAATCTTCCAGGGTGATTCTGAAATAACTACTTTTCCAAATTTACCTGAATATTCATGGCCTTTTTCGGTTTTAGAATACTTCCATGAATTATCGGTTGGTGCAACGCCATCGACAAGCATTAAGGATTCCTGGTCTGTTTTTAATTCAAAACCAGATTTTGCCCTGATTCGAACAGTTTTGGGTGATACAAACTGAATTTCAAAAGGTAATTGGGGCGAAGCTGCATATTCATTCCCTGGAAATTCGTTTGCCTCAACAGGTCGTAAAACTCCTAAAATATTATTAAAAGCTATTCTGGTAGAATATTCATACCGATTATACTGCAGTTGTCCTTTTCCTGTATTCGGATTAAAATTCACCAAATCACCCGAGAGGTAATAAGTATTTTCAAAATCCGCAAAATCCGGACTGATGTCAACAGGTTCGTTTTGCAAGCCAAAGCCTTGTTTTTGTGCGTATCCAATGCCGGCAAAAGCATAAACAAAAAAACAACCAGCTATTAGTCTGAATAAATTCTTAGTCATTACAGGTTTTATTAATTTGATTATTTTTTTTAAATCGGGTTTTTGCGGTAAATCAGTATTATTCTTCGCTGGTAAACCAAGCCAGAACATAAACCAATGGAGCCTGCCAGTTAATTGCCACTTCGTTATGGCTAAAGCTACTTTCTTCATCAACCCAATCGTAAGGTGTGTGACCCCCGCCAACAATCTGGCCCGGCCATGGCGCTTCAATATCGTCACTGCCTGAACGCCTGTCGTGCGGGTTCATAGGTGGTTTAACTCCAATACCGATTACATAAGAACGCCCATAGATATTATTTCCGAAAAGGTGTGCAATAATGCTTTGCCCCGCTTTTATGTATTTTTCATTGGGCGAAACAAGGTTAGCAATGGATAGAGTAATGGCCAATCGCGCAACGGTTCCATTACAGCCCCAGTAATATTTATCGAATGGTCTTCCAAAGGCTTCCATTTCGGAATAATCGGCAATAGAATCAGCAACAGCAATAAGCTCCGATTTTAACTGAGTAAACAATTCAGTATTTTTCCCTTCCTTATCAGAAAGGATATAAGTAAACATGCCCAGATTCTGAACATTCCCCCAGTCGTAGTTCTTTAAAACCTTTTTGTCGTAGTTTTTTGCTCTTTGTTCAAAATCTGTCAGATAAGCTTCTTCACCTGTTGTTTCCCAAAGTTCAGCTGCAGCCCATAATCTCGAATGAACATCAATAGTTCTGTACCATCCGGTCCGGATTTCTCTTTGACCCCAGGGTTTATCATCCGGATTTTCTTTTAAAAAATCATAACTCCGCTCTGCTGCCTGCAAACATGTTTTAGCATATTCAGAATTGTAAGGTTTAAAAATACGCGCAGAGATAGCCATAACAGCTGCAAAATTGGCAGTTGCATCCGAACTCCAGTCAGAAAAATAACGTATACTGGAATCGTTCTCAGCCCTTATAAAACCCTGAAAAACCTTTGCTGTTAATTTATGGGACACTCTTCCTGAACTATCAGGATATTGCATTTTTAAGAGATAATCGGTTTCCCATTTTAGTTCTTGCAAGAACTCCGGCATTTCCGGACTGGTTTCGGGTATTGTCAATTCTATTTTCTCCAGCTTTTGAGAAAAATGTTCCCAGGTTAAAAATAAATTATGTAAGGTAATTCCGGCATTTACAACATACTTTCCATAATCGCCGGCATCATGCCAGCCACCTGTACCATCGGCATGTATATGGCCAAATTCTGTAAAATCGTGCCAGCCATCGCCCATATGACAAGGAGCATGTCTGAAAGTATCGCCCTTATGAACACCTTCAACCTCTGTGCCACAACGGTAATAATAGAAAGCCTTCATTGTTGCCACATAGGGTTTGGTATAAGCTGTTTGATTTATACTAAAACCTATTGAACGGCCTATTCCGGGCACTTCAATAAAATATTCGCCGGGAATGGTTAAACCAGAAAAATCTACTTTCCAAATGACCAGATTGGTATCGGGCATCGAATAAGGACCAGATATTTTGGCATTGTAAACAAGGTTTCCGTTTTTACCTTTTCGAATATTAACTATTGTGCAGTTATCAGAGATTACAGTAGCAATTTTATTCCCGTCGGGCAAATAGCCAATTGAATTAATATGAACAGAATCGGTAATTGGAAATTCGTTTGAGCAACTTTGAATCAGCAAAAAAAACAGCGTAATCAATACATAAAAACTAAGTTTTTTCATTCATCTATATTTATAGTGATTAATAAATTGAGATTCCTTGTCCCGGTTTTAGTTCCCTGTTTTTACCTGGAATAAAAAACCACCATCAGGAATTACATTAAGTTTAAAAACTTGTGCGAAATCTACTTTATCTTTTTCTATTCTAAAAGTTCTGTTGTTTTCACCGTCGGTAATAAAGGTAAGCTCTTTGGGGTTTTCAATAAATGAAAGATTAATTTCCAGCGATTTTGCCGCTGACTTACCATTTATTCCAGCTACATACCAAACATCAGCTTTTCTGCGGGCAATTACAACAAAATCTCCGGGATATCCATCAATAAATTTTGTTTCGTCCCAGCTTACAGGAATGTCCTTCATCATTTGTTTTACTTCTGAAGGCACTTTTGCCATACCCTCGGGAACTTCGCCATAATGCTGTATTCCCGACATAAATAAAACTGCTGTTGCTAGTTCGAATGCGTTGCTAGTTTTACGCTTTATATTAGGTATTTCACTGAAAGCCACCGGTGTAAAATCCATGGGGTCAAAAAGATTCCGGGTAAATGGAATGATTGTACTGTGCTCTGGCTGAAGGTCAGCATTTTCCTGAGCAAATGTCACGAACTCCAGTCCCTTAATTGCTTCCATGCTTACTAAGTTTGGATATGTGCGCTGCAAACCCCTGGGCAATGTTGAGCCATGGCAGTTCACTACTATTCCATAAGTTGCGGCATCTTTCAGAATATCGATGTAATATTTCATCATGGACTGGCCATCGGCGCCAAAGAAATCGACTTTAACTCCAACAACACCAAGTTTCTTTAGTGCTTCAAATTCTTTTGTGCGGGACTCGTGTGTCAACATTTTATCACGGGGAGTATAAGGTGTTGTATTTTGCGTTCCTGCCGAATTGTACCAGGCAATAATTCCTACATTTTTTACTTTAGCATAATCGCATAATTCGCCTAATTTTTCATAGCCAATATTTTGGTCCCAGTCGCAATCAACCAGACAATACTCCCATCCCATATCCGATGCGTAATCGATAAAGCGTTTTTCAACCTGGTAAATGGTAGAATCGTCTTTATACAATACCCAGCTCCACGATGATCTACCCGGAACTATGAATGATTCTTCTTCAAGAACAGATGCTTTTGCAAGATCAGTTCCCTGGGTAGATTCAACCAGCGAACCCAGATTATCGGCAACATTAACCACTCTCCAGGGAGTCTCCCAAGGCAAAATTGATTCGGGATAAACTGGCCCTTCATTAAAACTTTCTACCTGCTCAGGGAATCCTATTTTAAAGCTATGATCACCTTTATTCAGCATTAGACGGGTTCCGCAATAGTTCTCCTCGGGAAAAGTTTCGGTTATGGAAATCCAATAATTATAATGCTTGAATAATGCAGGATAAATCCAGCCTGGTTCGTGATCAGGAAGTGAATCCAACACTACTCCGTTAAAATAACTTTCTTCGTAAGATGGATTAGAACTATTCCAGCCTGATTTTGCCTTGGCAATTGGTTGTATCCAGGCGAGCGTGTTTTCATCGAACTGAAGACTGCTAAGCTCATTTGTGATATAATGCATCTCATTTGATTCCTCGGGAAACACATATTTGAATGCAAAACCATCGTCGGAAACCTGAAAAACAATTTCCATTACTTTTCCCTCTGCATTTTCAACTGTAAACACTTTCTTATTGGCCATGTAATCAGCCTGGGACTTTTTACCGTGCAATAATTTGTATGAGTCATATATTTCTGAAACTTCGGAAACAGAAACAATATTCAAACCCAGAGTAAAATCAGCATCTTTTCTTTCGAGTCCCAGCCGGTTTTCGGCAATCACAGACATTCCTGTATGTTCCACCGCATAATATAACCGTCCGGCTGAATCCTGAGATACGGTAAGCATAATTTTGCCATCGGGGCTCATAATCCATTTTTCCGGATTTGATGAACATGACACAAAAAATACCAGTACAATTGTAATAATTGAGGCTAAAGAAATTGTTTTTAATTTTTGCATTTTAAAGATAGTTCAGGTTGATTATAATTTTTTAAACTGAATGGCGCATCCTCCACCTGGAGCAATGTTTATATCCAAAGTTGTTTGTGAATTTACTTTAAGTGAGTCTATTTTATATGCTTCAGGATTTGTATCAAAAGCAGCATCATCGGCATCGCCATAAATAGTTGCCATGTATTCTGCGCCGGGCTCTAAAAAGTTAAGCTCAATTTTAGTCTGCCGCGCATTTTCATCTGTAATGCTGCCCAGATACCAGTCATCAGAATTTTTATCCTTCCGCACAGTTGTCAGATAATCACCAATTTTAGCTTCCAGAACTTTGGTTTCTTTCCAGTCGACAGGAACATCCTGTAAAAACTTAAAAGCAGGATGATTGTCGTAATTTTCAGGCAGATCGGCAAGCATCTGAATTGGCGAATATATTGTAAGGTAAAGAGCCAGTTGCTTTGCTAATGTAGTATGCACACGTGTAGGCTTAATGCTAAAGATACCGGGTGTAAAATCCATAGGTCCACCCAATAAGCGGGTAAATGGCAAAATACATGTATGTTCCGGTGGATTTCCTTCGCTCCAGGCATTATATTCCTGACCACGGGCTCCTTCTCCAGCCATAAGGTTGGGCATGGTTCTTCTTAAGCCTGTTGGTTTTATGGGCTCATGGAAATTAACAGCCAGCTTATAATCAGCAGCCTTTTCAAGTACAAATCGGTAATATTCAACTCCATACTGTCCGTGGTGCCATTCTTTCATTTGCATTCTTGAACCCACCTGACCAATTTTAATGTTATGCATTCCGGCATCGGCATACATCTTCATACCATCGTCGATTTGGGTCAGGTAGTTATTAATATTTGAACCCGTTTCGTGGTAACCAATAATTTCAACGCCCTTTGACTTAGCGTAAGAGGTAACTTCTTCAAAATTAAAATCATCGGTGCATTGAGTAAAACTAAATACATGCAAAAGGTTTTCGTACCATGCAGGAGTCCAGCCTTTGTTCCAGCCTTCTATTAACAGGTAATGAATACCATGCTCTGAGGCAAAATCGATATAATATTTTGCATTTTTTGTAGAAGCTCCATGGTTCGGACTTTCCCAGAAAGAGTATTTCCCGATGTGCATTCCCCACCAGATACCCATATATTTCAATGGCTTTATCCAGGAAGTATCGTCCAATTTGTTTTCATCGTTCAAATTAAGAATTAGGTTTGAAGTAATAAGTCCTCCGGCATTTTCAGCAATCTGAATAGTCCGCCATGGGGTTTGCATCGGAGCTTTGGTCTTCACTTTTGTTCCGTCTGACCAGGGTACAAGGTCACATTTCAGCTTATTGTGACCGGTATGAGCAAGGGTCATGCTGGCATAATTTGTGAGATTTGCTTCATGAATGCTGATATGAAGTCCGTTGCCGGCTTCCATTGTTAAGGGTGTATGAACAGTATCAAGATCATTAAGAGCCGATTTCTTATATAAATATTCATAACGGTTATCGCCATAGGCAGGTATCCACCATGCAGTATGATTGTCGTTGAAAGCAAATTCAGTGAGTTCATCGATAATAATAAAATCGCCAAGGTTTTCCTGTTCCGGAACTTCGTATCTGAATCCCAGCCCATCGTTATAAACCTTAAATATGATGTTTACCTGTCTGCTTTGTTCCCCAGGTTCATTCAGCTTAACAATCAGTTGGTTGTATTTATTTTCAACCATATGGTTCTGGCCCCAAAGTTGTTCCCAGGTTGTATCGACAGATTTTGTCTCGCTGGCTGCAATCTGCATTCCCTTTAATAAGGTGTCGCTGTCGGACAATACAAGTCCCATCAGGGATTCATTTATCACAATGAAATTATTGTATTTTACTTTGTAAACCGGTTTATTGTCTTTCATTTCAAAGCTGACCTTCAGTTTACCGTCTGGTGATTGTACAAAGAGTTCTTTATTCTTCATACACGATGTAAAAAATAGTACTGATATCAAAACTGCAGCTACACTTCTCAATTTTATCATTTTCACGTGCTTAATGGTTCAATTTATATTTAAAGAGTTGTATTAATTGTAATAGTTTGTGATTTTAGACTTTCCGAAGTTGCAGTTAATGTAACTCTGCCTGCTTCGCCGGTTGATTTCAGGATTACAAGGCATTTCCCGTTAAAGGCTTTTCTGTAATTGGCTTTAAATGGTTCATGACTGGTTTGGTTTCCGTTGTCGACACCTACAATTCTGGCAGGGCCTGTAACTGTAAAATTAACCATATTGTCAGCTAAGGGAACAAAAATATTTTCATTATCAAGAATATCAACTGTAATGAAAGATAAATCGTCGCTATCGGCATTAATTATTGACCTGTCGGCTGTAAGCATTATTTTAGCAGCTTCTCCGGCTGTCTGGGTAATTTTCTCAAGTGTTGTTCCATCTGACAGGTGACCAATAGCTTTTATAGTTCCGGGGATAAATGTTGTTCTCCAAACCAATTTCAAGTCATCTTCGCCCTTTGTTTTCTTTCCAAGGGAGCTATCGTTCAGAAACAATTCCACTTCGTCGCAATTGGTATAGGCTATAATATCTATTTCCTGTCCTTCGGTCCAGTTCCAGTGTGGAAAAATATGAAGTACAGGCTCGTCTGTCCATTCGCTTTTATACATGAAATAGATATCCTTGGGGAAACCTGCTAAATCAATTATACCGAAATAAGAACTTTTTGATGGCCATCCATAAGGAGTGGGCTCTCCAATGTAATCGAATCCAGTCCAAATGAACATTCCTGAGAGGTAATCATGTTTTTTCATGATTTTCCATGTTTCTTCGTGGGTAGAACCCCAGGGTGCAGAAACATTGTCGTATGCCGAAACTGTATTATCAGGATTCCCGGTAGTAAATGGTAAATCCCAGCGTATTGGCCATCGCCGAATACTGTCTGACGGCATATCGTAATGTCCACGTGTCATTAAGCCTGAAACAGTTTCTGTTGCTATAAAAGGCATTCCTGGAAATACTTCGCGGTGTTTTTCGTATTCATTTTGTGCATAATTATAACCAATAAGGTCAACTACACCGGGAATAATCAGGTTATTGGTCGGACTGGGCGGATTACAACCCAGGGTAAGAGGCCTGGTTGTATCGAGAGAATGAATAATTGATGCCAATTCAGGTGCCATTCGAATGCCAGACGTATCCCACTGTTCCAGTATTTCATTTCCAAAACTCCAGATGAATACCGATGGATGATTTCGATCTCTTAGAATATGATCTCTTAAATCTGTTTCGTGCCATTCGTCCCAGTATTTTGCATAATCGTAGGGTGATTTGTTTTTCTTCCACATATCAAAGGTTTCATCCATTACAATGAAACCCATTTCGTCGCAAAGGTCAAGAAGTTCGGGAGCCGGAGGATTGTGAGAAGTACGCACTCCGTTACAACCCATTCCTTTTAAAATTTCGAGCTGCCTTTCAATAGCACGTCTGTTAACTGCACTACCAAGACTTCCTAAATCATGGTGATTGCAAACTCCAAGTATTTTCGTCTGCTCTCCGTTTAAGATAAATCCCTTTTCTGCATCAAACTCAAAATGCCTGATTCCAAACCTGGTCGTGTAATTATCAAACAGTTTATCGCCAATAATAATTTTTGATTCAGCAGTATATAAAACGGGCTTTTCGATATTCCACAATGCGGGGTTCTCAAGTTTAAGCTCCTGAGCAATGCCATTGGAAGAATTCAATGCTATCTCAAGTGTTGAACTGATTGAAGCAACCTGCTTTCCTTTTTGGTCTCTTATTACAGTTTCGATTACAAGAAGCTGATTACCAGATGTATTATTTCTGACTTTAGTCTCAATTTTAACAAGAGCTGAATTTTCAGAAACTTCAGGAGTAGTAATATAGGTACCCCATTGATCAACATGAATCTTATTGGTTTTCACCAACCAGACATTTCTGTATATTCCCGAACCTGAATACCAGCGCGAATTCGGCTGGTTAGAATTATTAACCCGAACAGCTATCACGTTTGCCTTTTCGCCATAATTCAGGTATGGAGTTAAGTTGTACCTGAAAGAAATGTAGCCATTAGGACATTTACCAAGCAAAATTCCGTTTAAATAAACCTCGCTGTTCCAGTATACACCATCAAAATCGATATAAAACATTTTTGACGAGTCGGATTCGGGAATAAAAAACTCCTTCCTGTACCATCCGATTCCGCCAGGTAATGCGCCTCCGCCTGCAGTTGCAGGATTATTTTCGCTGAATTCGCCTTCGATACTCCAGTCGTGCGGCAAATCGAGTTTCCGCCAGGTTGAATGGTCAAACTCTGCCGAGGCATATTCTTCACTATCTGTAAGAGTAAAAAACCACTCGTAAGTCAGTTTAGTTTTAACTCTGACTTCTTTTATATTTTCTTTAGTGCACGAGCTAAAAACAAGACTTGTTACTAAAACCACCGAAAAGAATTTCTTTAACATAATTATTCCAGATAAAAGGTTTTCAAAGATTTCAAATTAAAGTTACTGAAATCTTTATTATTCATTTATTTAAATTGAAAGCTAATAAATTTGCGCTTTCTGATTTTTTCAAAGTTCTACTATAATTTCTTTCCCCTTGTAAATAACTGGCTTCAAATTATCTTCCTTGGTATCAATTCCTGTTTTGTTGTTTTTGCCCACCAGCACAACATTAAAGGTTCGTGCTTTTATCATACCGGGATATTGACCATTTAGTTCATTTATAGTAAGTTTCTTTGAATCACTATTAAATTCAAATTTAATCATTGAATACATTCCATTTTCATAATCGTAATTGGCACCCTGATCTTCATATAACGTGAACTCGCCATTTTCGCCGTCAAACACATACAGAGTTATGGGATCGGCAAGTTTTTCATCGGTGTATTGAATTTCAGGTCCAACAGGAAGTATAGAACCTGACTTAACAAATACGGGAATTTTATTTAAGGGCGCACCGACGGTAATTTTCTGTCCCCCTCTAAAAAACTCGCCGGTTTGTAAATCATACCAATCATTTGTGGCAGGAAAATAAACATCTCTTTCCCTGGCTTCATATTGTGTTACCGGGCAAACAAGCAAAGTTTTACCGAACATGAATTCATCGTTAATACCGAGAACATTTACATCTGAAGCATGATCCATTACAAGAGGTCTCATAATGGTGAAATCTTCGAAATAAGTCATGCCTGCCATGGAATAAATGTATGGCATAAGCCGGTATCGTAATTTATCATAATAAACCATAGACTCATACACTGGATGTCCCTTTGGCGAAAGATTATATATTTCGCGATAGGGATACTGACCATGAATGCGGAAAAGCGGAGAAAACACACCGAATTGATACCACCTGAGGTTAAGCTCTCTCCATTCTTTTAAATCCTGGCTGGTTGGATTTTCATATCTTTTTTCGAGGGCAAACCCACCAATATCTGTTGTCCAGTAAGGAATACCAGATATTCCCATATTCACCCCGGCTGCTATCTGATCTTTTAAATCGCTCCACCTCGAAACTATATCGCCGCTCCAGGTTGCTGCAGCATATCTTTGCTGGCCGGCAAAAGCTGATCGGGTAAGAATAAATACCCGTTGATTAGGTTTTACATTTCGCTGTCCTTCATAAACTCCCTTTGTTTGCTGCAGAGAATAAGCGTTCATATATTCAGTAGATGTTCCAATAGAGGGTTCCATCAACTTTTTTCTGGCTTCAAGGCTTGAATTTGACAGTATATCGGGTTCAGTAGCATCGAGCCACCAGGCATCTATTCCTTTCGAAAACAGGCTGTCGTTAATTTGTCTCCAGAATTCAGCTCGGGCATCGGGATTAAAGGCATCATAAAATGTTGAAATATATCCGGAACCAACCCAATCTTTCTGGCGGTTATTTATGTTTTCCATATACAACCAGCCCTTGTCTTTCATGATGTTGTAATTATATGTATTCTCGTAGTATTTTGCCCATACAGATATCATAATATGTGCATGAAGATCGTCATGCAACTCCTTAATCATTCCAACCGGATCCGGAAAACGGGCATAATCGAAACCATGATCACCCCATTTGTCTTCTTCCCAGTAATGCCAGTCTAATACAATGTTATCGAAAGGAATATTTTGTTTCCTGTATGCTTTAATAACGTCAAGCAATTCTTCCTGGGTTTTATATCGCTCGCGACTTTGCCATAGACCCATAGCCCATTTTGGCATAATCGGACTCTTACCCGTTAACTGTCGGTATCCGGAAACAACATCATCAGCATTTTTGCCCTTTATAAAAAAGTAATCGATGCTTTTAGCAGCTTCGGAATACAGAGATAATTGGTTTTGTTTTTCCGTGGGATACGGAGTAAGCGCTTCCAAAGAAATATATGATTCTGCTGCATCGGGAATCCATTCGATTTGAACAGGAACCTTTTCTCCCTGTTTCATGGCAAGTTTAAACTTTCTTGACCAGGGATTCCAGGCCTGTCGCCAGGTGTCGAAAATCAACTCGTTGTTTACCCAAAGTTTAAGATATCCGCCAGAATACATCATAAACTTATACAGGCCATCAGCATCACTCTCAATAAAACCCTCCCATTTAACCAAACCATCAGATACAGGAAAACCTTCAGGATACAAACTTTGTTGTTCAAGATATTTGTAAAAGATTTCATTCTCTTGTTTCTGAACAATGATTTCCTTTTTATCCCTGTCGGCAAAGTAAGTTGCAGTGAAGCCTCCCTCATTTCCATCCTTATCGTAAAGTGTTAAAATATTTATGGGTTCATAATCGCGTGGGTCACCAAATTTTGTTCTTGAATAATTATCCCACAATATGCCATAATTTTTATTTGACACTAAAAATGGTACCACAGCAACAATGTTATGTTGCAATAAGTCAACATCCTCACCTTTGTAATTTACTTGTCCGTTTTGATGTTGCCCCAAGCCATAAAAGGCTTCATCGCTGGGTGAATCAAAAACCTGCTGAATGTGATAAAGTTTTTCACCATTAATTTCAACTGGAATAAAATCAGAATATTCATTTACTGACTCAGCAAGCAAGGTATCACCCTCAACATTACAGAAAGTGTGTTTCCCTGTGGTTTTGTTAATCACAAGTTTAAGTTCAGAAGTTTCAATTATGACATTATTATTTTCTTCGCTCATTTTCCATTCTACCTTACTATTGGCAGCTGATTTAATGACAGATAGGCTTTCATTTTCTAATGCAGATTTCGTTGGAAATAATTGTATTCTAATAATGTCAGAATCAATTACATTAGCCCGAATTATTGCCGAACCGTTCTTTGCCGGATGCTGAATAGAAATTGTGACACTTTTATCATCCTTTTTTACAGATGAACAAGCCATTAGATTAACAGCAATGAGAAGAATGATTGTATATTTCTTCATATGACATAAGTTGTTTGTTTACTGAAATTCTATTTAATGCAAACTTGCAATACAAGTGGTGATTAATTTTTCATAAAAAGCTAACTATCGAACAATTTCTTAAAAAAGAAAGTGACCAGAGAAAACAAATTACAACGAAAGTAGAATATTGCCCTAATTCTGGAAAACGATATGTTTTTTACAACTATTTTTCTCTTTATCAATTATTTATCTAGCCAAAAAAATTAACATTTTAAGTCTGCAAATAATATTTGCAGACTCCATTGCTAAGGTAAAATCAGACTGTTTTATAGGTGTGTAGAGATGTTTCAAATAATACAGACAATTGATAACCATGTAGACATATGTTAATTAACAAGTTGAGTAAATGAGGAAAAATATGTGTTTTGTACATTATTTAAGCTAAGCCGGAAGAAATTAAAACTTATTCGCAATTTTTAAAAAATGCAGAAATTATTTTCAAAAAAGATAACTTTTCAATTCATTTCAATTATTTTTCAGGACAAAACAACTCGTTGTCAAACATTTTTTATCTCCAATATGTTTGTCGGACAGTAATTTTGTATATTCAAGAAATATTAAACTAAAGCAAATGTATATGTCAGAGCAGCCTTCAAAATTAATTGTAAATACTACAAGTTTTGTAAAAATAAGTCTAAGCTTTTCTTCTGCATGGATATTCTTGTTTATCCTGTTTTTCTTTTTGTCATGTTCTAATCAAAAGGATAAAATGAAAACGGAGTGTCAGTTTGAAGAAAAGTATGAAAAGAAAATTGACAGTATAATTGGCATTCTAACACTCGAAGAAAAAGTACAAATCTTGCATGGTATTGGTATTTTTGAGTCAGCTGGAATAGAACGATTAGGAATCCCCGGACTGAAATACACCGATGGTCCAACCGGTGTGCGGGAAGAAACTCAACAGCATAGTTTTAGTTCGCTCGGTTTAACCACCGATTCGGTTACATTCTTCCCCACCGGAACAGCACTTGCTGCTACATGGAATCCTGAGTTAGCCTTAAAACAAGGTGAAGGCTTAGGTATGGAAACCCGCTCCAGGGGAAAAGATATACTCTTAGGCCCGGGAGTGAATATTATTCGGACCCCGGTTTGCGGAAGAACTTTTGAGTATTTTACCGAAGACCCCTTTCTGAACAGTCAGATAGCTGTTGGTTATATACGTGGAGTTCAAAGCCAGGATGCAGGATCTTGCATAAAACACTACATCGCTAACAATCAGGAGTTTGAACGAGGAAGAGTTAGTGTTGAGATGAGTGAACGTACATTCAGAGAAATCTATTTACCTGCATTTAGAGCTGCTGTTGAAAATGCCGGTGTAATGGGCGCTATGGGCGCTTATAATAAATTCAGGGGTGAGTACCTGTGTCATAACGCCTATTTAAACCAGGAAATTCTAAAGGATGATTTAGGATTTAAGGGTATCGTTATTTCTGACTGGGGAGCAACGCATAGCACCATGAAGGCTGCACTTGGTGGTCTGGATATTGAGATGGGAACCCGTGGTCGCGATTACGATTCTAATTACATGGCTCTCCCGCTCAGAGATTCGGTTTTAGTAGGCAAAGTTCCGGAAGAGGTCATTGACGATAAAGTAAGAAGAATTCTTCGGGTTATTTACAATTTGGAAAAGTTGAATAATGACAGGAAACAGGGTTCTAGAAATACTGTTGAGATAAGTAATATTGTTTATAGTGTGGCTGCTGAAGCCATTGTGCTTCTCAAAAATGAGAATAAAATTCTTCCCTTAAACAAGAAAACAATAAAAAGTATTGCAGTTATTGGACAGAATGCAACGCAACCACAATCGTTTGGGGGATTTACTGCTTCGGTTAAAGCTAAATATGAGGTTTCGCCTCTTGAAGGCTTAAAAAGCAAACTGGGTGATTCTCAAATAATTGAATACGCTGCCGGTTACGAACCCAAATTCAAAAGTATTGAAGGGCTAAGAATGCCCGTTCCGGACAACACACCAAACGAAGCATTAATCGCGGAAGCTGTTGAAAAAGCTAAACAAAACGAAACTGTAATTCTTTTTGTTGGCACAAACCGTACAATAGAGAGTGAAGCTTGGGATAGACTGGATATTATGCTTCCATTTGGTCAGGACGAACTGATTAAAGCAGTTACCGAAGCCAATCCGAATACTATTGTTGTTGTTGTGGCCGGTGCGCCCTGCGATTTGAATATTGCCAAAGAAAAAGCTCCTGCCCTGCTTTATTCGTGGTACAATGGCTCAGAAGCCGGAAACGCTATAGCTGATGTGCTGTTCGGAGATGTAAATCCATCGGGAAAGCTGCCATTTACTATTCCTGTTAAACTCAATGATATTGCTGCGCATGCTATGGATGCCTATCCGGGCAAAGATCTGGTAGTTGAATATAAAGAAGGAATTCTTGTTGGTTATCGCTGGTTCGACACGAAAGATATTGATCCTTTATATTGCTTTGGCTACGGTATTTCCTATTCCGATTTTGAATACACAAACCTGAAAGCCAATAAAAAATCATACAACGAGAATGATGATATTGAACTTGATTTGATGGTCAGCAACACAAGCAATTTGGATGGAAAAGAAGTTGTTCAATGTTATATAAGAGCGCTTGACAGCAAAGTATCCAGAGCCGATAAAGAATTAAAAGCGTTTGCAAAGCCGGAGATACCTGCTAATGAATCCAAAAATATTCAGCTTAAAATTAAAGCCAAAGACCTATCCTATTATGATGAAGAAAAGTCAAAATGGGTTTTAGAACCAGGTAATTACGAAGTTCTTATTGGTAGTTCATCGAGGGATATCAGGTTGAAGAAAACCATAAGTATCAAATAAAATTTATATTCTTGCGTCATCCTCGGAAGAGCGAAGCAATATCCGGGAATCTCCTGCTTTGGCAACACTTCTAAGTTGCATTTTAGTAGGAGATTCCCTGCCGATAGTTATCGGCACAAGTTTGGAATGACGATAAAGACTAATCCACCTGCGGATTATTTGCTTTTAAAGATAAAAACACGAGCACAATAAGAAATGCCAGTGAGGCAAATGCAACAACCTTATAGCTACCAAAAAGTGAAAGTGAGTAGCTGAACATACTAGGACCCAGGGCACTTGCCAGAACGATCATCGACATGGTTTTTCCGGCAACCTCGCCCAGGTGTTTTCTTCCGAAGAATCGTGGCCATGCAACGGCGATTAAAACAGCAAACATACCACTTGTTATTCCAAGTCCTGCCACCAATACGTATACTCCAAATGCACCGCCCAGAAAAATCAGTCCAAGAGTGCCAATAACTCCACCACCAATCATAACATAGAGCAGGTATTTAAGTTTTGTGTAATCGCTGATTGCATTTCCGCCAAACGAAAAAAGAAATGATACTCCCGAAACGGGCAGAAAAATTGAAAATGCTGTTGCTTTATCAAATCCCGATTCCACAAATACCGATTCAATATGAAAAGTTAAGCCTGTAATATAATAGCCATTAAAGGCCAACATGAGAGAATACATCCAAAAGGCTCTTGTTCTCTTTGCCTCGGTCAGGGTATATTGTTGTCTGGCTTCTCGTGCATCTTTATTTTTACTTTCTTTTTTAATAATTTTCTTACCATCAGGCAACAATCCATGATCTTCAGGTTTATCCCTGTAAAATTGTAATACAATAAGTGAAAAACCAATCAGTATAAATGCCATAATCAGCCAGGTATTTTTCCAGCCATGATCTTCAATAAAAATGTTAATTAGCAAGGGAGAAGCCGAAAAGCCCACCGAAACAACCACACTGCTTATTGCATTTACACGGCCCCGGAGAGCATCAAACCACTTCATTATCATGTTGCGCGAAACCAGGGTCAGTACACCCTGACCACTAAAGCGCACAAAGGCAAAGAGTACAATCATTAACAGTATTGGAACCAGGCTACTGGAAGTATTCAACAAATTCTGAATATAACCTGACATAGTTACCGAACCAGAACATAAAACCAAAGCTGTTGCCAGACCAATAGTTGAGAATAATGCAACCCAACGGGCTCCAAAGCGGTCGTACCATCTTCCTGCCTGTGTAAGGAAGAATGAGCTGATAATTGTCCCTATTGTATATGCAATACTGAACTGGTCGCGGTTTAATCCCAGGGCCTTCATTACCGGGTTTGTAAAAGCAGAAACTCCAATGGTTTGTCCGGGAATACTGGCAATTACTCCAACTGTGCCTATTATTGTAATTATATAACCATAAAAAATGGGGCTTTTTTCAGGCCTGACAAGGGAATATTTATTGAAACTGAAAGAATTTGGCATAATTAATTTTATGAAGTGCAAAGGTATCCTAAAACATATTAATACTATAAATTAACTTTTGTTGTATTAAAAAGCCAACTATATTTGTAATGACGGTATTTTAAGGGGAAATTGTTCATAGCCTTTTTGCCCTTAAACTTCGTCATCTCATAGCATTTTATAGATTTATTTTAGTAAAATAACGAAGGTTTTCTTGTATAGTAAAACACAGATTTTAAAACACTTATAACAAGAAAAACGGAGGTTAATATTATGAAAATTGAATTAAAAAAGGATTGTATGTATTCTCTGCTCATTCCTACAAGTATGGGATTGCGTATTACTCCAGCGAACGGTCAGCCAGTACATAGCAGTAATAATTTTATTATGCAGGCTACCAGTGCCGAATCAAATGTAGCAAGTATATCGTCATACCTTGGATTACCCGTAAAAGTGCTTACCACTTTTGTGAAAGGCAGCCCCATGTCGCATTTTATTAAAGATAACCTGCTAAGCCGACGTATGCATTTCGAAGGCCCGGAAGTTGAACAAGGCGATCCCTGGGGATACAGGCACCAGATTAATATTGCCGACAGCGGCTCAGGCTCCCGCGGGCCCAGAGTTTGGAACGACAGAGCCGGTGAAGTAGGCCGAACGCTTAATGTAAAAGATTTCGACCTGAATCGAATATTCGGAAAAGAAGGGGTTCAGATTGTTCATCTCTCGGGACTAATTGGTGCGCTTTCTCCCGAAACCAGTGAGTTTTGCCTTGAAATTGCCCGTGTAGCTAAAAAATATGGAACACGTATTTCTTTCGACCTGAATTACAGGGCATCGTTCTGGAAAGGAAGAGAGAAAGAACTGTGTGAAATTTTTGCTGAAATTGCGAGTGTTTCTGATATTCTTGTCGGGAATGAAGAAGATTTTCAACTTTGTCTTGGCATAAAAGGACCAGAAGCCGGTGGAAAAGACATTGCTGCAAAAATCGACAGCTTTAAGGAAATGATTACTCGCGTGAAAGAGGCTTATCCGAATGCATCGGTATTTGCAACCACACTTCGTGAAGTAATAAATACCAATAGTCATATGTGGGGAGCAATTATGGCTGCAGGTTCTGATTGGGAAGTTGTTGAACCACGGCAGATTACTGTGCTCGATAGAATTGGTGGTGGTGATGGATTTGTTGGAGGTATGCTTTACGCCATTCTTAAGGGCTGGGAACCCGAAAAATGGATTCAGTTTGGATGGGCAAGTGGAGCTTTAGCAACAACTTTCTTAACAGACTACGCTCAACCTGCCGATGAAGAACAGGTATGGAGTTTATGGGCAGGAAATGCCAGAGTAAAACGATAAAAACTATTTTGGTTTTATTTGGTCACCAATTTACGAATTATAAGAATTCAAAATATCATTTTAATGTCCGAAGGCTTAAACCTTCGGACAACTTTATATTTTCACTTAATCTCTTCATCAAAAACAACAGCAACCTTGCCGCATTTTCCTTCTGCCATAAGTTCATAGGCTTTGTCGGCCTCATCAAGGGTAAAGCGGTGTGTCACCAAATCTTCGGGATGAATTCCCCAACGCACGATTCTTTCAACCAACTCCTCCATCCTCCAGATAGTAGTAACCCAGGAACCATAAATAGTTTTCTGGTCGTGAATAATGTCGGGCGACGGATTAAACTCAACTGTTCCACCCTCACCAACAAAAACAATATGTCCCCATTTACGGGTTGCTCTAATAGCCAGTTGGCGTGCATGCGTGTTTCCCGAGCAGTCAAAAGCCTTTTCAACGCCTTTACCACCGGTTAAGTCAAGTATTTTTTGCAGGGTTTCGCTATCAGACACAAAAACCTCATCAACCAGCCCTTTATCTTTTGCTATCTGGCATCTTTCAGGAACAACATCAACACCAATAAGTTTATTGGCACCCAAAGCCTTACATAACATTAAAGTTGCAAGGCCAACAGGTCCCAAGCCGGTTACCAACACGGCATCGTTACCAGACACACCACATTTTTCAATTCCCTCATAAACGGTGCCAAAGCCACAGGCTATCTGAGCTCCATCGGTATAAGAAAGAGAATCGGGAAGCAAAACAAGATCTTTTTCCTCTGCCAGCATATAAGGTGCCATGCCCCCGTCACGCTGCCAACCATAAGCTGCGCGATGTTCGCTGGTACATGAAATCATGTATCCCCGGCGACAATCGTTGCAAACCCCACAACCCGAGATATGGTAAACTACAACCCTGTCGCCTTTCTTAAACCTTTTTAATCCCGGGCCACATTTAATAATCTGACCAGAAGGTTCGTGTCCGGCTACCTTATTCTGGTAACCTTCGGGACCTTTCCCCAGGTGTTCGTGATAAATAGCCCGTATATCGCTTCCACAAATTGTTGAAGACTTCATTTTTAACAATACCTGACCATGTCCGGGCTCCGGAACATCAATTTCTTTAATAACTACGGTGCTGTTACCTGGCAGGAAGGCACCTTTCATTTTATTTTCTATTGTTGCCATAATCTGTTTCTATTTTGTTATTGTACCATGAATATCCCATAAATCTTCCCAGCTATCTGCTCCGGGCCATAAAAACACCTGCCCTTTAATCAGCCGGCATTGTTTGTCAATCTTATTAATAGCTGCCATTTCTTTCTCTGTTAACGGATCTTTAACCACAGCCTGAAGATTACTGAATATTTTTTCGGGCTTTACTGAAAACGGAATGGGTATTTGTCCGCACTGGGCTGCCCATTTTATACAAATTACTGCAGGATGAACTTTTAGTCTTTCAGCAGCACTTACTATAACCGGATCTTCAATATCTACTGTATCTTCAGGTGTTTTGTCCCGCTCGGGTCTTTTTGGCGAGCCAATGGGAGAATAGCCAATGGGGGTAACCTTATTTTTAACCATATAGTTAAATAACTCTGGTTGCTGAAAATGCGGATGCAACTCCATTTCGTTTACTACGGGCTTTATTTTCGCATCTTCTAGCAGCAATTTCATTTTTGGAATGGTCATATTGGAGGTGCCAATATTTCTTACAAATCCCATTTCTACCAGTTGCTCCATCTGCCGCCAGACTACCATGTAATCTTCATGAATATAGGGTTTAGAATCGGGATTACGTGCATCACCATCACAACCCGGAGCATGGTAATTCGGGAATGGCCAGTGTACAAGGTATAAATCGAGATAGTCTAATTGTAAATCTTTAAGCGATTGATTGCAGGAAACAATTACCTCCCCCTCGCCATGCATATCATTCCATACCTTCGATGTAATCCATAAATCTTCACGTTTAACTTCTCCTTTTTCAAAAACTCTTTTAAGCGCATAGCCAATTTCTTTTTCATTCTGATAAACAGAAGCACAGTCGATGTGCCTGTAACCTATGGATATGGCATATTCTACAGCATCAGCAATTTCTTTTGCACTGTAATTGTCAGATCCAAATGTACCCAGACCTACAACAGGAATTTTTGATTCATTTGATAGTATAACCTGCGGAACTGTTTCAGGATTTATTTTTGTATAGTTCATAGAATCTTTTTTTTATTTACATTTTTGGTTTACCAAGGTGTAACACCTTTTTTTAGGAGAATATTCCCATATTTTGCTGTTTCGCCAGTCATTACAACCGCAAATGCATTTTTTGTTCTATCGTAAAACTCAAAACGATCAATACGCTCAATTGGGGCAGCATGCGGATTTGTTTTATGAATACTTTTCAGATAGTTCTCCTCAACTTTTGGGTCGAGTGTATCACCTTGTACAGCAGCCATCATAAGCAAGGGAGCCGGAACATATTCATCGAGTTCAAATAAGGGTAAAATGGCTTCGAGTAAGTCTGCAATTTTTAAACCATCGGCTCTTATTATTCTTTGATTAAAACTTTCGCCGGGAAAATGAGCATCTGCCAGTATTATCTCATCTCCGTGACCCATTCTTGCTAAAACTTCAAGCAACTCGGGACTTATTAGTGGTGATATTCCTTTCAACATATTTTCTATTTATTAAATCGGGTTATTATTAACTTTCAACTCCATCACATCGCTTAATATGAGGGCGATAGCTCCCCTAACCCCTGCCTGTCCAAGCAATGCCGATTTGAGAATTTTAACCGGGCGTTTTACTTTTTGTAAAATTTCCCGATTAAATGCTTCTTCAATTTTATGAATGAAGAATTCGCCGGAAAGAGCAACCTTGCCGCCAATTATTATCGCCTCGGGGTTAATTAGGTTTGAAAAAGTTGCCAGTGCATGTCCGAGCATTTCTGCCGAATTGTTCATAACATCAAAGGCAAACGCATCGCCGGAATTCGCCAGTTGGGCTATCAGTTCAGTGTTTATTTTGCTCGTATCACCACCAATAAATTTATGGATAGAAGATTCCTTGTGTTTTTTATGTTCTTTTAAAACTGTTTCTGTAATTCCCCTTCCTGATGCATAACATTCAAGACAATCGGTTTTTCCGCACACACAATTTCTGCTGTGGAATTTATTTAAAAATTTTACACCAATATGTCCTAACTCACCGGCATAGCCATCAAAACCCTTAAATGGTTTTCCTCCAGAAATGATGCCGGCTCCAATGCCATACCCAATATTTACAAAAACAAAATCTTTAATACGCTCACCATGTCCGTACATCAACTCTCCTAAAGCCATTAAAGCAGAAACATTACCTACACTTACCGGGAGATTAAAATTCTGCGATAGATGCTGCCTGATGTTCACATTCTTCCATCCAAAATTGGGTGAAAACTCTACCACATGGCTCTTCTCATTTACAAACCCTGCAACAGCAAGACCAATTCCATGAATCTTTTTCAGACTTACTTTTGAATTACTGATTATCGTTTCAATCAGGTTGTTTAACAATTTAAGATCTTTGTTCAAATCCGGAACAGTCGTAACAGGAATATCAAGCTGATAAATGATTTTAGCATTGAGATCTGTTAGTGCTCCATGTATGTGCGTTCTTCCCCAGTCAATGCCAATTACAAAATTCTCTTCACTATTAAACCGAACCATAAGCGGAGGTCTTCCTCCGCTAGACTCTCCGATGCCCGACTCCACCGCCAACCGCTCTATATTTACAAGACTTTCGATTATCCTTGTAACTGTTGGAGCACTTAAACCCGAAATTTTAACAATATCGGCCCGCGATATTTCCTTGTTTTGTCTGAGTATATTAAGTACAAGTATCTTGTTCAATCGATTGATATGTTCAGCCATAACAGGGCTGTCACTTGATGTTCCTGAAATCATACCCACTTACTTTCTTAAGGTGTGAAATTAAGTGATTTGGATTTAAAATCCAATACTCAAACCGGTATTTATTCAAGAAATAAGTTCAGGATGCATGTTTTTTAGTTTGATATTCTTACTTTAATTCTCGCCGGTTGGCAGATAATAAAATAACTTTCTCACTGATTTAACAAGCAGACAATCGTCTTCTTGTATTATAATGATATAACTAAACACAACTTGTGATATATTTACTATGAAAAGCAGCAATATCGAACCAGCCTGTTATGGAATTCAGTATACTCAAAGATATAGTTGTCATATTGGCGCTTTCGACCTTTGTGAATCTTGTTTTTACAAAGATTAAGGTACCTACAATAATTGGTTACATGTTGACAGGTGTAATAGCCGGTCCGCACTTACTTGCCCTGGTGAGTGGCCAGCACGAAATTGAATTAATGGCCGAAATAGGCGTGGTATTGCTTATGTTTTCCATAGGTATAGAATTCTCGTTACAGCATCTTATTCGCATAAGAAAAGTCGTGTTCCTGGGTGGCTTGATGCAGTTTTCTCTTACATCGGCTTTAGTTCTTTTCCTGGCACGTTTTTATGGACTTAGCTGGCAGTCGGCGTTGTTTATTGGTTTTATTACTTCATTAAGCAGTACTGCTATTGTATTGCGGATTTTGCAAGACCGATCTGAAATAAGTTCGAACTATGGCAGAACTGTATTGGGTATTTTAATTTTTCAGGATATAATGCTCGTCCCACTCATCTTGTTCACCAATATTCTGGGTGGAGAAACTGTTAATATGGGGCAGCAAATATTAATACTTGCGGCAAAAGCAGTGGGCATTTTAGCCTTTGTATATGTTGGTTATAAATGGATAATACCATGGTTGCTTCATTTTATTGCCAATCGTAAAAACCAGGAATTGTTTTTAATGAGTATTTTCCTGATTTGTCTTGCTGTTGCTTTTCTCACTTCAAAGCTGGGAATGTCTTTAGCGTTTGGTGCATTCCTGGCCGGATTAATGATTAGTGGTTCAGACTACAGTTATAATGCCTTTGGAAATCTCATTCCATTTAAAGACACTTTCACCAGTTTTTTCTTTGTTTCGATTGGTATGCTCCTCGATTTGAGTTTTATTGGAGACAACCTTTGGCTTGTATTTGGTACGCTTGCGCTGGTACTTATAATAAAAACCCTTATTGCCGGCGGAACAGGATTTATGCTTGGGCACACCTTAAGAGGTACAGTTATGGTAGGAATGGCCCTTTGCCAGGTTGGGGAATTCTCTTTTATACTGGCTAAAATCGGACAGGAAGCTTCGTTAATTAGCGATTTCTATTTTCAGCTCTTCCTTTCAGTAGCAGTGATTAGCATGTCATTATCTCCTTTGTTTATGATGGTCGCTAAGCCTTTAGCGAACCAGATGCTAAAACTTCCATTGCCTAAATTCTGGGTCAATGGCTTATTCCCATTGCAGGAAATTCCTCTTCCGGATTTATCGAACCACATGGTAATAATTGGAAAAGACATCAGAGCCCAGAACCTGGCTTTTCTTGCAACGAACCACGAAATACCTTTTATTTCAGTTGCGTTCGATCCTGGCTTGGTGAGAGAAAAACAAAAGAAAGGCGAAGCAGTTATCTATGGCGATGCTATGAATGAGCCCATTCTTGAAAAAGCCCATGTTGATAAGGCTGACATAGTAATTATATCGGTGGGTGACACCATTGCTTCACTTGCAATTACCGAAAAAGTGCGCGCCATGAATAAAAACGCATACATATTAACCCGCACCAAATTTACCGAGGAAATGGAAGACCTGTATCATCAGGGTGCTACCCATGTTGTTCCGGAGAAATTTGAGACAACTATCGAGCTATTTAAGCAAGTTCTGAAGAAAAGATTGGTTCCAACTCAGGAAATAAGTCAGATCATCCGCCGGATAAGAGAAGATCATTACGGTATTTTCCGGGATGTTATTCCGGCTAAAAACAATATATTCTTTGAAGAGTTACCTGAATTTGAGATTAATGCCTATAATATTGAAGATGGAGCCCCCATTGTAAATCAATCGCTTAAAGATATTTCACTAAGAAATAATACTGGTGTTACATTGCTGGCTATTAAAAGAGAAAATGAAATAATAGAACATCCAGCCGCTGATATTATATTTTTAGCTCATGACTGTGTTTACCTGCTTGGAAAGCCTGAACAGTTAGAAAAAGCTGAGACACTTCTTAGATCATTAGAAACTGATAAATAAGGTAGATTAAAGATATTATTTGTGTAACCAAAAGTATAATTTGGCAAAAAATTAAAGGTGCCCGTCGCATTTGACAAACACCTTTAAACTATGCTGTTACACTTTTAACAAAATAACACGCTAGGGTAAATTTTTCTTTTCAACAGTCCATACAGTCGAGTCTGACAAGCCACAAGGATCGCCCGTAAACATTTTACCTGCTTCTTCATCGCCTTTAAGTTGCCATTTGTACCAAGCCGTTGCAACAATTGCAAACTCACCTCCGTGAGGTTGTCTGTATGTTCCGCCGTGTCCCACATCCATATTGGCAACAAAAACAGGTACATGATTAATGCGTTTGAAATCATCCATACCATTGTTGTAGGCAATATCAGATTCGCCACCAAGCAGGTATAATGTTGGTGTGTGCAGTTTTAAAAGATGCTCTTTGGCCAAACCTGGCATACCTCCCATTCCGGCACCTGGATCTGGCAGAATTCCACTATTACAAATAACTGCTGTTGTTACACGTGGATCCGGTGCTATCTCAAGGGTTTGTAAACCACCACATGACATACCGCTTACTGCTATCTTTTCTATGTCAATTTTATTGTAATATGGACTTGATTTATCGCTGTTTTGAGCAATCGCCCAATCGATTGCATCGGTTAATTGTGTTGACTTTGTGCCCCACTGAGGTTGTTCACCTTCCTGTGGCATAGGGCCTATTGCAATCACCAAAAAGCCAAAGGATGCTACCTCCGAAAGAAAGTTAACATGTTCCCAGGGTGAATTTGCGCATGCTCCATTTCCCCATGCTATAATGGGTAGTTTGTTCTTATTGCCAAAAGCACTTAAGTCTTTTGGCCTAAAAACTGTATGGGTTTGAAGGGTTTCTTCAGATATCATAAGTGCGCTATACGGCCCGGTTCCCCCATCCTCAACAACTCGTGAAGTGGGTATATCAACAGTTGACGAATCCTGTGCATTTAGTGAAAACATGAAAAATATTCCAGATATAGCAAGGAATGTAAGGCATGTGAAGAATTTTTTCATAATAATTTTAATATTTGGTTAAGAATAAAGTAATTGCTTATTTTTTAAGTTGGCAATATCGTATTTTTAAACGACATTCTTGAGTCAAAATGATAAACTATTTTCTTACCTGTAAATATATTAGAAAACTATTAACCTAAAAATGTCAGAAAGTCAAGTATATGATGTTAGCTATTGTTTTCTGTTTTAGAAGTTAAGGTATGTAGTTTATATTCTGCATATCAATTTCATAAACACCTCATAAAAAGCACAGAGTAGGAAGCACTATATTCAAGATATATACCATGCAACAAACTGCTTGAAAGCTTGATGGGTTTGTGCTTTGATTTGCCCTTCGTTAATTTTAGCCAGCCCTTATTGTGCAATTTGGAAAAATAAAAATCTTGACCGAAAAACCAGACAGGAAGGTATTAGGAAAAGTTACAAACACAACTACATTTCATTTAAACAATTCGTTTTTAACCCAGTTTTCTCAATAATTAAGAATAAGCAAGAATTTATTGTAATGAAGTTTTTGGTACTAAATCAGTCATTAAATTATGGTTAGTTTCTGCCGACTTAAACTCCTCCATTTTTTCATTAACTACTTCAACAATATTTCTGTCGCTAATGGTATTGAAAATGCACATCCTTGTCTTTAACTGAAAAAAGAGAGTTGGTTTTTGTGCGTGGTTTAAATTCGTGATGGCCTTTCTCAAAAAAGCAAAATTCCTTCTGAGAAAATTTTGTCGACTGATTATTTAAACATGTCGATAAATACCAGGCATATATCTATATCTGGATGTTTTATAAAACTTAGACTCTAGCTTTGAACAAAAAACATATGGTAAAGTTACTGGTTAATACCCTCTTACTGTTTTTAATATCATTTACTTTCTTTTTTTCTGCACAATCACAGGCACCAGTCTGGACATTTGAAGAATGTCTGAACTACGCTCTTGAAAAAAACATACAGGTTCAGACCGCCGCTCTTCAAACCAATCGCAATAAGATAAATTATGAAAGGGCAACAGCAGCTCAACTTCCCTCTGCAAATGCATCAATAGGCCAGAATCTGGCCTGGAGCAAAAAGTTTGATTCACAAAACATGAGCTATGGTTCCCTCACCGGAACAAACAGCACAAGCGCTTCATTTAGTTCAAGTATAATGCTGTTCAATGGGTTTCAAATCAGGAATCAAATAAACCAGTCAGAAATTAATCTCGAAAGCAGTAAATTTTACCTTGAGTCGGTTAAGGAATCGGTTGAACTGAACGTTTTAAGTGCATACCTCCAGATACTTTATGCTTACGAAAGTGTTTCTAACGCAAAAAAACAAATAGTGGTAACTCAAGAGCAGCTAATTCTTGCTAAAGAAAGGCTCGAACTGGGGTTAATATCTCAGTCAGACTATCTGCAGATTAAATCAGAACTGGCAAGCGAATCGCTCACACTCACAGATGCAGAAAGCCAGCTTATACTAAATAAAATTAGCCTTATGCAGCTAATGGAATATCCTGTAAATGATAGTTTTGAAATTGTTTACCCTGATATTGAACAGCTTTTAAACCAGGAATTAAGACCGGTTGCAAACTCAATATACAACCAATCATTAAGCATCAGACCAGAAATTAAGCAGGCCGAACTGAATACACAAAGTGCCTTATTAGATGTAGATATTGCTAACGCTGCATATTATCCGAGTTTATCTATGAGTGCCGGTATTGGAACCAGTTTTTCTGATGGTTCTGATTATACAAACATGGAACAACTTCAAAACAAGCTTAACCCGCATGTTGGCCTTAGCCTTTCAATACCCATATTTCAGAAAAAGCAGGCTAAATCGAGCGTAGAACTGGCAAAAATTGGAATTACCTCTGCTGAATTAACCGAAATCAACACAAAAAACGAACTGAGAAAAAGTGTTGAGCAGGCAACTGCAAATGTAATAGTGGCACAGAAACGATATCTTTCAAACCAGGAAAGCCTTCGCGTTCAGAAAGAATCGATGGATATAGCCACTGAAAAATTTAGCCTGGGTCTTGTAAATTCGGTGGATTACCTGTTTGAGAGGACAAGTTTTATCGCCTCAGAGAGCCAATTACTTCAATCAAAATACAAACTATTGTACTCCTATAAAATACTAGACTTCTACAAGGGAGAAGCCATTACACTTTAACAGCTATTTAAAAATGAACAGGAAAAGATTAATATACATCGGAGCAGCGGTAATTCTGGCAGTTGTTTTATTCTTAGTCTTCAAACCGAAGAAAAATAACACGAAGTTAATCCTGACAACCGAGAAGGTTAAAATGGGTGAAATTAATGAAGTTATTACTGCAACCGGAACCTTAGAAGCTCTTCAAACTGTTGAAGTAGGCACACAGGTTTCGGGTGTAATCCAGAAAATATATGTCGATTATAACTCCATTGTTAAGAAAGGACAGCTTATTGCCCAAATAGATGAAACCCCTCTAATTGCATCTCTTGAGCAGAGCAAAGCTTCAGTTGATAATGCTGAAGCAGAATTCAATTATCAGAAATCGAATTACGAGCGTTACAAGGTATTGGCTGATAAGAAGCTGATTGCCGAAACCGATTTTGAAATGGCAGAATACAATTTCAGAAAGGCTTCAGCATCACTTAAAAACGCAAAATCAAATTACGATAAAACAAAGATTAATCTTGATTATGCAAAAATTTATTCTCCCATAGACGGTGTAGTGCTAGACAAAGCCGTTGACGAAGGTCAGACTGTGGCTGCAAGTTTCAGTACACCAACAATGTTTACCATTGCCAACGACCTCACACAGATGCAAGTTGAAGCAGATGTTGATGAAGCCGACATCGGACAGCTAAAAGTTGATCAGAGAGTAGAATTTACAGTTGATGCCTATCCTGATTTAAATTTTAACGGACAGGTAACACAAATTCGAATGCAGCCTGTTGAAACTTCAAATGTGGTTACCTATACAGTTATAATTCAGGCTCCAAATCCTGAGAAAAAATTGTTGCCCGGAATGACAGCCAATGTTTCATTCTATGTAAAAGAGAAAAAAGATATTTTACTGGTTGCAGCAAAAGGCATTCGTTTCCAGCCTATACCTCCAACAATTTTACAATACCAAAAACAAAATCCTGAAATATCCTGGGAGTTGGGATTTCCCGGTCAGGAACCAAATCAAAATGGCGAAAAAACCCAAGGTATGCCTGAAATGCCTGACTCAATAAAAGCAAAATTTCAATCTGGTAGTTTTCCTCCCCAAAGGGGAAAAATGGCACAGGGAATACCCAGTACCGACAAGAAAATTGTATGGGTAAAAGTTGGCAACACCATTTCAAAAAGAATGGTGAAAACAGGTGATACCGACGAAGTATATTATGAAGTAATTTCGGGGCTTAATGAAGGGGACGAAGTTGTAACCGGACTAAATTCAGGAGCAACACCGTTTACTATGCCTACAAACATGAATGGTACTCGTAGTCCATTTATGCCAACACCTCCGGGAAGAAACAGATAAACCTATTGGAATGACAAACAAAAAGACCATAATACAGGTTCAGGATTTAAAGAAAGATTTCTATGTGGGGGAGATTACTGTTCATGCGCTGAAAGGGGTAAACCTCGAAATAAAAGAAGGTGATTTTATAGCAATTATGGGAACCAGTGGTTCAGGAAAGTCAACCATGCTAAACATTCTTGGCTGCCTTGATAAGCCAACCAGTGGCCGGTACATGCTCGATGGGGTAAATGTTAATGAACTCAATAAAAATCAGCTGGCAGCACTCCGGAATAATAAACTTGGATTTGTTTTTCAATCATACAACCTGCTTGCCAGAACAACTGCGCTTGAGAATGTGGAATTACCCCTGTACTACAACAATGAAGTTAAAGCCAAGGAACGTGTAGAAAGAGCCAAGGAAGCACTTCATGCTGTTGGCTTATCAGTCAGGATGCACCACATGCCCAATCAAATGTCGGGAGGTCAACAGCAAAGAGTAGCCATTGCCCGCTCACTGGTAAACGATCCCGTTGTTATACTTGCCGATGAGGCCACCGGAAACCTTGATACAAGAACATCTTTTGAAATTATGGACCTGTTGCAAAAACTAAATCAACAGGGAAAAACAATTGTATTTGTTACTCACGAACCGGATATTGCAAGCTGTATTCCGCATAATGTTGTATTTCGCGATGGACACATTATTCGTGAAGAATCTGTACAAAATGTAAAAAGTGCAGAACAATTACTTAGGGCTTTACCTGTTGATCAAGATTAATTAAACGCACGATGCAATGAACTACACAAATACACTTAAAATATCGTTAAATGCTTTAAGACGAAACAAGTTCAGAGCATTTCTTACCATGCTTGGAATTATTATTGGAGTTGCTTCGGTTATTGCTATGCTGGGTATCGGACAGGGATCAAAACAAAGTATACAGGATGAAATGTCGCAAATGGGAACCAACCTGATTTTTGCGATGCCTAATTTTATGCAGCGTGGAGGTGTTAACCTGGGTAGTAGCAGCTCTCAGAATTTAAGCTTAGCTGATCTTGAAAACATTGCGAACGACTGCCCGGCTATAAGTGATGTTTCTCCTCAAGTAAGATCAAGCGGACAGCTGGTGCGCGGGAATCAAAACTGGCCAACTACCGTTTATGGTGTAAATGAAAAATACCTGAGCATACGAAAATATGAGCTTGCCTCTGGCAGGGGCTTCTCTGAACGTGAAATAACAAGATATGCCAAAGTGGGTATTATTGGACAAACAATTGTTGAAAATCTTTTCGCCGATGGAACAGATCCTATTGGACAAACCATACGTTTTAACAGCATTCCCTTCAAGGTTATCGGCGTGCTCGAACCAAAGGGAGAAAACAATATGGGTCAGGATCAGGACGATTTGATACTTACACCCTACACCACAGTGCAAAAAAGAATATTATCGATTACCTACATTCAGTCGATTTATGCCTCGGCCAATTCTGAAGATGAAAACGACCTTGCTATTGAACAGCTCACAGAAAGTCTTAGGAAAAGTCATAAGCTGAAAGAAACCGACGCAGATGATTTCAGAGTGATGTCTCAATCGGAGTTGGTTCAGACCTTCACTTCTGTAAGCGATATGATGACAACATTATTGGGTGTTATAGCTGGTATTTCGTTACTTGTTGGTGGTATTGGCATTATGAATATCATGTATGTTTCTGTTACAGAACGTACCAAAGAAATCGGGTTGAGATTATCTGTAGGTGGAAGGGAACGCGATATTCTTTTGCAATTCCTGGTAGAATCAACTTTATTGAGTGTTTTTGGAGGCCTGTTTGGTATAATACTGGGTTATCTCGCTGCAAAAGGGGTATCGATGGTAATGAGCTGGCCAATAATAATTTCCTCAAGCTCTGTGATTTTATCTTTCCTTGTGTGCACTGCCATTGGCATTTTCTTTGGATGGTATCCGGCACTTAAAGCTGCAAGACTCAATCCTATTGATGCTCTCAGGTATGAATAAATAGTTGATTGAATTAAAATCCATCAATAAATCTGATAGTTGTCCCAAACAATCAGTAGTTTCTATGGCTACCAGGAAAACAATTAAAGGAATTGAACGACACTTTTCTTCATGAAGCTTCCCGTAATCTAAAGCTTTTAGAAACGGGAAGACAAAAAATACTAAGGAAAATTTGAACTGAAAAGAACAAGCTATAATTCTTTTTCAGACTCTGATGTTAGATTGGTTAATAGTTCATTGCCTACGACATCTGAACCAGATTTTATTTCTTCGATACGCTCGTTTACAACATCAACAATGTTTCTTTCGCCAATAGCATTAAAATCAATTGAGTTGTAGGCTGCATAAAATAACTTAACATCTTGAAAGTTGTTTTGGGTAAAAATATCAACCCATTCAACAACATTTGCATTCTCATAACTATGAAGCATGCGTTGCAGCGCTTTTTCGTTAATTACCGTTGGATGTTCATCTTCCGATATTTTTCCAATTACACCGTCACCTGTTTGTGCATTTAGTTGAACCAGCGATAAGGTTGCGAATACACTTGCGAAAATTACTTTTGTGAACACTTTTTTCATAATTTGAGAAACTCTAAATCCATTAATCTTTACTTTGTTAAACCCTATTCTCACTGAAAATGTTTGTGGGTAGTGATGAACAAACGAAGGCATTTGACTAATTGCTATTTTGGTGACATTAATCACCGATTACCGATGAGCGATCTCAACATAAAAATACAACCTCTCTTAAGTTAGTTTCGATTAATACAATAAAAAAAGGGTTCCAAATAGTCCATTATTTGTCATTCACAAATTCCTTACTGTCGAAAGTCTGGGATTCATAGAGATCTTTTGCTCGGCAGCAAAGCGAGTAATGACAGTTGGATCTTTTGGATACCCTTTTTTTAAAACTGAATAATTAATACCAGTGCTATTCTTTAATCTTCAGCGATATGGTTTGTAATGGTCTTCTGGCACCATCGGGTCCTACAGCAATAATGTTTTGGAAATAAATATTCTGTCCGGGAAGCAAACCTTTAACCAGGGCTTTTTGTTTATCGGTGAATTTTTCCGATTCAGAAATCATTTCAACCTGGGTTCCTTTAATAACTGTTGAAAACTTGTAGCTTACAAAACCAACTGGCGCGCGCATGCTCCTGCGCGTGACAATACCTAATAATAGCTCAACCATCATTAAGCCATTTCCCAAGCTATAATTTATTGCTGAAGAATTTTCCCTCGCTATAATTTACCCCAACTGGCGCGCGCATCCTGTGCGTGACAATACCTAATAATAGCTCAACCATCATTAAGCCATTTCCCAAGCTATAATTTATTGCTGAAGAATACTTATAATCTTCTTCATTGTTAACAATTTCTTCTTCGATTGGGTTATTGTGAATATATTCCAGCTTTTGCTCTATCAATTTATTATCTGTTAATTCAATCAGATGATAACCATCTTGCCTTATTTTATGTTTTTTTTTACTCGTTTAATCTCCTTTTTTCTGGCTTTAAACTATTCTGACATCTTTTATTTTAGTTTTTTTCTTTTCGTTTTTTTATTGCATCCTTTTTTATTTATGTCACGCGCAGCATGCGCGCGTCAGTGGGATAATTACAAATATCACTATCTGTATTTTAATACTTGATGCAACCTTTCCACTAAGAATTTTACTTTATCAATAAACGCACTTCAGAAAACAATAACACAAAAAATATAATTATGAAAACAAAATTTTTACTCCTGGCAACTATTGCTTTAAGCCTAATTTTCACATCTTGTGAAGATTTTGGAAACTATGTATCGCCATCGGACGAGGTTAGCACCGAAAACAGAACTGTGACTGGATTCCGGGGAATTGATGTATCACATGCATTTAATGTTTATGTTTCATTTTCTGACGCAGTAGAAAGCGTTGAAATTGAAGCTAATTCAAACCTTCAGCAATACATTGAGGTTGAAACAAAAGACGATATGCTGGTTATTAAACTAAAAGACAGAATAAACATTCGAGGTAATGCAACCTTAAATGCCTATATTTCTTCTGATTACCTTACGGATTACATGGCCTCTGGAGCTTCAAACATTCACCTTGAAGATGTTCTGTATGCTAATTCGACTTCCATCGAACTTTCAGGTGCAAGTAATTTTTATGGACACATTGAAGCAGATAAATTAATTTCTGACATTTCAGGGGCATCAAACATTGATCTGACCGGAAATCTTGATTATTTAAGGCTTAATGCAAGCGGAGCAAGCACAATTAAGGATTTTGACCTAAGTGTAAATAAGTTTGAAGCTGATTTGTCCGGAGCCAGCAATGCTAAATTAATGGTGAACGATGAACTTGATATTGAAGCCTCAGGAGCCTCCAATGTATATTATAAAGGTCAGGGAGTAATTGTATTCCAGGATTTATCCGGAGCCTCAAATATTAAAAAAAGATAAAAATTTTACAGAATAGTTCTGATTCTAATACCCAAGCAATAAACCCCGGATTTCACTTCCGGGGTCTATTTATTTTGAAAGCCAACAAAGTTTTTCAAAATCAATTTGGCATAAGTTTGTATACCTGTGCAAAGTATTGTTACTTCGCAATATCTTATAAATTAAATATATGCGTATGACTGCAAAAGTAAACGACAAAGTAAAAGTACATTACAAAGGAACATTAAGTAACGGTGAAATATTTGACTCTTCAGAAGGCAGGAATCCCCTTGAGTTTATTGTAGGTACAGGACAGGTAATTCCCGGTTTCGATAAAGGTGTTGAAGGTATGGCAGTTAATGAATCGAAAACCATCAGCATTCCCTCGAATGAAGCATATGGCGAAGTAAGAGAAGATTTAATACAGGAAGTACCAAAATCGAATTTGCCAGAAGAAATTAAACCTGAGGTTGGGATGCAGCTTGTTTCAAACACTCCTGACGGACAACAAATTCCATTAATCGTAAAAGAAGTGAATGATGAGAGCATTACTGTTGATGCAAACCACCCCCTGGCTGGAAAAGATTTGACATTCGAAGTAACACTAGTTGGAATTAGTTAAAAATAGATTTCCAAAAAAAATACAAACTGCGATTTGAGTTCATCCAATCGCAGTTTTTTTTTGAAGTATCTATGTTAATTCAATTTTTAGCATCGTCCACGCGCACAAGGACTGTTTGTGATAAAAAAGCCAAAAAAACCGCCTATCAGCATACTCTTTAATACCAGTCGTCCACTAAGCTCATCCATATGCTGCCCTTCGGTAAGATAGAAATATCCGAAACCGGCAACTGCTCCAATCAAAATATAAACTAAGGTTTTACGAATATGGGGTGTCTTAATTGCTCTTTTTATCCAATTCGATTCCGGCTCTATTTCAAGTTTTTTGAATTCCATATACATATCTATTTATATAGATGCAAAGATATGTTTTATTTTTTAGTACTAAAAGTTAAAATTGCTTAGCAGCATGAATTGCCTTTTCTGGCTTCAGCCATATTACAGGTAAAATTTCTTAATAAACGAAGGAATTCTTCTCGTTCGCTTTCCGAAAAATTATCCAAAAGCCGTTTGATATATTTATTGTTCGTGTAATTAATATTATCGCACACTTTTTTACCACCGCTCGTTAAACTTACAAGCGCCATACGCCTGTTTCTCTTTGGAATAATTCTGTCAACAAGATTAATATTGACAAGCCCTTCAATTGTTCTGCTAACCGTACTTTTGTCAAGTGAAAGGCAATCTGCCAGTTCCGAAACAGAAATCTCTTTTTTCTTTTCAATTTCGAGCAGGGTATGACATTGTGCCACACTTATGCCATTACAACACGAAGATTGATTCTGATAGAATATTTCCCTGTCAAGAATTCTTATAATTTCCCTGAAATGCTGAATAAACTCATCATTCATAATTTGTAAATTTTAAAAATTAACAACAACTTGTATCACTGCATCCACAGGTTGCTTCGCCGCCACTGAAGAAACTATAGATTACAGCTGTTGCACAGCCCACCCCTTTATTTACCTGCAGAGCACCAGTAATGCAATTAGTTGTGCAGGCTCCACACTCCATACATTTGTCCCGGTCAATAATTTCAGCTTTCTTTTTTTCCATTCTGAATACATTGTGGGGACAAACATCAATACACACCCGGCAACCAATGCATTTTGAAGCATCATAGGCAAGTGTTGAAACATTCCTTAAATATTTCTGATTATCCATTTAAACAAATTTTGAAACTATTATTAAAGCCAATCCTGTAAGCACCATCACAATTTGAACGGGAACAAAAATTCTCATTTCCTTCTTTACTCCACTTAATGAGGTATAGGTACTGGCACCAGTAAAATTCATTGCCAGAAAAGAGGATACTACACTAAACAATAATAACCAGCCAGCAAGAGACCAGCCAGAAAACGGTACAACTCGCAGAAAAAAAACCATCATGAAAATCAGGAACCCTGCAAACAGACCTTTTGCAGCAAAATACCTTGTAGGTAGCCATGGTAAAAGTATTGGGGTGATAAAGCATCCGGTTAAATACGACAGAATCAATAATACTATTTCTGTTAGCCCTTTATTTATCATTGTTGAAAAACTAAAGCCCCCGCTTGTTATGCCCGAAAGCAGAAGCACCAATATCATTGCAATACCTAGATACTTTAATGAATTCACAATTTCAACCATTGTCAGAATTAACCTGTCTTTCAGATTAAACCGTACTGTACGCATAGCCTGAGTCTTCTTTCTGCCGGCAGCAATGTATTCCATAATATCGTCAGACCTGACAGGACCAAACTCAACATTAAAGCCTGTTGCATTTTTCACTTTAAATCCTGAAACACCTGGAGCACCAAGCTGAGGAACTATAAGCTCTCTATTTGATACCAAATGTTCGAGACCGGCCTCCCTGATTTGCTTAATAAGTTCTTCTGTTCCAAAGGTTCCTTTACCTGCTGCACACCAAACATTAATTCCTTTTGTATCCAGCACAAGAATCCATGCATTCATACCCGTTAGACTTCTGCGTAAAACATCAAAACTCAACTTGTAATTAGCCGATACAAATATTCTATCCTCCTTTCCGGGATTACCCAACCTGTATAAACCAGGACTAATAACATACTTATTTCTACCAATGGAAGAGCGAACGCGCAACGCCCCGATATAATCAGACATGGTCCAGGTTGAGTTTACTATGAGCTGGTTATCAAAACTAATATTCGCAAAATTCATTATAGTTGCATATTATAACTGTTGCAATATACAACTTTTGTAAAAAACATCATAATTTTTTCAATCAAAAGTAGTACTAATCTAACCTTCTGGATAATAATACATTATATAATTTTATGTATGTTTTTTTATACTTTGTGTATGCTTTTTTTGTCTTTTTGTATATTTTATTTATCTTTGTATCGAATATATTTAACACTATGTATAAAATAAATTACATCATGGAACCAAAAATGCCAAGAAAAGAGAGACAGATAATAGCTACCACCATAACGCTGTTAGCGGTAGTCTTCATTTACGGATATATTATATACAAAAAATATATCCTGGAGAATCCCGAACTAGTTTATAACCTTGAATTCTGGGGAAGAAAGTTCTTCTTAATGATCCCCATAATGATAGGCTCGCTTATTATACTAATGATCATTTTCGCCATAGTAAATAAAATATTAACCAACCAGGATATGGAAACCATGACAGACGAAATGGATAAACTTATCGAACTGAAAGCTTTAAAAATTTCAAGGTGGTCAACAAATATATGTTTCCTGCTTGCAATAGGCTCTCAGGCCATAGGTAAAGAACCCTGGGTTATGATGGCTGTATTAGTTATATCATGCTTTGCAGGAGCAATTGTAGAAGCCATTGCAAAAATATACTATTACAAGAAGGGAGTGTAAAATGGGAAATTGTAAAATAAAAAACAACATTCGTACGCTTCGTTTTATGGCCAACGAAATGACTCAACAGGAACTAGCTGAGCGAACAGGAGTAACCCGACAGACTATTGTCGCTATAGAAAACGGGAAGTACTCTCCTACCCTGGAATTAGCTTTCAGAATCGCTCATATTTTTAATACTCCGCTACAGGATGTTTTTTCGGTTGATCCGGATGACCTGGTACTAAAAAAGAAGTAAAAAAACTAAACCACCCTATATTAAAACGATACAGGCTAAAAGAAGCACGGGAGACGGTGAACTGTGAAGAGTGAATTGTGAAGAGTGAATAGTGAATAGCAAACAGCACCCAATAACCAGTAACCCGACAATAAAACCAATACCATGAAGAACAATTCAATGAAAGCCGCCATGTTTTCAAAGTACGGCCCACCCGATGTTTATCGCCTAACCCGGATTAAAAAACCGGTTCCAAAACAAAACGAAGTACTTATAAAAGTTCATGCATCTACTGCCACTTCGGCCGAAAAACTTATGAGAACCGGCAAACCCTATTGGGGAAGACTTATACTGGGACTTGTTAAGCCAAAAAAGAAATACAGAATTCCTGGTTTAGAAATAGCCGGTGAAATTATAGAAAAAGGTTCAAAAGTAACAAAGTTTAAAACCGGCGATAAAATATTTGGCTTCTGTGGTTTTAATCCTGGTGCATGTGCCGAATATAAATGTTTATCAGAAAACGCATCCATTGCTTTAAAACCGAAGAATTTAAATTGGTCAGAATCAGCCGCAAGCGTTGATGGAGCCACCACCGCCCTTTTCTTTTTAAAGGAAAAAGCAAATATACAGGCTGGTCAAAAAATTCTCGTCATTGGTGCTTCAGGAAGTATTGGAACCTTTGCAATTCAACTCTCAAAATATTTTAAGGCTGAAGTTACCGGTTTATGTAGTTCTAAAAATGTTGAATTAGTTAAGGAACTGGGAGCAAATCACATTATTGACTATACCTGCGAAGACTTCACGAAAGGAACAAATAAATACGATATAATATTTGACACAGTTGGTAAGAGTTCCTACATCAAATCAAAAAAAGTTCTAAATGAGAATGGCATTTATCTTCCCACAGCAGGCTTACTTAATAACTTACTTATGCTATGGACGACTGTTCTGAAAAAATTATCACTTTCTGCTTCAGGCAAAAGAGTTATTTGCGGAATGTCTGTTAACAAGAAAGAAGCCTTGGAATTAATTAAACAATTATCTGAAAAGGAAATTGTAAAGCCGGTTATAGATAAAATATTTCCGTTATCAGGAATTATTGATGCGCATAAATATGTTGCTCAAGGCCATAAAGTTGGCAATGTAGCTATCAGCATTTGCTAATGTAAAAACAAAATAAACTTTAAAACCCTGAATCCATGAATCAAACATACAGCATAGAAAAAAATTATAAGACAGTTGGTCTTTCTGAGTCTGTGTTTAAGGAATTGATTAAAAGCGGCGGAAAAGTTCTTGAAACATACTCAAATGTGCACAGAGGCAGTGGTCATTTTTCCATGATAACAACCTTTTTATTTGAAGAATCGCGAAAAATTGTCTTAAAACACCTTAATCTGAATCCATCTGATTACAGTGTTGTGTTTGGCTCAAAGCTACAAACTTCACATATCGAAAAACAGCTGAACCAAAAAGATTATAAAAAAATATCAGGTTATGAAATTGGAATCTCTTTGGGAGTTGTTGCCCTGGCAGTAAGAAAACGAATCTTAAAGAAAATTAAAGCACCCTTCACCGGAGGAGGCACTGCCAGACTAGTATCAAGAGAATGGATTATCTGGTCGAAGTTGCCGGATAAATTTGAGGCCGGAACACCTGCAATCATAAATATTATCATGTTTGCAAAAGCTTTGCAACTTATAAAACAATTTGGTGAAGATGTTTTTAATGATCCGGATAATCTGCAGAAAATAACCCTGGATGAGCTGTTTAAGGATGAATTAGATTCCTTATCTGGCAAAGAATTGTTGTCTGGTTTACGTATGGAATTAATTGGTAAATCTGTTTTGGTTCCCACAACAAATGGTCAGACTGATTATATAAATCTCGACAATGCTGCAAGCACTCCAAGCTTTAAACCTGTTTGGAATGTTTTTCAAAAAGCATTGTTGATACCCCGGCAAAAACAAGATGAAATTCACCGAAAGGTTAGGTCAATTTGTTCGGAGTTTTTTAATGTGCCACAGGACAAATATGATATTTTCTTTACCCAGAATACTACAGAAGCAATAAATATTATAGCCAAAGGATTTGAGAATTTTTCTGAAAACGATACCGTAATTGTAAATACGCTTTTAGAACACAATTCGAATGAAATACCCTGGCAGGCATCTAAAAAACTTTCCTTGCTGCGCTTACCCTTTGATACCTTTGGCTTTATTGATAGCGGGCAACTTAAGCACCTGCTTGAAACATACAACAGCAAACAATCTTATGGCACCAAACAAATTAAGCTGGTTTGCATTACGGCAGCCTCAAATGTACTTGGAGTGTTTAATGATATCGGAACTATAAGTAAATTATGTCATAAATACGGAGCAAAATTACTGGTTGACGGAGCACAAATTGCCGCTCATAAAAGCATAAACATAGCTGCTTTAGATATAGATTTTCTGGCCTTTTCGTCTCACAAAACATACGCACCATTTGGTAGTGGAGCACTTATAGCCAGAAAAGGTCTTTTGAACCTTCCTCATGAATTTATCAGTGAAATTGAATTCTCAGGATACGAAAATCCTGGTGGAATAGCTGCAATGGGTAAAGCCCTGGATATTCTTCAGAGAATTGGCATGGAAACAATCTTTTATGAGGAGCAAAACCTTATAAAGTATACCATCGGGAAACTAAGGACAATACCCGGCATTAAACTTTATGGAATTACTGACACAAATTCAGAACACATTAAAAACAGAGGAGGAGTTTTAGCCTTCAGCTTAAAAGGAACAATGGCTCCCGGCATAGCAAAAAAGCTTGCCCTGAACAGCGGAATAGGTATCCGGGCAGGTTGTCATTGCTCTCACCTTACTGTGAAACACATTGAAGGCATTCCTCCTTTTGCAGAAAAAATTCAGAAATTTATGGTAAAAGTTGTTCCAGGCATGGAATTGCCTGGAGTTTCTCGTGTAAGTCTCGGAATACAAAATACTCATAAAGAAATTGACAGGCTGGCCTTGATATTAAATGATATGGCTTCAAAACAAAATAAGAAAAAAGTTGTGTCATATACTGAAACTAAAAGAGAGATTCAGTTTATGATAAAAAGTATATCGAACAAACTATTTGAAACCAATAAATAACATTCCAAAAAAAATGAGCAAACTGTTTCAATTTGCCGAAAAGCCTGAAGGTTATTCAATACAAGTGTACGATGTAAAATCGAGACATAATCTTCAGCAAATAAGCCTGATTCAACTCATAATAGTTCTTGCCTTTGCAGCATTTATAGTTACTATGGCACTATTGTTCAACGAGAAAATCAGTGTATCTCCCACCGATTTATTTACCAGATTTAAAACAATTAAATATAAATAATATGAAAGCAGTAATATGTAAAAAATATGGCAGTCCTGAAGTTTTAAAACTAATGGAAGTTGAAAAACCAAGCCCTAAAGACAATGAGGTCTGCGTAAAAATTCATGCAACCGCTGTTACAAACAGTGACATTTTTATCAGAAGTTCAAAATTACCCTTTCCTATAATAATCCCTTTTCGGTTAATGATTGGGTTTTTCAAGCCACGAAAATCAATTATAGGCTTGGTGTTTTCTGGTGAAATTGAATCTATTGGTGAAAATACAAAGCGGTTTAAACCCGGCGATAAAGTATACGGATTAACAGGTTTTAATCTTGGAACATACGCAGAATATATGTGTATGAAAGAAAATGACTCAAAGAAAGGATCAATTTCTTTTAAACCAGACAATATAAGCCACGAAGAAGCAACTATGGTAGCATACGGAGGAATTTTAGCCTTTCAATACCTCGAAAAAGGAAAGATCGAGAAAGGGCAAAAAGTACTGATTTACGGAGCCTCCGGAACAACCGGAACAATTGCAGTGCAAATTGCAAAACAATTAGGTGCAGAAGTAACAGGAGTATGCAGCACTTCAAACCTTGAAATGGTAAAAAAGCTTGGAGCCGACTTTGTAATGGACTATACAAAACAAAATGAAATTCCGGAGGGAGTGAATTATGATTTTATGTTAGATGCAGTTGGAAAAGCAAAAACATCAAAACTTAAAAAAGCAGGCAAAAAAGCTTTATCGCCAAAAGCTAAATATATTTCCATAGATGATGGTGATTTGAAATTAGATTCTGAGCGATTGAATGAAATAAAAGAGTATGTAGAATCAGGTTATATTAAACCGGTGCTAGATAAATGCTACAAGCTCGAAGAAATTGTGGAAGCCCACAGGTATGTAGAAAAAGGACATAAGAAAGGTGGCGTTGCTATAACTGTAATATAGAAATGGAGCTTTCTTGCTTTTATATGCTATGGAAACTATGAAAACATATAATAAATTTCCGTTATGGATTGCTGGTGTTTCTAATCTCAATGCGATCCTTCTTTATGTAGCTGGATTTCTTATTATTAATCAGCTAGGTATAATCGTATTGCTAATCTATGTTGCATTTGTTATCATTCTTGAAATCAGATTAATCCGGTATCATTGTGTAAATTGTTTTTATTACGGCAAAGTTTGCGGATTTGGCAAAGGAAGGCTAAGTGCGTTATTTTTCAAAAAAGGAAAAACATCCGACTTTTGTTCAAAAGAATTGGGGTGGAAAGATATGATTCCTGATATGCTGCTTTCATTGATACCTTTTGTTACAGGAATTGTTCTGCTTATTTTAGAGTTCAATGTTTTTATACTAGCTGCCCTTTTAGTAATTATACTGACCACAACAGTTGGCAATAGCTTTATAAGGGGTTCATTAACCTGTAAGTATTGCAAACAAAAAGAATTAGGATGCCCTGCCGAACAATTATTTCAAAAAAAATAAGATGCTGTCTCAAAAGCATAAGTGATAGAGAATTTTAATTCTCCCTCTGTGCAACTCTTTCTTAGAACTCTGTGAATCTCTGTGTAATAATACTCTAAGAAAATTACACAGAGATTCACAAAGAGAAAAAAGAGTAACACAGAGACTTTTGAGACAGCTACTTATTAATATTTAGTTATTCCCAGAATCTTTATTCCGACTTAACGAATGACCTTGAGTAAATTCCCTCATTCGTTTTAAGAGTAAGAACATACATATTTGAATTCAGATTACTAACAGGAATACTTTGTCTGAATGAATCTCCTGATGCTTCAAATCTGTTTTCATATAATAACTTACCATCAATACTTAAGATCTGAACATCAATAGTTCCGGCTGTAAATACCTGGCAGGAAATGTTTAGCATATCGCTTACCGGATTCGGGTAAACCCTTAAGCTATTTTCATTAAATACTTCCTTATTCGAAACAACACCATTCACATAATTAAGTTCTATACCTGTTCCGGATACAGGATCGAGGTTACGACTGTATTTTTTATCCGTTGCATTGTTCCAGTGTTCATGTGTACCAAGCGATCCGAGTTCGGTTCCATCGTCTTCCGGATCATAAGTAATGGAAGCCGGACGAGCTGAAACATCGGCTGCCTGGATTAGAAAATCGTCGGTTCCTGCAAATTGCGGAAATGGTCCTTTATCATCACTCATTACATCAAGTCCTTCAGTCGGATGATCATTATCGAATTCAAAGGCTAAGAAATCGTAACAAACCGACTCTATAGCCACAGGGTCTAAAGAAAGGAATAATGAATTTGGATAATCGTTGTTAAACGGAGTCATCTCCCATTTTACAGGCGGGTGGCCCCAGTTTGTTGATCCCCACAGACCATCAACTAAATACAGAACTGTTTTTCCTCCCATATGTTCATGGCCCATAATATCAACAAAACACCTGTAAACACCATAATCGCCGTTAGTAGCTGTTCCGCTGGCATCGGGACTAGGCAGTGAAGGATGCAAATTCCATGCACCACCATCGAATGCACCCAATGAACCAAAATGATTTTTCGAACAAACCGAGATTCCTGCTCTGTGGTGTTTTTTCAATACAGGAATATTAATCAGATAAGATGCCTCAATATATGATTGAGGTATAGCATATTGTCTGTGACCATCGCTGGCTTTAAAAACTTTTGCTGATGCTTCAGCCATAACCATATCTACTTCGTATCCCCAGTATTTTACATTAGGAAAGTCTCCGGCCAAATGGTCAAAGCTTGTAGATTGCATTGGAACATTGGGATCTCCAAGATGAATATTGGCCTGTGCTACACCTGCTTTATTAACTAACTGATCTAAAATAGCATACGATACCTGAGGTGAAGTATTAATATTCATTTTTTCACTTCCTCCCCAGCCATTGTTTAATCCGTTAAGATTTATCTTTATGGCTATTTTTTCGCCCGAAGTATATCCTACACTACCTTTACCGTGGGTTCTGTTATAGTATGTAAAAATTGAATCCCAGGCAGCAGCATCGTTAGCAGCCCCGGTTAGTTTTCTTAAACCTTCAGAAACCATTGCACTAACAACATCCTGATTGGTATTTGCATTATTCGACCAATAGTCGTCTTCAGAATTGGAACAATTAGCGTCGGTAGCGTCTGTATCATGCAACCAGACAACACGTCCGGGAAAAACTCCCTTTGCATCTCCAACCGGATCATTTGCCACTTGTTCATCGGCCAGCTCAATTGCTTTTACTGTTGAATTAGTAAATACGATTGTAAGGGTTCCTGTTACAATCATACCAAATACGAATAATAAAGTGTAGGCATATTTCGATTTTAACAAATTATACCTTACCTTCTTTAAAAATAAGCTAAATCCGATTACTCCAAGTAAATAAACTACAAAGGAAGAAACAATCGGAGCAGCAGCTCTCATACATGGATAAGCAGCCCTGCTGGGTTTTGGGATTACCCTTATTAAGAACCAAATGGTTGCAAGTATTCCAAGAATAATAAATGAAATCTTGCCATAAAATCCTTTTTTAGGTTGTTTGTCCCTAAAACCTTTACTAAAATCAATTTTCTTAAATAAATTCTTCATGGTTTAAAAAGTTTGTGTATGTCGAACTAAATTTAAATGATTATTAATAAAAGAGGGTGCAATCGACTGATAATTATATTAATTAACCTAATATTTATAGACAATCTTAATAAGAAAAGACAAGGCATACCGAAAGTCTGATTTACAACGAGCTTGCTAAACCATTGATTACCCTTGGCATAATGAAAAGTTTCAGATTGCGGACGATTTCCAGTTCTGCTATCCGAAAGCTTTTCACAAAGCATTGTTTCTCCTAAATCGGACCTGAATTTATCTCTAACCAATTTAATTTCAAAACTCCCAGTAACTTGTTTAGCTATTTTATCAAATAAATCAATTACAATTACATTGTTATAGTATGAATCAATAATGTAGGTGTCTGAGATTGCATCTCCACCAACTATGAAATTCCATTCAGAGTAAAAATTTGTCACTGTATTTGATTTTGAAATATCTGCAGTTTTAAAGGAAAAATGCAACTGCTCGTCCTGATAGAACTCAGCATCTCGTTTTGCCCCAACAATCAAACTATTTTTATCATTTAATGAATAGTTTGACCAACAAGATGTTGAAATCCATTCGCTATCATTTTTTATTGCATAAAACGAAGAATCTGTAATGATTTTATCTTCATTTTCTTTCTCTTTTTCGCAAGATATCCATGAAATAACTATCAACATGCCAAGTAAAATAATATTTTTCTTCATTGTTTAATATACTTTAATACCTGCCTAATATTAGATAATACGATCAATGGTTGCGTATTCACTCAATTTTGCCTAACTAATTGAAATCAAACATGAATTTTATAAGCTTTACATACTACACTTACTAAATTGACGTTATATATTTTGTCTGTTATGCATGTTTTTTTTAAATTGTATCCCAAATAAAACCACAAAACAACACAAATGGAAAAAGAAACTGCTCAAAAAGCTGCTTCAGGCAGCGAAAAAACCTATCATCATATCGACAGGGTTAATCTCTATGATTTCGGTTATGAAAAATCTGGAAGCGTTAAAGGAGATCCGCAAATTTTTAAAACATATCTCGATCGGATTGGTAACGGTGACTTAGTAGAAGAAGCCTATATTGGTCTGTCTGACGAAGAAAAAAATGAACGGAAAAATCAAATCAGGGAACTTGAATCTTTACATTCCGACACAAAAAAACTAAACGAAAAATTTGAAAAAGAGGTTAAAGAAAAAGAAAAGCAAATTGAGGATCACAGAAACGAGCTCTTAAACATCAGTGAGAAGCACAAAAAAGATTTCAAGGCACTAAAAAAAGAAAGCTTCAGCCCGCTGAAATTTGGTGTAAACCTGTTCATCCTTCTTTTTCTAAGCTGCTACCTGTTTTTCTTTTATGTTTCTGCTGCCTATAAAGCTTTATATACCGATTTGGAAGGCATTGCCGAACAACTTATAGAAACAGGAAGTATTGGCAGCATCATGCCACAACCCTACGAACTATCGGAAGCCATAAGGTATAATTTTCTGTTATTCCTTGTTCCTTTTGTTTTTTATGCTTTTGGCTGGGCATTTCATATCATGCTCGAAATTGAAAAGAAAATAAAATTTCTCTATATCGGTTTATTGATAGCAGTTACTTTTACTGTTGATTTCTTGCTAGCGATTATTATTCATACCAATACAGAATCGGCTAAAGAATTTATGGGACTCACTGCTGTAAAATGGAGCGCAAACCCAACATTTTATATTATTCTGTTCCTTGGATTCCTGGTTTACATGGTATGGAGTATTTTGCTTGATTCAATGATTAGAGAATGGGAAAAAAGAGGCATAACAGTAAACCTTAAAAGAATTATTAAGCACCTCAGAAAGGACATAAAAGTTCTTCAGTCAAAAATTACCGACACTTCGGGCATTGAGGCTGCGCTGGCACAATACCGGGAAGATATCAGCACAGTAATGGTTGGTAATCTAAAACGCTACGTCGACCAGTTCACTAATGGTTGGGTCTCGTACCTGGCACCGGAAAATATGAAAGGCATAAAAGCCAGCTGTCTTCAGGTAAAGAAAGAATATGAAGATAAAATGGGGATCAGGCCCGGAATAATTAAAGTAATCAGCAAACGAAACAAATAAAACCACAGCAATGAAAATCAGACTATTAACTATCATGCTTGGTATGGTATTGCTATTCTCGTGCCATCCGCCAAAGCCAGAAACAAAAACACTGGCTGTAAAACACAACTACATTATTCTTCTTGATTTATCCGACCGGCTTATTATTCAGGATAATCAACCCTCCAGGGATACAGAAATCATTCAAAACATTTACAAAATGTTTAAAGAAAAAGTGAAAAATGAGTTCTATATCAAATCGCGCGATGAAATTAAGGTTGTTATTGCTCCTCAAAAAGGTGATAATCTTAGAACAGAATTGTTTGAGGACAAGCTCTATTTCAACATGGAGAATATACCGCACCACCTTAAACGTAAAAATGAACCCTTAAGAACAGAACAATTTAATGCATATCTTGATACTTTGTACCAAAAAGCAAGATTTAGCGAAACACCAACCGACTACAACGGTGCCGATATATGGAAATATGTTTATGAGGATCTCAAAACTGATTATATTACAGACACTTTAACCAAAAACTTCTTGTTTATATTAACCGATGGTTACCCTATTGTAGGTAAAAACAAGCAGAAACTTGAACCGGTATTAAACCGTTTCCCTGGTCTTCATGTTGTATTAGTTGAAGCTGCCCCCCGCGAAAAAGATATGGAATGGGACTCGATTATGAATATGTGGTCGGAATGGTTTAAAGAAATTGGCGTTGAAGACTACACACTGATTAAACGTAAGGCAATATCAAAAGAAATTGAAGAAATTAAAGATATTATTTCAGCTTCTTAAAAAGAATTTGGACTGTCTGTTTCAATGATTGCAGACGGTCCAAATTTGTCAATCTAATTAACAACCACATTAAATATATTAACCTAGCCTTATTTGTTCTATTCTAATAATCAACCTGTTCTTAAGTTATTACCTTAAAAAGCACTAACAAATTAAATTTTCCGGGATTTGGTTGATTGATTAATTTTTTCGTAAACTAAATTAGAACAGATTACCAACGAAATATTAATATTGATACATAATGTATCATATGGTAAAAATACCATTCACAATAAATTTTACTTTTTCCATAAAGTTTTCTAATTTCAGGTTTAGAAACTAATTCGAAAAGCATAAAACCATGAAAGTACTTAAAACTGTTTTTTTTCTCGGAATTATTTTATTTTCAAAAGACGCTTTTAGCCAATACCTGCCACCTTCATACCAACCCATGTTGAGTGAAATAGTTACTTTTTTTGAGACCATTACAAGTGGTAATTCTCTTCAAAAAGGTGAGACATCAATACGTGTGGTTAATGAGAATAAAATTGTTCTCAGGATTAAACATAAAGGACAAATTAAAAACCTGACCTTTGAAACAAAACCCGATGAAGAAAACAAGCTGGTTTGGATGGCCGCAAACGATCTTACCATTGACATGGTAAATAAATACGAAGATTACCTGACCAAGACTTTTGAAGATATGCACAAACTTGCTGAGAAGAAATCGAAGGAGTAAGAAAAAAGCCCATATTTCAGCCTAAGTCATCCGGCAAGCCGGAAAACAATTTTTAAGTAAGATGTGGCACTGTGATGTATAAATCTTGAATAATAAACAACAAAACCAGGACGGAATTATAAACCGCCCCGGTTATCTGAGTGTAATAATTTTATTAATTCTTGATCTTGTAGATAGACAGTGTTTTACCATCGTTCTTGTAATAGTATTCCGCTCCTTCAGAAAAGTGTTTTTCATCGCTGAAAATAATTTCTGCACTTTCGGAACCCCTGACTTTCATTTGTTCCAAATCGATTGAGGCAAAACTTTTATATTCCATCTTTTTAACATCTCCAGAAGTAAAAACTGCATAATCGGAGTAGGGATCATCTGCTCCTATAATTTCGCTAACTACAGGACCCTGAACATTCGATACTTTTATCGACCCGACTAACTTTTGTTCCTTCAGGTCTATTTTTACTATGCCACCGTTACAGTTCAACAGTACCTCATCTTTTTCCGGCACGTAATGAAGTTTCCAGATGTCTCCAAGCTTTTGTTCCTTTATAGCATATGACGAAATTAAACTTCCATCTCCAGGATTTAACACAAACAGGTTTTTATCGGTTGCTACCAAAAGTTTGCCATCAAAAAGCAAGGTTCCGGCAATGTAACTAAACTTATCTTTCAGTGCTTTTGAGATACTTTCATGCGACCATAATATTTCTCCGGAAGCTGCATCATAGGCTGTCAGACCAAATTTATCTTCATCGTTAAAAATGTACTTATAGGTGTATTTTTTATTACCTGATTTGTATACAGCCTTATAATTGTTGCTGTATTCAAACACAAAATTCGAAACTTCTTCAATTATACATGAAATCTTCTTTTCAGGACCTCCATATCCAAGTATTACCACCTTGTCGTACCCGATAAGGGTGGGTATTTTTTGTGCATCAGGAAATTTTTCAGTTTCCCATTTCAGGTTACCATCGGCTCCTGAGTAACAATACATCTTATTTTTAATTTTATCAACTACATAAATGTTGTTGTTAAGGGCTATTGGGTCAGGAGCCGGGAATGGTGTGTATACCTTATTATTAGGACCGCCCTTATCTTCGAGAGTTGTATAATAGCACTCCCATATTTTATCACCGTTATCGGCATTCAACACAGTCAGCCCCGAATTTCCTTTCATATTGGGCATATGCTCTATAAATACTTTACCATCGAGATAAATCATGCGGACAAACGACTTTTTCGAGATAAAATCATAGGAGTGTGCTACCAGGTAATTTTTATGCCAAAGCAATTCATTAGTACCTTCGCGATAGGCAAGAAAATCCATTTTCCATGAAGCCAATCCACCAATACCCAATAAGGATGACAATGAATTATTGCTGGCTCTCATAACCACATACATTCCTTTCTCCGGGATAGTAACAATGGTATTTCTTTTATCATACTCCAGAGCCTTCTTCTTGTCGTAATGCGATTCTATATCACTAACTTCCTCACCAGAATCTACACTAAGATAGAATTCGCTGTCGTTCCCGGTCATAACGCGTACAAGGTGATAATTGGCCATGATAAAGCAATTAAATTCTTTAATTTTGTCTGTCAGTGTATATGGCTTTGACCAAATAATTTCACCTGTGTTAACATTAATTAAATCAATACTTTCGGTAGTTGGTAATACCACACCATTAGTGGCCTCATCGTAATCGAGACGAAAATTCGAATTAAGGCTAAACCCTCCATATTCCGACATGTACTTTTCTGATTTCCATAACAGTTTACCCGTTTTACCATCGATAAAGTACTTTACGGCTACTCCTTTTTTGGTATCCTCGTTATATACTAGAATTACATTAGCTTTCTGGTTCCATATTTGGTTTACAGTCTTTTTGTTGCCAGTAAGTTCTGTTAGGTTTATGTGCCATAATATTTTTCCTTCAAGTCCATCAACCATAGCCATATCTTTTTCGGTTGAGTTAAGAAAATATTTGAAACAGTCGGTATGCTCCTGTACCAATACTGTGGGGGTAAAGGGCAAATCAATTGTGTATTTGGGCTCATAATTACCTGCTGACAAGTCAAACATTGTAATTACTGCAATAAGCAGACATAAAACATTCCTTTTCATAGTCAATTGTATTTTAGGTTAATATTAAAATTTGTATGGATAGATCTTATTGAGAACTTACTTTTATCATTATCATTATCATTATCATTAACGCACTTTAAAGCAATATTGCGCCGTATATCCTGAGAACTTTTCAAAATGAAGGTATACAACACAATCAAAAAAAAATTAACATGAATATTGAGTTTGTTTTATGAGATAGATTTTTATGATATGGTTGAAATATTACCACAAACATAAAATGGAAAGAAGATATTACTAAAGAAAAAAATAGGAAATGGGTACAAAAAACGACCCGATTAAAATGCCATACAGTTAACGTGTTGAATTTAAAGTTTTTATAAGTTTAGATTTCGCGTATTAAAAATCAATAATTTTATTATTTTTAGACAGTTCTAATTCAAACCCGATGCCTGGTGCTTTAGAGAGTCTATCTATATTATGTGTTGTTTTGTTTATTGGATCGCCATTCTTTGCCGACAAGGAAAAAATCAAGTCGAGAAGTACCCTCCAGCTTGCTTTGTTTGTTGTTGTTTACGCCCAATTTGTAATGCTGATGCATTCTTTTCCAATTTATAAAAAACTAAAATTCCTGACCTATTCCGATGCCATGCTGTTTTACCTGGTCATGCCGCTGATATTTATTTATGTAATGAAGCTTATTTCTGATCGACCAGTTTTATCGGCCCGCAACGGGATTAACATTTTACCATCGACACCCGGTTTTACATATGTGATTTATTTCAATTCGCTTTCAAGGGCAGAACAGGAACACTGTTTAATTGAAAAGCACTGTGGAGTATTAAACGACAATTGGCTTTATATTATCGGACTTATGAGTCAACTTTTTTATATAATTTTAATAATTGTAGCTATAAGCAAGTATATGCAAAAGAACGATAGTAAACTGTCACAAAAAGCGCAAACCATGCTGCAACAAATTATTTGGCTGATGTACTTGTTTATTATTTTTGGTATCACTGTTTCAGTTATTGTTGTTCTGCTTCCACGGGTCGAAACCATCCATCAGGTTAATATGTTTATGTTATGCCTGGTGTTTTTTATAGTTTACTTTCTTACTTATATCCAAAAAACAGATGACTTATCGCAAATTACAGAAAGAACCGAAAAAAAAAGAAAAGCAAACAGCCAAAATGAAAGCCTAAAGCATAATGACATTTACAACCAGATACTTTGTTTTATGCAAAGCAACAATAGTTTTTTAAACTCGTCACTGACAATAAAACTATTATCTGAAGAAACAAAAATACCAATTCAGAAGATATCTTCCAGTATCAGGCAAATACACAAATCTTCGTTTCCTGAATTTATAAATATGCTGCGTATCGAATATGCATGTAAAAGACTCGAAAACTCTTCGGGCGAATTTATCAAGTTCGATTTCTTTGCCAAAGAATGCGGTTTTGGCTCCCGATCAAGCTTTTATACTGAGTTTAAAAAAGTTTGTATGTTAACACCTGCAGAGTTCAAAAAGCAGCTGGAAAGATCAAAAAGTACCGGTTAATCTTTGAAAACTGTCTAAATCAATATACCTCCGGTATAAAAGTCTGATCTGTAAACGGAGGCCTTATATAACCCTGGCTATCCTGGCGTGGTGGAAGTTTTAATTTCTCTATGGGCAATTCATTGTAAGGAATTAAACTCAGCAAATGATGAATACAGTTAAGTCTTGCAAGCTTTTTATTATCTGCAGGAACGACAAACCAGGGCGACTGTTTGGTGTCGGTATATTTAAACATTTCATCTTTTGCTTTAGAATAATCGATCCATTTTTCGCGGGAAGCAATATCCATTGGACTTAATTTCCAACGTTTTGTTGGATCATCAAGACGTGCCTGGAACCGGTCTTCCTGTTCTTCGTCAGAAACCGAGAACCAGTATTTTATTAGAATGATACCCGAGCGAATGAGCATTCGTTCAAACTCTGGACACGAGCGCATGAATTCCTGGTATTCATCATCGGTGCAAAAGCCCATCACGCGTTCAACGCCAGCACGGTTGTACCAGCTGCGATCAAAAAGTATCATTTCTCCTGCTGCGGGCAGGCTGTTAACATAGCGTTGAAAATACCATTGTGTTTTTTCTCTTTCTGTTGGCGTGCCAAGCGCAACCACTTTGCATATTCTGGGATTCAGGCTTTGAGATATTCGTTTTATTACCCCGCCTTTTCCGGCAGCATCTCTGCCCTCGAAAATAACAACCACCCGTAAGCCCTCGTGTTTAATCCATTTTTGGAGTTTAACCAGTTCTATCTGAAGCTTCAAAAGTTCTTCTTCATAGATCTTATTTTTTATTTTTCTTTTGTCACGCTTTTCAGGTTCAATATATTTGTGGTCGCTCATAATAAAAAGGAATAGGTTAAAACCATTCTATTAAAGTACAAAAAAAACTAAAAAAGAAGATCCGTATCCGTAATTCATAATTATTCCGGAACTATTGTAACGATTATCCTTTTATATCGGGTTAATACCGGCTCTCCCCTGTCTGTAACCTTTAGAATAAAATGAGCCGTTTCTTCTTTTTCAACTTTTGGTGCAGTGTAATAAACCATGTGTACATTTTCTGCACCATTTACCTTTATTGGTTGTTTGCAGCTTCCGGCTTCGGGGTAATTAAACCACAAAAAACTAAAACTATCACCATCTGGATCTATGGTATTCAAGGCATCAAGGGTAAAACCCTGACCTGATTTTACGGTAATTTTATCGGGGTGCATAAGAGCTGGTACAGGCGGATGATTCGCCTCTTCATATGTTTTTGAGCACCAATCCATCCTTGCTGCAAAATCATTCTGAAAATCGTCTCTCCAGCGCCAAAGCGTTACTTTATCACTTGTAAAACTATTCCCGGTTGATTCTACAGATCGCCCATACTCATTTGCAGTATAGGGTGTATAGCTATCTTGTGCATTTGTCCAGAAAGCCCTCGTTTCGGGCTCTATGGTAACAATTGACGAACCATCTTTCCTGTTCGTAAAGTCAGGTTTATACCATTCGTAACGGCCTCCCCAGCCTCCCCATTCAGGATGTTCGGCATAGTTCAAACCATTGTTTATTAATGAAAGGAAAGCAGGTGTATCACCTTCCATTCCCCAGGCTACATCGGGGTATGCGGCACCTAAAGGGCCATGCCCCTGCTGAATATTTTGAGCTAACCAGGAATTGCTAATGGTAGTATTGTCTGTACCTTGAACAAACATATTTATGCCAGTCCATGTGGCAGTACCATAATCATCTCCCGGGCTTACGATGTAAAACAGGTCTGGAAAATTATTCCGAATCCATATTCCACTGTCATCCTGATCGGATATAGTATAAACTCTTAGTTTCGCGAACAATCTTTGAGCTTCTTTTTTGCTTTTGGTTTTATCGATTTTATATAAAGCCTGAGCCAGGGTGTTAACCCCTCCCCAGGTTGAAATCCATAAAGGGCGTTCATTGTCTTTTTCAAGTTCTGCAATTATCCAGTCAGAACCTTCCGAGTCCATGCCCTCGCCAACTCCTTTCATACCGTATTTGGGTAAACCCGATTTTATAAGTTCCGATAATGTTTGCGCTTCAGGAAAACCCGGTTCATGCAATAATAAATTATCACGAACTTCAGCGTAGGCATCAATTACCCTTTGAATGGACTGAGGATTTACCCTGTCTGTCATCCAACACGAAGTGGTAGCTACCAGTCCTTTAATATCAATCTGATTGGAATACAAAAACAAGCGTACCAATGATTGTGTATCATCGGGATCAGCTTCAATATCAGTAAGTATAATCACCCTGTTATTTTTATACTCCTGTCCATAAACAGAGATTATCAGAAATAAAAGGAGGCAAAGCGTTAAGGTTCTCATGGCATTATTCATAGATTAGTTCAGAATATAAATATATTTTTTTTTGAGAACAAAAAAAAGGCCAGCTCTCACTGACCTTTTCTATTAAAGTTTTTCATGGATTAACAGCTAATTACTTAACAATTATCTTTTGATAATAGTATTTATCATTTCCATACAATCGCACAAAATATATTCCGGTTTTTGAATCCAGGTTTACATCAACAGATGACTCATTATAAATCCTGAATGATTTAACTGTGCTTCCGTTTAAATCAATTATTTCAATTAATTCAATGTTTTGCATTCCGGAAATGGTAAAGTTTCCATCTTTTACCGGATTAGGAAACAATTTTATTTCGCTGTTTTCGGTAAAATTTGCAACACTTACCGGCTGACCGGAAATTGTAATCTCCATCTCATCCTGAACCGAACTGCCTAATTCCAGTGAAATTGCTTTTACTGTTATAGTACCATTGGCAACTGCTGTAAGCAAACCATCTTCGCTAATTGTAGCAATATTATTATCGTTAACAGACCATTTGGCTGTTGTAAGGGTGGTATTTTCAGGTGCAAAAGTAGCAACCATCTGCAAGGTTCCTCCTTCGGTTTCTATGGTAGATTCGCCACTTTGAGTAGAAACTATTACCGATTCATTAGCAACAAACTCATCTTTCATATAAGCCTTTAACCAGGTAAATGCAGGCCTGTCAACACCATACTGGTCAACAAGGTTAGCACCGGCATCCTGTCTCCAAAGCCCATATTCATAGCCCCATAAAGTAATACCGTGAATATTCGGATGTTCCCATAACAAGGGGAATAAATTCATGTAATTGTGAACTTGTTCAAGATCGGTGTTACCATCAATATCAAGTTCAGTAACATAAACCGGTAAACCAGTGCTAGCCAGGGTATCGATATTCCTCAGGTAGGTTGCATTTGTACCATTATGCGAAAAACCATGCCCCTGAAAACCAATACCATCAATTAAATCCTCTTCTTGTAAAAGTTTAATAATCTCAAGGTATCTGTCTGTATTTGTAGTATTATCCATTATTCCATACTCATTTATCAGAAGGTCAATGGTATCAGCAAACTTCTCGCGTGCCAGGCGGAAAGACTCAATAATCCAATCCCAACCGGTTTCACCGGCACCACCCAAAGCCTTAATATAATTACCTTCATGTTCGCTGTCGGGTGCCTGATGTAAAGGTTCGTTTACAACCTCAATCTGATCCATATCAGGGTAGCGTTTAGCAACAGTGTCGAACCATTCCTCTATTTCGGCTCTTTGTTCAGCAGAATCAAGCTCTGCAATCCAACCAGGTTGCTGAGCACCCCATACTAAAACATGGTGTTTATAAACAAAATTGTTTTCCAAAGCAAAATTGTAAGTTTCGTCCAGTGGACCCCAGTTCATCACATCACGGGTTGATTCAACAGAGCCCCATTTTCCTGCATTCCCGGGAGTAACCTGATTCCAGTATGCTTTGAATATCTCTTTTTCACCCGGAGTATATCCGCAACCTAAAAATTTATCAAGTCCATGGGCTAAGGGTAAACCATACTCAGGACCTTCCGGAGGTGTTACTGAGCCTGCTTCGCCATTGTTAAGATTTTCTACTGTATAATAGAGACCTGCTCTTCCGAAGGCAATTTTATCAAAATCCAATCCATTTTCGCGGGCCCCAATTTCGAAGGTTTTGGTCAGTTCTCCAAGCTCAACCCTGAAGGTGACAGGAGCTTCGCCACCGGTAAAATCAGAAAATGCAACCCATTTAAATATTTCTGCACCGGCGTCTCCCTGGTTTTCGACAACCAGGTATGGATAGGTTTGTCCGGCCGAGGCAAGTCCGTTACACATAATCCAGTCATCGCCATTGCCGGGATCCTTTGTGCCAAAGCCATTTCCGTAAAAGTAACTGTCATCGTTCCAGGTTCCCGAACCAACCCTCACACGGGCAAAGAATTTGTAAGTACCTGAATCGGGGAAAGTTACAGAAAATGTAACAACCTTATCGGCACTTGCCGGAAAATTACCGTCAATAAGATCGGTTTGGGGTGTTATGTATGTAATCCCCTCATCTGTTAGTGTCTGGTAATCGGCTCCTAACGCAGCTGATTCAGCTTCCAATACGATAGCTTCATTCTGACAAAATGAACTATAACTTATGGCAAGAAGCATGAGAAATAAAATGGTTTTAATTTTCTTCATATCCTGTATATTTAATTTTGAATATAAACTTATAAAAGATTAATTATTGTTGCACATCAATATCTTATATTTTTCCTTACAACCAATTTGGTAATTTCGGAATCGATATTATTTTTAACTTCAACAAAGAACACACCTGGTTCAAGTTCCAGGGATAAAATATATTTTTTTACATCAGAACCAACAGCTTCATGTATAATACATTTTCCGGTTAAATCATATACCAGTACTTCATCTATAAACTCATTTGATGAAATGGTAACATAGCTTTCGGCCGGATTGGGTGACAAACTGATGTTATTTTGTTTCTTTACCTCGTAAGTCTTGATGGAAGTACAATTATCAGCTTCAGAACCAGCATTTACAAGTTCTGTTCCGGCGTTGGTAATCCATAGTTTATCAAGTCTGGCACCATCTTCACGATATGAAATTGTTAAGGTATGACTTCCCTGACTTAAGTCAAATGATGTAGGAAAATAAGTCCATACCCATGAAGAAGAACCCGCCACGCCATTCCACATAAGAAAAGAACCATTATCCATTTTAAGCCAGAAAGAATCATCATTTGCTGATGGACAAATTACCCGTGCATAGATATAATAGATACCACTTGCAGGAATATCAAATGTGTAGCTCAATAATCCGGATGCATCAGCAGAGGCTGCATCTGTACTATTATTTCCCGATTGTATAGTTACATATTCTGTATGCGAAGCACTATTATCTGTATTTATGTCCCAGAGCGAACCTACAGTACCACACTCTGCTTCAAGCCATACCCCATAAGCTGCATTGACAGTGATATGTATCACCGTGGTTTGGGCTTCGCCAAGTTTACCCTGAAAACTAATCGTAATATCAACTTCACCTTCGCTTACTCCCTTTATCACTCCGTTTGAAATTGTTGCAATCTCAGGGTGTGGATTTGTGTAGGTTGCAGTGCCCGTAATATTTTCAATATGTCCGTCTTCATATACTGCTGAAATAACAATTGATGCAGAACTACCTGCGATTAGTTGAATATTGCTTTCATCAGCTGAAAGGTTGGACACTGTCATTTCACTAACGAGGTCTTTCACTAAAATTTTAACGCTATCGGTCGTTCCATTAAAATCAGCAGTTACAGTAACAGTTCCAAAGCCTATTCCTTTTAAAATACTATCAGAAACAGAAACTATGTTTTCAATATCAAAAGTAAATGCTGACGCTGTGGTAACATCTTCGGTGGTTCCATCAGTATAAATGGCTTCTACCTTTATTATAGTACTGTCGTAGCCAGAATGAATATCAATTTTATGTTGCTCAACAGAGACATTAATTCCAAGCAGATCGTGTGAAGCTGTTTTTTCATTAAAATACCAAAAATCAAAGCTGAAAATCTCTTCGTTGTCTTCACCTTTGAAAACAAAAAACAGATCGTGTACACCTGTAACCTCCTCAACAGCTATGGTTTCGTTTTTCCAGCTATCTGGCCCACCGGTGTACGAAACCGGCACAGTGCCAATCAAAGAACCATCAACCTCATCTAAATGAATTTCGATGTATCCTCCCTGGGTTGAGCCGTATTTTGTATCGCATGCAACGCCGGCAGTAAAAGAACAAGGTCCTGATGTACCAAAATCAACGCCACGGGCTTTTATCCAGTCTCCACTATCAATGTTTGAAACATTCATTCCGCCTTGACTACAAACTTCAGTATATATGCCACTTTGATCGTCCATTGTTTCTGCCTCGACACGCACAAATGGATTCATGTACCCAAGCTGTGGTAATCCATCAGCAGTATTCACCATGGTTACGATTGAACCGTCCGCATTGTGATAAATACTGTCAAGGCAAAGATTGCGCCTGTATGTTCTGGGGATTTTGTTTTGCGTTGCCACAGTCCGGTTGTGATAAACTTCGTACCACGTTCCCTTAAATTCGAAAATCGCCTGGTGATTGTTATTGTTATTATCGGGAGGCTGAGGTGACACTATTCCACCATATGTAAAGCCCGAAATCGGATTGTCACTCGTTAAATAATCAATACGCATTCCGTTATCCGGATTGGTAGAATAGGTGAAATAATAGATGCCATTGTGTTTGTGCATCCAGGCAGCTTCGAAAAAATACGGAACATGAAACCGGGTTGCAGAACCATCAATACTAATCATATCGTCATTTAGCTTAATAACCCGTAAGTTATCTTCTCCATTACCACCAAAATACATGTAGGCCTGCCCATCGTCATCGACAAAAGTCATGGGGTCGAATATCCAGATGTTATCTGCAGGTAATACCCCCGGAGTACCAGAACTCACAAGACTTCCGTCAAGCGGGTCGACAAAGGGACCAGTTGGACTATCGGAAGTAGCAACGCCTATTGCACTTCCTCCATTACCGAAGTATAAATAGAATTTGCCATTACGTTCGACAGGCGAAGGCGCCCAACTCTTTCCAGACCAGGCTGCATCGCGGGGTACCTGAAAAACAATACCATGATCGGTCCAGTTTTTCAGATCGCTGCTCGACACACATACGATTGATTGCATTTGATAACCTCCATCATCCGTTGCGGGGTTTTCATCGTCGTTTGAACAGTATAAATACACACGATCGTTGTATACCAAGGCCCCCGGATCGGCCAAATACCTGTGCGAAACTATTGGAATATCTGCTAAAATATGATTCGTTATTCCTGATAGAATCAGGTAAATCAAGATTTTAATTTTTTGTTTCATCAGTTCGAATTTTTCTTTCAATTTTTCTTTCTATTCAATTCTTCTTATTCATGCATAATGAACTACACAGATTATTTTTGTGTAATCGCGTGGAGAAAATGACAAAGCGATCTGATTTTTTTTAAACAGATCGCTTTGTTCCTCTCAACAATCAATAAAATTATTTTATTAATTCCTGATTATTAGTTTTGTTAAATCTGATCCTGAGTTTCCTTTTACTTCAACATAGTATAAACCAGATTCAAGTTCTACTGATAAATTGTATGACTTAACTGTTGAGCCAAGATTTTCATGAACCATACATTTACCGGTCATATCGAACACCAACACTTCATTAATAAACTCATCTGAAGTAATTGTTATTTGGTTCGAAGCCGGATTAGGGAATATTTTTATCTTATCTGACAGACTCTGAATTATACTTGTGTAGTTTGAGTTATTGACTACAGCTTTAGCCTCGATGTTTGCCAGACTGTTACCATTTTGGCCTTTAACCGTACCTTTGGTATAAGATATAGTCACCGTTGAAGAAGAGCTAATGCTTGAATTCAGGTTAAAGCTAACGATGCTTGAATCTTTACCTGTCTCTGATATGCTGCTTATTTCTATTGGTTCATCATTTGCCAGTATTACAAAAGCATCGATATTTTCCTCAAGATTAATCAGTAAAGTATTAAACAAAACATCAAGCTTATTGCCGTTGGTTGACAGCTCAGCACGAACTACTTTTGGCCAAAGATTGGTTACCGAAAGCTGTGTAGATTGAAAATCAAAACCAGTAACAGGTTTCAGGTTACCCTTAGTATATTTAACCACAGGTTTGCTGGTGCTTGTCAGAGCTTCTGAAAGTGTAACTACTGCTTTTGAAAAATTAACTCCATCGTCGCCCACAGCAACAACCTCTACAGGTGTACCATTGTCAGCAACTGTAAATGAGGCTCCATTTTCTGAGAGATTTTCAACATCTTCATTGAAAGTAAGTTCGATTTCAAGTCCATCATTAATAACTTCGGCAGCTATTATACCACGGGTAAGGTTTTCTACAGGATCGGGACCAAAAGCATTTGCAGTTGAACCATCTGTTGCTTTCAAAAATCCCGGAAAATAAGAAACACTAAGATAATCCTCGGGTGTAATAGAATTTTGAAGTGTTAATATCAGGGTATTTTCATTTTCAGTATCCCTTTTAACACGCTCTATTTTTAGTAAGTTATTTGAAAAGAATTTAAAGTTGCCTCCGAATATAGATTCTGCCTGAAGTGGTTTATCGAAAACAAGCGAAACAGAAGTGTCGCTTAATAATTTAGCTTCAAGCAGTTCTGGCCCTTTAATTACAGCATTGTTCATTGAAAGAACAAAAACAGAATCAGCATTTGCCTCTAAACAAGGAACTGTGAATACTCTTATTGTATCGTCATATTCTACCTCAATGGTATAATCTCCGTAATATGCATTAAAAAGTAAATCATCGGTGTTAGTAAGAGTGGTATCAAAATTAGTCGCCCACAATTTTTTGGTAAGATACAAAAGAGTATCGGCGGCTAATTTAGGGCGGTGGTTAGAATCAAAAAAACCGGTATTTTCTCTCCAGGCACCATTATCGCTTAAGCCCCAGCAAATCATTCCATTTACCGAAGGGTGAGAATAAGCTATAGTGGCAACCATAATAAAATCATCTACCTGCTGTTCCTCCGTTAAATTAGTTCCCCAATCGTATTCTGTTAATCTAAGAGGCAATCCGGTCTCTGCTAAAATGTTAAAGTTATTTACTACTTCATTTACATTTGGTCTGCAGCAATCCCAGAAATGAGCCTGAATTCCAATACCAGTCACAGGACCTCCATTTTCCAGTATTCTTAATACAAGATCGCGGTATTCTGCTGCTTGTCCCCAGTTTAATTCAACATTATAATCGTTTATGTATAATTCTGCATCGGGGTCGACTTCGCGCGCCCATTTGAAGCAATTCCAAAGTATGGAATCGCCTACTGTATTTCTTAACCAATCGGCATGACCGGTTAATGGCTCATTAATTACATCGTATTCTTTGACAATACCTTTATAGCACGAAACCTCGCGTTGCACGCGCATTTTGCAGGTATCTGTTATTTGTTGTGGTGTTGGAAGGCTTCTTATCCAGCCTGGCATAGAATGATCGTCATCACCACCCCACAAGAGTGTGTGCGCTCTTAAATCCCAACCAATACTTTGTGTCCAGTCAACAGCATGTTCAAAATTGGTATAATCGGGGGTAGTATGTTGAGGCTGAATACCACTCCATTTGAAGGAGTTACCAGAAACCCCGTAGTTAAAATATTTTTGCATTGCAGCTTTCATCCATTGTTCTTCTGATGGAATTCTTGGAGCATTTAAATCATAATAGTCTTCATCTGACTGGTAAAAGTTTCCATCTGAAGTGGTTAGTTCGCCACCTCCGCAGTTAATTTTTAATTTCCAGTCGCCTTCTGCTGTTTGAATTTCAATACCCTTAATGGCAGCATTATCCAGAATGGAAACTAATTCAATGTTTATAGTTGTATCTGACGAAGTTAGTGCTAAAGAAGTATCTATTGCTATATTTTTGCCTCCTGCAGCATTCAGAGCATCAAAATTTGTAAGAAAGGGTTCACCCTCTATGTTAGCATTTAATATTCTTGAATTTGGATTATCGAAATAAACCTCAGCAAATTTTAGAGTGACAATATAATTCCTTCCAGCTTCGACCGGTATAGCATAGGCAATGTAAGAATACCACCTTTCGGATTGGTATATTTCTGCATCTTCTGGTGCTGTAACAGTAGAAGTTGTAGTATAGGAATTACCATTATTCACTGCACCTTCGTATAAATCGAAGGCAATTCCAAATGGGAATTCATGTTTTGACAGACTCAACTTAACGCTTCCCTGGTAGGGTTGTCCGTTTTTATCAAGAATTTTAACTCCGAAATCTCCCTTACGCAGTGTATCTATTCTCTCCTGCGCATTTTCATACCATTCCTGGTATTGTGCATTTATACAAACTGAGAATAAAAATAAAATTAAAAACAGGAAGTGTCTTTTAGCATAAGCCAAAACTTTTGTTTTCATGTGTTTCTAGTTTAGTTATTTATTAACTGAAATGGATTTGTAAATCCGGTTGTGAATTTACTGTTAAATAACAGACAGGCAGCCTACTAACTATGTTTTCACATAGTAAAAAAAACAGATTTCATTTTTTATAAAGAAAAGGGGCACCCAAAAACCCGGGTGCTCCTTTTCATATATGTTTTAACATTTAAACGAAAAGTCTTAGCAATCCATTCAATGTTCTTTTGCAGAAATAATTCTACCAGCCGGGATATTGTTCCAATTTGCCACCGCTCAGATATACCTCACGTTCTGGTAAAGGATGAAACTCATGTTTTCCAACAACAAACTTTCTATCAAAACCATCAAGGGTGGGTTTATTCAGCAAGTCTGCTGCAAGTCCCCACCTTACAATATCGTAGAAACGTTTACCTTCGGCAGTGAACTCAATCCTGCGTTCGTTCTGAATATCTTCCAAAGTAATGGCAGTAAGAGCTGCAGGTACTCCGGTAGTTCCACACATACGGGCACGCTCACGAACTTTATTCACATATTCAAGTGCTTTAGCCGTATTTCCGCTTTCAAATGCAGCTTCTGCAGCATTCAGGTATACTTCGGAAAAACGAATAAGCGGAATATTCTGTGGGGCTCCATGCCAGGGACCACCAAGATCTTTAAATTCTGCTGAAGAAGCTTCCCATTTGGTAGAGTATATTTTAGTAATACAATGATCGAAACAATAAGGAACCCATTTTCCGTTTGAAGTTTGCATTGAATCGGCACCACCTTCCCAAGCCATTGAAGATTCCAAACGAGGATCGCCTGGTTCAAATGCATCGAAAACTGCCTGGGTAGGAACACCAAAACCCCACATACCTGTAGTTGTAACTGCTCCGTCATCGGCATAATAATAGCGTGAAGCGCTCCATTGTGCCAGAGCATTACCACGGGCTGCAGACCAGCCAAGCTGCTCCTGAACACACTGAATTTCAAATACACTTTCTTTGCTATTATCACCATCAGAAGTAAAAATGTACCGATATCCGTTGGTTGCAGGACCTCTCCAGGAATTATATGTTTCACCATTGATACCTAGCAATTCATATTCGCCAGAGTTAATTACTTCCTCTGAAACTTGTAAAGCTTCGCCCCAACGTTGGGTCATACCATCGAATCTTGCATCTTTACCGCCGTAATTCTTGGCATAAGATGATTCATGAAGATAAAGACGACCAAGTAAAGCCTGAGCTGCACCTTTTGAAGCACGTCCATATTCACCTGGAACATCTGGAGATGAAGAATTATATCCACTTCTTTCGGGAAGAACTGCAATTGCATCTTTTAAATCCTGCTCAATCAGGTTGTAAATTTCCTTAATGTCGGCACGTGGCTGCTGAAATTCACTGGCACCCAATACATGATCAACCAAAGGAACTCCTCCATAAATCATTGTAAGATAAAAATAATTTATTGCACGCAGAAATTTTGCTTCAGCAACTCTCCGGTTAATTATTTCGGGATCTGCTTCCGGATCTGTTTCTATAATTCCGGGAATTTCTTCTATTGCGATATTGCTAAAGTAAATTCCACGATAAAGTGTTCCGAAAACTTCATTGTAAATACCTTCAGTTGTTAATGGAGTGAGGCGACCAAAATCTTGCAGATTAGGACAATCAGTTACATCCTCTCCACCTGGTTCTGCATCATCTGAAGGAATATCACCTAGCCGTTGTAATATATTAACATCCCATATTCCAATGTTATTAAACTGGGAATAAGCTGCAATAATTGCCTGCTCGGCATGGTCCTGTGTTAAATAGAACGATGCACTGTTTTCTGCTGCCTGCGGCTTAATATCATCCAGAAAGTCAGAGCTGCAACCTGTAAGCGCAATTCCTGACAGCAGAAATAATACATATTTCAATACTCTTATATTCATAATTTTATTTTTTTTCATTTGATAAACTTTGTTGTCTTAGAAAGTCAGATTAGCTCCGAAGTACATCATTTTAGAAACCGGATACAATCCTATATCAACACCCATAGTAAGGGTTTGTGTAGTTTCACTTCCATCCAGACCTCCAACTTCAGGATTTAATCCTGTATATTTTGTAAAGGTTACTAAATTTTTACCACCGGCATAAACTCTTAGTCTTTCAACGCCAACTTTTTCAGTAAGCGATTTAGGGATTGTGTATCCGAGAGTTAGATTTCTTAATCGAACGAATGAACCATCTTCAACAAAGAAATCGGACATTTTTGTATAAGTGTCGGCCGAAACACGATAAATATCAGTATTGTGGTTTTCCTGAACTACCACTACTCCATTTTTAACAACCTCATCGCGATAGCGGTCAGCAAAAGCTGCGCCTCTGTTACCATAACCAACCGGATTATAAAGGTATTGCTTTGTACCGTTCATTATTTTATTTCCATAAGTACCATTAATGAAAGCAGATAAGTCAAAGCCTTTATACGCTAAGTTTAAGGTGAAGCCATAGGTGAATTTTGGATGCGGACTTCCAAGTATAACTTTGTCAGCATTGTCAATAATACCATCACCATTAACATCTACAAATTTTGCATCGCCGGGTCTTGCGTCGGGTTGAGCATACACTGTATTACCTTCTTCATCAACATAGCTGGTCTGGCTTGTAATAAAAACATTTCCATCTGCATCGGTAACAGTTGGATCGTTTTCTGTGAACATTCTTTCAATTTGTAAGCCGTAGAATTGAGCTATAGGTTGTCCCATCATGGTAATACTTGTAGGGGAAACAGTATGTACTGCACCAGCTTGCATTGAATCGGCAGCCAATGAAACTACTTCATTCTTCACAGCAGAAAAATTGAAGTCTATTGACCCTGTTAATTCGCCTGTATATTTGCGGGCACCAGCAGTTATTTCAATACCTTTGTTACTTACGCTTCCAAAATTAACCTGAGGATCAGATCCATTGAATGTTCCGGCAATCGAACTGGTTTCTTTTTCCAGTATCATACCCTCGCTCACCTTATTGAAAACATCAGCAGTTAAAGTCAGACGGTTATCCAGAAAAGTCATATCTAAACCCAGGTTCGACATGTTAACTGATTCCCAGTGTAAATCGGGATTGGCAATTTGATTTGGTGCTGTACCAACCTGAGTGGTTGTACCATCAACTGTATACCTGAATTCTGCCCGGGTAATAACTTGTGATAAATAAGGGAATCCACCAGGACCGTTTGCCCCTGTTTGACCATAACCGAAACGCACCTTACCGGTACTGATAAACGGAATGTTTTGCATAAAGGCTTCTTCGGTAAATTTCCAACCCACAGAGAACGACGGGAATGTACCCCAGCGGTATGCAGGAGCCAAATTATATGCACCATCGCGACGCACGTTTACGGTTAAAAGATACCGTGACATAAAATCATAATTCAAACGGCCAAAATATGCCTGGTTTGCACCCAAATAACCAGAACCATTTACATTCTGAAGATCAGCTTCTCCATTGGTTGATTTTGTGAAATAAAGCATATTTACGTCAGAACTTGGTAAATCAACCCTGGTTCCGCTAATATCGTAACCCCACCATTTGCTGGCTTCCATACCGGCCATAGCCGAAATGTTGTGGTTTTGGCCAAGAGTAACCACATAATTTACATAGTTCTGGAAATTATAAGACATACCCTTGCTCATATTCATTATAAGCTCATTCTGGTTGTTGTAAAGGGTTGGTGATGCCCAATAAGTATCCTGAAATTCCTTGGCATCGTAAAGACCAAATTTTCCGGTAATTCTGCTTTGGTAACTTAATCCTTTAAGCAGGTTAATTTTTAAACCAAAATTACCCTCCAGGTTATTGTTTTTTTGCAACTTATCTTTCATGTCGAGCGCTACCATAGGGTTGCCAACATTGAAAGGAGAGATGGTCCAGTCACCGTTCTCATCATAAGCCGGAACTGTAGGATCCATAGAAATTACACCTACAATAGGGTTGTTATAGAAGTTATGCCAGTACCATTGATCAAAACCTTCGGTTAATTGATTAACAAAAGTTATTTTCTCGTCAAATACGATATACTTATTTATTTTATGTTCTGAGTTTAACCTCATGGTAAAACGCTGGTAATCTGTGTTTTTAACAATACCGCCCTGTTGACTCAAACTGGTACTGAACAGGTAGGTTGAAACCTCATTACCACCCGATAAAGATACATCATAATTGTCGGTAATTGCCGGCTGAAAGACAATATCCTGCCAATCGTAGTTTCCCAGAGTGTCGGGATTTGTTGTAATAGCCGCTGCTCTTGGAGATGCCAGTTCTTCCAAAAGCTCACGGTATTGCTGCGAATTCATCATATCGACAGTATTTACAGGATTTTCGATACCATGATAAACGTTGGCACTAACTTTCATTTTACCAGATGTTCCAGCTTTTGTTGTAACAAGAATTACACCGTTACCACCAGTAGATCCATAAATAGCAGCAGATGAAGCATCTTTCAATATCTCAATAGAGGCAATATCGGAAGGATTCAAACTGTTTAAATCGCCACTTACACCATCGATAAGCACTATAGGACTTGAACCATTGATAGAGCTTATCCCACGAATCTGGATTACTGCTCCTTCGCCAGGTTTACCCGATTTTGGTATAATATTTACACCGGCAGCCATACCCTGCAGAGCATGCTCAACACTTGGAATAGGCACACTATTTAGCTTTTCTGAAGAAACAGAAGCTATAGAACCTGTTAAATCACTTTTTTTCTGAACACCATAACCGGTCACAACAATTTCGTCGATTCCGTAAAGGTCTTCGTCTAAATCAACTTCAATGAAGGTTTGTTCACCCACTAAAACTGATTCTTCGATATACCCGATATACCTAAACATAAGTACATCAGCAGGACCTGCCTCCAAGGCAAAATTACCATCGATATCGGTAATTGTACCTTCGCTTGTACCTTTAATAACAACTGCAACACCTGGCAAAGGAGTCTGGGTTCTGGCCTCCTTTACAGTTCCTTTAATAAGCTTGCCATCCTGTTTGGGAGAGCCTGCAAAAACACTAACCTCTCCGGCTAAAGAAACAAGAGCTATTGTCATAAATAGCAAACAAAATTTCTTTAACGAAAAAAGGTTTGAAATTTGTCTTTTACACATAGATTTCATTTTTAGATTAGTTATTCAATATTAAATTTTGAGTAGTATATTTTACTTTCTGTAACTTACAGAATAGATATTGATGCACATTTTGTATTCTTTTTGGCATACATATAAAAAAAACATGTAAATATACATTTTTGATTCTAATGATTGTTAAGTGGGTCGAAAAGTATTTATTATTACATTGGGGTACTTATCTATGGGTAACAAAAAATTATACATCGGTAACATTGTTGTTTTTGTGGTTTACAATAAGCTCTTATTTAAAATCATATAAATAGCCTGTGTGTATTTAATTTATAATATGTTGCCCGGTAAAAATAATTTCAAAAACACAGTATTTAAAAAAGCACCTAATTAAACCTCTCTTGGAGTAGCTTATTCCTGTTAAATAATGCATCCTTATTATCCGGGTTTATCTCTAATGTTTCATTAAAATATTCAAGGGCTTTCGAAAAATTACCAGTTTGGATATAAGCAATAGCCTTATTGTTGCAAAATCCTTCTTCGGGTGGATAACTACTTTCAAGCTGATCATAAATGCTTATTGCCCTATTCCATTGCTGCAGGTTTAGATTTATAACAGCTTTCTCCTTCAGTGATTCGTAATTATAAGGAAAACTACGTAAAACAAGATCGTATTGCTTTTCTGCATTCTTATAGTCTTTTAAGGTCATATAATCTGACGCTATCTTAAAAATAATCTCGATATCTTCAGGATTCTTATTGTAAAGATTATTCAGTATCTCCAGGTTTTTTCTGCTCTGAGCAAGGTACAATTGTTTGCTTCCCTGACTGAGGTAATACTGTGCCAATAAATCGTTAAACTTATAATTTAAGGGATCTGTTTCCAGGTATTGATTAATATCTTTTAATGCCAGGTCGTGCTTTTTCAGGTTAAGCTGTGCCTGGGCTCTGAGAAACAGTAAATCTTCGTTGTTTCCTTTATCTTTAATATATTTATTTACAATTTGTATTACTTTCTCATTTTGATTTAAATTCAAATATGCTCCGGCTATTAATTTATTCAATGCATATTCCTTCTTGGGGTAAAGCCTTATCATCTTGTGGTAACAATTAATTGCATTTTCGTATTGGTTTTCTTTCCTGTATATTGAGCCCAATAATTCATACAACTTATAATAATCGGGATATTGGATAAGTGCTTTTTTTGCTTCTTTAAGTGCTTCATCTTCACGCCCCATATTTGAAAGCAAAGATATTTTCAGAGTCAGGAAACCTTTGTCGTTTGGTTCTACAGCAAGTGAATCGAGAACCAGTTGCATTGCTTTTTTCTTATCGGCCAAATCCTGGTATGAATTTGACTGCATTAACAGGCTATTAAGCATAATGCGGTTAAAATAGGCCTCAGCATTATTACTATCGAGATGAATAGCCATATTCAAATCATCCATGGCACGCCTGAAGCATTGATTGCTCATTTTATCGAAAGCGCCGCGATTATAATAATCAGCGGTATTCGAAAAGTCGTCGATTATTGTTTTTAATTGATCTCCATCAAAAGGATAGAATTCAGGAATGTTCACAGCTCTTTTATCAAAAATGAGGTTTTCAAGAAGCACGGGAGGTGAATCTATACCGTTTTCATCGATGTGTGTAAGGTAAAGCTGGGTATATAAGCCCCTGTTTTTTGATGAAAATACAAGCCACCTTCCATTAGGTGACCAGGAGTGCCATGAATTCATTTGATTCATATTACAATTCATCAGGCGGGGTTCACCTCCACCCGCAGGCATGATGTATAAACGGCTGTCGGGCTGTAATAACATAAAGTTTTCGGCCTGACAAAAAACTATCCACTTGCCGTCGGGAGAGAATTTTGGGAAAAAGTTACTCTTCCCGTTTTGCGATGCTCCTTCCAATGGCACCGATTCGCCTCCTTTACCATTGTTGAAATCAACAGTGTATAAATCGTATTTAAACTCCTTTCCTCCGGTTGTAAATTCGTTTACATCATCAAGGCTTAGAAGGGCTGTTCCTGCAGCTCTCACTTTCTCATTTATATAAGCATCGGTTCTTGCAAAAATAACCTTTTTACCATCGGGCGACCAGGTTGCATTACTCTGAACAAATTTTGGATCACTGGCTCCTTTCAGTACATCAAAAGTCTTTGCTTTTCTGTCGTATATCCCAACAACACCTTTAATTGGAAAAAATAGTTGTGAGTAGGCTAGATTATCATCAACTGCAACAAAAATGGAAAGATCCTTCACTGTTGAAAGAACATGGTTTCCGTCGGGCGAAATTTGCGACAAAAGCCCGAAAGTAGGTTCGTCATCTTCGCGCTTATAATCGCTCCAGCTGATAATTTTATCTGGTTTTAGCTTGCAGGTATCTTCCAATTCTGCTATTACATATGAACCTTTATCGTTCCCGTAATCCACATCCATTGCCAATAAGGCCTGATCCCTGGCAAAAGAATGGCAATTACCACAAACGGGCAGATTATCGAGCATTTTACGAGGTTTGCGGCCATCAATTGATCCTAAATACCATTCGATAGTATGAACATTTTTCACAGCATAACTAAATGGCAGGGTTACTGCGCGGTAAAAAATATCAGCATTCACTGAATCTTCTGAAATTGAAAACTGAGTTCTTCCGGATGCATAGAAATCATCTTTCGCCCTGTTGGCAATAACAGTAAACTGATAATACTTTGAAGAAGAATTTATTTTTAGTTGCTCCCAATCAGTCTGTTCAGGTTTCCACTTATTCTCAGTGCTTTTCGACGATATTATAATATTCCCCGATGTATCTGAAATAAACACTGTCCATTCTTTTGAACCTGATATTGAATCGTTCCATTCAAAATTTGGTGAGAATATTTCGGGAGGAAAAATTGTAGTATTAAACGGATACGTTATTTTGATACCTTTCGATTCAATTTCGCCATCATATATGGATTGAAATACTTTCTTAGTCTGAAAGTTTGAGCAGGATGACAGAATAAAAACTATAGTAAACAATGCTAAGAGTTGAAGTCCTGACCTAAAAAATAAAACTGCTTTCATCTGTTTAATATTTATAAAATATGACTGTTTTAAACAAATCTTAATAGAAGAATCAGAATCAAAGTAAATGTTTTTTTTAAAAATGCTTCATCCAAAAGCTTTAAAAAGTCAAATTAAGAAAAATTCTAAAAAACAATAAAACAAAAGATCGCTGAGCAGGTATTGTAAAAAAAACTGATCTCAAAATTTCAAAACCCCGGAAACCTAAAATGAATAAGGAGGGTTTTACCCCTCCTTACTGCTATCAACACTTCTCACCAAGTGAAAAATTAACCCTCAAATTAAACCATAAACTATAACCTAATAATATCTTATTTTTTTGCGTTTAAATAAATACAGTATTTGTATTAATTCTGTGTGGCATACATTCCTATTGTTGATCCTGTAAAACCAAAAGAATTGGCAGTAGACAAATAAAAAGCATCAATTTTGTCGGCCAGAAGTTCCCAATCTGATTTTTTGCCGGCAAAATAAAACTCAAACTCCTCTCCTGTTGAAATTACTTTAAGTCTGATAAATTTCTTTTCTTTTATTTCTTTGTCTGCTATAACTTCTGTGCCAAATTCAGATATTTTCTTTAAGCTCACCCGGTAATTTTTTTCTGAGCGATTTACCGATAGAAAATACTGATGTGTTTCATCTTTGTATATTAACATGCCGGCTGCATCAGTTTGATTTTGTGATGCAAGGTTCAACATGGTCTCGCACTCAAATTTATGGTGCTGAATACGTCGTGCTACAAAAGCAGGAGTTTTTCTTTCCGAAGCATGTATATCTGAACAATTAAGTGAAAGATAACCTGTTTTTTGCACCAGCGAAAATAAATCAGTTGCCGGAGTTCTTAATGTAAACCATTCAAAACCCAACTTTGACGAATCAAAATCATCTACACATTCAAAATTTCCATTTAAGCAGCCTGAAGCAGGTTTAATGCCTTCTTTTCTAACTATCATAGGTATTAATTCATCTGCCTGAGTCATGTATGGAAAGTTATCTTCGCTCCATCTGACAGGTAACAGGAATGTTTCGCGGCCAAGATTTTCGAAATTATTTCCAATTGGCCTGCAAGCCAGAAATACTGACCACCATTCACCTTTTTCATCCTGAACCAAATCGGCATGTCCGGCACAGGTTACGGGATTTTCACGATTGGGGTCTAAATGCCTTTGCGTGAGTATAGGATTATTTTCCCATGGAATAAACCTGCCCATGGGTGAATTTCCTTTAAGAATTACCTCGGAGTGCATAGTACTTGTCCCTCCCTCGGCAGCCATCAGAAAGTAGGTGCCATTTATTTTATACATATGTGGCCCTTCAATCCAAATGGGATTCTCTTCTGGTCTTACTCCGCCGTCAAGCAGAATTTTTTCGGGACTGACCACCTTTTCATTCACCACATCAAATTCTCTGATTCGAATAGCCCTGTGACCATCGTATTTAGCTGGTCCGGCAGGTTCGTCGTTGTTTACAATATATGCTTTACCGTCATCATCAAAGAAAAAAGAAGGATCGATTCCATGAACTTCGGGAAGCCATACAGGTTCTGACCAGCTACCGAAGGGATCCTTTGTTTTTACAAAAAAATTACCTCCACCAATGTTGGTGGTAATCATATAAAATGTTTCGTTATAAGGGTTATAGCTTATTGCAGGGGCAAAAATGCCCTGACTTGTGCTTTGCCCGTCAAGTTTAAGCTGAGAAGTTCGGTCTAAAACAAAACCTATTTGTTTCCAGTTAACCAAATCTGTGGAATGAAAAATGGGTACGCCCGGGAAATACGAGAAAGTTGAAGTTACCAGAAAATAGTCCCCGCCTTTCTTACATATACTGGGGTCTGAATTCCAACCTGGCAACACGGGATTGTAGAAATAATCATCGCCAGGAAGAGGGTTTTCTCTATAGAAATCATCCGCCCCTTTATATTTAAAATAATCGAAATGTGCTAAACCAGATTTTCCAGCCTCACTGCCAAACCACTTATCAGGCATTTTACATGAATGAAGTACAAAAAGGATAATAACAATATGGAATGTATTAACCAGTAATGTTTTTACTAATTTTTTATGTTTCAGGAAAGATTTCAGAATCATGTTGCGCTTAAACCTCTTTATATTCATTTTCTGATTTGAAAGTTTTAAAAATGATGCGTGGTAATTGTCGTTTTAAAAATGATTTTTAATTACTCGCTTCAAAAATAATCAGTAGTAAACTAAAGAGCTTGTGAATAAGTAACAGAAAATGGTATATGAGTAACAAGTTTGCAAAGCGCTGTTTATCTTACTGTTACATCCTTTATATCAGGGGTAAATTTTTAACACACCTTAGATTTACCCTTACTGACCAGCAATTTTACTATAAATAAAGTCGCATTAAGAACAAGTACTATTAGGTACGATGTTTTTTCGAGAACTGACTTGGAGTACAATTATAATATTTGAAGAAAGTCTTGGTAAAATTTGATGCTTCTGAAAACCCAACACTATATGCAATCTCAGAAATCTGCATATCAGTTGTAACAAGCAAATGTGTAGCCTTATTCATTCTGATAGTCCGTATGTAATTATATACAGTTTGGTTAGTGAGTGCCGAGACTTTTCGGTATAACTGCATTTTGCTCATAGCCATTTCAGCGGCAAGGCTTATTGGACTAAAATCCTGATTATCTATGTTCTTATTAATTATACTGTTTAGTTTTTCAATAAACTTTTCGTCGGCCGTATTTGTTGTTATCTTCGAGAAATCAAGCTGGTCATCAGCAGCAAACAATTTACGTAAACTTCGTCGTTGCTCAATGAGATTCGAAATACGGGTTTGCAACAAACTAACATTAAATGGTTTTGTTATATAATCGTCGGCTCCAATCTCAAAACTATTTTGCTTTATTTCTTCAGAATGTCGGGCAGTTAATAATATTACAGGAATATGACTGGTTCGTATATCGGTTTTAAGTTGTTTGCACATATCAATACCGTCGAGCTCGTCCATCATAACATCACTCACTATAATATCCGGAATGCTTTCGAATGCAATTTCCAGGCCTTCCTTTCCGTTGGATGCTTCAATTACCCGGTGAATACCTGACAGTTCACTTGAAATAAAACTTCTTAGGTCGGGATCGTCTTCCACAATCAATACCAGCGAACCTTTTCCTTTAGGATCTTTAAATGATTCATTGATTGCAACATCCTCTTCAACATCTTTATTTATTTCCTTTTCCTGGTTTAATTCATTTTCCGGAATGGTTTTCACGACAGGCAGCACTATAGTAAATTCAGAACCTTTACCTTCTTCGCTCTCAACCGTAATTTCTCCCTTTTGCAACTCAACAAGTTCTTTGGTTAAGGAAAGGCCCAGGCCACTTCCGGCACTGTATATAGGTTTATTCTTTTTAACCTGGTGAAAAGGTTTGTAAATATTACGAATAGATTCCTGTGGTATTCCAAAACCTGTATCAATAAATTTTAAAGTGTAAGATCCATTTTCAAAACCTGCTCTTTTATGGCTTGTATCAACATCAATTTTCACAATAACACTACCCTTATCCGGTGTGTATTTAAAGGCATTTGACAATAAATTGAAAATTACCTTTTCCAGCTTATCGGCATCGAAATAGGTTAATAATGATTGCTTCGGACAATCGACTAAATAGGAAATATTGCGTCTTTCAGCAAAGGTTTCGAAATTAGCCAATACCAGTTTAATAAAATCAATAACATCGCCCTGCGACCACTCCATTCTAATATGCCCCTCCTCAATTTTTCTCATATCGAGTAGTTGGGTAATAAGTCTTCTTAAACGCTGAACATTTTTATGCATCAGTTGATAATAAGAAAGCCTTTTCTCATTATCGACCTGTTCGCTCATCAGCGATTCTAGAGGTGAAGAAATCAATGTTAACGGGGTTCTCAGTTCATGACTGACATTGGTGTAGAATTGCAGCTTCATCATGTCCATATCATGAAGTCGCTTTGCATTCATTCTTTCCAATTCAAAAGCATGTTTCTTCTTTTCCTGATTTAGAAAATAAATATTGGTATAAAACAAAATTAGAATAACAATTATAAAATAGATGGAATAAGCAAATCCGGAAAGCCAGATAGGGGGCTTTATAGTTATAGGTATAGAAAGTTCTGCTAAGGTTTCATTTTGTCCATAGGTATTTGATTTAACTCTGAAAACATATTTACCGGGTTTTAAACTGGTATAAGTAATTTTACGTTCCTGCCTTAATTTATTCCACGAGCTTTCCAATCCTTCTAAAACACATTCGTACTGAATTTCTTTCTGATGCATGTAATTTAAAGTAGCAAACTCAAGAGTTATATAGTTCTGATTATGCTTAAGAATCAATTCTTTCGAGTAACTGATGTGCTTATCAAGTGGCGATTTTTTACTACTTATTATAACCTCTTCATTAAAAAGTTTAAAATTTGTAAAAACCAGGTTAGGCTCAATCTTGCCCGGAACAATTTCGTACGGATTGAAATAGGTGATGCCCTTGTTTCCTCCAAGGAAAAGCTGATTATCAACCCAACAAACCGAACGATAAAAGAAATCATTCGATAACAGGCCATCTTCGGTATAATACATATTGAATGTATTTGTCTGTGGGTCGTATCGACACAAGCCATTATTTGTGCCAAGCCACAGTATTCCCAAAGAGTCCTGGGAGATTGAGTTTACAATATGATCATGGAAACCATTGCTTGAGTTAAACTCTTTATAAATACCATCTTCAACATCTAAAAGACTAATACCACCATCTTGAGTTGAGAACCAAATATCGCCCTTACCATCCTGATATATGTCTAATATGTTTTTGTTTTTTAACGATTCCCCATCAGAACTGTAAAAATCGCTACTAAAATTGTATCCTGAATCTGTGATTGTTATTTTATTAATACCTGCATGTGTGCCCGCCCATATAACACCATCTTTTCCCTCAATTAGGCTCATCACTACATTGTTAGAGATAGAAAGTTTATTGTCAGGGTTATTTAAATAAACCTTAATATTAATGTTTTGCTGATCGCTTCTGTTAATTTCATTGCCCTCGAAGAAATATAAGCCATACCATGTACCAACCCATATGTTTTTATGCTTATCCTCAAGCAAGCACATAACATAATCATTAAACAGCGTATTTTGTGGGAAAGAAACAGGGAAAGCCCTGTAATTAATAATATTAGCAGGGGTTTTTTTCAGATCTTCATATTTAAATCTTATTACCCCATCAGCCTCGGTTCCTAACCACAAATTACCGTAAGAGTCTTTAAGTATTGCCTGCACAATATTCCCATATTGGTCTCCATTATTAACAAAAGGTATGTTTAATAATTCATCTGATTCGGTATTGTATCTAACTAGTCCGTCGCCCACCGTTCCAACCAGAATATTATTCTTTTCGGATTTAGAAAGAGCCCTGACTCCCATGGCTAATTCTTCGTTATTGGCAGACCGACAAGCTTTTGTCTTAAATACAGCCATTTTTAGGGCTATCATATTTATACCTTCTTCGGTACATAACCAGATTGCACCATCCGTGGTTTCATAAATTCTGTAAATTACATTTGAATTTAAGGCTGAGTAGCTATCTTTTTTGTACGAAATTAATTCTATATTCGACTTCTGTGACAAGGAGTCCATAAGAAGCAGCCCAACATTTGATATACTAAGCCAATAGTTTCCTTTACTATCCTTGAAAGCATATCTTGCTTTTGAATTCTCAAGAATTTCGTTGTGATCTACCCTTTCGAAACTATAATCACTGGTTTTAAAAACCTGAACTCCGTCTCCAAAACTACTGTATAAAATATCCCTGCCATCGGCAAAAATTGAAGCGTTTGCTCCATATAGTTCAAAACTAATAATATTCTGTTTTAAAACACTAAAATAGCCTATATCAGCGAGTGTTAGAAACCAAATCTCGTTTTCGGGCGATTTAATTACCTCAACAATATAGCTTGAAATCAGGTTTGAATTTGAATTATCGAATTGCCGTACAAGATCCAGTTCAAGTTTATCATTTTCGTAATTGTTAACTATCAGGTTCAACAAACCGGCATCGGTTCCCAGCCAGATACTGTTTTGATCATCCGAACAAATACTCTGTATGCTTAAACCAGACAAGGGAACGAAAGCATTACATGTAATTGTATCGTAAGTTTCCTTCTCAACATTAAAAACAAACAGTCCTTTGCTTGAGCCAATCAATAATTTTCCGGGTTTTAATTCAAATATTGCTCTAACATCAAGCTCGGGGAACCCCTGGTTGTTGTATTCCTTAGTAGCGTATTTAGTAAATGAATTAAGATCGAACTTATACAGACCGTTTACCATCCCAAACCATAAAAACCCTTTGGAATCCTGTAGCATGCAATTTACCCTGTTCTTAGATATACCATACTCTGCATTTATATCGTGAATTACAATATTATTCCCTGACATAAATCTTACAGTCAATACAGTAATAAATAATATAGTAATGAGATGTTTATTCATATCATTAAATCTGAGATCGATATTTATAACATTACTTTCAACCTAAATTAGCAAAAAAACAGTTCTCCAGCATGTTTTATTAGCTTCATCTGCTATTAATCATGGTAATTTTTAAACTACAGACAATAATAGTGAAAAGTACAATTATTACAAATATATAACCTAATAAATCAAGTATTTAATAAATATCATCAATTTAAATACTTGATTTATTACTTTTTAGAGAAATTTAATGTTCGATAAAAGCACTTTCAGGACCAAGGTAGCAGGGTCTTAACCCACCTGCATTAATAAGGTTTTTTTTGAAAGACAATTCCAGGATCCAACATCCAGATCCTTAATTTATGTAGGCCTGGACTATCAACTATGTGCTCTGATTTACAAATCTTAATATGATCGCCAAGTGATCTCATCCACCATTCGGCATATTCCCAGTCAGGCTTAACTACACCCTTGTTCATGTTGATAATTTGTGGATCTTCATCATCAATTGAAATTGCAAATTTCAACCCTCATTGTTTTCTACTATGAGTGAAGAATATGTTCGGCCTAGGTTAGGTACTGTTGTCAACTGTATGACTTCGATATTTGAAATATGGGTACAATTGCTAGCCTCAATTGATACTACACCGTTGTTCTCGACAAACCAGATACAGAAAGCAGGTTATTGTGAATCGGAACCTCAATAGTATGCTCTTCCCCAGCACCGGAAATAAGAATTTCCCCTTTGATAAGTCCTTTAGGTGCTTTATTCCAATCTATACTTACAAACACTTTATCATCGAACTGAATGGTTCTTTGTTCCGATGATAATAAGATCCATTCTTCTTTTGCCTTAATACTTATAGTGTAGTTTTTCTTCTCCCCTGTTAATAATCTCTATATAATAATTCTGTTTATTTATATATTCAAAGAGAAGAAATTTATTACTATAAGACCCATCACCTTCAATATCGAGCCAACCCCACTTGGGCTTTTCTCCATATTCCAATAAAAATCCAAACTCAGCTGGTTTGTCAACCTGAACATAAGATACTGCTGGCATTTTATTCAGAGGTGGATGGTTCCAGTAAGTATAACCTATATGCGTCTGGCACATCATGTGGTTCGATTTACCTTCTTCCAGATCTTCATGAAAGTGTTGGGTAAGTATTGCATCCCTCTCAAACAATTCTTTCCGCTTCACGATAGTTTTCAATATTACAGGTATGAGGTGTTAAAATTTCCGGAGTTCGTCGTGCATTATATTTGGTATAGAGTGCAAGCAACGCTGTGTTGGCAATTGTATTCTTTAGTTTTTGATATTTAGTACTATCTCATTATGCAGATAAAAACAAAATTTATTCCACCAAGTAGATTAGGAAAAAAGAACAGCCAACTATTAATATAAACATTAAGCTGACTGTTCAGGGATGAAATCTCCCTTAACTACACCTATCAAATTCTATACCTACTAAAACTAACTTTAATCAATAATAAACTTTTGTGAGTAGTTTTTACCGTTACAAATAGTATTGATAATATAAATACCCGAGCTTAAATCATCAACATTTAGACTTAAAGATTGCTCTTTCATAATAACACTTTTCATCAGACTGCCGGTTGATCCGTAGATATTTATTAAAGCATCAGATGTATGCTGAATATTTAGCTGAATATTGATAACCTCACCAGCAGGATTTGGATACAAACGTATTGCATTAGTTTCTGATTCGGTTGAAAAAGTAATACTTGGGCCAGAAGCAGAAGTGCCAGCCTCCAGCTCAGCCACAGTATATAGCTTTCCTGCCTCAGCAAACGCTATTTTATCAATATCCAGGGCATCTTCACGTGACCCATACACATAAATCATGCTACCTGCAGAAGATACTTCGAATTTAGTTTCAACCTGAGAATCACCTCCACCAATTAATGAGGCATTTACCCATTTAAAAATATTATTTCCAATTCCGGTTGCAGCATTTGTTACTATAGAGTCAGGATAAGCAGCTCCATTGCTAATATTATTAACCAAAATCCAATCTGTCGGTTCTTCGGGGTCTTTCTCACCTAGACTATTTGCTAACCAGAAACTGTCATCATTTGGGCCAGCTGGTCCAACACGAAGCTTAATATAAAGATGATAATCGCCGGCAGCAGCAAATGGTACATTGAAAGTCAGAAGCTTCTCACTCTGCATGGGACCATCACCATCAGCACGATCGGTTGAGGGTGTCACATAGGTAGTATCTCCTTCTGTAATTACGTTGAAATCGCTGCCTATTAAAGATGCATCTTCAGCTTCTAATAAAATAGGAGTAATTTGAGCATAGCTAACACTAGTAAGCAATATACATGCTAATAAAATGTAGATTTGTTTCATAATTTAAAAGTTAAGTTGTTATTATTATTGGTTAATAGAATATTATTTTGTTTTATATATGTACAAATATTCTTTTATAGGCAGATTTATGGAACAGCCTCATAAAATATACTTTCTGGAGGTCCCAGGTAACTGGGTCTGAGACCACCCATATTAATCACAAATTTTTGGAATACTATCCCCGGATCAAGAATCCAAATCTTGAGAGTATGTTTGCCGGGTTGGTCAATCTTATGCTGTGATACCTTAATTTTAATGTGATCGCCTACCGATTGTGTCCACCAGTTAGCATATTGCCAGTCCGGTTTTTCCTCCCTTTCATTCATATTTATAATCTGTGGTTCCTCGTTGTCAATGGCAATCGCATATTTTAGTCCTCCTTGTTTTTTAAAATCCTGACTAGGAGATAGAAAAGCCTCAATTGACAGCTCTGCGGCACTAAATGTCGTGAAATCATATTCAACTAGGGGAGCAGTTGTGCCGGGGGCAAGGGTTTTAGTGGTAACGGGTTCTATAATAAGCGAGGAGCTTGTCCGTCCCAGGTTAGGTATCACTGTGAATCGAATATCGTTCGTGATTGTTTTTCTTGTATACTTTTCAGCTTCAATAGATACTACACCATTGTTTTCAATGAAACCTTCAGTAGCAGTCAGATTATTTTTTATGGGTACCTTAACGGTATACTCCTGCATAGTTCCGGAAATTAGGATCTCACCTTCTGCATTTCCTTTGGGAGCTTTATCCCAATCGATACTGACATAAATTTTTTCATTGTATTGGGTAGTACCCTGTGCTGATGATAGGATAATCCAATCATCTACAGCCTTAATATTATAAAAAAGGGGTTCCTCGCCCCGGTTAATAATATCGATATAGTAGTTTTGATTATTTACAGGGTCGAAAGGCAAAAATTCATGACTGAATGACCAGTCGGCTTCTACATCAAGCCAACCCCAATAGGGAGTTTTCCCATACTCGAGCAGATAACCTAGTTCTGCAGGTTTTTGAATTTGTACATACGAAACTGCTGGCATTTTGTTTAAGGGAGGGTGGGCCCAACTAGTATATCCAATGTGAGTCTGGGACATCATGTGGTTCCATTTACCATTTTCAAGAACTTCATGGTAATACCTTGTAAGTTCAGCATCTCTTTCAAATAGCTCCTTTACCTTATCGGCATAGTAATTGGCTGAAGCTGCGCCACGCTCTGCATAGTATTTGTTTTTTCCGGCAGCAACGTACATTTCATTAAGATTTGCACACATCTCGATGGGAGATAGTACCAATTGATAAAAGGCCGATTTCTGTTGCTCAGGAAGTTGTCCATAAATTTTTCTGCTTCTTTCTTCCAGTTCTTTGTATTCTTCAACAATTCTATCTGCTTCACGATAGTTTTCAATGCTGTAAGTTTCAGGAGTTATCATCTCAGGCGTTCGTCGCGCATTATATTTCGTGTATAGTGCGAGAAGTTTTGCAATTTCATTGGAATGAGCGACACCAAATTGCTGCCGGGCCCAGCTTTCATAATAGTAGGGTAAATCATCTGCCTGAATTGCATCAGGATTCCAGGCATAATCGAAAAAGAAACTAATAGGCAATTCCATCGGTTTAATATCACCGACATTAGCAATCCAAAGGTTTTTAACACCATGTTCGTAGGTTAGATTCATTTGCTCCCAGACTCTTTCAATCTGGGTGACATTCAACCAACGATATGATACAGGAGACCCAACGTAATCGAAATGATAGTACATTCCATACCCACCTGGATGATTTAAATCTTCTTCTTTTGGCAAATAACGGATATTGCCCCAGTTATCATCGCTGAAGAGGACTGTAATATCATCATCAACGCGCATTCCCTTATCATAATAATCCTGCACTTCTTTGTATATTGCCCAAACCTGGGGTGTCTCATTTGCAGGTTTTCCTGTAACATCAGCTATAATATTTCTCTGATCAGCAATAATTTCCTTTAATAAATCTACGGCTGTTTCTTCAGACATGGCATCATCTCCATCTCCGCGCATTCCCACAGTTACAACACTTTCGTAATCACCCATTCGTTCCACCCCTCCTCGCCAGAATTCCCGAAGCTTATCTTTGTTAGTAAGGTAATTCCATTCTCCACCTCCAAATACATACCATTCGTTATGGGAGCGCATGAGTGGCTCGTGATGACTAGTAGACATTACAATACCATAATCATCAGCAGTCTTTGGGTTTAAAGTGTCATCTTCATTAAAAATCGTAGGAAGCCACATGGCAGGCCATAAATAATTGGCCTTATTTCTCAGTAATAACTCAAATATTTTCTCATAACATTCGTGATTCTGACCTCCAAACTTTTCAAAGGCCCAGTTTCTGAATGCTGGCGATTCATCATTAATAAAAATGCCCCTGTATTTCACAGCAGGTTCACCCTCCGTATAAACTCCAGGAATAATATAAATTTCGTTTTTCTTCTTAACAGGAACATCAGCCCACCAATACCAAGGTGAAACACCAATTTGTTCTGACAGGTCATAAATGCCATATATCGTGCCTCGTTTATCGCTACCTATAATTACCGTTGCTTTATTTATCCCAGGTAATGGTTCTTTAATTGTTTGAATGGAAAATTTCTCCCATCTACCGGTTAACCCTGTAGTATCAATTCTATTCTGACTAATTAGTGATTCGATTAGCTTACTTTTACCCAGTGTCCCGATAATTAATACTTCATTCGCAGCCGTAAAGGTATCAACAATCATTTCGGGTAACCTGCCAGATACAGCCATAATATCTTTTTGTAAGTTTCCGGCAGCAATAAATACTCCTTTGTAATCGGAAGAACTGAGCCAAATGGGTGTAATTTTTCCAGGCCCTATAAGAGTAAAGTTCTCTTTTGAATTCTCTGTTGTGATATAACTTTTACTATTCAAGTTTGCCTTAATTGTGTAGGCATTTATCAAAATCAAAGTAATAATTGTAAATATTCTCATTTTTATATTTTTAGTAAATTCAGATATATAGTTACAAAATGCATTTCATATTTATGTTTTGTTCACTTCGTATATTGAAGTTTTTCCGTGAATGAATTATGATAGATATCTTCTATATCAAAAGCATCGAACAATACTGGTTTTTGAAGCAACTCCGGAACATTATATGACTTTAGTATATTATCATAATAATTAGGATCTTTTTGAGGTAATACAAATGGTTTATGAGCATGACCTTCTTCATCGATATAAGAAAAATAAATTTTACTATATAGGCCATCATCCCTCTTACTGGCAAATGCTAGCCAATGGCTGTTGGTCGACCAGCTTTTATAGGAGTTCGCGTAGTTGACATTATTATTCAGTTCTGGCAGTGAATCAATGGTTCTAGTATTCAGATTGAAGAGGTAAATTTTTGCATCGTTATGCCATAAAGCGAAAGTTCCATGACTAAAGCAATTAAAGGCAAGAAATTTCCCATTAGGAGAAGCTTTCAATTCACTAGCTGTTTTTTGCTTTAAGGAACCATTGAAAAGGGTGTCAATATGAATCCCAAATTTTAAAGCATTCGTATCAAAACCAATAGAATAGATGCTGTATTGCAGGTTTCTATGCTCTTCCGGTAATTCTACCTTCGTTGCTGAACAATAGTACAATTTTGTTCCATCTGCCGAAAACTCAGGGAATGTTTCAAGTGTATTTTTCTTCATAAGTTCTCCACATTTAATTACTTCTTTTTTACGAATGTTAAGAAGTATAATATCCGAGACGGTGTCGTATACAAATGCTCTTTTATTGTGAATGCTATGAGTTGAGGGCAATACGGCATTTGTAGAAAAAGCTATGTATTTGCCTGAAGGATGCCAGCTTCCGTAAACCATGCTGGAATATGCCCCTTCCATTTTAGTATCGATACTTTGCAAATCTTCTCCATCAGCAATCACGGTCATGCTGCTTTTCCCACGAATATGGAAAAAAGATTGTGCAGGATTATGCTTATTTGGTATATGGCAATTCAAACAGCTATTGTCTGTAAGATTATTATCGGCGATAGATGTTTCAGAAAAGTTAGTAACATTTCTCTGAGCTATTTTTACTTTATTCCATACTTCATACCCTGGCTCAATTAATCGATATGTGAGAAAGGGATCGATTTGTTCTGCCTTTATTACCCAAAAAAACGGCCTAAACATTATCACTTGATTATCTTCAATAGTGCTTACTGAAATCCATACGGTGTCACCAATATTTCGCTGTAAGAACTTTTTAAATTTTTTTTGCGGAATAACTATCCTGTTCCGTCCAACTATTTTCAAATTTCCATTGTCAGAATTAAATTCCGCCAGTATTTTTTTGCTTTCAAAGGAAAAATTCAGGGGAGCAATGTTATTGGGTATAATTATATTTATATAATCAGGGATAATTGGGGGATATTCATCAAAATATACTTTTTCTGTAGTATGCAGATTACATGAAAGCAATAGCATAAATATGAATATTAAATATGTAGTTTTTCCTGTTAGCATGCTATGTTATTTGTATAAACATTACTATCCATTATATTAGGGTTGAGAACTAAAACTCAGGTAAACCCAATAGGTATTTCCGAAATCTTTCATCAGGACGCTTTTCTTACCATAGGCCTGAAAATATTTCTCTTCGTATAGTTTTGACTGTTTGAGTATCTCAGTGGACACATGAAAAGTATTTAATATTTCCTTATCCCTCTTTATTGCCGAATAAACTATGAGTGCTTCCTGATATAAACGTGGAAGATTGGTTCCGGATTGGTTGTAATTATATTTAACGAGTGCATCGTAAAAACCTTCAATGTCTTTGTTCAATAGACAAATACATAGCAAATAATCCAGTGCTATCTGGTTTTCTGGATGATCATTCAGAAGAAAATAAAGAGAAGAAACAAAATCATTTGGATTTGATTTAATATGATCAGTAGTAGGTCTAAGTTCCCTTTTTTGAACTATCAATGGAGTTTTTTTGCATAACTCTTGATTCGTGAGATATTGTTCCATTTCACTTGCCCAGTTCCTGTAGAATATTGTCTGATTAAGCATTTTCAGGTATTTACGCACGACAGCGTATTCACCATTAATTATATTCGTTTCAACCAGCCGGCGAAACATTCTTGAGCTTTCCCCCTTGGGTGAAAATGTATTAGCCATTAATGCAAAATGCTGGGAAGCGTTCATATCACCTATTAAATAATACAACTCATTCCCAAATAACAGACTTATGAAATTTGTTTCCTTGTCATAAGGTATAAACATACCATATAGCCCATACTGATTAAATGACAGCAGATTTTCAGGTAGTTTATTTATACTCGCCGATGCCATGTTGAAATAGTAAGATACATATCTGCTTTTTAACCTAGTTTTTCTGGCTAATTCAATTGTTCTTTCAGGATTATTGGAATACCATTCATAATCAAGAGAAAACATCGTTTCAAGAATAAAATTCGGTAATGGTTTTGCAAGTTCTGTAATTGGGAACAGGTATGCCTGTCGGGGTGTCAGATAATAGAAGAAACGCATTGAAACAGGATAAATGAATACCGTAGATACGAGTATTATGCTATACCCCAATTTCAGAAAGCCTTTTATTTGTTTCAATTTCATTTCATAAAGCAGGACAAGCAATACAAACAAGTAAATTCCAAAACCAATGCTTAAATAAAGTATCAGTGCGAGCATAATTCCTAAAACGGCTCTATAGGGCAATCGTAGGATTCTAATGTATAAACGAAATGTCACGACCGCCACAATTAGTGAAAATGTTGCTGAAAGTGGATAAAGAATATTGAAATGAAGACTGGTTACAGCAATTGTAAGCAGCAAAGAAATAGAATATGATAGTTTCGGCGAGACAATATCAGTAAGAGCCCTGCTGCTTTGATACCAAAACAAAAAAAGGCTAAAAGTAATTAAAATGGCGCCAACAGTTTTAAGATAAAAAAATTGAGTAAAAAAATCGCCGGCTAAACATGATATGGAAGCAGGTTTTTGTATATACTGGCCTATGTAATTCCAGTTAAATCTAAAAAGCTGTAACTGTTCGATAAAATGTAAATGGTAATTATAGTAAAAGGTAAAAAAAAGGAAACATAACAAAAAGTATAGATATGTCAGTAGTTTCCTGAAGTCAACCGTGAAATCCAAAAAAATATTAATTTTTTGCTTATCTCTCAACTTAAATCGAGTAATTATTTTAAAGCATTGAAAACTCATTTAATAGTTAAGATATAAGGTAGTTATTAGTAACTTTATTGAGAGTTAAATTTATATATGGGGACAATAGCCCCATATATAAATTTGTGTATAACAAACTGGAATTATGATTTTTAATCATATTTGCCGATTAGAAAACATATCCGGGATTTTGATAGGCATCTTTGTCCTCCTCTGTCATCTCCATACCATTAAGCTGATCGATTGGAATCGGTCTGAGATAATGATACGGTTCGATTGTACGTGTTATTTTTTCTGGTTCATGATCGGAAAAATTTGCCCCACAGATTTCGTAAGTAGCAGCGAGTTCCGTCCATGTTTGTGTTCGAACCAGATCGTACCAGCGATATCCCTCTCCAAAATATTCACGCGAACGTTCTGCGAGAATATAATAAATATCAATAGTTTCAGGAGTAGCAGCAATCATGGCAGCACTATTATCTTCTTCCTTTATAGTATTTCCATTATTATCAAATCGCCAAACTCCTGCCCTTGCGCGAATAACATTTATTAGTTCGCGGGCACTTTGGGTGCCTGTTGCTCCTTTAACAGCAGCCTCTGCGGCAACAAAATACAATTCAGAAAATTTTGCTATGTTATATGGACGAGTGCTGGCTGCATTCGGTTGACCAATTCCCCCTTCATTATCGGTACGGTATACTCCGAGTTTCCATAATGTAGGATATATTTTCCGGCCAATATTTCTAGGTCCTATTACATAATCTGATCTTCCAGGAAGTGTGCCAGCACCCACTGCGCTTGGACCATCACCAGCTGGAAAATCTATAGCTGTTGTGGGTTCTTCATCAAGAATAGTAAGTATTGGCTCACCGGGAGCAACCTCTATACCATTGGCATTTGTAACTGTCTCATCAGGTGTACCTGCTAATGGCCAGTTTCCGCGCCAAACAGTAGTAAAAGAACCATCATAACGTGAATCATTCGTTTTATCAGCGAAGGTGTTTGTAATTGCCCCAATTGTAGGACACATACGTGTCCAGGGTCGTCCGCCATGCTGACCAGCCCAGCGAACAACTGAGCTAACACCATTGCTTCTGATAGTAGGATAATTCCAGTTCATCATCCAATAACAAACATTGTCGGTGCCTTCTCCACCACTATAGGTTAAGCTGCTTCCATTGTAAATCTCACTGGTTTCAGTATGATCAGCATACAGTAGCATTTCGTTGTTTCGGTCGTTTGTTGCTATATGAACATCATAGTAGGTAGGCTGCAGACCGAAGGGTCCGGGATTCTCAATTCCCTCAATCGCTATGTCATAAGCTTGTTGAAAATACCACTGTGCATCATGCCCGTCCGGGTCTGTCCTTGAAGTCTCCGGATAAGTAGGGATATCATTAGGATTTTCAAGCCACCATGCATAGGTTAAGTATGCTTTAGCCAAATATAGTCTGGCAAGTGTTTTTGTTGCTCCGCCAATAACTCTTCCTTCTTCCGGTAAATCATCTACTGCAATCAACAAATCGGGGAAAATACATTTGGTATATACTTCAGGTACTGTATTCCGCACTGATGTTCTGTTGGTTGAAGAGTTGAACTTTAACTCTCCTGCACCCAAATCAAGCGGCACACCACCAAATGTTTGTACAAGTAAAAAGTAGTCGAATGCACGGAAGAAATGGGCCTCAGCGATCAAATCTTCCGAAATACCTACTTCAGCAGCATTCTCAATTATCCCGCTGGCAGTGTTAATATTCGGGAAAGCCGCATTCCATAGTCCACCAACTCCATTATTTTCAGCAGTAATTTCTGCCATACCCGAAAAGTCATGTACAAAAAAACCATTGTTTGCACTTTCACCATAAGTAACTTCATCGGTTCCTGTCTGAGTAGAACTGTAATAAAAACGGGGGCCATAGATCTTTCGCAAATGTTGATACATCGAAGATAGTCCTCCCTGCACGCCGAGCTCAGTTTTAAAATACTCTGGTGTATATATACTTCGAGGTTCCTCAACTAAAAAGTCATCACAAGCTGAAAGGAATAGTGATAGTATCACCGTTCCGATAATAGTTTTTATATAAATAGATTTCATTCTTATCAATATTTAAAAGGTTATATTCAATCCGAACAGGTAATTATGTGTCTGAGGTGTGTTGGTACCTACTGTTAGAATACGTCTACGCTGATATGAATAAGCCACTGCTGCATTCTCATTACCGTATGAATTGGTTTCTGGATCTAGACCTGACTCTTTATGGAATGGTGAAAACAATACTAATGGATTTTGAACAGTAGCATAAATACGAGCCTTTTGAATACCCGCTTTTTGACTCCATTTTTGATTTACATTATAACCAATTGAAATTGTACGCACTTTAAGATAGGTTGCATCAAAATATCCCAGAGTACTACCATATAAAGGATTTTCACTACTCTTTGGTCCTGCCGGATTTGGATATTTTGCGCCTGTATTAGTTGGTGTCCAATAGTCAACGTCGACATTATTTCTACGTCCGCTGAGTAAATTGAGCCAGCCGTTTGAAGAATGTAGCTGACTAATTAGTACACCACCCTTTTGAAAGGTTCCCACTATATTTAGATCAAAACTCTTATAGGCAAGTCTGGTATTAAAGCCCCCCATAAAATCGGGATCAAGACTTATAACCTGCTTATCTTCATCTGAAATGGCTCTGGTTGGGGAACCATCTTCATTGTAATCACCGTAATATTTCACCTTTATCATACCAATTTTTTCCTCTGGATTTCCTCCGGGTTCCAGAATTTCCAAATAAGGGTCGCCTTCTTGCCAGAGTCCATCATAAATATGATCATAGACTACATTAATAGGATGCCCTACAAACCACCAGTTCGCAATGTCTTCCTCTTCGCCGGAAGCTAAGGCTACCAGTTTATTCTTGTTAGAGTATACATTAACCCCTAAATCCCAGGTTAAACCATCTGGATTGTTTAATATGGAAGCGTTGAGTGAAAACTCGATACCCTTATTATGAGTTTCACCGATATTTCCTGTATAGCTTTCAACGCCCGAAGTTCTTGGCATACTAACATTAAGAAGAATATCTTTTGTATTGGTAACATAATATTCCATAGTACCATAAAAACGATAATCAAGCAGTGAATAGTCAATACCAAAATTCATTGTTTCAGAATATTCCCACCCCAAATTCGTATTAGGTAATTTAGAAACGTAAAAACCATTGACGTACATATCATCTCCATGGTTATATGGCTCCGAATTCAGCAATCCAAGTGTAGCATATGGACTAACAGCCTGGTTAGATGTTTGTCCGTAACCAGCGCGAAGTTTTAAACTATTTACGGGTGTTACTCCTTCCATAAAGGCTTCTCTACCAATATTCCATCCTACTGAAACTGCAGGGTATGTATGCCATTTATGTCCTTCCGCCAATCGGGATGAACCATCTGACCGTAAGGTTGCGGTGAACATATATCGATTGTCGTAAGAATACATTGCACGTCCCATCCATGACAGTAGTTCACTCATTTCATATCTCTGGTAATCGGGATTTACAATTATTTCGCCATTGGCAGCACCAAGATTGTAATATCTGAATATTTCGTTTGGAATATCTTTGGCCGATACATTTGAGCTATTATATTTATCCTGCTCAGCAGAATACAAGGCCACTAAATTAATCTGGTGCTTTTCATTAAATGTCCGGTCGTACATTAAAAGGTTTTCAACAACCCAATTGATTCTTTGTGAATTAGTTATTCCTGCAGTTGATGGCGTTTCAGGATTCACATTTCCGATTCCTTTTCCTGTAAATGAACCTTCGTTGTAGATCCGTAAATTCAAACCTGAATTAATTCTGTACTTAAGGCCTTTTATACCAGGCATAATTACTTCTGCATACAGGTTGTTGTAGGATCCATATCCTCTCTTTTCTCTCAGCCATATTTCTGCATTATCGTTTACTATATCTCTGGAGATTGACCAATAATCGTCCGATGGCATATGAATTACTCTTTTGTATGATCCGTCAGCCTCATAAGGATCGGCAATTGGCGACATACTTAAGGTACTATATAATCCTACCTGAGATCCTTCTGTTAAACTTGAGTTATTATTGCTCGAAAATCCAAATCTAAGATATTCGCCTATGCCCTGATCAAGGGAAGCACGAAGAGAAATACGGCTATATTGTGAAGTGGGTATTACTGCCTGATCGAGGTAGTAACCAACACCAAAATTGTAATTACCCTGTTTTGTTCCACCGGATACCGCCATATCGTGGCTTGTTACAATTCCGGTTCGATACATTAACTCCTGCCAGTCGGTATTTACATCATTCGACTCATCCAGATCGTTATTTACGTATTGCCCGCGTGCCTCGCGAAGAGCAACAAAGGATGGCCCATCCATCATCGGATAAGGTATCGCCTTTTTAAATCCTGTATATCCGTTATAATCGAATTTAGCTTTTTCTCCTTGTCGTCCTTTTTTAGTAGTAATTAAAATAACGCCATTGGCACCTCGTGAACCATAAATAGCCGTTGCTGATGCATCCTTAAGAATATCAATGCTATTAATATCGTTTGGATTAATATCACTTATATTTCCGGCAAAGGGAATGCCATCCAATACGATGAGCGGATCGTTGCTGGCTGTAAGAGAGCGTGTGCCTCGTATGCGAATTTGCATAGATTCGCCAGGTTTTGTTGAAGTCTGCGAAATCTGAACCCCCGGCATTCGACCTTGTATAGCCTGTGTAAAATTGGTGGATGGTATTTCGCGTAATTCATCCCCCTTAATCGAAGCTACTGAACCAGTTATAGCCTCCTTACGCTGAACACCATATCCAACAACTACAATTTGATCAATAGATGCTATGTCTGGAACTAATGATATATTAATTTCAGACTGATCTGTAACTATAATTTTATCGGTTAAAAAGCCCAGATAGGTATATACTAAAACCGAATTTGTTGGGGCAGAAATTGAATAGTCTCCGTCATCATCTGTTATTGTACCAAGCGTAGTGCCTTCAATGTAAATACTAACGCCGGGTAACGGAACCCCCGATTCATCTGTTACCCTGCCATTGATATTCAGATCCTGACAAAGACCCAATATCGAAGTGAACAGTATGAGTAACAACGTAGTTGATACTTTAACAATTAACTTTTTTTTCATCTGTTGTTTTATTAGGTTAAAAATAGTTTATGGGTTACTAAATAATCCAACAGCTAAAGATATTAGACGGGTCATGACCAGGCTATAACATTTGATACTTCAAATAAAAGAGATGGTGCACGTCTGTAAAAAATCTTTTTCCAGATATGTATATAACTATAAATGTGGTGATTAGACAAAATAATAATCTTGACCTTAATAAATAGTTTAAATGGTTAAATCGATTTTAGATGAAAAACAATCTTGATAGAAGAGTTATTGTTTCCTCTAAATCTACTGAGCTATTAATTATCAATAAAAATGTATAGTAGGAAGAAAAACGGATTCTTTATTTGAAAATTAGTGCAGTGCTTCATAGGAAAAATTCCCAAAATAATATTCAGAATGCAAATGAAGGTTTGTTTGATGTCTATTTGCAAATAAGAAATAGATATAGTATAAATAGTTTACTAATGATAAAATCAATAGTTATATTAAGAATCAATATATTCCGAGGGGGTTTTCCCGTATTTACGCTTAAACATCTTAGTAAAGTAAGATGGGGACGTAAACCCCGTCTGATAAGCAATTTCGGCAAGTGAAAATTTTCTTGTTTCCATTAACTTTATGGCCTGTTTAAGTCTAATTGTTCTTATAAACTCGACAACTGAATCACCGGTAAGAGCTTTTATCTTGCGATATATATTACTCCGATTGAGGTTCATTTCAGTAGCCAGGCCTTCTACATTAATTTTTTCATCGTATATATTTTGCAAAACAAAGTCGATTATCCTTTGCAGAAATTGCTGATCCATCACATTTTCACTCAGTTTACTGGGTATGAGATAAACATCATGACTGAATTGAGCATATAATTTCCTGCGAGATTGAATAAGGTGATTAATTTGTGTATGAAGAAGTTCCATACTAAATGGTTTAGTTAGATAGACATCAGCGCCCTGTTCAAAACCTTCTATTTGATCATGAATTGCACTTTTAGCTGTAAGTAAAATGATTGGAATATGTGATGTTCTGATATCAGATTTTATCGCTTTACATAATTCAAACCCGCTAAGACGTGGCATCAGCACATCAGTAATTATCAGATCGGGAACCAAATTTAGCGCCATATCAATTCCATAAGCACCATCTTCAGCTTGTTTTACATTGTATATATTTCCTAATTCCCTTGCTAGAAATAACCTAAGATCATCATTATCCTCTACAACTAAAATATCTGGTCTTTCTCCAGTTTTTTCTCCCGAATTTGTTCCAGTGGCTTCTTCAATGGTCAATTCATTATGAGGACTCATAATGCTTTTCCCAATTTTATCAATAGAATTACCAGTTACTTCGTGATCAGCGTAAGAGCTACGTTCAATTGGAATGAATACAGTAAAAGAGGTACCCATACCTAACTCACTATCAACCCATATATTCCCATGATGTAGTTCAACAAGTCCCTTTGTAAGGCTCAACCCAATGCCGGTTCCAACTTGTCTGTTGTTAGCAGAATTTTTTGCCTGATAAAACTTATCAAATATATGGGGTAATTCCTCACTGGAAATACCAGTTCCGCTATCAGTAATTTTTAATTCAAGATATTTGCTTGCTGCTAATTCATTTATGTTGGTATAATTGAAATTTTTAATCATGGATGATTGATCATGAGCGTTGATATCAATTTTAATTAGTCCCCCATCATGACTAAATTTAATGGCATTCGACAGCAGATTTAGTAAAATCGTTTCCATTTTTTCCGGATCAAACCAACCAATTATGGAGTTCTCGTTTGAGTCTACGCTAAGAATTAGTTTTCTTCGTCTGATGCGGATAGTAAAATAATTTGAAATATCCTTTAGACAGTTAAGAATATCTCCTTCCTGCACATTTAATTTTAACCCTCCCTCTTCGAATTTTCGGAAATTCATAAGGTTATTAGTTAGATACATCAGTCGGTTTGCATTCCGCTGAATCACCTGAAGTTGATCTTTTAAACTAAAGGTCGCTGATTGAATTAGATTCTCCAAAGGACCAATAATCAGGCTCAGCGGAGTGCGGAATTCATGAGAAATATTGGTAAAGTACTGGATATTCCTTTCATTCATCTCATGTTCTTGTTCTTTTGCCATTTTTTCAAGCAAAAGCTGGTTTTTTATTCTGCTACGTTCCTGCCAAATCTTTAAGCCTAGAATACTAATCGAAGAAATAAGTACTAAATAGAAAAAATATGCCCAGTGGGTTTTCCAAACAGGAGGACGAACTGTAATTTTTAAGCGCAAAGGTTCATCACTCCATACACCATCATTATTTGAACCCTTTATAAGGAATACATAATTACCCGGTCCAATATTTGTATAGTTAGCTGAACGATTATTTCCGGCATTAATCCAGTTTTCCTCAAGTCCTTCCAATTTATACTTAAACTGGTTTTTTTTTGGTCGAGTATAATTAAGTGCAACAAATTCAATAGTAAATGAAGATTGTTTATGATTCAAAATAATTTCATCTGTTTCAGTTATGTGCTTCTTTAATGGAGAACCCTTTACATTAATTTTAGCTGAAACGTTACCGATCTTAAAATCAGAAAGCTGCACTACAGGCTTTGTCTTGTTTTTAATTATTTCTCCGGGATAAAACATATTGAAGCCGTTTTCGCCACCAATAAAAAATCTGCCTGATGAAGTTCGCAAACAGGAATTTGGATAAAACTCATTAGAGTTCAAACCATCTTCCCGTGTAAAACTTCTGAAACTCATTGAATCGGGATGGAAGCGTGTCATTCCTCGGTTAGTTGTTATCCACAAATAGCCTTTGTCGTCTTCCAATATCCCAAAAATGGTATTACTAAGTAACCCATCCTGTTTATCAATTGACTGAATTATATTATTGTCACCTGAAATCAAATAAATACCATCATCAGCGGTACCAGCCCAGATTCTTTCTTTGGTATCTTTAAAAATGACATGATAAGCATGACGACTATAACTGTTTGAATCTGCAGATGGATTTATTTCTTCGCAAGTAAGAATTTGATTCTTACCATATTTAATACGAAACAATCCATGCAGTGTACCTACCCAATAAGTATGGTTTTTATCTTCCAGCATACAGGAAACAAAAGATTTGCCGGTAATAGCATCGCAAGAATTGGAAGAACGAACAGTTTCAAAAGCATTTTGTTTCTCATTAAATTTAAACAAGCCTTTGCCGGAACTACCTGCCCATAAATTGTTTTGAGAATCTTTATACAATACTCTCACATTGCTGGCTTCAGTTTCTTCTGTATTTAGTACGAAATGTTCAATTTTGTTATTCTTTATATCGAGACGATCGACACCTGAACCCCAAAGAGCAATCCACAAATATTTGTTCTCATCGTATAGTACGGATTGTACTGCATTGTTTTTAAGGCAATTATACTTTTCTGAATTATATATCTGCTGGGAGAATTCATGTGTTTTCGGATCAAAAAGACAAACCCCTCCACCATCTGTTCCTATCCATATTTTACCATTTTCAGTTTCGGAGAATGAACGAACATTATTATGCGGGAGGCTCTTCCCGGGTTTTATGGGATTCTTTTTAAATGAATCAAATTTATTGTATTTTTCATCAATCACATTTATACCCTTATCTACAGTACCTATCCAGATACGACCCTCCTTATCAGTATATAAGGACCAGATTGAATTGCTGTTTAGACTATTATCGCTAGCTTCTTCGACCCGGTATATTTCAAACCTTTCTTCCTTCCGACTTAAACGATTTAACCCGCCATTCTCTGTTCCAAACCACATATCTCCATTATGCGCTTCAGTTATGGAAAGTATAACGTTATTTGAAAGACTACCTGATTTATTGTCACTGAGATATCTTCTGAAACTGTACTTCCCATCTTGTTCAATAAGTAGGTTTAATCCACCTCCCCGAGTACCAATCCACAACTCACCCTGTTTGTTAATAGCCATGGATAATATATAATTATTACTGAGGCTGTAAGGAACTTCAGGATTACTACAAAAATATTTGAAACTTGTGTCACTGGGCTGAAAAAGGAACAATCCATCTCTGGTTCCAATCCAAACTTTCTCATTATGTATTGCAATCCTGGTTATTCCCTTCGATAAAAATTCTCCTGGGTAGTTTTTTATTGGTATGTAGGATCTAATTTCATGGTTTGCTGAATTTAGAACATAAAAATTGTTACCATATGTAGAAATCCATAACATGGAATTACTATCTACAGAAATATCACTGATATATGTATCGCTCAACTCCATGAGTTGTGCTGCTTGTCTACTGACATCAGAAAAGTTATCCATTTCCCGATTATAAAGATTTAATCCTTTTGAAGTGCCTATCCATAGGTTTCCATATGCATCCTCTGCCAATGCATTCACTTCATTATTAAGTAGACTGTTTGAATCAAGATCGCTATGCTCGTACAAAAAAAGATTAATCCCGTCAAAGCGGATCAGCCCATCTATAGTGGCAAACCATAAAAATCCTTTATGATCGCTAAGTATATCGCGCACTCCGTTGTAATCAAAATTTTCAGGAAGGGTTTGAAAAGTAATCCTTTTTTCTGAAGTATTAACTATTTGTTTAACATCCTTACTTAGATCTGCAGCCTGGGCAATATCAAAAATAAGAAAAGCGATCAATAATTTTGGTACAATTAGCTCAATTATTCTTCTCATAGAGAATATCTATATTTTCGAAAAATATTTCGATAAACTTTTTATAATTTGTTTTATTTATATAATAATAAATAATACAAAAATATCGAAAATCATTAGATAAATAAATCGTAAAATTGAATAGAGTAAATAATTTTGCTTTTAACAATTAATTTTGAATAAGTTACTATTTCTGGAAAATAATCTAATAACCATTTTAGAGCTCAGATATATAAAAGAAAAGCTTCCGGATTATTCTTCCGAAAGCTTTTTAATATACCCAAACTGATAATCTTTATGAAAAAAATACAATTACTATTCTACAACTATTTTATCACGTAATATTTTTTCACCTTTGGTAACTGTAAATAAGTAAAGGCCAGGTGAGATTTCAAGATTGAATACATGACTATCCGAATTTGACGCACTTTGGAGAAACACTATTTTTCCCTGTAAATCGCAAATAGCAATAGTACACTCTTGACTAATACCGCTAATCGTGAATTGTCCCTCCTTAACCGGATTTGGATAAATCTTTACCTTTTCATTCCAGCTTACTGTGTTCACTAGGGTTTCCTGGTTAGTTATTGTAATTTCTACCTGATCAGAGACTTCAGAATCTAGTTCCAGTGATTGTGCTTTTGCTATTACAGTTCCATTACTTAAGGCAGTAATTAATCCTTCTTCATTTATAGTAGCTATACTAGGATTATTAACGCTCCAATAAACTGAACTGATTGTTGATGTATCAGGAAACACCTGGGCTTCCAATTGTAGGATTCCGCCCAATGTATCAATGGTAGTAAAACCATTAACTGATGAAACGGTTATGGATTCATTAGCAATAAATGCATTATTTAGATATGCTCTAAGCCATTTCATAGCAGGGCGCTCTTCTCCTTCTTCATCTATCAAATAACAGCCCTCGTCGCCCCGCCACATGGCAGGTTTGAAGCCCCATAGTGTAATTCCCTTTATAGCAGGATGTTCCCATAATAATGGAAACAAATTCATATAATTATGCACATGCTCAAGGTCGGTTGGACCATCAATGTCAAGCTCTGTCGCGTATAAAGGTAACCCGGTACTTGCCAATGTATCTAGATTTCTGAGATAGATTTCGTTCGATACATTGTGTGAAAAACCATGCGCCTGAAAACCAATAGCATCTATTAAATCCTCCTCTTGCAACAGATGTATTATATCAAGGTATTGGTCAGTATTGGAATTACTGTTCATTATACTATATTCATTTATCATCAGAACGGTAGTGTCGCTGAAAGCTTCTCGTGCCATTCGAAAAGATTCAAGTATCCAATCCCAACCACTATCACCGGCACCACCGAGTGCGTTTATATAGTTACCTTCATTCGAAGCATCAGGGGCATTATGCAAAGGTTCGTTCACTACCTCAACCTGATGCGCTCCAGGATATCGTTCGGCCACTGCTGCGAACCATTCTTCCAATTCTGCACGTTGTTCTGCGCTGTCGAGTTCGGCTATCCATGATGGTTGCTGGGCACCCCAAACCATAACATGATGCTTGTAAATGTAGCCATTATCCATAGCTGCCTGGTAAGCTTCATCCAGTTCTGTCCATACCATTGTATCACGTCGGCTTTCCACCCATCCCCACTTTCCTGCATTACCAGGGGTTAACTGATTGAAATATTCTGTTACATCTCTTTTGGAACTGCGGGAATGAACACAACCCAAGAATTTATCAAGACCAGTAGCCAGTGGTGGCCCATTATACGGTCTTCCTGGATGGGTCTTTGAGCCTGCCTCTCCATTATTAAGGTTATCAACTGTATAAAAGATCCCATTTTTGCCAAAGGCAATTTTATCAATTGCAAATCCATTTTCACGAGCACCTAATTGTAAAATCTGATCTAATCCATCTATTTCAACTGAGAAAGTAAGTGGAGCTTCACCTCCCGTATAATCCGATAAAGCTACCCATTTCCATAATCCAGTGGATGCATCACCTATTTCCTCAACAACATCAGTAAGAATAGTATATCCGGCAACATTCATGTTATTGCACATAATCCAGTCAAATTCACTGGTCGGATTTTTAGTGCCAAAGCCGTTTCCATAGAAAAAGCTATCATCATTTGCTCCATTTTCACCTACAAATATCCTTGCATATAATTTATAAATACCAGCTTCAGGAAAGGAAACAGAGAAGGAGGCAACTTTTATATCACTCCCGGGAAATGCGCTATTTAAAAAATCTGTCTTAGGTTTAATATATTCTATTTCACCGTCACTAACAATTTCGAAATCTGATCCGAGACTTGCTTGTTCTGCCTCATAAACAATAGGATCGTTTTGACAAAATATACCTGTCAGGTTAATTACACTTAATAATAAAAACATTGTTTTCTCATGAGAATAAAATTTATAGTTTTATTGTGAGTGTTTAAAGTAATCTATTTAGCAGGTTTATTAGTATAACAATTCAAACTATATCTAAAACAAATGATGCGTAAGTGAATAAATGTTAGATATTTAAGACATCCAATCCACGAAAAGAAATAGAGATGTAAAGATCATAGAAGAATTAATTGACATAATTCTTTGATTGTAAATTTTTTCGTAATTATTTACCAGCTAAGTTAGCGAGTAATAAAGTTATACCCCTCAAAGGTAGTGCATAATTCGGAAAAGACATTTT
>JAFGVA010000025.1 GCA_016938235.1 Bacteroidales bacterium | reverse complement strand
TTAGCCCTCGAATTTTTGCTAAGTTATTAACATAATATGTTAATAATCAGGAATATAATCGTATTTTAAGGATCAACTAATTAAATATTATGTTGTTCAAATATAGCAATTCCCGTCCTATGTTTTTTATTGCGCTGTTGTGTACAGCTTTTCATTTCTTAGCTTTCACTCAAGAAAATCAGAACCACTTATACATCCGCTAACAGGATATTTAATCCATCCTTTTTTTCCATTCTTTGTTTTAATTTTAACCCACCATTGCTGATCAGGATTATAGTCTTCATACTCAAATATTTGTCCATTTACCCAAATTTTTGATATTCCTTCCCCAATATTTGATAAGAGATAATACTTTTGCCCAGGTTCAATAAAGATCGAATCAGTCAATTCAGTTGAAACACTCGCTATTTTTTCAAGAGGCCGAACATAAACATTACCCGTAATTGCAAGAAAACTTTCTCCTGCCTTGATTTCTCCAATTTCTCTCTTACCAATAGGTTTTTCTAATATAACAATTGGTTCAGATGTTTTCCATTCTCCGTATTGACACCCTTCTCCTGGACAAACATCTTTGTCGATATAAAGCTCTGGCGGTTTTTTACAACTTCCTTCACGCATACAAATTAAGCTATCAATTAGTTCATGGTAAACAGGCGGACCAATGTCTGCGTTTTTAAACCACCATAAAAAATATTCATGAGCTAATTCTGCCTGCCCTGTACATTTTGGTTTATCAAATATGTTAGCAGGCGCAGGATACCTTAAATAGACACCATTACTATTGTTAAGAGCAGCAGTAAGATTGTCTATTGTAATCTCAAAATGATTATAGTTTAGTTCTTGAGATTTCGATTCCTGCTGGTTCGCACAAACCTTCTTCGTCTTCGGCAGTGATAAATACTTCAACAGGTTGATATGGAAAAGACGCTTTGTATGTTGCTTTTACAGCATTTTTTTGTGTAAAGTGTCCTACATTTCTTGTAATTCCATTTTCGGATACTGCCCAGATTACATAGATTTTCCTGGCCGATTCCAAACGTTCAGGTGCGGCCAGATTTTCAGCTGTAATTGTTACCAAATAATTGGGCTTACCTTGTTTTTGGATTTTAGCAGTAATGTCTGCTGCCGGTGTTACTTGCGAAACAGGAAATTTTGCAGTTGATACACATGATGACATAAGTACAACAACACCAATGAACACTATACTTTTAATTGTTGTCATTTTATTTAAATTTAAATTCTATTTTCTTTACAAGATACAAAAAAAATATCAGCCTTTAGTATTAACCATCAATGTTTCAGTGTCGATTCTATTTGCTCTAATGTGTCCCCTAAAAAGTGTGATACGGCAAACTGAAGGCCTCCTTTTGATATGTTTTTTTGTCTAATTTGTCCTGCAAAATCATACAATCCGCCAAATAAATAACCGTGTATTTGTTGTATTCCTTTAGTTGTACGAACTTCGATGTTATTTATAAATGAACTTTCAAATAAAGCATAAGCTTTTGTTGTGTAGAGCACCATGTTTTTTTATAAATCTACGCAATATAATCGTCACATCTAAATTAACTTAACGCTAGTTTTTAATGATATTCCAAGTAAAATTACCACATCAAGCTTTTTAATTGAGTTATAGTAATACAAACCCTTTGTTTTTATTTTATTGAACTTTTTTTTTCGGAAACCAACAATCCAGCTTTGTATTTATATCTTATTATTGCTTATCTATTTTCCTCAATTCTTATCTGGAATTGCATTGCTTTATATCTAATTATTTCTTCTCTCGTTTTTAAGTTTTTCTTATTAAACTCTCTATTAATCGATGCTATTAACAAACTATTATCAATAGTTATCTCTTCAATCAAGTTTCCTTTTGAATCGTAAGTGTATACTCTCTCAAAACTTGAATTGGTAATTCTTTTGATTAATCTATTGTTATTGTCATAATAATTTCTGAAAGTGTTTGTATCTCTATCAAAAACTGATGTTTTTTGCCATTTCTTTTCTAAAATAGCATTTCCAAGGGTATCAAAAGTAACAATCAGGTTTTATCCAATACCGCTTGTGCATTCTTTAAAAATTAACGAGTCATTTTTTGATATCGGTTTTTACGAAATAGATTCTAATCTCTTTACTTTTCCATTTAGCAAGAAGTCCCTTGAACTCAGCTTATCATCTGATTGACTATAAATGCAATGGCCATAAATAATTAAAACAATAGCTGCTATTATGTTTCTTATCATATTGTGATTTTTCAATCGAAGACCTTCGCCCTTATCAGGCATAAGGGTAGAATATATGATGCGTTTCAATGCGCTATATCTTTATTGGCACCAGTTTTTATTATTTCATTCATAATCAATCGAAAATGAATTTTTCTGTGTATGACTGACCTTCTAACAGTACATTCACAATAATAATTTGCTTATCCCATTCTGAAGCATCAACTATTATTTGATTTGATGGTTGATATTCCTTGCTAAATAAAGTTTTTCCATCCATAGAAAACAATTTAACAACAATGGGTGTTGAACTTTTTTCCAACAAAGTAATTGTTATTGAACTTCTATTATTTAATACCTGAACTTTTTTTTTAGTAATTACTTTTGGTGAAAAACCAGTAATACTATTGTTATTAAAATACAAATAGTTTGAAAATTCAGATTTTTTAAAATTATAGTTAACTGCTTGTATTTTAAATGTATCAGCAGTGCTCATCGGTGTGAAGGTATAATTTTTGTTATCAAATTCAAGCGTTGCGAGTAAACCTTGAGAATTAAAAACAGTATAGTACCAAATTTTATCGGCATTATTCGTTTCATTTCGAATATCATTCCATTGCAGATGTATTTGACCATCAAATGTCCCTGATAAATTGATTTTACCTTTCGGAGAAGCATATTCAGCCTTACTTTTATCAAAAGCAAACATCCACTCCGTCCACGCAGGTTCATTTGCTGCCTTGTTCCAAATCTCATGCCCGTAGCCGGGATAGTTGGTGTAACGCATATTTTCCGCACCAATCCTAACCAATTCATTGTATACTCTTTCAGTAATCTCAGGTGGATTTACATTATCATCACTTCCGTGAAACATCCAGAAAGGTGTTTTAGCAATTTCTTCGGCCCACCATGATTGTCCTCCACCACAAACAGACATTGCTGCTGCAAACTTTCCTGGTAGTTTATGCAACAAATCAAAAGTACCTTCGCCTCCCATCGAAATTCCGTAAACATATAAGCGATTGGTGTCTACTGAATACATTTTAGTTAAACTATCCAATACATGCATAGCTGAAATCATTGGTGCAGATAAGCTATAATCATTCCATCCACTCCAATCGCCCCAAGTAGTAGGTGTTTTTGGGGTATAAACAAAACAGGGCGTTTGAGTTTGGAAATTTGGTGAATACCATACCAAATAATCGGAATGAGTCCATGACCAACCATGCAAGTGCATTATTAAGGGATAGGATTTAGTATTATCATAATTTTCAGGAACATAAAAACCATATAATAGTTTGCCACTTGTAGCTTCAAAATAAGTATTTGGTAATTCCTGCGAAAAGCAAATAATACTTATGTTAAAGAGTAACACAATAATTCCAGTTTTAAAATTTTTTGATTTCATGGCTCATAATTATTACATTTTGTAATATTTCTTAAAAACTTAAACATTTTTTATGTTGAAATGCATTTAATAATTCGAAACTATTCGTAGCAAACCTGTTAGTTCTTCTTTGCAATAATAATTATATCAATCGATTTTAGATTACCAACATTCATTACACGGAAATCTACACCGGCAACCGTATTTTTTGCTATCTCAATCATTCCAGGAGCCAAATCAAGAGCAATAATATCTGAATCGGGAAATCTTTGCCTGATATACTTTGTAACATTACCGGATCCGCAGGCCAACTCAAGGATAGAGGGGTTCTTACATTCAAATAAAGTGCAGAATTTATCAAAATGCTCATGGTAAGAATCAACATTCATGAATCTTGCAGCATATTCCGATGCAAATTCATCAAACCGTTTTACCGAAATCTCAAATGTGTTCATGTTTATCGTGAAATGTGCTGGTTGATATAGAATCTGAACAGCAATATTAGGACATTATTTGTTATTTAAAGTCTCTTTAACCTCTTTTCTGTAGCTCCGGCCTATGTTTAGAATCACGTCGTCTACCGTGACCTCATTGTATGAAATGCTTTTTATTTTTTCTTTATTGATAATGAAAGAACGGTGAATTCTCAGAAAAATATCCGGTAACCTCGAAGCCAGGTTGCTGATTTTTTCCTTACTTATAATTTGTTCATTCACCGTGTTTACCCTAATGTAGTCCGATAAGCTTTCGATATACACAATTTCGTTATAGGGAATCTTGACGATTTTCCTATTTGACATAATTTCCAGGAATAATTTTTTCATTTTATTATTTTCGGACTGAAGTTGCAGAATCAATTGCTGATTCTCACGTATCTGACGAATCATTAACAAGAACGAACCTACAAATACAAGTAAGTAAAGTATTACTGCCAAAAGAATAGTATCGGACGCATTTGGATCGAGGTTGTAAAAACTAAAATTTCCAATGTATATAAACGAAAACATTAAGACAACCATCTCTAAATACAACGAAATTATTATTGTATAAATGGAATACAGCACAAATTTTACAATCTGCTTTTTTAAATAATACTTTGGTACCAGAACATAATTAAAGAAATAGGAGGTTCCTAATACAACCGGCAGCAGCATACTTATAAAGAAAAATGCAGCTAAATTATTTCGCCATGACAGACCAAAAACAAGTGTTAATACAAGAATTACAAAAAGCCAGTAGGCTATATGGTAATATGGATTTGATGATTTTTTAATCATTTTCTTACTAATAATTCCCTAATTTCGTTAAAAGTATATGATCTACAAATTTGAGTCGACAAACGACCACTTAAGAGCCGGATTTAACCTTTATGAATTCACCTGGTTCCTATAATTTGGCAGTAGTATTAATCACAAAAATTTTAGTTATGAAAAATTTATTTTTTATGGGTGGTGCCCTGTTTATGAGTGTCCTCACATTACTACTTCTTATTATGGCCGTTTGGATTATTTATCACCTGGTTGTAGCTTTAAAATCTCAGCAAGCAAGCCAGGAAAGAGCCTTAAGCAAAATAGCAACCGGTAAATCGATAGGTTTGTTCGCTATGGTTACCGGGATATTTGGTCAGTTACTCGGTATCTATTCAGCATTTTCGGCTATAGAACAAGCCGGCGACATATCTCCCGCTTTGGTTTATGGCGGAATAAAAGTATCGATGATTACGACCCTTTACGGAATAATTATTTACCTGCTCTCTCTAATATTGTGGTTTACTGCCAGCCTCATTATTGAGAAAAAGCTGGAAAGTAAGTAAATAAGGGATCACCCGCAATACTAGTTTAAGAGTTTCCACTAAAAAACAAGCTGAATATCAGTAAAGACTTAGGCCTTTTATTCCGTAGGATCAATTTAATTTCAAGTCCTATCAGTTAACCTGTTTCGCCAGAATGGAGACCGTATTTTCTCCTTCCATTGATGAATAAACAATTCGTACCCGTACTACACTTTGATGTTGGTTAACTACTGATAATAAAAACTGGTTGTTAGTATATCTGGTCTGTTATTTCACCAAATAGTTTGTTGATTATTGAGTCGTTTAAATATAGAACTTTCTGGTTATAAATTCTTAAAATGTTACCGCTTGATTTTTTAACCACCGTACTAGTGTATGGACTGTAACTCTAATAACATTTTCTGAGCAAAAAAAATCGACGTGAAGAAATCTTCACGCCGATTAAATGTCTGTTATATATAGAATGTTATTCTATACCAAAGAAATTAATACTCCTGCAGCAACTGCAGAACCAATTACACCCGAAATGTTACTGGCCATACAATATTGCAGAATATGATTTTTAGAATCGTGCTTTAATGCCAGCTCGTTTGCAACACGCGATGCCATAGGCACAGCACTTAAACCTGTAGCACCAATTAAAGGATTGATTTTCTTTTTAGCAAAAAGGTTGTACAATTTTACAGCAAAAATTCCACCTGTAATCGAAATAGCAAAAGCAATAAAACCTCCAACAACAATACCTAAGGTTTTAGATGTTAAAAATACCTCAGAAGTCATAGTTGCACCAACAGACAGTCCCAGGAAAATAGTAGCTGTATTCATAATTGGCCCTGTAGCTGCTTCTGACAAGCGGTTTGTAGATGTTCCAATCTCTTTCACAAGGTTACCAAAAAGCAACATGCCCAAAAGGGGTACAGACGAAGGAACAAATATGGCGACTACTGTTCCCATAGCAATCGGGAAAATTATTTTTACAGTACGCAGGTTTTTAATCTGATGCTTTGAAGGATACAGTTTATCCATCTCCTTCATATTGATTTTAAATTCGTTTTTCGACATAAATAAATTGGCTACCAATGGAATAATAACAGGCACCAGTGCCATATATGAATATGCTGCAATAGCAATTGGCCCTAACAAGTGGGGTGCCAGCTTTATAGTTGTATAGATGGCAGTTGGCCCATCGGCTCCACCAATTATACCCAACGAAGCCGCTTCTTTAATGTTAAACCCTAAAAGCATCGATACTATTAATACAGAGAATATTCCTATCTGTGCCGCAGCACCAAAAAAGGCCAGGCGTAAATTCCTTAGCATGGGTCCGAAATCGGTTAATGCTCCAACACCCATAAAAATGATAGGTGGCAGAAATCCTGTTTTAATCAATGAGTAATACAGGAAATTTAAAATACCATAATCGTGCGCTATCTCGAACAGGTTTTTATAACGATGGCCCGGAAGTTCTATAAGATCAGCGCTAACAATACCCATTTCAGCAAACGGAAAGTTAGCAAGCAGCACCCCAAAGCCAATCGGCACCAGCAATAAAGGTTCATAACCTTTCTTAATACCCAGATAGAGTAATACAAAGGCAATAACCCACATAATAACTATTTTGAAGGTTATACCCCCAAAAGCAGTCATCTCAAAAAGTCGTGTGAGAATATCGTGCATTTGTTTAGTTCAATTTAATTAGTACATCGTCTTCATCTACACTGTCTCCGTTTGCATAGCAAATCTCCACAATTGTACCACCCTTATCGGCACAAATTGCATTGTAGGTTTTCATTGACTCGATGTAGCCAATCTGATCGCCTTCTTTTATTGCATCTCCAACTTTTATTGGTGTTTCCGATGAATCTTTGGTCAGGAAAAATTTACCTTCAAGCGGAGCAATCACCTCTTCAGCTACACCGCTACCGTTTGAGGGTGCAGGCGTTGCAGCTGTGGGAGCAGATTCTTTAGCAACAGGTGTTGCAGGTACATCGTTATACGAAACATGAACAAGAAATTTCTGTCCGTTTACTTCGATATTAAGGCTTTTAGGTTCGCAAATACCCGCAGATGTTTCGGGACAAGGAGCACATGGTTCTGCAGCAGCAGCTTTCTTAGCAGCAAGGTCAGCCTCGAAATCGGCTTTTGCCTTGCCCGATTTATAAGCACGATATTGCTCGGGGTGCATGGCAAGTTCGAATAATTCTTCTTCGTCTTCTCCAACATCCCAGCCATTCTTTTTCATTTCGGCGCGGAATTCATCCAGTTTGTCGGGATACATATCCTGTGGATTTCCGGTAATAAACTCTCTTCCCTGCTCTTCGGCAAGTTTTATAATTTCGGGAGCCAGGGTACCAGGTAATTTACCCGACTTACCCAATATCATGTCCCATATATTATCGGCAATCATTGAGAAGCGTTCTTTTCCTTTTTCCATTTGAAGAACGTTCATCATACCAAGGTTTTTCACATATTGGCTAAATGGAGTTACCAACGGCGGATAACCTAACTTAGGCCATATATATTCAACTTCATCGAAAAGTTTAATTAATAACTCATCCTGGGTGAATGTAGGCTGGTTATGTTTAACTTTCCATTTATTCAGGCTCTCAAGGTTATTTTGCAAATCGGCCATTAAACTACCCATCATACCACCAGGTAAACCTGAACCAATTAATAATGAGTTCATGTGACGGTTCTTGGGATCGATGTAATAACCAAGGAAATCGTCAATAAAGTCCTGGGTAAGTTTACGAACCTCCATATAGGCTTTCATATTGATATCTGGCACAAGAAAACCGGCATCTTTTAACATACCCTGAACTGCAAGTACATCGGCATGACCGGTACCCCATGAAAGTGGTTCCATAGCAACATCGATATACTCAGCGCCGGCACGGGCAACTTCGAGTATAGATGCCATGGAGAAACCGGGACCGGAGTGTCCATGGTATTCAACAGGAATATCGGGGTGACGTTCTTTAATAGTTTTAACAATTTGCCCGAGGAATGCAGGACGACCAATACCGGCCATATCTTTAATACAGATTTCCTGTGTTCCCATCCCGATAAGCTGTTCTGCTAATTCGATATAGTATTCAACAGTATGAACCTCTGAAATTGTTAAACTTAAGGCTGCCTGAGAAATCATTCCGCCTTCTTTTGCATATTTAATTGACCCCTCGAGGTTGCGGGGATCGTTCAAACCGCAGAAAGAACGTGCAATATCGGTACCCTGCTTCTTTTTTACCTTGTACATTAATTTGCGTACATCGGCCGGAACCGGACTCATGCGAATACCATTCAAAGCTCTCTCAAGCATGTGAGTCTGGATACCAACATCGTTGAAGTGTTGTGTCCACTGACGGTTTGCAAGGTTTGGGTTTTCGCCAAACAGCAGGTTAATCTGCTCGAATCCACCACCATTTGTTTCAACACGGGCAAAGCACCCCATATCGATAATTGCCGGAGCAACCTTATTTAATTGTTCGACGCGTGGCACATATTTTCCCGACGACTGCCACATATCGCGGTACAGCAAACTAAATTTTATTTCTCTAGCCATGACTTTTATTTTGTTTGATTATATTATTTCCTTTTTTGTGGTCAGGTGTAAGGGTATATTTATATTCCTTAGTATCCTGACAGGTAATTTTAAAGCTTGGTTATTTTTGTTATTTTCCCTTTTCCTTTCGTAACAACATCTACCGCAGCTATAATGGCTGCAACCGTTCCATCTGAAGCTGTTAGAGCTGCATTTGCTTTTTTGCTTATTTCTGACTCTGGCCAGAATTTATTTGTCAGTCGAATCAGTGCGTTACCAATAAGCACTACCAGCCATAAGATGAGGAATACAGTAACCATTCCCACAATCATAATAGACAAAGCGTTCCCTAAATTTTGTTCCATAATTAGCTTATTAAAATAGTATTCAAAACATTTATGTACTTGAGTATTGCTATGCTGCAATTTGCTCATAATACAAGTTTCAATTGTTTAACAATAAAAAATTTACTGATTGTATAACCTCTGATATATCCTGTTCAGAGAAAAAAGAATTATAAATTTCAAGTTAAGGGCGGAGGAATGCCGGTTTCAAAGAAATTAAAATTAACCCTGTAAATATTTAGGTTTGAATAGGGCAAGGAAACTCTCAATACAACAGAAAAGGATAAATACTCATCGTCAGCAGGAATACCCTGATTTGTACAATTATCGGGCGACAATAAAAAGATGCAGAAAGCTGCACGATTCGAATGGCTGACAGCATTGTTATATCTGCTTTGCTCAAGATTATGTGAATTTAAAAGCGCAGAATGAATTTTGCTTTCATTTTTGCATAATGGAAACAAAACAGAAAATAAAATTAATATATAAAACGCCTTTAGCCTCACAAATCTGTAATTGTACCCACAAAGGTATTATTTCGTTTTGAATTAGCACATTTTGATTAAAAATAAATTCCCGCTATTTATATTTTTAACATTTTTGACAACAAACAAAAACACTAATAACTGGTAAAAAAGTATGCAGAATATGCGTGGTATATGTACTTTAATTCCTAAGAGTTGCTTTGAGCCTGTCTGGTGATTTAAAAAATGTAAAAACATCGATAATTGATTTACAAACAATATCTGCAGCAAGCAATGATTCAACAAAGGCTCCTTCATCCTGAATAACTGCAATACCTATAGCAGACTCCTTCAGCATGAGTTTATCGTTCTTGCCATTTCCAACACTTAGTGTTTTGTCTTTTCCCAAATCTGAAACATATTTGAGCTTACTGGTTTCCTGGTTACCTTTCGGAATGATTACAAGTTTACAATTAACACCCGCCAGCTCTTTTTCAACCGAGCCAAATGTATCTGCTGTTATAACATGAACGTTTATAACGGCTGACAACTCATTGATTAGCGCAGCCACACCATCAATCAGTTTTCCATCAATTGCTATTGTTCCGTTATAATCCAGCACAAGGTTTTCTATTTCAATAGATTTAGTTCCGGGAATTTCGAAAATCATCCTATTTTTCATCTGTTTATCATTAAATTTTCAAAGGTAAGATAGAACGTACCATTCCCCTTAAAAAAATAAGATTTAAAACCATTGTCGCTTTCGAAAAAGAAGAACACCCGAAACCGATAATATCAGCGAACCTGCAATTATTGCAGGCATTGCCCAGATTGAATGCTCCATATAATTCGGGACGTTCATTCCAAAAATACTGGCAATAAGAGTTGGTATCATTAAAATGATGGAGATGAGTGTGAGTTGTTTCATTACCACATTCAGGTTGTTTGAAATCACAGACGCAAATGCATCCATCATACCGCTTTGAATATCGGAATAAATCTGTGCCATTTCCAGCGCCTGTTTGTTTTCAATTATAGCATCTTCAAGCAGGTCCTCATTTATTTCGGAGGTAATTTTTTTTGAACTTCGGAGTTTTGCAAGTACAATTTCATTGGCTTTAATGGAAGTTATGAAATAAACCAGGCACTTTTCCATTTTAAGCAATTTATTCAACTCCTTGTTTTTAATCGACTTTTCTAAATCCTGTTCAATGGTAGAAGTCATTTGGTTAATTTGTTTCAGATATTTTAGGTACAGGTTTCCGGAGCGCAGAAAAAGACGAAGAATAAAATTGAAACTATCGCTTATCTCTTTGTACTGATCTCTGAAAGGGGATGGCTGATTTATGGGCAAAACCAAGTTGTCCTGTAAACACAGCGTTAACGAAAACTCTTCAGTAATAAAAATACCCAGTGGAATGGTATAAAAGGGCACTCCGTTATTTTTAGTTTCCACAGGAATTCTTAAAATAATTAAAGTCCATTCCTCTTCAAACTCAATACGTGGTCGTTCGTCGTGGTCGAGAATGTCATTAATAAGATCTGCCGGCAAACCAAATTCGTCTTTAAGTTTTCTGATTTCTTCCTGTGATGGATTTGTGGTATTAATCCAGCAGTTTTTTTGGGGTTGGGTTATTTCAACATAACCACCAAATGTTTTGAAAATTTTAATCATGATGTTGTCTCCTTACAATAAATTCTGTAAGGAAACACGAAGCCCCTACAGAATTGTTAATACTTTACTATCGTATGATACGGGCCTTCGTCCATTGTCATTGATTATTATTTATTGATTATCGACTGCAAAGCTAAATCTATTTCCCTGTAAACAAAATTTAATGTTGTGAAATTTCTTACAAAAGTATCACCTTAATAAAAAGCCTTTGATGCACAAATCACTATAGAAAAAGATTAGAAGAGATAATACACAAAATCATAAATTACAATAAATCAATATTTTGTATTTTGAATGTTAGTATCAGGTGGTTTTAAATAATAAACTTTTCTATCTCAAAAATAAATTTCTTTGTTTCAGTTATCAGAGGTTTAACTACTTCTTCATCATAATCATATAAATCACCATAGTCACCTTTTTGACGATAATCGAACATTTTAGAAAAGAACCTTCCGAATTCTTTATCTATTTTTCCAGACTTAATATAGTGAAGTCCAAACTGAGTCCTAGCTCCATCATGAGTTTGTGTTTCAATTTCATTCTTCAACAGAAGTGAAATCACAGCATAAAAACAAGAGTAATACAATCGATTAATTACTGAGTTCCATCTTCCTTTCTCGGCGAGAATTAAGGCTTCTTCGAATGACTCCTCGGCTCGATGAAACCTATACTTTATATAATCTTCCCGATTTTCAATTGTCATAATCTTATACCCTCCTTATTTACATTTCTATAGAGTGGAGAATATATGAGCATAGTTCGCCAAAATTCTTTTGTATAAATAAAAGTCGAGATAGTTTGCCCAGATTCCAATTCAATGTCATAGAGTTCATCTCTAAATTTATCCTCAATTTCATTTGTAACCTTCTTCTCATTTACTAGTATCAGGATATCCCAATCAGAATCAGGCCTAAAGTCTCCTCTGGCACGAGAACCAAATAAATAAGCTTCAGCAAAAGGGTCCTTGCTGTGAATTGTCTTAATTATTTTATCTTGAATTTGACTTTGGTTCATTTTAAATACTTTAAAAACAAAGATACATAATTCTTTGAAATCGATTTGTAACGCTAGATTATTGAACTTTCAGTTTATTTTTCTGAAACCGCCTTGACGCCAACTCCGATATAAAAAGCTAGAACCCAAGTCCCATAACAAAGGCAAAAGTGTTATAAGAGCCTGGATATATGGTGTTCACGTCGGTTAATCCCATGATGTAATTTATTTCAAGTGAAAACATAGCCGGACCACGAGCTTGAAAACCCAAGCCGGCAATAATGCCTGTATAACTTGTATTCGCTATTTCGGAAAGGTTATCTACAATAATTGAAGAGCTACCTAATAAACCTGATTCTTTCATGCTTCTTAAACTGATACCAGTACGCAGATAAGGAGTAGTTTTTACTAAATAGTGAACAGGATAGAGCTTTAATGATATAATATGTTCTATATAATTGGTTTCATAACTTGAGTGATGCTCATCTGATAATTCCAGTCCAGTCAATTCATCAGTATCTCTGATTCCAGATTCGATATAAAGTCTGTTTAAACCATAACTAAGATCAATATAGGGAATTAATCGTTGGTAAAATTCAACTCCATATCCACCGCTAACCAAATAGGTTGCTCCCTCATATTCTATTTGAGTTAAATTCAGTTGAAATTTAAATTCGGTGTGAAATGCACGTGTAAGCACAAGAATTCTTTGACAACTGGCATTATTTTTCTTTGCATAATCTCTTAGTTCCGAAAGACTTGAAAGCTCATTTTTAAACCTTTTATCTTTTAGAAAGTAGGTGAGATTATAACATTTTCCGCCATCAACGGCGTAAAGCATATTACCTTTTCCGGTATTATCTCTTGCCGTAAAATCCGCACCATTTGATAACAGGTTATCTATAAAATAGGTTGAATTGTACTTTGAAGCCAATAACAAGGGTGTAGCACCATTATCATCTATCGGATTTATTTCTGTTTTGTTTTTCAACAATATAGTTAGTATTTCTCTATCACCTTCAAGTGCAGTGTAATGTATTGGTATTTTTCCATTAGCATCGGCCAACTCTTTATGATTTGGATTTGTTTTTAGTATTCTTTCGGTAATTGAAGCACTCGCTTGTGCTGCAAAATGAATCGGATATTGTCCACTCGCAGTGGGTTTATTAATATCGAAACCATGTTCCATTAAAAAGTCAAAAAAATCCGGCTTGTCTACTAATGCTGAATAATGAAGCATGTTTAACCCGTCGAAGTGTATTAACTCAGGATTTTCAATGTTTTTATAAATTCTTTTAAAAAACTGAATAGAATCTTGTTTAATAAGCGAAAACAACAGATTCTTATTATCTACTATGTCGTTTGCATGTATTTTATATCCTTGGTCTAATAATAATTTAAAAATTTCAAGCTTATTATGCTCAAAAGCAAATTGTACAGGAGAGGAATTATGACTTAATCCTTTTTCAAAAAACTTAACAAAGCTTCTCCCATCGTAATTAGTAACAATAATGCTGGCAACAGAATCCAATAACCGAAGACTCAAAAATGGCTGATTAAAGTAATAAATTGTTTTGCCTTCTAAACTTAATTTATTTTCGCTTTCCCAGTTTAAGGAATTCAAAACTTTTACTGCGCTATTGTAATCTGTTAGGGTAAAACGATGTATTTTTTCAATCTCATTAAATTTTTGGCTCGTTATTATTTCTTTGACTTCGCTAATATTGCCTGCATAAATATATTTCAATAGCTGCAGATAATCCGATTGCTGAATTGAGTCATATTTTGCCAGAAGTGCCTGCGAACTTATATTTCCCGTTTGCTGACTTTTGATATTGGTTGAAAGTAATCCCAGGGTAAGAGAAATGACCAGGCTGTATTTATTCATTGCGAAATTGGTTTGAGTGGAATGGCATAATTAAGAAGCAAATATATGTAAATGTGTTTATAAATTTAGAAAATCATTAATCTGCTCAATATCTGCAGCAAAAGGAATTGTTTTGTCTCCTGAAAAAGAAATACTTACTTCCTTTTCACTTTTTTCTGCAATTTTCGGATTTACTAATTTTGATTTCAGAACTGCTGCTTCAATTTTTGCTTTCGAATTAGTCTGAATTGTAAGATTAACCTTTCCGGCGTAAAACAATTTATCAAGCATAAACAGTTTCTTAAGTTCTTTTCGGTAATATCGCCTGTCATTCTTTTTAATCTGTATGAGCTCCTGCATCAAGTCATATTTCAAGTCCCTTTCAATAACTTTACACTGAATATCTTCTACATTAATCCCGGTGATATTTTCATGGCTTACATCCAGACCTGTTTCGGTTGCAAAATTTGGTATATCGGCACCCGACTGAAAATCGAAACTGGTATCGAGTTGAATTTTTGCTAATTGTGCTGCAACAGGCTGAACTGTTTTAAGCCTGTTTTTATATTCTGTTTGCTTGTCTGAATCCAGCCTGAGATAATTAACAAAGCTGTAGTTTTCCATGCTCGGTTTTTTAATTATGCCATTCCACTCAACAATATCGCCAAGCGTATAGCTCTCCATACCAATTGGAAGTATATCAATGCCATACATCCTTCTTATTTTTCTTATCAGTTTGTTATCCAGACTCATTTTTAGGGGATTTAATTATTTTGTTTTTGTAAACACATAACCTTTATTTTATATAGCAAGTTAAATGGTTAGAGCTGGCTAAGCAAAACAAGTTTTAAACAGAACTTGTTTCATTAAATGAATTTGAAAATTGTATTATCTTTAAAGCAGGATTAAAAGGATTTTTCAGCGTGAGGTTTTATAAGGCGTTTTTTGTTATCATTCTTTGTACATCAATTATTAAATCCTATGCCCAGGATACAGTCCCTTTTGACACTATTTTTATTTCCACTCCGGACAACCTGCATCATACCTTAGAAATTGTTTTAGAAACAGACTCGACATATGCCGATTCGATCTTAATTGAAACCAAAGAACCAGTTCTTTTCGGGATTGCTTCACGATCGAGAAAAGGGTATAAAGATTTAACCCTGGTAATAGTAGAAAAACATTTGGAAGATGGAGTATGGAACATTAAAGCGATGGGAACCTATAACGATTCTGTTGTTGGACTGGGAATTCGAATAAAAGACAGCTTAAGGCCCGGACTAAAAAATGGCACTATTGACAATACCACCTGGGCCCGTGAGGGAGTTGAAATACTTTCGATTGGAGCAGAAAGCGATAATTTTGTACGAATCCTGTCAGAAATGTATGGATACCAAACCAGAAAGTCGTTTACAACCAAACCTCTCGTATTTACTTGTTTCTCGCTTAATACTGAAATTGCTGCTTTAGAAACGGGGCATTTCGAATTCAAGCTTTACTTTGACGACAGCAATGAGAGCGGAATATATTCTGAAATCTTCTTTAACACGAATTTGCCGGCAGGAATAATTGAATTTCCGGATAAAGATCCTATTCACTTTGATGGTTTTTTAAAAGCTTTGGTGCGCTAAAAATTAATAATTCCTAAAACCTTTATCGTTAACCAAGGAAGGCTTTTTAAAATTTTTGATCGAATTATTATGTTTATTCCAAAAACCTAACTATCAATAATACACTGAATTTCGCTTAAGTGTAAATTAAAATGGCGTAAAAAATCAACTATCATTTCTTTCAGGCTGACATTTCCATATTCAGAACCTGACACCCATTCATTAGCCAGTTTATTTTCATTAACATGGTTTACAACATGCATATAATGGATGTGACTGTATTTCCAAAGCTGAACAAGGTTTTCCCAGTTTTCGTCCTGGTAATTCTGAATAGCTATCCAGCGATCGTTGTTCCCGTTTGTTGCATAATTCGGAAAGTTAAAAGGACATTTTTGGTATTGCAAATGAACTATTCGGTGAGTATTATTAGAGGCTGAGTCGACCATGTGACCAAGAATCTGTTTAATGGTTCTGTTTTGGCTGTTTCTCTTTTGAGTAATAGTTTCAAGGGGTAATTCTTTTAGTTTATTCTCCCAGGCATCAAGCCCTTGTTGAATTCCTTGTGTAATTTCTATAAAAATCATATTAAAGGTATCAGGTTTACTAATTTAGCTTATGTCTTCCGTTATCCAGAAACTCTATATCTGGCAATTGTTTTTTCTCGTTGAAAATTTCATATCCCTTTTTTAAGTCAGTCCATAAACCAGACTTGTCTTCATCTGAACTATATCTTCCTGTTAAGCGATTAAATTCTTCATCGGTTAATTCAGTTGGAAAAATAGTGATTGGAATCTTATTCTGACCGTTATTTTTTGCCTCCACACAGAAAATATAAAGTTCCTTTATCTCGTCATCGGTAATTGGCATACAGCCTATTGTAACACATGCCCCATGAATAAATATTTCATTAAATCCGGGTTTTAGCTTGTTCAATTTCTCAAATAAGAGTACTAATTCTTTTTCAAAATTTCATAAACATCATTTCTTCTGTCTCTTAAATTTCTAACACTGCCGAACTGGTTCAATTCGCGTAATAAGTCAAGATCAACATCTGCAATTAAAATCATTTCGGTATTTGGTGTAGCTTCAGCTTTAATGCCATTTAGCGGGAAGGAAAAATCGCAGGGTGTAAACACCATCGACTGGGCATATTGAATATCCATGTTATGAACCTTTGGCAGGTTACCCACACTTCCTGCTATGGCAACATAGCATTCGTTCTCTATAGCCCTTGCCTGTGCACAATTTCGTACCCGCGAATATCCGTTTTGAGTATCTGTAAGGAAGGGCACAAACAGAATATTCACTCCCTCGTCGGCCAGCAGTCTGCTCAACTCCGGAAACTCAATATCATAACAAATTAACACACCAATTTTACCGCAATCGGTATCAAAAGCCCTGATATCTTTACCTCCCTGCAAACCCCAAACCTTTGCTTCGTCAGGAGTAACATGCAGTTTTTCAAATCTATCTACACTACCGTCACGTTTGCACAGGTAGCCCACATTGTAAAGCTTGTTATCAACTATTTCGGGCATGCTGCCTGTTATAATATTAATGTTATAAGCAATGGCCAGTTCGGTAAATTTCTTAACAATGTTTGAAGTATGCCGGGCTAATTCCCGAATAGCATCCGGTTCAGAAAGGTGATTGTACTCGGCCATGAGGGGAGCATCGAAAAACTCGGGAAATAGTGCAAAATCGGAACGATAGCCCGAAACTGCATCAAGAAAATACTCAGCCTGCTGCATCAGGTCATCGAGATTCTTATAAGAACGCATTTGCCATTGAATAAGTCCCAACCTTACAACTTTTTTGGTTTGAGACACCTCTTTTGAAGGTTTTTCGTAGAAAATATTATCCCATTCAAGTAATACCGCAAACTCGTTTGACTCTTCGTCACCCTCGAGATAATCTTTTATTGCTTTGGAAGGATGAAAATCGTTGGAAAGCTGAAAATCCAATACCGGATCATGTATTTCTTTTCTACGGACTTTCTCAATGTATTGCTTCGGACTGATTTCTTCAGCAAATTTATGGTAATTTGGTATTCTTCCACCAAAAGCTATTCCTTTCAAATTCAGCCGTTCACACAATTCCTTCCGGTAATCATACAACCGCCTGCCCAGCCTTAAGCCCCTGAATTTTGGCCGAATAAAAATATCAATACCATAAAGTCTGTCGCCTTCAGAATCGTGCGTGCTAAATGTATAATCGCCGGTTATCTCTCTGTAAGTATGATGGTTTTCAAATTTTTGATAATCAACAATAATGGATAAAGCACAGCCTGCAAACTGGCCATTAACCTTTACAACAACCTGTCCATCCGGAAACTTATCTACCAGAGATTGTATATGATTCTTCTTCCAATAAGCATTTTGCATGTTGGAATACGCTTCAATCATAGCTTCTTTGAGCTCTTCATAATCTTCAATCTTCAGAAAAACTAATTCTATGTTTTCAATTTGTTTCATATACATTCCCAATCTTTCTTAATTATGTTTACCAGTAAAAAAAGATTTTTAAACCTTTTCTTCTGTAAAGTTAATTTTATAGTATGATATTAATTATAATTTAAAAGGAGTTAAATAAATATTTTTAAACTTAAGATCGGTGAAAATGGAAAGCATAAAAGAAATATATAAAATCGGACATGGGCCTTCCAGCAGTCATACCATGGGGCCCAGAAAAGCTGCCCTGCAATTTTTAAAAAAGAATGAAAATGCAGCCTCTTATAAAGTAACCTTATTTGGCAGCCTGGCAGCAACTGCAAAAGGTCACCTGACGCATAAAGTACTCCATGAACTTTTTAATAGCCGGGAGCTTGAAATTATTGAAAAACCAACAGAGTTTCTGCCCCGTCATCCTAATGCAATGAAATTTGAAGCTATAAATAAAAAGGGTGAAACCAACGATTCATGGACAGCCTATAGTGTAGGTGGTGGTTCAGTTATTGATGATAACACCAACACCGAATCGAAACAAGTTTACCCCTTAAACACCATGGACGAAATTCTTGAGTGGTGTTATGATAACGGAAAACCCCTCTGGGGTTATGTTGAGGAATATGAAAAACCCGAAATCTGGGACTACCTGGCAGAAGTATGGAAAGTAATGCAGAATTCTATTCGCCGAGGCCTTGATAATGATGAAACCTTGCCTGGCGAATTGCACTTACCCAGAAAAGCAGGCGATGTTATGGCTAAAGCAGAAAACCTGAAAGGATACATCAGGAAGCGCTCAATGCTTTATGCTTATGCCCTGGCCGTTTCCGAAGAGAATGCAGGAGGCGGGTTAATTGCAACTTCACCAACCTGTGGAGGAAGTGGTGTTGTTCCGGCAGTATTGTATTATTACAAAAACATTTACAAGGGATCTCATAAAAAAGTTTTAAGGGCTCTTGCAACAGCAGGACTTGTTGGGAATCTTGTAAAGGCCAATGCCTCGATAAGCGGAGCAGAAGTTGGTTGTCAGGGTGAGGTGGGCACTGCTTGCGCTATGGGCTCAGCTGCCCTAACACAAATTAGTGGCGGGAGCATATACCAGGTAGAATATGCGGCTGAAATGGGACTGGAACATCACCTTGGCCTTACCTGCGATCCGGTTCTCGGACTGGTTCAGATACCCTGTATCGAACGCAACGCAATGGCTGCAGCCCGTGCTCTAAATCATAAAGATTATGCCATGCTTTCCGATGGCCGGCATTTTATCAGCTTCGACCAGGTGGTACAAACCATGAACCAAACCGGACGTGACTTACCGAGTTTGTACCGCGAAACCTCAACGGGAGGCTTGGCGATGTTCTACAGGTTGAATAGAAGAGGTACCAAGAAATAATAACTGATTCAAATAAGACCTTAAGATTCTATTTAGCCCGGAAAATAAAATCGTATCAAAGGGTATTCATTATTAGGTTTTGAATTGAAAATATGGGAGGTTTTTACTTTTTTAAGCAATGATTTTGTTAATGAAAGAAAAAAACAGTAATTTGATCATATGTCTGCCAACCCGAAATATTCCAATAAAAACAAGCTGGAACAAAACATCTTGTTGAAAATCAGCCAAAGTATTATTGGCACGCTGGACTATGAAGAAGTTTTGCAGATTATAAGTGATGGCATGTCGGAACTGCTCGAGATCGAATCAGCAGCAATTTACCTTTTAGAACAGGAAAACAAGCTTTTTCTGGGTGCTACCACCCCGCCTCTTGATGCAAATATGCCAGTTGGACTTAGAATAGCAAAGCTTCAGGATCATCCGCATATACAAAAAACAATTGAATCAAAAGAACCACAATATATACGTGATACACAGACTGAAGCCCTATCGCAGGCTGAGCAAGTTGTGGTTGAGCTAAGGCAATTAAGGAGTTTAATTTATTTTGCTTTTGTACAAAAAAACAATGTGCTTGGTGTTCTGATACTTGGAACCAGTAATAAATCACGCTCTTTCTCAAAAAATGAAATTAATTTAGGACAAACAGTAGCTAACCAATTATCTATCGGAATTCAGAATGCACGGCTTCATCACGAATTATTAGAGAAAAATAAAAATCTGGTGCAAAATGAGGCACACCTTTCAAATGCTCTTCTAATTGCAAAATTAGGCCATTGGGAATATGATGTACACCGCGATGAATTTACATTTACTGACGAATTTTACAGCCTTTATCATACCTCTGCAGATAAGGAAGGCGGTTATAAAATGAGCGTAAAAGACTATAGCAAAAAGTTTTTACATCCGGAGGATTCACATATTGTCAGAGAAGAAATCAATAGAGCAATATTAAATTCAGATTTAAAAGATTGCGGCGATGTTGAATATAAAATAATTTACACCGACACCGGGAAAACCGGGTATATAACTGTAAGGTATAAAATTATTAAAAACGAGAAAGGCGAAGCAATAAAATTTGTTGGTGTTAATCAGGATTTGACAAGACAAAAACAAATTGAAGAAGAATTGAAAAAACACCGTGACCATTTACAGGAATTGGTGAAAGAAAAAACCAGGGAATTAGACAATGTAATCGAAAAACTTAAGACAATAAATGAAGAACTTTCGGACAAAAACTCAATTATTGACCAACAAAACCAGGAACTGATAGCTATTATTGAAAACTTAAAAAATACTCAGTCTAAGCTTATACAAGCAGAAAAAATGGCTTCGTTGGGTATTCTCACAGCCGGAGTAGCACATGAAATAAACAATCCGTTGAATTATATCATGGGCGCTTATGAAGCACTGAACAGCATCTTTGAGCATTCTGATACAATAGAAAAAAACAGTATAGAAACAATAATGAACAGCCTGAAAGAAGGTCTTGAAAGATCAATTACTATTGTAAAAGAACTTAATCAATTTAGCAGGAACAATAGTTCGCACAAAGAAAAATGCAAGCTCACTGCTATAATTGCGAATTGCCTGAATATGATTAACAACCAATTAAAAGGCAAAATCACCGTTAAAAAAGAATTTTCCGATACCGATTCTGAAATATCGGGTAATATAGGCGAACTGCACCAGGCTTTTTTAAACATTCTGATAAATGCCTATCAGGCTATTGCCGATAAAGGGAAAATTACAATAAAGATATATCGGGACAACAACAATTTAATCATTGAAATAGCTGATACGGGTTCGGGCATAAAAGAAGAAGATATTACTAAAATTACCGATCCGTTTTTTACTACCAAAGACCCGGGCAAAGGCACCGGACTTGGTTTATCAATAGCCTATTCAATAATTAAAGACCACAAAGGCATTTTAGAAATTAATTCAGAAATTGATAAGGGAACGACTGTAAAAGTGTCGTTCCCCTTATAAAAATTTTTACTTCGGTAAATAGATTACAATTTCAACCTTACGATGCTTTTTAAGCTCTTCCTCACTAAGGCTCTCCCAGCTTTGGCCTTGCTTTAATGCCATGGTATCGCCAAAAGAGAAGGTTCTGATTCTACTTTCGCCAATTCCATTGTTCGATAAGAATTCTTTTACAGCCCTGGCTCTGTTCATCGAAAGTTTCTCGTTGTATGCAGCGTTTCCGAGCGGATCGGTATACCCTTTGATTGTTACATAAAGCCTGGTATCACCTTTAAGTACCTGTACAACTTTATCAGCCAGAATGCTCTTTGCATCAGGACGTATAGAGTAATCGTTCAGGTCAAAATTAACAACTATCACGTCAAAAACCGGATCTGTAATAATATCCTTTTCTATTTCCTTAATATTGTTATTAAACGAGGATGTATCGACACTCAGCGCAATAGTCGAAGATTCAAAGTTTTCCTTCACGTAGCCCAAATCGGTTTGAATATTTACTGTTTGGTTTTGCTCAAGCTTAAGGTTTACCATAATTTTTTGCATACTGGCAACATAGTATTTTCTTCCATCGACATTTAAAGTTGTCAGCACACTGCGGGCTGTAGTAGCCTGAGAACCTATCTGCGGAGCTGGTGTCAGACTAAAAACAACATTTTGATCCGAAACAATGTCCAGTTCTTTCGATAAAACTGAAATATCAATTAGTTCCTCGCCGGGTGTTGTACTGCTGGCTTTTGCCATTTGCGAAAGAGCTATATTGTAGGCGGCCTGATCCTGATTATCTGTACCTAAATTGTATTTTACACCTTTAGTTAAGGGAATGAAAAGTTCAAGATCATCAGCTCCTTCAATTTTCTTTTTCAGGGTTAACAAATACATAGTACCGGGAACAATGCTTAGTTCTTTGGCTTTAATTTTATTTTTTGAAACCTCTTCCGGTTTTTCGGTGTTTACCAGAATTGGAAAGCCTTCAAACTCTTTTACAGGTTCTTCTTTTAAAACGGGAGTTGCATCAACCTTAACTCCACCGGTTTTTTTAGGACTAAAGTTCTCTTTGAAGTGATCAATGTCTGTTTTAATGTTAAAACTTGCCTGAATGTCTAAAGGAAGAACAATAAAGAATGAACGTTCATTAACCGGTATAGTTTTATCGTTAATGAATAAACTTGTTACTTCTTTCGATTTAGTTTCAGAGATTTGGCTGTCGTCTTTAACAAATCTTATGGTATAAACCTCTCCTTCTCTTAATTGCAATTCTTTTGCCAGTGCTGTAAAATCAATGGCACTGCTACCGGAAGCCTGGTAGAGTTTCGACATGTCTTCAAGTGCTTTCTTAAAGTCACTGCTAATTGGTTTCATGCCGGCAGTAAACTGGTAGCGCATACCCGTTTCCATTGGTATTTCAGTCTTCTCTATAGGCTTTGGATATAGAAAGGCTGTTTTAAGCTCCGACTCCGAAAGATTAGTGTTGTAAATAATATCTGTAGCCAATGGATTTTCATGCTGGATAATCATTTTGTAACCTTCTTCGGGTTGGAATCCAAAGTTAAAACCTGAAATTTCCTCTGCAGCAATATTATATTCTTCCCCATCGCTCAGGTAAAGGTTTATTTTATCGTCTTCCATAAACGATTTCCTCTTAAAGCGGTATGCCGCATATTTTACCTTGATATCGAGCAAATGCACCCGGTATATATCTTCTTTTCCAAAGCCTCCCGGTCTGTTAGAACAGAAATAACCTGTCAATCCACCGGCAGAAAACGATAAAGCATAATCGTCATAATTTGAGTTTACCCTACTTCCAAGATTTTTTGGTGTACTGTTAGGGTTCTTTAAGTTCAGTGAATACAAATCAAAACCACCCAATCCGTTCAGCCCGTTTGATGAGAAAAATAAAACAGTATCGTTCAGCACGTAGGGGAACATTTCATCCTTTGCAGTATTAACAGCTGAACCCATATTTTGAGGCTTACTCCAAACTCCGTTTACTAGTTCGCTGAAATATATATCAAGTCCGCCAGAACCTCCGGGAGCATCAGAAACAAAATACATTTTGGTGTCATTGTTATTAAAGCTTACCTGCCCGATGTTTGTTATTCCTCCAACTGAAACAGGAGTTAAATCGAGCTTTGCCTTAACATCGGCAAACACCCTGGCCTCGTACGATTTTAATGCCGACGAAAGTCCGCTGCTCCGGGTAAGATAAAGTTTTTTCGTGCTTCCGGAATACGAAAGCGCACTTTCGCTAAGTGTTGTATTCAAATCAGAATTAAACATGTTTAGTTTGCCCAGCTTTCCGTCTGTAAGATAAGAGGCAGAAAATAAATTGTAGTAGTTGTTTACAGTGTTAGCCATTAAATCTTTACGGGTGGATGCAAAAATCAGCTTATCGCCAATAACATAAGGGCTTATTTCTGATTCGGCTGTGTTTAAAACACTCTCATTTTCAACAATAACAAGGCTTGAATCTTTATACATTTTCGCTCTAACTTCAGAAGAACTCAGGTATCCGCTTATTTCTTCCTGAACTATTTTGTTGTAATTGCCCATCCATTTTTCAAAACCCTTTATATCTTTATTACTAAGCAATAAAAGTGCATACTGCAAACGGAACTCGTTTGGTATATACAAATTGGTCTCAAATATTATTTTATAACTCTCGGCAGCCTGATCATAAAGAGCCAGTTCGGTAAATGCTTCGGCTTTGCGTAATACTGAATAGTAGTTTTTAGCATCGCTTTTATAAGCCATGTTATAATAAACTATGGCTTTCTTATAGTTTTTGCGGTCAAAATAATAATCGCCCTTCTCATCGTAAACATTGTGCACGTCATTTATACTGGTTTTATTTTGCGCAAACAGGAAGGTGCTCGATATAGCTATTAAGATGATAATAACAAGTGCTCTCATTTTTTTAATGTTTTCACCTAAATTATTTAATTATTCGCAGAAATGAAAGCAGGGGTAAAAAATATTTCCATCCATTGAATCAAAAAAGAAAGGGAGATAAAAAGCATTAAAAAAAATAACTTACCTTACATGCTGATAACCAGCTGAAGAGAAGCAACCATTTTAAAGGTTTTAGCGTCTATAGCATGTTAAAAATTCCGGATTATGACCAAACCTTTTATCAGCCTTATTTATATTTTCGGATTTATTGCCTGTTCATACGGCCAGTTAAATCCTAAAAATGTTAATGTACTGTTTCAGGAAAACACTGTACCCCGTATCGATATTTTTATAGATCCTTCAGTTCTTAACACATTGTTGGCAGAAATAGATTCAGATACCGAGTACCCGGCCACCTTTGTTTACAATAACTTTAATGGCGTTCAGGATACCATAGAGAATATCGGATTCAGAATAAGAGGTAATGTTTCCCGCATTTCAGAAAAGAAATCGTTTAAAGTTTCATTTAACACTTTTGAACCTGGCCGAAAATATTATGGCATTGAAAAAATGAATCTTAAAGCAACCGGCGACGATACCTTTATACGGCCTAAACTAGCCTGGCATATGTGCCGGCAAATGGGAATTACTTCTACCTGGGTCAGCCATGTTATGTTATTTATAAACAACGAATTATGGGGAATTTACACCAACACCGAACATGTCGATGAAAACTTCTTAAAACAAACATTTAAGAATAATAACGGAAACTTATATAAATGCCGGTATCCGGCTGAATTGACCTGGAAAGACAGCAACCCGAACAGTTACAAAGAAACCGGCTATTATTTTGAGAACCGCCAGATTCGTATTTACGAGCTAAAAACAAATACCGACAAAGATGATTATTCCGACCTGATGGAGTTAATACGTATAATTAACAACCCCAACGAAACAAATTTCAATGAATTATTAAACAATACTATTAACTTAAATACATTAATCAGGTTTTTTGCCCTCGAAGTTTACCTGGGGCACTGGGATTCTTATTCGTACCCGGCAAATAATTTCTATCTGTATCACAATACCGAAACCGGTAAGTTTGAATACATAACCTACGACATGGATTTAACAATGGGAGTAAATTTCAGCTCCGCTGATCCAACAAATGGCAACATGTATGCGTATTTTCAAGATTCGGCATCGAGGCCATTAAGAAGCAATATTCTGAGTGTACCCGAATTAAGAAATCAGTATACTTTTTACATGAAACAACTCATAAAAAAATTTCCCCCTGACACCATAAGGGTATTGGCTAAGAAGGTTCAGGATTTTATAAGGCCTTATGTAGCTCAGGACCCTTATATATCCTTTACAATGGAAGAATACAACAATTGTTTCGATCAGGCTTTTGGTATGTCTCCGTGGGGTCTGGTTGAATTTTTTGAACTTAGATACAGTTCAATTATAGAACAACTTGAAGAAACAAACACAAGTCCTATACTCACAGAAATAAAATACAGCAACCAGTTTTACGAAGATGAAATTAATATAAGCTGCACCCTTGAAGATGATGATTCAAACCCTGATATCAGGCTGTATTACCGACTTAATGAAGGAGAATTGCAAGAAGCAGAAATGGAACTCGTTTCAAACGATGAAACTTACGGGATTTCAAAATATCAGATAGTGCTTGACCCTATGAATACTACAGGAATTATTGAATTCTACATAAAAGCTACAGATGCACAGGAACAATCTTCCCGCCAACCCTACAATGGAAATTACATTATTAGTTTATATGCAGGTAAGCCTAATCTGAAAATCAATGAAATTCTTACCTCCAATACAATATGCATGACCGATGAATTTGGCGATAACGATGACTGGATTGAGATTATAAATGCAGACACCATCCCTGTAAGCCTTTCAAATAAGTATTTATCGGACTCGTATGAAAACAAAGACGAATGGAAACTGCCTGACATCATACTTCAACCCGGAGAAATAGCATGGTTCTGGGCCGACAATGAATCTGAACAGGGGGACTATCACGCAGAATTTAAACTATCGAGAAATGGAGAAACTCTGTATCTCTTCGAGGATTTTGGCGATACCTACCTGCTGCTTGATTCATTAAATTACCCGGAACAGAAGCCAAACATTTCCTACGGATATAATGTCAATAATTATACTGCTCCCCTGGCCTTGGATCATATAACCCCGGGTTACTCCAACGACACACGCAATTTAAGTTATATGACTTTTGATGTAGATATGAACCTCGAAATAAACCGTAATAATTTTAATCCGGTATACGGTATTGTTGATGTTGTTGGTAGTTTTAATGACTGGAGTGGTTCTGATTCGTTTTTTGATGCAGATGCAGATGGAATCTACTCATACACAATTAACAATTTACTCCTAGATGAAACCATTTATTATCGTTTCAGGCTAAACCAGGACGATGCTAACATTGAATTCTCCGAGATAACCGGCAACGAAGGACACAGGTTTTATACCGTAAATGAGGGCTGCAATTATGTTACTCATATATTCAACGATGAAGTTTCTTTAATTAAGCAGCCGGGTGTAGCAGATATTCTGGTTTATCCGAATCCGGCGGTTGATTACATCAACATTGTTGCAACAGAAGAATCACACCTCGAAATTTACAACATACAAGGCCGGATAGTTATTCAAGAGAATTTATATAAACAGGAAAACACAATCAAACTTGATAAACTTGAAACAGGTAGCTACATATTCAAAATCAGAAGTAATAATAAGGTTTCAACCGGTGTACTTTTAATTGAATAGCACTTAAATTAAATAATTATTACCTTGAAGTCTATCCATAAGAACTTACTGGCAGCTAAATGTCGGGGAAAAGTCAGGTGGAATTCGGCCTTTGTTATCTGCAGGTTTAATAAACTTGTATAAATTTTTAATGAATTATGAATCAACCAGATCTGGGAAAAAAGATTGCAGAATTAAGAAAGACCCAGGGTTTAACACAGGAAGAACTTGTTGAGAAATGCAATTTAAGCGTACGCACAATTCAACGAATCGAATCTGGCCAGGTTATGCCCCGCAGTTATACTTTAAAAATTATTTTAGCTGCTCTTGATCATGAATATAGCAGCTTAACACCTGTTCAAGAGAATAATTTTAAGTCTTCACATTCAGCATTCGGAATAATGGTTCATGGGTTCATTAAATCCTTACTTGATTTATTTAACCTTAAAACAAACACCATGAAAAAGATTTCAATTTTATCTTCCGTCACCGTAGTTATAATTCTCCTTTTTACCTTTATAACAACAGACTCTCTCGGACAATCTGCAAAACACCTTAGAAATACCATCGAAACTTCTAACAAGGATTTTATTCGCTGGTTTAATACCGGACAGATTGATTCGCTTGTTTCTATTTACAGCGATGACGCCTGCCTTTATTCAAGAGGTTGTGGCAAAGCATTTATCAGGGCTTATTACAGTGCTGAAATGCAAAGCTACAAGTTCAAAGAGATTACTATTTACGATATTAGCCATACCGATTCACTTGCTGTTGAAAAGGGGCAATGGAAAATAAACCTAAATACAGGCATGATAATAGTGGGTGACTATTTATCGGAATGGAAATACATCGACAATAAATGGCTTGTGGTTAGTGAGATGGCAAGTATCAGAACCGAATAATTTTACCAGGATGATTGTATAATTATTATCTTAATAAAAGCCATATTGTTATTAATTCGGAATTTTTGTACTTTGCCAGAGCTTAAAAAAGTACAACTATTACGTTTAGTATTCTTAAATGAGAGTCAGGTACATCATACTATTCATTTTCTTACTTTCAGTTGATTTTCATGCTGCAACCCTGACTCAGGAATGCTTTTGTGATAACCTTGATTTTAGTTCGGGAAGCTTCACAAACTGGAAAGGGTATACCTGGGAATATGTATCGAGTAATGATAAACCAAAGGCTGTCCCCATTGAGGGTTTTGTGTATAGAAGACATACTATTATTTCCGACACCAATGCTTATGATCCGATCACAAATAATAGGTTAAAGATTATTCCTCCCGGATACAAGTACGTTGCAAAAATTGGCGATATTACTACAAGAAACGATGATACAATAAGAAACTGGCGACAAAGCCTTCGATATGATATCGATGTTAACTCAACCAACACTTTACTGACTGCAAAATTTGCACTTGTAATTAAGAACCTGTTTGTTCACGATTCAAACTCTGAACATCACTTCCAGATTTCGCTGCTTAATGAACATGGTAAATTAATTGAAACTTGTGCGAACCTTGATATTTGTGGCTCCGAACCAATAGTTGATAATTTTCGGTCAATCTCACATTTAAATACTGAAGGTTATTATGAAAATGTTGACTGGCTTGACTGGACAGATATAGCGATAGATTTAAGACCTTACATTGGCCGGAAAATTACGGTAGAATTTCTGGTTGAAGACTGTACTTTACCTTCATCTGAATGGATTGGACAATGGACCACATGTTTTGGATATGGCTATTTTGTCGCTTCCTGTGAACCCTTTGATGTTCAACAAACTCCCTGTGATTTAAATATGCCTGCAACGATTACTGCTCCTGATAAATTTGAAACATACACCTGGTATAATCATGAAGGTTCAGAAGTGAGCCATTCCGGCACCCTGTCAATACCTGTTGCGGTAAGTGGCGAGAATTATTCCTGCATAATGAGATCAATACAAGATTGCGACGTCGTGTTGGAGGAAAGCTTAATGGATAATCCTGATATGGAAGCTGATTTTAGTTACGATTTTAGCTGCGATTCAAATAAAGTTCAACTTCAAAATCATTCCACAACAGAATCTGGTAGCCTGTATTACTTTTGGACTTTTGAAGATGGTCAGACTTCAATCGAACCAGAACCGGAAATATCATTCCTGAATTCAGGTATTCACGAGGCGAGTCTCAGTATTACAAATTCAATCACGGGTTGCTCTGAAATGTTATCGCAAGAAATTGAATCTTTCTCTGTTGACGAGATAAATTTTGAGGGTACCGACACATACTGCCCGGGCGAAAGTACCTGGATAAAAGGTGCCGGAGCATCAGAATACGAATGGAATACAGGCTCAACAACCGATTCGATTGAGATATCAGCTCCGGGTGGTAACTTCTGGATGATTGGAAGCTCAAAAAATATGCAATGTATAAGCGACACCATTTTCTTTTCTGTTTCTGAAGATACTGACTGGGATTTCAGGATTGAGGGTGACACTGTGCTTTGTTGGGGCGAAGTATCTGCTCTTTCGGCAGTTGGTCCGGTTGCATACTTCTGGAACGACACAAACTATACAACTGAACTAGTTGTTGTAAAAGCAGGAAGCCATACCTGCACCGGAATAAACTCAAGAGGCTGTGAAAAAACAATTGGCATAAACGTGATTGAATCTCCACCTCCTCCGGCAGAATTTTTTCTTTCCGATACCATTATTAATGCCAGAAATTATATTATTACTGCCAATGCAGTTTACGAGCCTGATGTTGAATATGTGTGGGACATGGGAGATGATCAGAAATCGGTTTTCGGACCAAATATTACTTATCCTTATGATTACAGCAATCCGGGCAGAACCTACACCTGCACGCTGCACACAACCAATGAATACGGATGTACCAACTGGAGTTCGGATCATCTGGTAGTTATGCCCTATTTCCCCAATGTGTTTAGCCCAAACGGCGACGGTGTAAATGATATTTTTATGGAAGGAGCCGAAATTGAAGTATTTGACCGTAACGGAACCCTCTACCATAAGGGCTCAAATGGCTGGGATGGAAAGTTAAAGGGCGCACCCGCCGACCAGGACACCTATTTCTATAAAGTTACCTATTCTTATTACGACCAAATACCTATTGTGAAAAAAGGTTACGTTTCCCTGGTAAGGTAAAATTATAGTAACTTCAGTTATTAAACTCTTTTCAGAATATAGTTTAATTTTCAATTTAATAGTTTGTTTATGAATTGGTTACAAATTTTTATTTATACTTTAATAATATTTATTACAGCAAGCTGCACCCAGGAAAATAAAGAAATCAGAAATGTTATAAAACATCCTGTACTTGTTATTCATGGGGGAGCCGGAACTATACTGAAAGAAAGCATGTCGCCTGATTTAGAAAACCAATACAGAGAAAAACTCATTGAAGCCCTTGAAGTTGGTTACGATACTTTGTTAAAAGGCGGCAAAAGCGTTGATGCTGTTGTTCTCACAATTCAGGTATTAGAAAACTCGCCGCTGTTCAATGCTGGTATTGGTGCAGTTTTTACTCACGATGGTAAAAATGAACTTGATGCATCAATAATGGATGGTTCCACTGGAATAGCCGGAGCTGTTGCCGGGGTATCAACCATTAAAAGCCCTATTGAAGCTGCTTATAGTGTAATGACCGAATCGGAACATGTTTTATTATCAGGAAAAGGCGCCGAAGAGTTTGCCAAAAAGAAAGGACTTGAAATAGTTGACCCTAAATACTTTTATACTGAAAAACGACACGAACAACTTAAGCGTATGCTGAATTCAGAGAAGGAACAAGCAGACTCAAAATTTGGAACAGTTGGCGCCGTTGCATTAGATATTTATGGAAACCTGGCAGCAGGGACATCTACAGGTGGCATGACCAACAAACGTTATGGTCGTATTGGCGATTCCCCTTTAATTGGTGCAGGCACCTATGCCGACAACAACACCTGTGCTGTTTCTGCAACCGGGCATGGTGAATATTTCATTAGAAACCTTGTAGCCTACGATATTGCAGCAAGAATGAAATACCAGCAGAAAAAATTAGAATCCTCTGCAACAGAAGTTATCAAAGAATTAAAACTTAAAGGTGGTTCTGGAGGTGTAATTTGTCTGGATACAAATGGAAATATTTCAACTCCGTTTAACACTACCGGTATGTACAGAGGCTATATTCAGGCTGCAGATTCAGCCAAAGTATTCATTTATGCCAATAATTATGAAAAGTAAAAGGCTGCTTAATATTGCTATATTCCTATATGCTATAACAGGTCAATCGTGTATTTCAATTAAACAGAGTGCGTATAACTCCAATTATCAAGCTCCGCTTGAAATTGGCACTTGTAAAATTAATTCAACCGGTGCAGTGCATATGAACATATTCGGTTTGATAAAAACAGATTTTATCCCGGCAAGCATAAAAATTGAATCAGCCGGGCAAACAATCTATTGCGACCCCTTGGTAATAAACGATACAACAAAGGCCGATTATATATTTATAACACATACCCATCCGGATCATTTTTCGAAAAAAGATATTAAAAAATTAGCTGACTCCGAAACTGTATTAGTTGGACCTGTAAATATTCCAAAGAACTATAAAAAAGGTAATTTTATTCAGGCCGAAATAGGTAAAACTATCAGACATAAGCATATTCAATTTCAAGCTGTTGAGTCATATAATTTAGAATCAAAGATTCATAAACCAGGCAATAAGTTTGTTGGTTATGTGATAGCTGTCGATTCTGTCAACATATATATTGCAGGTGATACTGATTATATACCTGAAATGAATAGTTTGAAAAATATTACAGTAGCCATACTTCCGATAGGAGAAGGCAATACTGCCATGAATCCGGCATCAGCAGCAAAAGCAGCAAATGCAATTAAACCGGCAATGATCATCCCGATTCATTATGAGCTTAATCAGAACAGGGAAAAACAATTTCTGGATTCACTTCAAAGTGATATCCGGGCTGTAATTTTTACAGAATACTGATACATCTGTGTGTTTAATAATTAAGAACGGTTCTTAATGGTCTCAACAATCTTCCGGATATGCTCCGGCGTTGTACCGCAACAACCGCCAATAATGTTAGCTCCTGCATCTACAAGAATATTAACAAATTCGGCCATTTCTTCGGGCGATTCGGGAAATATAGTTTTCCCTTCGTGATAAACCGGTGCTCCCGCATTGGCATGAATAAGAATAGGAATTTCCGGATTTGCTTTTCGTATCTGCCTTGAAATGCCAATCATATTTTGTATTCCGTTGCCACAGTTGGCACCAAGAATATCAACACCCAAATCGCTTAGCTCAGCAACCATTTGTTCGGGAGTAACGCCCATCATGGTATGGAACTCATCTTCACCCGACTTCTCAAAAGTCATGGTACAAATTACTTCGCAACCGGTATTTTCTTTTACAGCTTTTACAGCGGCAACGGCTTCTTCCATATCCGACATGGTTTCAATTACAATGGCATCTGCTCCGCCTGCCTCCAATGCCACTGCCTGTTGCTTAAAAGCTTCATAAAGATCATCTGCTGTAACCTCTCCCATCATCAGAATTTTACCGGTAGGGCCAATTGAACCCAACACATGCTTATCGGGTCCTGCAGCTTTACGCGAAATTTCAGCAGCAGCTTTATTTAGCTCAGTTACCTTGCCATCCAATCCATACGATTTAAGTTTAAAACTGCTTCCGCCAAAGCTGTTTGTCTCAACCATATCTGAACCGGCATCGATATAACTTTTTGCTATCTCGTAAACATCTGCAGCGTGAGTTACATTCCATTCTTCAGGGCATTCTCCGGGCTGTAATCCCTTGGCTTGTAAAAAAGTTCCCCATGCTCCGTCTGAAACAAGTATTTGTCCCTTGCGTATTTTATCAGCTATCTTCATGATATTTGGATGTGTTTGTTTCATATAATTATCAAAGTAACTATTTGTATGAAACATAGAAAACATTTTACGCCGAAAATATTTACACGAACCACTAACAAATTAACTATAAGCATTTTATTTTATAACAGAAGTATCTTTTAGTTTAAAATTATGCAATCGATTGAATTTTATGATAAGAGCTTGCCGAAAATTTTTAATTTTAGAAAATTTTTACCCTTAAACTAACTATTATGACAGATAAACAATGGACAGACTTACTGACTGTTATTAATGGAGAAGAAATAAAACCCACACCAATTGGCTTTATTATTGACTCACCCTGGCTGCCAAACTGGTACGGAATTTCTATACTCGATTATTTTTCGAACGATGAATTGTGGTTAAAATCAAACCTGAAAGCAATTGAAACCTTTCCGGAAGTAATGTTCTTACCGGGTTTCTGGAGCGAATACGGCATGTGCACCGAACCTTCGGCTTTTGGTGCAAAAAGTGTTTTCTGGCATAATGAATTTCCTTTTGCTGATAAAGTAATACACACAAACGAAGATATTGATGCACTAACAATTCCAAATCCCGAAACCGATGGCTTGCTGCCTCTCATGCTCAACAGACTAAAACTAATGCAGAAAGGGATTGAGGAAAGTGGTCACAAAATTAGGTTTTCGGTATCAAGAGGTCCTTTAAATGTAGCTTCATTTTTAATGGGAACAACAGAGCTGCTCACCCTTATGATGATGGATCCTGACAGAGCCCACAGGCTTTTAAGAATTGTTACTGATTTTTTAAGCAAATGGCACCAGGTTCAGAGAGAAGCAATACCAAGTATCGACGGCATATTGATGCTCGATGATATTGTTGGATTTGTTGGCGAAGATGAGTTTAAAGAATTTGGTTATCCTTATTTAAAAGAACTGTACGATGTTGATCAAAGTGTGAAGTTTTTCCATAATGATGCTGATTGCACCATGTCTGTAAAATATTATCCTGAAATAGGAATAAATTTATACAATCCGGGCACACACATGAGCCTGGCTGAACTCAAAGAGGTTGGCATTGGCAAAATGACAATTCTTGGCAATATTCCACCAAGAGATGTTTTAGCTGCCGGTTCGGCTGAAGATATTACAAATGCTACCAAAGAGATGCTTGCAGGCATTAGCAATTTAAAAAATGTAATCCCATCGTGCGGCGGTGGTATGCCTCCTGGCGTAAAAACTGAAAATATAAAGGCATTTATTGATGCTGTAAGAATATAAGGGCTATCTCATTAAGAATACAAAACCTAATCTGCTTTTATAGGTTGGGTTTTGTATTAGATATCTGATGATTATTAAAAAAAAAACATGCAATTCTACATTTACTAATTATTTGAATTAAGGGTTAAACTTTTAAAGTAATAATTGCAGCAGAAAGTAATCAATACTAATTGTTTCTATTACTCTCCTTTTGTATAAAAAATACAAAATTTGTCGTTTAAGCACGAATGCTGGCAGATAACGATGGAAATATAAACCGCTTGGAACCTCGAAGCGATTTTCTATCTCCCCATAATTCATCGGGATTACAACTACTTTTTATATAGCTGAAAAGTTTGTTAATCTAATGACTTCCTCATGTTTTATATACGATATTGCCAACCGGCTTTTTTGACATCTGTCGATATAAAATAGCCTTCCGATGTATCCAGTCTTACACGAACAACAAAGAATCCTGCTCAGACAAAGAAAACGCACCAAATATAATTAGTTTGGTCGTGTTGCTTTGTAATTCATTTTCAGGAGTTAAAATACCTGTCTCTGATACTATCAAATGATACTATCAATACTCTGATTTATGATGAAAAAAGGAGCTTAATAACATAAAAGTTTAAAGGGCATATTTTATTAAACTCAATGTTTTGTGCCAGCCCCATAAACCCAAGATAGAATATCCAATATTTTTTGTAAATTGAATATCTAATATAAAATTAATGGGCCACTATTTAAAGAATGAGCTTTACGACCTAATTAAGAAAGATAAACGGATTTTTGACTTTATTCAAGATGGCTCGTTGGATGGTCTTTGGTACTGGGATTTGGAAAAACCCGAGAACGAATGGATGAACCCACGTTTTTGGCAGGTTTTGGGCTATCATCCCAATGAAATGCCCCACCTTGCAAGTGCATGGCAAAACATCATCAACCCGGACGATTTAAAAATTGCCGTTAATTCTGTAAAAAAACATTTGGAGAATCCCGATTTTCTCTACGACCAAATTGTTCGTTATACACACAAAAAAGGACATATTGTTTGGGTACGTTGCAGGGGAATTGCCATTCGCGATGAACATGGCAAACCTATACGAATGCTTGGTGCCCACCAGGATATTACAGCCTTAAAACAGGTTGAATTAAAGCTTCAGCAGGAAAAAGAAGCAGCATCAGAAAGCCGGGAAAAGTACAAAGCCATGTACGAAAATGCCCCTGTTGCTTTTCAATCGTTAAACGCCGAAGGAATAATAATTGATGTAAACCCACAATGGCTCACTATTTTGGGCTACAACCGCGACGAAGTTATTGGTAAATGGTTTGGCGATTTTTTACAGGAAGACTTTGTTGAACACTTTAAAACAAACTTCCCCATATTTAAACAACAGGGTTATATCAAAGATGTACAGTTTAAATTAAAAAGAAAAACCGGTGAGTTTGTTTATGTAAGCTTCGAAGGGTGCATTGGGCTCGATAATAATGGTGCGTTTAAACAAACCTACTGCACATTTAAAGACATTACAAAAGAGAAGGAAGCCGAATTTGCCTTACTGGAAAACGAAGAACGGTACAGAACAATTTTTGAATCCTCGGGGATTGG
>JAFGVA010000167.1 GCA_016938235.1 Bacteroidales bacterium | reverse complement strand
TCGATATTTATGTATATACCGGAAAAGACGGAAGTTTTGAATTGTACGAAGACGAATCGACTAATTATAATTACGAAAAAGGTAAATTCAGTACAATCCGTTTTGAATACTCAGAAAAAGACAAAACCCTGAATATTCTTCCGCGAGAAGGCGAATTCGATGGAATGATCAAAAACCGCGAGTTCCGGGTTTACAAGGTTAGTCGCGAACAAGCTGTTCCATTCCTTTCGGGAAAAGGCTTTGTAGGAACTATACTGTATAATGGTGAAAAAACGCAAATAGTTTTATAACTGATTTTGTTAGGTAGTTTTATTTTGCACGAAGAGTTGGAATGTTTATTCCGACTCTTCTTTTTTTGTGTGAATTACTATCCTTTAAACATGCAGATATAATTGGGGCAAAAAAAGAATTCTCCGACTGTTTCGCAATCTAAAAAATTATGGACTGACTAACGGATAATGGTTTTTGTGCTTATAACTTGCGCAAACGCATTGCATTATTCAGATGAAGTAACAAACCCAGTTGCTTTGTGCTATTTTATAAAATAACGGGGACAGATATTTTTCCTGCCCCCGTTAATAACTGCCTACCTGACTAATGAAACTAAATTCAAATCTATTTGGTATTCATTTCATTTAATAATTCGGAAACGATACTTTTTGGTTGATAATTGCGATCGAATAACAGCGGGTAATCGGTACGCCCACGGATTGGGAAATTGTTTTTCCAAGATGTTGCGTCCGAAACGCCCCAAAGAGTTACACGCGAAACCGCATCAGAATGTTTTAGAAACAAACGAAAAAACGAAAGCATACGTTCGTTCCATTCTTTCATTTTTTCAGCCGGAACACCTTCTGTATAGGGGTTCAGGCTTTGCTGATATTCAAAACTGGTGGCAATATCGGCTCCAACATCCCGGCGTCGGTTGGGTAAGATCGACATATCGAGTTCCGTAATCATCACTTTCATCCCTTCGCCGGCATATGCTTCAATGGCATTCTCGTATTCTTCCAACAAAGGGCTGTCCATAGCAATGTGTCCTTGCATTCCAATTCCATCAATACGAATACCGTCAGCTTTCAGGTCGCGAATCAGTTGTACAATTGCATCGCGTTTGCCAGGGTACCATTCGTTATAATCGTTGTAATAGAGTTCGGCATCGGGGTCGGCTTCGTGCGCAAAACGAAAGGCCAGCTTTATAAAATCGTCACCAATAATCTGGCGGAATTTACTGTTACGCAGGCTACCATCTTCCATAATCGCTTCATTTACCACATCCCATCCTTTTATGCGACCTTTATAGCGGCCCACAACCGTGTAAATATGTGTCCTCATCCTTTCGACCATCACCTCGCGTGTTACATCGTTTCCTTCATCATCCGAGAAAAACCAGCGGGGTGCCTGTGAATGCCAGATTAAACAGTGACCTGTTATAAACTTCTTGTTTTTTTCGCCAAAGTCAACAAATTGATCGGCCAGCGAAAAATCGAACTCACCTTCCTTTTTTTGTATTTCTCCGCTTTTCATACAATTTTCAGCTACTATGGCATCAAACTGCTCTATAATAACTTCAACCGCAGCCGTATCCTGTCCGGTAATTTGCCAGGCATTCATGGCTGTTCCAATATAGAACTTACCGGTGAAAGCATCTTTTAATGTTGTTGGTGTTTTTGGTCCCGGCGTGGTGCAGGCAACAGTAGCTAATACGAAAAGAGCGAGTAAAACAATTGAATTAATTTTCTTCATCATTACGTTTATTTAATATTTAAAAATTATACATCCTTCCTGGTTGATTTTACAGTCTCTATTGAAATTGTTGTTGTTGTTATTTATTAATGGCAGATGACAAAGCCAACTGTCATTCCATATTTTCCAAATTCGAATATTAAGTGTTATTTCCACAAAAAAAAGCTTACCTTTTGGCTTCTGTTGCATTTTCATTCCCTTCTTTTCATACTACTAAAATTGTTTGTTTTTAGCGGTATAGTATGTAACGCGCTCATTTTAATTATTCTCGTGGGTGTAACTATTTTACATGCTCGTTTCAGTATTCTTGCTCAGCACCTCTTCTTTTGCCCTAACATACATTCGATTGTGTACAGCTATTCGAAGTTTCTTAGGGATGATTTTTGCAGATCAATCGATTACTCGGCGAAGTTGTTACTCCACATTTGTTTTTCCAGAAGCGGCCATAAGTAGTCTTCATAATTATTTCGTCTAACTTAATTACCATTTTACCATCCTGCTTTGAAGAGGCCCAAGGTTACTGTTTTTTAAGCCACCAGTGTCGATCAGGATTTTCTGCAGCACAATTCCGGGTTCCAGCACACGGATACGTAAGCGGTGTACACCTGCATTGCCTATTTGGTGCAAGGTGGTTGTTTTTATAATCCGATTCGCTTGCCACTGACCTAATTCCCCACGATACTTTCCGTTAAAATTAACAAGCTGTTCCTCTCCTTCGTCAAACGAAACCGTGTAGCGTAATCCCTTATTGGCATTGAAATTCAGTGTTGGCGAAACCAGCACATTCACTTCGAAATTTCCGCTTGAGATAAAATTAACAGCATACTCCAGATATACCTTTTCGCCGTTGGCCGGATAAACATTTTGCGGAAAAGTTGTAATTGCCGAACCGGTTTTCCCAAGATCCGGAATCACTTCCCAATGCATCGATTCGCTTCCCTGTGCCTTTTGATAATTTTCAGCATCAATGGATATATAACCATTGGCTTCGATAAAAGCCAACTTTTCGCGTGGAGTTTCTTCCTTCTCAACGCGCTCCACTGTCGGGCACTTTGCGACATCAGGCTGCTGCCAGTAAGTATATCCAATGCGAACCTGGTCCATCATGTGGTTCCATTTTCCATCGGCAATTTGCTGGTTGTAATGGACGGTTAAAACCGAGTCTCGTTGGTAACACTCAATCACTTCATCGGCCCAATAGTTAGCTTCCGGATTGTTTTGTGCCGCCAGTTTTTTATTCATGGCCTGTGCATAATACATCTCGTACAGGTTTGACGTGGCATTTGTTGGGAAAAGCACCAACTGATCAAACGCATCTTTAGTAGCATTCGGAAGTAGGTTGTACAAACGCAAAGCATCAAACGCAAGGCCGCAGTAATCGTTTCTTACCCGTTCAAATTCGTTATAATTTTCCAGGCTATATGTTTCAGCATCCAGCAATTCGGGTGTTACACGGTGGTTGAATTTTGTATATAGATTGATGATCCGGGCTGCTTCGGTGGCATATTTTTCGCCAAATTGTTCGGCACTCCAGGCTTCAACATAATCCATCAAATTATTGGGGTTGAATTGCGTTGGATCCCAGGCCATACCAAGGAAAAAACTGATGGGGTATTCCATGGGTTTCAGATCGCCCACATTTACCACCCATATTTTATCCACACCATGGCTGTAGGTGAGGTTCATTTGCTCCCAAACCCGTTGAATCTGCGTAACATTTATCCACTTGTAGTTACGTGGCCCACCCACATAATCGAAATGATAATACATACCGAAACCACCTTTATGTTTTGGTGCATCTATTTCGGGCAGTTTGCGAACATTACCCCAGTTGTCGTCGCACAACAAAAGTGTAACATCTTCGGGCACGCGCATTCCTTTGTCGTAATAATCCTGCACTTCTTTGTAAAGCGCCCATACCTGCGGAGTTTCTTCCGGATTTTTGCCACTTACATCGCTGATTATTTTGCGCTGATCTTTTACAATACTTTCGAGCAAGGCGATGTTTGTTCCTTCCTCCATCGCTTCGTCGCCATCGCCACGCATACCAACGGTTACAATCGTTTCAAAGTTTTTGTTTCGCAGCATTCCTTTAGTCCAGAAATCGGTTAACACTTCTTTATTTTTTGTATAATCCCACTCTCCAGAGCCGTATCGATGCCACTCGGCCTGTGCTCGTCCCAATGGTTCGTGATGCGAGGTTCCCATAACAATACCCAGTTTGTCGGCCAAAACACCATTCTCCGGATCATCGTCGTAAAATGCTTTTCCCCACATTGCAGGCCACATAAAGTTTCCACGCAAGCGAAGCACCAACTCAAAAACATGAGCGTAAAACTTATGATTGATGCCACCGAATTTCTCGCGTGCCCAATTACCGAGTGCCGGTTCTTCGTCGTTCAGAAAAATACCCCGGTATTTCACTTTTGGCGATTCAGTTATAAAACGCCCTGCTTTTACGTACAGCGCATCCTTTTTTTCAATAGGCACATCGGCCCACCAGTACCAGGGCGAAACTCCCATATCGCGCGACAGGTTGAGCATGGCGTAAATCGTACCGCGCTTGTCGCTTCCGGCCAAAACCAATGCTTTTTCAACTCCCGGGAACGGATTTTCAACCACCTGAGTCAGACTTCGCTCCCACTCGCCTTGAAGGTCATCAACATCAATCTTACCTTCCTGAACCAGTTGATCGATCCAGCGGTTTTTCCCCAATGTTCCAATCAGGATTAATTCATCAGATTCCGGTAACACATTCCTAAAAACCGAAACTGATTTTTCGCTTACCATTTTAAGGTCATTCACAAACCAGTCGGCAACCAGAGCAACACCTGAATAATCTTCCTGATCGATAACAACAGGAGCAAGTTTTTGGGTTTCAAAAATCGTAAAAACGGCTTCGTTTTTTGAAGTCGTTATACTTGTGTTAGAATTCTGTGCCAAAATCAATGAAGGCCTTAGTATCGCAATAGCGAAAAGCAATATGATTGATGTAACACCGCTTAATCTCTTCATAGATTTCTAATTAATCTCTCAAAATTACTTTGGTAAAATGTTAATCACGATTCGCTTATACCTTGACAGATTGGGTTCTCCCTTGTCTGTCACTTTTAAAATGATATGTGCTGACTCCTTTTTCTTCACTTCGGGAGCCATTATCCATAAACTATGTATATTTTGAGCGTCATTTATCAATCGATTCTTTAAAGTTCCCGCCTCGGTATAGCTAAACCACTGAAAACTGATATTATCTCCATCAGGATCATAAGAGTTACGTGCGTCCAAAGCAATTCCTTCACCAGATTTTACCGAAATTGTTTCGGGATTTGCCAGAACAGGAACCGGAGGATGGTTGGCTTGATCGAAATCTTGCACGCACCAATCCATTCGTGCTGCAAAGTCGTTTTGAAAATCGTCGCGCCATCTCCACAATGTAACTTTATTTCCATTGAAAGTATTGGTATCCAACTTAATGGTTCTGCCAAAATCATTGGGAACAGAAGGAGTGTAACTATCGGAGGAATCAGTCCAAATTTCCCGAACTTCCGCTTTATGGGGCACGCCTGAACTTCCTTTTTTATCTTTCTGAAATTCTGGCAAATATAGTTCGTATCTACCTCCCCATCCTCCCCAATCCGGTTTCTCGGGAACATTAAGTCCGTTAGGGATTAGCGACAACCAGGAAGGCGTATCTCCTTCCATTCCCCATGCCTCATCGGGATACACGGCACCTAGTGGACCGTGGTCCTGCTGAATGTTATGAGCAAGCCAGGTATTACTAATCGATTCATTGTTTATTTCTGGAATATAACTGTTAATGCCGGTCCAGGTAGCACTTCCATAATTATCACCCGGAGAGACAATATAAAAAAGACCTGGGAAATTTTCACGAATCCAATGTCCGCTGTCATCCTGATCCGATATCGTGTAAACGCGGAGTTTGCTTATCAGCCTTTTTGCTTCGGCCTGCGATTTAGTATGGTTTATTTTGTGTAGCGCTTGTGCCAGCGTATTGGCTCCTCCCCATACAGAAATCCAAAGCGGTCGATCATCTTCCTCTTCAAGAACTTGAATAATCCAATCAGAACCCTCTGAATCCTTACCTTCTCCTACACCTTCCATTCCATAAACAGGAAGACCATTCCTTACAAGGCTCAGCAACTCACTTTCGGTTGGAAAACCGGGTGCATGTTCAGTTAGTTTTGGTTGAACTTTACCATAGGCTTTAATAACCTTTACGATCGATTCAGGATTCACCTGTGTTTTGTGCCAGCAAGATGTTGTGGCAATCAATCCTTTAATATCAATTTCATTGGCATAAAGGAATAAGCGAACAAAAGATTGGGTATCATCCGGATCGGCTTCAATATCAGATAAAACAATAACTCTGTTTTTAACGTATTCATTTGCATGAACAACACGCACATGAAATACTGCAATGGTAACTCCGAACAATAAAATTACCTTAACGAACGAAAACCATCGAGTTTCCATTCTTTTGCTTTCGAAAGTATTAAGTTTAGGATTATTCATAATTACAACTAACTCTATAACATTATTTTATACTTCATTCATTTTTATCTATTTCCCCACCACGCTGTCCATTTCATATAATCCACATCCGAAAACGGGTGAATGGCAACGTTGGTGTTTACCGTATCATTATCAAGTAAAAATTTATCAAGAAAAGCTTCGACCTCGGGGCGTTGCACATCGGGCAACTGACAATGCGGATGACCGGCAACAATTGAAAAGCCAAATCGGTCGACAATTCCAAAGGTTTCCCAAACACGTTTTGCCGCCTGACACGAAACATATCCCGATTCATCGGCCAGCCATTCATAATCCGGGTTTCCGAGTACCAGCAAGGCACGTGGCGCGACCATTGCCATCAACTCGTGATGATCGAAGGGAAGTTTCGACACATTGTTAGCAAACTGAAACATACTTTCCATAAACCAAACATTATTGGTTCTTCCAAGGGTTTCAACTTCACCAAGCGTTTCTGAAACACGCCAGGCAGCTGCTCCACCACCACCCGGTTCCTGTGCGATTGTAAGTGCTATACGCTCGTCGAATGCACCGGAAAAGAGTGCCATTTTGCCGGCAAAAGAGCAGCCAGTAATTGCCAGGTGTTTAATATCTATTGGTAATTTATCGGCTACCAGTTCCAGGCCGTCAATCAGGCGGCTAACGCCCCAGGGCCAGGCAGAATAAGATCCCATATATGCTAACTCTGGATACAATTCATTTATGGGTTCGTTGCCGCGTTTTTGCTGCCAGGCAACAACCTGTCTGAAATCGTATGTAATTTGTGCAATATTTTTTTTGGTGAAAAGATCGGCAGGTAAACTTCCCGGTCCTCGTCCGATGCCAATTACGGCAGGAAAAGGGCCATCTCCTTCTGGCAGAATAATTCCTGATTTTAATGTTAATGTTTTTCCGTTTACGGTAACATTTACCGTAAGCGTGTCGTTTTCAAAATTTGCAGTGATTGTATCAGGGCGACTTGGTTTAGGGCCAATTTCGTAGTGTTGAATTTCGGCACCAATTTCATGGCGGCGTTTGCTCCAGTCGCTAAATTTTATTGAGCGCCCACTGCCATCGGACCAGGCAAATGGGTCGGGTAAACCTTCTACAACCGGAAGTTCATCAAAATCGGGTAACACTGGTTCAGCATAATTTGCTCCCATGTTTTCAAGCTCGTACACAAGTGGTATTGAATTGGAACTTTCTGGAGAATTTTGCGAGCTGCAAGAGACTGAAGTTTCTAAAACAACAGTAAGCACAACAATTGGAAGTATGCTTACGATTTTAATTGAATGGATGGTTGGTACAAAATACTGTATACACCTTTGGAGCCTGTTTTTTTTGTTCATCGTAAGGA
>JAFGVA010000166.1 GCA_016938235.1 Bacteroidales bacterium | reverse complement strand
TAAGTATTGGAAATTTATGTAAGCGGTCTTTAAGAACAGATGTTATTTCACCATATATCATATATGCATGTATATTTATAATTCTAATGCAAATTTACATGATTTTAATTGTGGTTAGGTTTTAAACCTAATGTTTAATATATTTAATTTCGTGCCGGAAACCGAAATACCACAAAATCAGGGAGACAAAGTGTCTGTTATTGCATATGTCATCAATAGAATCCCGATAAGCAGTAGGCGACGAAATAGTCTGTTGTTCAGGAGAGAGTGGTATTTATAAGCGTTTTATAAAGAAGAAATTTTGTGCTTTATAAAAAACAAGAAAAGAAGTGCACCTGCAAGTATTCCAAATACATTGGCAAGTAAATCGTTTATATTAAATGTACGGTAGGGAATATGGTATTGAATATATTCGGTACCAACAGCTGTTAAAAAACCCCAAAGAAGGGACACCCAAATTTTCTTGTTTAATCCTCTTATAAAAAGCCATATAAAAGGCAGATATATGATGAAATGAGTAAGATAATCGAGCCGGAATTCAATTTTATAAAAAAACGTTTTTTGATGCCCCAACATATTAAACGGGTACACCGAAAGTGCTACCAGAATTAAAATATAAATTATGGCCAATCTGCGAATTGTTATAATTGAAACAGGCTTATCCACTACGGGCTTTCTTTATTATTATTTGAAAAAGTGCTTTAAAAAAATACTTGAAATCGGTTCTGAAAGGATGCTGAAAATACAGGTCTAAATATTTTTCTTCGGAGGCTACCAGCTCTTCAAACGATTTTGGCAAATCTACATAAAAGGGTGGTATTAAACCCGGTTTGGAACGGGTACGTTTCTCCTGCATGTGCTTGGGATACATTTTAAACTTTGCTTCGCTTAGTGGCCTTACTCCTACTAATTTCATTTCGCCTTTCAGTAAATTATAAATCATAGGTAATTCATCAAGCCAAAGGCGCCGGAATACCTTACCCATGTTGGTTATTCTGAAATCGTTAACCGCCTTATCCCCATCAGCAGTACCATGTCTTGAATATACAAGTTCCTGAATATACTCGGAATAAGGGTGCATGGTTCGCAGTTTATATACAATTATACGTTTTTTGTTTTTACCAATACGACGTAACTTAATAAATAAGCCATATTTTGAGTGTTTTAGCTTATGGGGAGAGCATAGTTTATGAACAACAAAGAAATATTTGTCTCTGGTTTCGACTTCACGTACCAGCTCGAACCCACAATAATATAGCCTGCCCAAAATCTCGGCCTTGGTTAGTACCCTGTTTAGACCTTTTGTAATAAAGTAATAAATACCCTTTGTGACCTGGAACTTAGGTAACAAACGGTTGAAAATAAAATCGAATAAATAAATAAAATAATTAATGAGTAAGGGATATTTATTAAGTAAACGTTTTTTACGCATATTCTTGGTTTCGGCACAACCAATAAACATGCCTGCAAAAGGCAGTTTTGAATTTACTGACCCAAAAAATTTATTAATAAAGCGTATGTCGTTAATGTTTTTTATATTAATGATATTCTCATAGTAGTTTTCCGGCTGTTTATCGACATTGAACTTGGTAATAGTTGATAAAATAAGGGTTCGATCGTAAAAAGGATTAATATTTTCGGTAAGAATACGGTATACCTCTGCGCCACAACTCTCAATCAGGTATTTTTCAATTTTCTCATCATTTTTATCTCTTGGGGTAAAATGCTGTAAAGGTTTTTGCAGGGTTTGTTGTTTAATAAAATCTTTTACTTTTAATGCATCTTTGTATGCTTCAAATTCTTCGGTGGCGTGAACCACGTTATAAAAAATATAAGCTGAAAGTAACTCAATAAAGCTGGCTAAAGCCACAGTGCCAAAAACAACCTGGCGAGAAAAAAAATCGACCCGTACTGCGTAAATAACAATGGCAGAAAGCGATATCGCTATAAAATTTGATGATATAATGGCCCATCCGGATCCTTTCAGGTTTTTCACCTGAATACCCCTGTACTTGTGCATAAATATGGATGACGCCAGCCAGATAGAAACAAAAATAACAAACGGAATGAGGTAATTCATGATATATCCTGCTGTACTGACAGGTTTTATCCATATCATGCATAAGAATGAAAATGCTACAATAATAAGATCCAGTAAAAGAAACGAAAATGGTTTTTTAAACATGAATGTGGTTCAATTAACAAGGTAAAGCATAAATAGTGATTTAAATATAGTGAGGAAAGTGCAGATTTAAAAGGAAAGTAAGTTGTAAATAGTGATCGGTGATCTGTGATTGGTGATCAGTGAAGAGTGAAAAGTGAAGAGTGAAAAGTGAAGTGTGAAAAGAATAGTCAAAAGCGAGTTGCAAACCCAGGTTAGAAAAATGGGTTGTATTAACGTCATGCCTGTGAAGACAGGCATCCGATGATGAATAGTTACTGATCCCTTCCTGCGAAGGGATGACGGTAAGATATGCTTACCTGTTTGTCAGACAGACGTTTCCTGGATTGAATCGTTAACCTAATGAAGAGTGATAAATAGACTTTAAAGACAGAAAATATTTTCTATGTTGGTTTTTTAAATTGACCGGAAAGAATTTCTTTAAACGTAAGCCAGGAGAAACCAAAAATGGCTATTACTGCTTTTTTAAATATACGTTTGGGATTTTGTACTATTCTGTAAACCCAACGCAGCGAAAGTTTTTTAACCCATTCGGGACTTATTTTCATTGTGCCTGAAAGGTAATCGTAAACTCCACCAATGCCAATAAGAATAGATTTATCGAACTGCTTGTGGTATGCTGCCATTAAATAATCCTGCTTGGGGCTATTCATGCCAATCCAAACAAGGTCGGGCTTTAATCTGTTGATTTCTTCGATGTCTTTTTTCAAACCGGGATGATTCTCTATTTC
>JAFGVA010000165.1 GCA_016938235.1 Bacteroidales bacterium | reverse complement strand
TCGATCATATACGAAAACAAAGCCAATGCACAGCTTATTCAGGAGAAAACACAGAACCTGGCTAATGCAGGCATGATAGAGCAAACGGATGCAAAAAAACTTTCGGTTATGGTCGCATCCGTCGAGAACGCGCTCAAATCAACCCAACGACAGGTTGAATTCGGGTATAATCTGCTGCGATTGCAACTTGGCATCGACTCTGAACAGGAGATTAAACTTTCCTCGACATTCGATGATGTTGCAAAGAAATACATCAAGCCAGCGCTGACCGATGAATCGTTCGATATTCAGAATAATCAGGATTTTAAATTGGTTTCGATGCAGGGAGAAATTGCAAAGAAAAGTATTGAACTTAAAAAGGCAAGTTATTTACCCTCAATGGCCGCTTTTTATTCCTATACCGAAAAGTTGAAAAAACCGATTTTCGACATTTCGCCGAAACATGTACTTGGGCTGACCTTAAATATTCCAATATTTTCGGGTGGTTTGAGATCTTCCCAGTTAAACCAGGCCAGGATTGATTACGATTTAAGTAAAAATACACAAGACCTTCTGACCGAACAATTAACCCTTCAGGAAAGACAGTTGCGTTACAATTACAACAATCTGCTTGAGCAGTATCAGAGTCAGCAAACGAATGTGGAAATTGCAAAAGAAGTTCTTGATAATATGAAACTGAAGTACCAACAGGGTATTATTTCGATACTGGAACTTACAAGTGCCAACAATGATTACCTGAATGCAGAATCTAATTATACCAGCATTACACTTCAGCTGCTCAATGCTGAGGCATCCTTACGGAAAATAAACAGCAAACTTTAAAAAATTAATATATGAATACAATGAAAACTTTAACCCTGGGAATCGTTGCAGGAATGTTAATCTTCGGAACAGCTTGCACTTCAAAAAATGAGAAGAAAGAAGGTGCCGCTAAAGCCGAAGTAAAACAAGCCGTGCCGGTAAAAACAATGATTGTCAAGCATGAGTTAATAACCCGTAATATTGATTATACTGCCAGTCTGATACCTTTTGAAGAAGTTCACCTTGCTCCCGCTTCCCCTGGAAGAATTGAAAAAATTTATGTTGAAATTGGTGATAATGTTAGTAAAGATCAGGTTGTCGCTCTTATGGATCGGACAAATCTTGAACAGGCCCGAATTAATTTAATGAATCTTGAAACCAATTTCAGAAGGTTAGATACGTTGAAAAAAACAAACAGCATTTCTGATCAGCAATATGATCAGGTAAAGTCGGCTTACGATATTGCAAAAAACAGTTACCAGTTTCTTCAGGAAAATACTCAACTTAAAGCACCTTTTAGCGGTGTAATTTCAGGTAAATATTTCGAAGATGGAGAAATATATTCTGGTGCACCTGTAGCTTCAGTTGGCAAACCAGCCATATTATCTATTGTTCAAATCAATCAGCTTAAGGCACTTATAGGAATATCTGCAAGTTATTACCCGTTAATTACTAATGGGATGAAAGCTGATGTGAAATCGGAAATTTATCCTGACCTAACTTTTGACGGAGAGACATACAATATTTATCCAACGATTGACAATGCTACCAAAACGTTTACCGTCGAAGTAAAAATTCAGAACGGTAATCTGAAGTTACGTCCAGGAATGTTTTCCAAAATTCAGCTAAACCTTGGGAAAGGCAATGCCATGCTGGTTCCAAGCATCGCATTGGTAAAGCAAACGGGTACTAATGACATGTATTTGTTCGTCAATAAAAATAATATTGCCCAAAAGACGCTAGTAAAAACAGGACGTATGATTGACGATAAGATCGAAATTTTAGAAGGAATTACCGAAGGTGATGAAATTATTGTAGTAGGGCAAAATAAGCTCGAGAATCTTTCACCCATAACAATTAAACAATAAACCTCCTGGAAGAAGGGAAGGTCATCAATTGAATTTTTAAAAGACATTTTATGAGTTTATATAGTACCGCAGTCAAGAAACCCGTCAGCACGATCATGATCTTTATTGGCGTAGTAATTTTTGGAATCTTTTCCTATCTCCAATTGCCGGTGGATTACTTTCCCCAAATAGATCCGCCTATTATTTCTGTATTTACCTATTACAATGGAGCAAACGCTACCGACATAGAGCAAAATATCACACGAAAACTCGAAGATGGTTTCGGTTCACTCAACAACCTTAAAAAAATCAGTTCCTCGTCAAAAGACAACATTTCTGTAGTTACTTTGGAATTTGAGTGGGGAGCAAACTTAGACGAGGCAACTAACGAAGTACGGGATGCCGTAGGTCTGGCAGAACGAAATTTACCGGATGATGTTGAAAGCCCAATGATTTTTAAAATCAGCACCAGCATGGTTCCTGTTATTATGTTCACTATTACATCGACTGAAAGTTATGCCGGAATATATGATATACTGGATAAAAAACTCATTCAGCCCCTTAACCGGATCGATGGTGTCGGAAATATTATTCAGATTGGTGCTCCTAAAAGGGCTGTTATGGTTGATGTGGATCCGAGAAAACTGGATGCGTATAACTTAACAGTCGAACAGATTGCGGGAATACTGGCTGCAAATAACCTAAATTTACCATCAGGTAGTCTGGAAATGGGAAAATCAGATTTTCCGCTCAGATTGCAAGGCGAATTTGAAAATAGTAATATGATTAATAATATTATTGTTAGTAACTCAAATGGAAAGACAGTCTATTTAAACGATATAGCAACTGTCCTTGACAGTTTAAAAGATATAAAATCGTATGAGCGGGCAAATGGCGGGAAAAACGTTCGTGTTATGGTTCAAAAACAATCCGATGCCAATACGGTGACTGTTGCAGACAATATAAAGGAAAAACTTGAACAGATTAAAAAAACCTTGCCTCCCGATGTAAAAGTTGAGATTCTGATGGACTCATCAATCAATACGATCAATTCAATTAATAATCTTTCTGAAACATTAATCTACGCTTTGATATTTGTAGTAATTGTTGTAATAATCTTTTTAGGGCGGGCGAGACCTACTTTTATCATTTCACTTTCGATACCAATTTCGCTTATTGTAGGATTTGTTTACATGTACTTATCTGGCGGGACCATCAATATCATTACCCTTTCATCTCTTTCAATCGCCATTGGATTGGTGGTTGACGATTCCATTGTGGTGCTCGAAAATATCACGAAGAAACTGGAAAAAGGAGGCTTTGCCCGGGAGTCGGCAATTTACGGCACGAGTGAAGTGAGTTTAGCCGTAATTGCATCCACGCTAACCATCATAGCAGTTTTTCTCCCTTTAACCATGTTGGGTGGCATTACGGGTATCCTTTTCAGACCATTGGGCTGGGTAGTTACAATTGCGGTTGCCACTTCAGTCGTAGTTTCGCTGACTCTGGTACCTATGTTATCTTCTAAAATGCTGAATACCAAAACTCCCGAAAAAACAAGTATAGGGGGCAAAATATATTGGTTCTCGCAAGACCTGCTTGAAAAAATGGATAAATTTTTTGAGAAAACCCTTATCTGGGCGGTTGGTCGCCGCTGGTTAGTTATTGGTATTGCAACCGTTGTATTTATCTCATCCATGTTTCTTGTGAAAGTAATTGGTACTGAATTTATGCCAGCTTCTGATAACGACCGGATATCGGCACAGGTAAAGCTGGCTCAGGGAACTAAACTCGAAGAAACTATCAAAACTGCTCATTATCTTGATTCTGTTTTCAGAAAAAAATATCCTGAAATTGAGATTGTTTCGACAAGTGCCGGCGTTGGAGACGGAAGCAGCCTGGCAGCTATTTTTACTGAAACTGGTAACTATATTGTTAACTATACCTTTAAGATGAAACCGTTGAATGAACGCGACAAGGATATTTTCCAGGTAGCCAATGAAATGCGGGATGATATAGAAAAATTACCAGAGATAGAGAAATATTACGTCGATCCGGGAAGCTCACGTGCATCCAGCGCCTTAGGAATGGGTGGTGGAAGCAACCTGGAAGTAAAAGTTTTCGGAAACGATTTTGACGAAACCAATGTTATCTCGGAAAAAATTGCAGCGGCACTTAAAAACATCAGTGGAACCAAAGATATCTTGATTAGCCGGGATAAAGAAAAGACCGAATTACAATTGGTTTTGGACAATGAAAAAATGACATCGTTTGGATTAAATACAGCTACTGTAGCCACAGCCATTCGAAATCGTATCACAGGCGTTACTGCAACGAAATATAAAGAAGAAGGCAATGAATATGATGTTGAAGTGCGTTACGATGAAAAATTCAGACAATCAACCGAAGATATCCAGAACATTAGCATTTTGACACCGCAAGGCAAAATGGTTAAATTGAGTGAAATTTCCCAATTGAAACCTTTTTATTCACCCCCAAATATCGAGAGGGAAAATAAAGTACGTGTCGTTACAGTTTCGTCAGCCCTTTCCGGAGCCGATATGGGAACAGTTAAAGCTTCTCTTGAAAATGAAATTGCCAAAATGGATATTCCCAATGATGTTTCAATCGATTTCGGCGGTAGCGCAGAGAACATGCAGGATTCTTTTAATGACTTGATCTTGTTAATACTCCTCTCCTTGATTCTTGTCTATATCGTCATGGCATCTCAATTCGAATCGTTAAGCGAACCTTTCATTATCATGTTTTCCATTCCTTTTGCATTTACCGGGGTCTTCGCATCGTTATACATTTTTGGTGCTACGATCAACGTCATTTCATTGATTGGAGCAGTAATGTTAATTGGTATTGTGGTAAAAAATGGCATCATCCTGGTTGACTACACCAATCTACTGGTAGATAGGGGATATTCACTGAAAGAAGCCGTTGTTTCGGCAGGTCGTTCACGTTTAAGACCAGTTCTTATGACATCTTTGACAATGATTTTAGCAATGATACCGATGATCGTAACATCAGGAAGTGGTTCCGAAATGTGGAAACCAATGGCTATTGCAATTTTTGGCGGTTTAACCTTTTCAACACTGGTAACCCTCATTTTAATCCCAACGATCTACACCATTTTTGGAGTAGGGAAAATGAAAAGAGAGAAAAAGGCATTATTAAAAATTTCGAAGTAATAAATTATTAACACATGAAAGCAGTATTTATAGCATACAATCAATCTATTACCGAAGAGGTACAGGAAATATTAGACAATCAGTCCATTCGGGGTTATACTCAATGGACTGAAACATTTGGGCGGGGATCAGTTAAAGGCGACATGCACGAAGGAACACATACCTGGCCAGAAATGAACAATGTGCACCTTACCATTGTGGAGGAGAAAAAAGTTGATGCCCTACTTCATGACCTGCAGGTACTCAACAGCAAAGTGGAAGAGCAAGGCTTAAGAGCATTTGTCTGGAACATCGAAAAGACAATTTAAGAAAAAGGCAACTTAAATTCTGGCCTTAAACTTAACTTACTCCAATAGCCGATTGGAGATATGGTCAAATTAGTTTATACAATAGTGAAGTTATGGATGAATATTTACCGTTTATTTCAAATCTGTTTAAAAAGTATGGAGTAAAAAGCATATCAATGGACGATATTGCCAGGGAACTTAAAAAATCAAAGAAAACTCTTTATAAACATTTTGAAAACAAAGAGGATGTAGTTTATCAAGTAGCGCAATTTGAAATTAAAAATGAATTCAGTGAATTAACAAAACTGTGCATCAGGCACGAACATGCAATTAACGAATTGCTAATGATTAGTAAATACATAATTCAACGAAATTTTTCGATTAATTCTTCACTAATATTTAGTATGACTAAATACTATCCTCATATATGGGAAGGGATTATGCGCGAAAGAAAAGAATCAATCCTTAATTTTATTAAACAAAATATTCAGAAGGGGATAGAACAAAATATCTACAGGATAGATATAAACTTTAATGTTATTTCAATTTTTTATTCTTTTCTGCTCGACATTAAAAGTATTGAAATGTATAATGATGAATTTAAAGATGGCTTTGAAAAAGTTTTTAATTTAATATTTATGTATCATATTCGCGGAATAGCGACACAAAATGGAATAGAATATTTTGAAAAACAATTCATTAAGCTAAATAATTAACTCAATTAATCAGCAATAAAAGGTGGTAATTATATGATTATAAATCAAATTGGAGAAAATTCTGGATTAGTCAGTCATAGCGCTGATGAAAGTCGAGAGAATAAAACCTCCTTTTACGAATTAACCATTATTATACCTGTATATAATGAAGAGGATACATTTTTGCAGTCGAAGAACGGCTCTTAGCATTTCTTTTACAGCTATTACAGTTAAAATCATTTAAGGTGTTTAAACTAATTCAATTAAGCTACTAGCGCGAAGTCAAAATGCGACATTTCAGAAACTTATGTAAGATTGGTTACAGAAAGTTACAAAAAATCTTCTGTAACCAAATTGTAACCAGAATATGCCTCAAAAAGCATTTTCTTGTCTTTTCGATGACTTAATGGGAATAAAAAAACTGTGCAAATTCTTGATTTACACAGTTTTTCATCATTTTACTGTGATTTGTCTTTTTGTGCTGGCTCTCCAGGTAGGAACCAAACCTCTATTTCTTATACTAATTTCAATCTGAATAATATGAGATTCCCAACTTTTCATCTACAAGGATAGTATTTTATCCATCCCCTGAAGCTTTTCGGAAAGAGCCTGCATATCATTCCCAATTTTATTATCAGTAATTCGGGCATAAATTTGAGTTGTTTTTATACTGGTATGCCCCAACATTTTACTAACTGTTTCTATAGGAACACCCTTCGTTAAAGTTATTATAGTGGCAAAAGTATGATGCTTGATTATTCCCGTTTTCGGAGCCGAAATTTTTACCGGAACCTCGGAGATTGTCTGTGAAGCCAGGGCGGTTGTTTCCCTGATTTTTTCTTTGTTTGAACTTAATTTGTAAACGGCTGATACAATAAAAAAGAGAATAACAGCCAAAAATAAAATTCGTTTTGTCGTTTTCATTGATAATATGTTTAATTGTTTATAAGCGATTGAAGTTTGCCGGTGGTTTTCAGTATTTCGATTTCCGCCAGTTTGTATCTTAAAAGCTGCTGGTTAAACAGGGTTTCGGCTTCCAGCAACGATGTTTCAACGTTCAGTAAATCAGTCAGCGAAGCCATTCCTTCGTCGAACTGGAGTTTAACCTGTTCGTACACTTTATTTGCGAGCTCTTTATATATATAGCTAAGTATGTACCTTTTCCATGTTTTGTCAGGCTTTTTGGATTCTTCAATAGAGATTAGCAAAATGTTTAATACCCAAATAACTAACGATAACAATGTAAAAACCAGCAAGGCTTCTCAAAACCTGAAGCTTATCTCGCTAACAAGGAAAAAAACAGGAGAAATCTCAAAAGCCGCCATTATTGGCGAGGAAATTAATGCTATTTTGAATAATTGCTTTTTGTTCATAGCAAGTAAAATTACATTATTTATGGTAAGTTTACTTAATCTTTTCTACTTGAAATGGACAAAAAAGTCATTGAAAGATACCAATAATCACCTTGGATTTAGTTCCGATTTTATTTGATCGTGTATTAAAGACTTAACTTCATTTACACTTTTAAACGAACCTCAAATAAAGTTCTGAGAAAGACAAAAATTAAATGACTAATTCCGAAATTTTGTAAACAATCATTATTTGTAGCTCAATTCTATATTCAGTATTGTTGAAATATCCAAAATTGAGACAGGACAATTAAGCACCAACTTAAACAAAGTAAATATTAAGAACCATTTAATTACTTTATATAACTTTTTTAATCGTGAAGCTAAAGATAAAGGTTTACATTTTTTTATAGATAAAACGTTGAATGATGACGAAAGCCTGATATTGACTGATAAATCCAAGCTGAGTTCAGTTATTTCCAATTTAATTAAGAACTCTATTAAATTTACAGATAGTGGTGGAGTCATAGAGATGGGTTTTGAAAGAAAAGAAGATAAATTCAAAAACAGAAAACTAAAAATATTAATTGTCGAGGACGATGAAATAAACCGTTTGTTTCTGTCAACTCTTCTTAATGGATATTGCAAAGAATTAATTCAGGCAGAAAATGGGAAAGAAGCCGTCGAAATTTGTAAAAAGGATCCAAATATTGACCTGGTTTTTATGGATATAAAAATGCCGGTAATGGACGGTTTTGAAGCAACAAAAGGGATAAGAAGTTTTAACAAGGATATCAAAATAATTGCGCAAACAGGTTATGTCCTGGGAGGAGACAGGGAAAAGATATTAGCATCCGGATTTAATGATTACATTTCGAAACCGGTACAGAGAGAGAAATTTGAATCTCTTATAAAAAAATATTCCGGAGCTTTATAAATTATATAAAAGAACTGTTTTCGCAAGCCGCTCCAACATCGTGTTTACAGGTAAGAGTTAAAAATTATTTGACAATTGTGTGGTTCTGTTTGTAGCTGTTTTGGTAGATGGTGCCTTTCTATCTATGCTTTGAGATTACCGGCTTTCTAAAATCCTGGAATCTAAAATACATCTTCACGAAAATGAATTGAGTATTAAAACAGGGGTTGAAATTTTGCTTGAATCTTGGAACAGAATTTTGTATTCTTCTTTTTTGAAACCCTTGATTATATAATGACTAATGGATGATCACAGTAGATTCAACTAAAATTAGACAGTTTCATAAAATTAAAAGATCTCCCAAAAGCTTTAAATCTGCTATTAAATGGTTCGAATTTTGTACCGCCGGGTTCACAAAAATAAAGAGTTATGAGATTTACTTCTTGTAGCTCTTTTTGTTTAAAAACCCGCTTCACATATTTGTATACTTTCAAGTCACCAGACAGAGTGTGATGTCTATGATTGCAAATGGGATATGAATTATCGATTGGA
>JAFGVA010000164.1 GCA_016938235.1 Bacteroidales bacterium | reverse complement strand
TATTCTCAGAAGAAAAGACTCACTCAATCGATAAGTAGTCGATACAATCATTGCATTCATCAAAAAATCATGCTGCCTATGGAGAAAGCGTGAAATAATCAAACGGTTATTGTCTTTTATTGCTGGCAGACTATATTACTAAGCTATTTCAGAAGTGAAACGAATTGGGATAGCAGTTATGTAGAAGAAAGGCAACACAATCCGAAGATCATGCTGCCTAAAATTCACAATATTAATACAAGTATTAACAGGTTTGGGAGATGCAACTCCCAGACTGCAAAACTAACAAAATATGAAAAGAATTAATCAAGTATTGCTATTTGTGTTTGTATTTTCACTTGTCTCGTGTAATAATAGCGAAATATTCGAATCGAGTAAAGAGCAAACAGAATTGCGAAATGAAAATGGATTTACTGTAATTGATAATGTAATTCATTTTAATAATGAAGAAAGTTTTATTGAAACTAAAAAGTTCTTAAATGGTTTAAGTGAAGACGATAGACTCGCTTGGGAAGCTGCGCATAACTTTATTTCGAATAAAACGCTAGCTTATGAAGGATATGATCTTTTGTTAGAAGCTTCAGATAATTTAGAATTTGAAGAGATCTTAATGAATTATTCCAATGTGCTGTACCTGAGCGGGGATGAAGTGTTACAGTATGTTGACGGGAGTGGTTTGAGTAGTATTTGTAGCCCTAACGGGAATTATTTTATTGGATCGTTAGCCTATAAAATTACACCTGAATTTGAACTAGTTTCACGCAGTGGTGATTTGGGTATGCTCGAAAAGGCTGCCCAAAATATCGGTGATGCATCCAAAGACATTATTTCCCAACCGCGAAATAGAATTCAGTATTTAAAGTCAATCGATTGTAGTTCAACATTTTGGTCTGGAAGTAAAGTTTATGATCATCCACAATTAACCGATAGACAGGTGATTGTTGAAGTAACAACCAGTTTTAATGGTGGTTTATATTCTGGTACAGATTATTATAAAGGCAACTATCGACAAACCGTAAAAACAATTTCGCGTAAAAAGAATCTGGGAGTTTGGATGAAATACAATACGCAACATTCTATTCGTGATTTTAAAGTTGGACTTATGACTCCCAATATTAGCAATGCAACATATCTTCCGAATGATTATGCACCGGGATATATTCCAAGTTTCAGTGTGCATTATGAGAATATACCTTACTCATACACCAGTAATGATGTGAAGGAAAAAATATGGGTAGAAAATGAACAGGTTGGTTATGCCATTTATTACTATTATCCAATCGGTGCACGGCCATACAATCAGTATCCTCCACATATTAATTCTATTAGTGGTAAAGTGTGGATAAGGGGATTTGAAAACGAAGGCAATGCCTATGTGATTGACGAAAATTCATGCAATTAGTTCTATTCGGGATGGTTAATATAGCCATCCCCGTTTTTTAAAGAAACGAAAATGAGCGACAAGCTTCTATGTCAGATGAATAGTAGATGGATTATGCTAATATTCTGTCAATCGATTTGTAAGTTGAGATACTAATGTATAATAGGGACAAGCGATGTGTAAGGCTGAAAGTTTTAAGAAAATGATCTTCATATAGTAAGAAATCAACAACTTAAGAAAAAGTAAAAACATGAACTTAAGAAATTTACTTTTAGTTTTTATACTTATTTGTTCAGGCAAGGCGCTGGCTCAGTTTGAATATGGTATTAACACATCCATTGGTCGTAATAATTTTACCTATGTTTCATGGATGTATGAAGAGCTTTGGGATGGTGAATTAAGAGAACTTTATTATTGGGTTAAAGATCAACAGCCTGATGTAGGTACTGCGATCGGCGGATTTATTCGATCTGATTTATTTGCTTTGCCCCTTGGTATTGAGGTGGATATTGAATTGCAGTATTTAAGATCAAAATTGTATGATAAAGGAGATAAAACAACAACAAAGAATCATTTTAAGAGAGTTTATATTCCTGTTCTGCTATATTTGAAAGCAAACGAGAAATTTCGACTTTATGGCGGAGTCAATTATTCTTACGTATTCGACTTTTCACATTTGAAAATCCCGGATGCAAAAACCTATACTACAAACTATGGTTTTCAGGCAGGCTTTGATTACCAGCTGGTGGATCGATTAAAAATTGGAATGTATTATTATGACAGTTTTAATTATGATTTTATAGTTCCTGCATTTGATCTCGGTTTTACAGCCAGTGGTTTGGCTTTTAAAATGAGTTATTCGCTTTCAGGTCTAAAGAAAAATAAATAGTTTATGCGTTACATCTTTTTGTGGTTCTTTCTGTACTTGTTCCTACATGGCAATGGGCAATTAATCACAATAAACGGGTTTGTTCGCGATACAGAGGGTGAAGTTCTGGCAATGGCAACAGTATGGGACAGCATCAGCGGTATTGGAACCATTACCAATAATGAAGGCTACTATCAGTTGAAATTAAACCCATCTACCGTTGTGTTGAAATGCAGGTTTATAGGGTATGATAATTATAGGCAGCAGCTTACAGTGAATAGCAATACCACCTTTACTATTGTAATGCAGCAAGTGTCGATAGCTACCGGTGAAGTTTGTGTAAAATCGAAACGACCCATTCATGAGCAGACTTTAATGGGGGTCACCACGCTCGATGTCAATACCATTAAGAATGTTCCTTCGTTTTTAGGGCAAGCAGATGTTTTAAAAGCGGTGAGCATTTTGCCCGGTATTACGGGAGGCCGCGACGGGTACTCGAGTATGATGGTAAGGGGAGGAGACAGGGGGCAGAACCTGATTTTACTCGATGGGGTAAAGTTGTACAATACTAATCATTTTGGAGGCTTTGTTTCATCGATCAATACGGCTACAGTTCAACATGTCGATGTGTACAAAGGAGGATTTCCGGCAAGATATGGTGGCCGCCTGTCATCGGTACTTGATGTAAAAACAAGAAATGGGAACAGAAATAAAGCACAAGGTGAATTCACTCTTGGGTTGATCAATTCCAGTTTATCTTTTGATGGGCCACTTGGTAAAAGGTTTTCATTTTTAGTGGCTGTCCGGGCTAGTTATCTCGATTTAGTTTTACAACCACTTAAATATCAGGAGAGGAAAAAAAGGTGGGGACAAATGGTCGATTATAGGTTTTACGACCTAAATGCCAAAATTACTTTTTTTCAATCGGCAAATAGTAACTGGTCTTTACAATGGTTTAATGGCAGAGATATTTATAGTGCCTATACCTTTGATAAAAGAACCAGTTATCATTTTGATGAAACAAGGTTTGGAATAGCGCAGAATAACAGTGTTGTTATGTTGAAAAATAGCAGCGTTCTCAAACCATCGTTATTCCTCAATTCAAAGGTTTCTTATTCAGGATATTCCAATGTATTTAAGGAATGGGAGAAAAGTACTTATACGGTGAAGTCTTATTTCGAAAGGTCCTATTCGTCAATTATTAATGAATTCAATATCCAATCAAATCTGGATTATTATGCTGAACGAAATTGGGTGAAAACCGGAATTTCTTTTAGCAACTACCAGTTTATTCCCGGCTTAACTCAAATTACCGATATCAATGACAATGCAGGTGATTCGGTGAGTGTAATAAAAGGCCTAGAATACGAAGATCATACTTTTGAGACCAATGTGTATGTAGAAGACGAAATCCAATTGACTCCAAAATCAAAGTTAAACATAGGTGGAAGAGGCGTCATGTATGTGAGTGATTCGTCATCCTATTTTCGTTTTGAACCCCGTCTGTCATTCAGAACATTGCTTGGGAAAAATTTTTCTTTTAAAGCAAATTATACCTTCATGAATCAGTTTAATCATGTAATAGTGAATAATGTAAGCGGAGTAGAACGAGAAATTTGGCTGGCGTCAACTGGTGAAATACCACCTCAGTCGGCATCTCAGTTTTCCATGGGCTTTTTTGGCGAAATCGCTAACGCTGGCATCGACTTTTCTCTAGAAGGTTACCATAAAAAAATGAAGAATGTTTTGGAGTTTCGTTTTCCACCAGGCGATTTTGTCAATTACAATGACTTTGGATCGATGGTGATTAAAGGAGGTGAAGGTGAAGCGTATGGGGCAGAATTTCAAACACGATATGAGAATGATCGTTTGTCGTCAAGTTTTTCTTATGTTCTGTCATGGAATTACCGCCAGTTTGATCAATTGAACAATGGCGAAAAGTATCCTTATCTGTATGATAAACGGCACGAGGTAAATTTTTTGAACTTGATAAAGCTAAACAAAAGAACATCATTATCGACTAATTTTATATTTTCAACTGGTACACCCGTTACCTTGCCCGATGGGGCGGTAAACGAAGGTCCACTTAATTATACTTACTTTACTTACCATTCTTTAAACAATTATAGGTTACCCAATTATCATCGATTGGATATTGCGATTAATAGAAAATGGATGACAAGGAAGCAAAACGAAAGTACGTTCACTTTTAATGTTTTCAATGCCTATGCACGTCAGAATCCTGTGTTTATGTACTACAACGGAGGAAAATTCTATCAACGTTCGTTTTTTTCAATTTTACCCACTTTTAGTTATAGTTTAAAGTTCTGAGTATGTTTAGATATCTTAAAGATAAATATTTGCCTGGCACTGTTCTTTTGGTGTTCCTTACAATGGGAATGTTTTCATGCGAGCTGGTTAAAGAGGTTGATGCTGAGTTTAACTATTCAACAAAACGAATCTTAGTGAATGGATTGTTGACTAAAGAGAAAGGAGTCGTGGTTTATGTTCGGTCGACGGTTGCTCCTGACAGCATGGGTGCCCCCGATTATGTATACAATCCGCTTGTTACCCTATATCAGAACGGCGAACCAATAGAAGTATTATCGGAAAGTGCTAGCTTACCTGGTTGTTACACCAGCACTGCTTCAACCGTCATCGATTACAATAGCAACTATGCAGTGGGCGTTGAAGCGACTGGATTTGAAGCAGTGATCTCGGAAAACATTCATGCGGTAAAACCGATGAAGTTTTTTCAAAGTAAAGTTACCATGATCGATTCAATAAAGAGAGAACTCTACATTTCCACCTATTTTGAGAACACACCCGACCCAGATTATTTCTCGCTACGAATTCATCGTTACGTTAATGGTGAGAATCAGTTGTTCAATCCTGATTATGAGGGAGTATATGAGGCTTATTCAGATGAAATGTACGAAGATACTATTTCATTTACCCGAAAAATTGATATACTGCGTGATAGTTTGGGACTTGTTTCCTACGATTCGCTGGTTGTTGAACTGATCACTATATCCGAAAGTTATTATCGATATTTAACCAGCCTGAGTTATTATGACGAAAGCCATCTTGATCCGTTTAATGAATATATCATTCCGGTATATTCAAATATTGAAAACGGTGTTGGTTTTTTTGTTTCTTTTTCGAAAACGTTTCATCGTGTTGAATAAAAAATATCACTTTTTCTGAAGGCCAACCCGAAAGCGAACTAAAATACGGTTTGAGCATTAGGTTTAAAACGATGGACTGCAAAAAGCGCTCTAAAGTTCAACTCAACGCTTGTTTAGACCTTATAGAAGTATTTTTGAGCCAACAAAACGTGTTGACGCCTGAAAGACGTCTTTTGGGCTTCGCGAAACGTGTTGAGACGCTCAGGAAATTTTTTTCAACATTCAACACATAAGATGAGCCCTTAAATAATTATTTCAGGCAACTTTTTGCGTGTTGAAGGCAAAAAAATGTTTTTACAGGTCCGAAGAAAAATATTTTCCTGCTTTAGAATTCTTTCAGCTAACGCGCGATGGAGCAAGCGCCCGAAAGCGCTTTTTCTGCTTACTTTTTTGTTGTGACGCCTGTTTATACGTCAAAAATGCCCCGCGAGGCGTGTTGATGTCGATTTAAAAATATTTTCCGTAGTTGCTTACAGTCGGCGATAAAGTTGAATCATGGGAATAGGAAACTCAGCAAAGCCATCGTCGAAATAAAAGCCGGTAAAGCCAAACTGAAAGGCACGGTTGTTATCGATCTGCCATCTTAAACCGGGAATAATAAGTGCCAGTCCTGGACTTTTCTCTGTAATTTGTACCGGACGGTAATTGTCGGTGTATTGCTGTGTTTGTTCGTTGTATGTGGTAGAATGGTACTGGTAGTCGGTATAGGTATTTTCGGGTCCCCATGGAGCAATAAAGGTATCAAACACCAGGCTGAATTGTTTGTTGAGGCGGAACATTCCGGCCACCGAAAGCAAGACTCTTCCATCGCTTTCATTAATACCTGTGCTG
>JAFGVA010000163.1 GCA_016938235.1 Bacteroidales bacterium | reverse complement strand
TTTTTTTAACTATAAGTCAACATTAATACTTATATTCAAAATCAATATAAGAATCTTCAAGAACTCCCTGAGGTTTTTCAACTGTCAACTTAATAATACCATAAGAGTAAGCTCCTGCTCCTCTTTTGGTTCTGAAAATATAAACCTGACCCGTTGAGGCATCATCTACAGAACTAACAGCAGCGCTAAAATCAGTTGTTACAATTGCCAGTGAATCAGCATTGGCAAAATCATCACTTGAAGCCAAAACAAACTCCGCATTTTGATTGGAAACAAAACCAATAATTAAACCACCCATTGTGTTGCTTCCGGTAAGTTCAATATCTGCTTTTTCAGTACCAGCAGGAACCAAACTATCTCCAACAAAATCGTAGGCTATTTTTGTATTAAAATCAAGCGTAAACGCAGAAGTATGTTTAACGCTTTTAGGCTCAATAACCACGGGGGTTACCGTAAAGGCCGTTTTGGACCCGGCAGTCCCTGTAACTTTAACAAACAAGGTATCTCCCACATTGTAGTTTGAACCCACTATTGAAATTGAATCCACAGCATTATAGGTACCGGCTACATTAACATAAGTTCCAAATGAAGAAACCTTTGTTTGAATTTGAACCGTTTCTACTGTAGCTGTTTTGGGTTCAATTGCAAAATGAAAATAATAAACAGTATCGGATCTGTGAGCAATTGAAGGATAATCAACACTTATAGGATCTTCAACTACTACATTATAAAACCTTGTTATGGCTTTTCCATTGAATTCTGAATCAAATTGAAATTTTGCACTCTCATCAATTTTTGAAATTCCTAAATCTGCATTGGAAAGTAAAATAGATCCAATCCCATCAGTCAGGGAAATAGAATTGGTATAATTGGAGGTGAAAGGGACTGGGTCACCATTCTCATCCAATTCAGAAGAGTATCCACCTAAATTGGTTAAAATTATGGTAGAAAGATTTTTTTGCTGATTGTTGATCGAAATAGTTACACCATTATCCAGGCTGGTAATACCACTTGAAGAGATAAGAAACTCCGTACCAAGATCAGTAAATTCTATAGTCTTATCTTTATTGCAAGAGGCAATTGAGAAGACTACAAGTATCATAAGATATAATTGAACTTTTTTCATCATTAATTTTTTTTAATCATTATTACTAGTGAATATCCCAATACAGTTTGGTCCCAAGCTTATCACCACCGATAGCAGAAGCCGCAGCAGTATAGTTCGTTCCATTGAGGGTTTGCTCACCACTTGGATAGGTATATCTAACCGGGAAAGTTCCTGCTTCTTCAGGAGAAGGAGGCATATTCATAGCAGGAGCATCTAATCTTCTCCATGAAGTCCATCCATCATAACCACGAAGATAAAACGAAATCCATTCCTGAGTCCCGACTTTTTCTTTCCAGTTTGCCTGATCGTAAGCAACACTTGCCTGTGCAAGGTAGGCACTCGCATCATCAGCACTACCACCCCAATATAGAATTGACGCTTTCACGGCATTGTTATAATAGGTTGCAGCATTGTCTGTAATGATTCCTTTTGCAGCAGCTTCAGCCAAATAAAACTGAATTTCAGAATAGGTCATTAATGGATTACCAAAAGTTGGATCTTCAGCAATAACCGGATTAATGTGTGTGAAATTACCATAAGCGGCACTATGACCGTATGCACCTCCCAAATAGGTATTATCTCCTAAATTTTGGTCGAAGTATAAAGGCAAACGGGGATCGTTCAGGCCAGTCATAGCATCAATAATTGTATTTGCTGCTACAAAGTCTAAACGTCCACTAAGGATAAGGTCTACATACAAAGGATTTGTGTTTGGAGTTCCACTCAAATAATTAAAAATTGCATTTTCATCAGCTGAGGCAAACGTTCCACCTTTAGCAGCTTCGATGCTGTTTTTAACCAAAGTACTTTCCGAAGTAACATCAGCCAATTGAATGGCCATTTTCACTTTCAGACCATTGGCAAATGCTTTCCATAGGGCAACATCACCATTGTAAATAATGTCCGCACTTCCAAGACTTCCGAAATCGGCATCAAGAGCCGCTATATCAGCATCCAGGCGAGTGAACAAATCTCTGTGAATAGTAAGTGCATCATCATAAACAGGGAGAACATTGTTAATATCCAATGCTTCGGAATAAGGAATATCGCCCCATAAGGTTATCATCTGATGCCAGGTATAAACTGCAAGAATATCAATAATTGCAATGCTGTTTTTCTGAACAGGTAAATCTTCAGTTAAATATACTTTCTCACCTATCAATAAACTTGCACGACCCAAATCTTCTAAAACATCGCGGTAATATGTACGCCATGCACGATCGGGAACGCTTCTGGTAAAGATATCATAATTACTTTCGTCAGTATAAGTAGTTTCCGTTAAATATTGAGACCAAAGGTCAAAATCATTATCGTTAACATTTAATGTAACAGTTTGGTCAGAGAGATTCTTTTCAGCATTTGAAAAGAGGGCCTCACCGGGGACGTTGGTCGGATTTTTAACATCCTCGTTCAACGTGCTCAAATCTTTTGAGCATGAGAAAGTTAAAAAAGCTAATAATATATATAGTATTTTTTTCATCTTTAATTATGTTTAAAATTGAACTTTAAGATTGAATCCGAAATTACGTGTTGTAGGCATAACTCCACTTTGCCAACCCTGCGTATTACCAGCACCAAGTCCTGCTTCAGGATCAGCATAAGGAAGGTTCTTATAAATTAGCCAAAGATTGGATGCAACAAGACCCAACGACAGTGATTTGATTCCGGAATTCTTTAACATACTGCTTGGGAACTGATACGAAATCGCAGCCTCCCTTAGCTTCACATAGGAAGCATCATAAACAAATAAAGAATTTGGGTTTTTAGAATATCCCATTAAACGATAATCACCCGCAGATACTCTGATATTATTAGGACTTCCATCTTCCATAACACCGGCAAGAACCACACCTCCACCTTCAGAAATATCATTTCTCATTTGATTACCTAAATCATTAATTCCAACAGATTCTGGATACAAGCCTGTGGCCTGACCATAATATTGGTCCAAAGAAAATACACTACCACCATATTGAATATCGATCAAGAAACTAGCAGTCCAGTTTTTATAGCTGAAACTATTGGTGATACCGGCATGCCAATCAGGATTCACATTCCCCAGTACATTATTGGTGGTAGAAGTTCTTAGGTAGTACCCATCAGTACCAACTACTTTTTGACCATCCAGGTATACATAATCTTTTCCTTGAAGTGTTCCATAAGGCTCACCAACTGTTGCATTTAAAGTAAGGCCTCCCTGAAAAGTACCAAGCTGTAAATTATCAACCCCTTCGAACAAAGAAATTACTTTGTTTCGGTTAGCGGCCCAGTTTACATTAATATTCCAATTAAAATCATTTGTTTTAACCGGAGTTCCGTAAACATTTAATTCAACACCTCTATTTTCAACCACACCTGAGTTCACAAATTTAGTGGAATATCCTGTTGCAGTAGAAACGGCCACTGGCATAATTTGGTTAACCGTAGTTGTTTTATAAACAGCCGCGTCAAATCCCAGACGTTTATTTAAGAAAGTCATTTCCAGACCAGCTTCCTGACTCTTTGTTTTTTCAGGCTTCAGCAAATCATTGTTTTTAATATCCGGCACTGAAAACAAAGTTGTATTACCAAAAGGACTAGGTTGAGCATAGGTATCAAAAAGGCTTGCAAATGGAGCATCACTACCTACTTCGGCATAATTTAACCTTAATTTACCAAACTGCATCCAATCAGATTCAAGCAAATTAGAGAAGATAAAACTACCAGAAACAGATGGATAAAAATAGCTATTATTATCAACAGGTAAAGTTGAAGATTGATCTCTTCTTAAAGTTGCATCTAAAAACAACATGTCATTCCAGCCTAAAGAAACGCTACCAAAAACACCATTAACACCAAGGTTTTCCTGAGTTTCCACAGGAGCCAAAGGTGGGCTTGCAGAATTCGCAACAGAATTAAGGCCTGGAACAATAAGTCCTCCATTGGTTGATGCTAAAATTGATCCCCTTTGAGATCTACGAATATTCATCCCTACAAGAGCTGAAAGATTTAACTTATCACTTAAGTCCTTTTTGAAGTTCAACATTAAATCGTAGTTGGTTTCCACAAAACTTAGGTTCGTTCTGGCATATCCGGAAGTAACATCTCCAAGACCAATACCGAAAGCACCTGGTACACTACCAAAGCCTTTATGCAACTCTTGCAAAGAATTATATGTATCTAAGGACGCTCTTGCGATAACGTTTAAATAATCGTTAATATCCCATTTGACCTGAATATTTCCAAAAAGGTGATCGCGTGAGTCGTTCTCGTAATTATTATAACGTTCCCAATAGAAGTTGTTCCAATAAATTGGATCCAAATTGCCTTCTTCAGGTTGAGCAAAGTTCCATGTATAATTTTTTCCAGTTAAATCATAAATGGCTTTTTGTTCCTGAACATCAACGTTGGTTTGCCACCACTGACGGAAACTAGATAGAACATTATCGTTATAACCGGTCCCATTACGACCTGTTGTAGCCTGATGAACGTAATTAGCCGCTGCACTTACAACTAAGTTATTTGCAAGCTTGTGACTTCCCGTAAAAGAGAATGAATTCTTCGACAACTTACTATTAGGCATAATTCCTGTTTGCTCAAAATTGGTATAAGACAAACGAAAATCTGTACTTTCAGAAGCTCCGTTAACAGCTAAAGTATTTGAAGTAGTAACGGCTGTATTGAAGAACGTTGAAGGTCCGTTTGCGGCAGCAACCCAAGGTGTAGCCGTTTGATAATTTTGTGACTCAGGAACAAATGCATCCCACTGATAAACCAATAAATTGGGATCAAATTTCGCTCCGTAAGAAGCATCTTCAGTTGTAGGAACATAAAGCACATTGGCTCCACCAGTCCAGGGCAATGGACCTTCGTACAAACCAGGATATGCACCATCACTATAATAAGGACCATAACCACCACCATATTGTGTTTGGTATGTTGGGAAAGTGCTTTTATCAATAACACCTGCGGTTACGTTCGAGCTAAATGAAACACCTAACCCATTGGCACCAAGATTTTTATTATCGCGACCTGTTTTCGTTGTTATAATGATTACACCATTAGCTGCACGCGAACCGTACAAAGCTGTTGCAGCTGCACCTTTCAGAACACTCATCGATTTGATATCGTTGGGATTGATATCTGAAGCAGAGCTACCAAAATCGTATCCTGCA
>JAFGVA010000162.1 GCA_016938235.1 Bacteroidales bacterium | reverse complement strand
GATGATTTTTGAAAGTTTCGACCAGGAAATTGGTTGGGATGGATATTACAAGGGTGAAGTTGCTAAACAGGATGTTTATATCTGGAAAGTATCAGGAACCTATACCGATGGACGAGGATTTGAAAAAACAGGAGATGTGACTTTGATGCATTAATAGTATGCAAACAAGTTTTTCAGAAAACAGGAGTATGTATAAAAGAGGGATTATCATTGGACTAATCATGTTGGCAGCAGCAGTCTGTATGGCTCAGGATGCCCATTTTTCAAGGTTTTATTCCAATTCACTATACCTGGCACCCTCATTTGCCGGAAACACCGGGAAAAACAGGCTTGCAGCATCTTATCGTGATCAATGGAGTGGTATTGAAGTTGGGTATAAAACATATTCCTTTTCCTTTGACCATAATTTTTCAAAGCTTAATTCGGGGTTTGGATTTCTCTTTTTTAAAGATGAGGCAGGTTCGGGTAATTTAAGTACAACAAATATCGGGTTGCTTTACAATTACGATTTCAAAATAACAAACTGGGTACATATCAGGCCTGGCATGAGTTTTCTCTACACTCAACGGGGAATCGATTTCAATAAACTACTTTGGGGAGATCAACTATCGGTTGCTGGCACAGCTCCTACTTCGGGCGAGGTGGTTTCATACAATTCTGCAGGAGATGTTGATTTTTCTGCTTCATTACTAAGTTATGGAGACAAGTTTTGGGCCGGATTTACTCTTGATCACCTGTTAAGACCAAACCAATCGTTGTATTTCCAGGAGTTTAACGATGAAAACCAGGCCAGAGTTCCCATCAAATTTCAATTTTACGGGGGAACTAAACACGTTGTAAAAGAATCTTTGCTCCGTCCAAAACCAACAACCATTCAATTGGCCTATTTGTATAAGAGACAGGCAGATTTTCAGCAATTGGATATGGGCTTTTACTATTATTACAGCCCGATTGTTCTGGGAATATGGTACAGGGGAATCCCTGTGATTAATGATTTTAATGTAAACGATGCTGTTGTATTACTGGTAGGGCTTAAAACCGATAATTATAATATTGGTTACAGCTACGATTTTACAGTATCAAAGTTAATTATAGCTTCCGGAGGCAGCCACGAAGTTTCCTTGTCGTATAACTTTGGTATGCCTGCAAAAAAGAAGCGTCTTAAAAAGATGGTTCCCTGTCCGGAATTTTAAATCCGACAAACAACGTGCACATATTTGGTGAATTAAATTATTTTTGAGCTTTCAAAATATAGCTTTGTATGCAGTTTAATTCATTACAGTACCTGATATTTCTTCCTTTAATTGTAATAGTTTATTACCTGCTAAAACCCAAGTACAGATGGGTTTTATTGCTTGCCGGCAGTTATTATTTTTATATGTGCTGGAGAGTAGAATATATAATACTTATTCTGGCTTCAACTGCAATCGATTATTTTTGTGGGCTGCAAATGAGCAAGATCAGAGAGCGTTCCAAGAGGGTTCCTTACCTTATACTTAGTTTAGTTGCAAACCTTGGACTGTTATTTGCATTCAAATATTTCAATTTTGCTGTCGACACCTCAAACATTATTCTTGAAAAACTTAACATAGCTAAACAACTTCCCGGGCTAAAGGTATTACTCCCTGTTGGCATTAGTTTTTATACTTTTCAGACATTGAGTTATACGATAGAAGTATACCTCGACAGAGCGAAAGCGGAAAAGCATCTGGGGTATTTTGCGCTGTATGTTTCATTTTTCCCACAGTTGGTGGCAGGCCCGATAGAAAGGTACACGAGGCTGTCACCCCAACTGAAGAAAGAACATGTATTAAGCTACGAAAACCTGTCAAACGGCTTTAGATTAATACTATTTGGCTTATTTATTAAGATGGTCATAGCAGATAACCTATCTGTTTTTGTTGACAAGATTTACACTGCACCGGAACAATATAACAGCTGGAGTATTATAACCGGAATGGTTTTTTATTCTTTCCAGATCTACAGCGATTTTTTCGGGTATTCGACTATTGCTATTGGCAGTGCAAAATTGCTTGGTATCGATTTAATGGATAACTTCAGAACACCTTATCTTGCCCGTAATATTGGCGAATTCTGGCAGCGCTGGCATATATCTTTATCTACCTGGTTTCGCGATTATTTGTACATTCCCATGGGTGGAAACAGGGTTAAATGGTTTCGATGGGCAGTTAATATTATGATTGTTTTTACAGTTAGCGGATTATGGCATGGAGCAAACTGGACTTTTGTGATATGGGGGGCAATTTTTGGCTTTGCATACCTGGTAGAAAGAGTCTGGACTAAAATCGGAAAGCTGTCATCAAAGGATGCCATATTCAATGCATGGCATATTTTATTGGCAGTTAAAACATTTGTTCTTGTTACCATTGCCTGGATATTTTTCAGGAGCCGGGATCTTGCGCATGCAAAAGCTATGTTCAGCAATGTATACAACAATTTCGGGTTAGATAGAAAGCTTGAAGTACCTGCCTATGTTTGGGTGTTTTTTGGTGTGTTTGTACTCCTGGATTTATGGCTATACAATAGCAGGTTCGATATAAAAATCGGGAAATTTTCATTTCCGGTCAGGTGGTTATCCTATGCAATTTTACTCTTTGGAATTATTTTCTATTGTGGCGTAGAAGATTTCCCATTCATCTATTTTCAGTTTTAAAACAAGGTTTTAGGAGCATTAAATGAGTATATCAATTAAAATTTTAACCAGAGCGTTTGCACTATTCTGTTTGTTAGTAGTGTTTCAACTCATTTATCAACGGTATTATTTCAATGAAGATCTAAGAAAGTTTTCACCTATTTTTTCTCAAATCGAGAACCTTTCGTCTGATTGTAAGGTGCTCTATCTGGCTGAATCAAGTAATGTATCTTCGCCTCGATCCGACATTGACAAAAGGCGCATAAGTGAGATGGCGAACGACTATTTTAATAAACTTCATATTTGTGCAATTGATCATGGAGCATTTCATGCAGGAAATTACAGGTATGTACTTGAGAATATACCGGATTCATTGAATGTAGAAACGGTTATTGTCACCATGAACTATCGCGCGTTTGGTTACAACTGGATATATTCAAGCCTTGAAACACCTCTGCGAAAACATATGATATTTCTGCATAAAAGACCTGAGCTCCTTAATAAAATTGTGCTGGCATTTAGGGCATATCCTATCAGAACAGATGAGGAATGGGAGGAGAAAATGCTCCGTAAATGGAATAATCAAAAATTAAATATTCCGGACTTTAAGTACAAAACAACCCGTGAATGGGACAGGAAAATGTGGTCTGAAGGAATACGCCTGGCCGATGGAAGCAAAGACAGGCCCAAGACAGATTTAGCCTGCCACCTAATAAAAAATTATGGTTTCAGAATAAATGGGAGAAAAAATCCCCGCGTAAGGGACTTTGATTATATAGTGAAGCTTGCTGAAAAGAAAAACTGGAATCTTGTGTTTAATTTGATGGCCGATAATATAATGCTTACAAATGAACTGGTAGGGAAAGAATTATGCTCATTAATGAAGGAAAACAGAGACTATTTAGTTGACAGATACAGCCAAAAAGGTGTAATCGTAGTTGATAATTTTGAAAGTGTTCACGATTCATTGTTTTTTGAGAGACATTGGCCAACAGAACATTATTCAGAAAACGGAAGGAAGATTATTGCAAAAAACCTGGCAGATAGTTTGAGCATTATTTATCCTGAGAACTATATAAAAGGCAGATTTTAAAAATGGGTAGAAAAATTGCAATACGAATTTTTGTTCTGCTGCTGTTCTTAGCAGGGTTCAATTATGCCTATAAATGGTTCCTTTTCGATAAAGACCTGAAAGAGTATTCCCCGTTGAGTGAGAATGTAATACATTTTCCGGATAGTTGTCAGCTGGTATATTTTGGCGAATCATCAAACTTCACATCTTCTCCAACCGATAAGGATAAAAGAAGCATCAGCCAGTTAGCTTCTGATTTTTTTCCTGAGAAATGTTTTTGCGCCATTCAGCAGGGAGCCTTACACGCCGGACAATACCTTGTATTGCTAAGAAAATTACAGGAAAAGTCCAATCTGGAGACTGTTGTAATAACAATGAATATGCGATCGTTTGGAGCCGACTGGATTCATTCCGAACTGGAGACAGCCTTGCAAAAACAAATGGTTTTGCTAAAACCGGGGCCACCCATATACAACAGGCTGCTTTTATCACTAAGGGCATATGATATCAAATCAAAAGAAGACAGGCATGCCGATGTGATTAAGGAATGGTCGAAAAACTCTTTGGAATTTCCAAATCCTTTTCCTTATACAAATGTTACTGATTGGGATAAAGCCCGGGCAAACGGAAGTTTTCTGAATGAAGATGGTTCGTGGGATATGCCCCGAATAGAATTATCGTGCCATTTTGTAAAGAATTACGCTTTCATGATTGATGAAAACAATCCCCGGATCAAAGACTTTGATGCCATTGTTAAACTAGCACAAAAAAATAACTGGAACCTTGTATTTAATCTTCTCGCAGAAAATACAATGCGGGCAGAAGAACTGGCAGAGCCGGAATTGGCATGGCTTATCAGGAGAAACAGGGATTACCTGGTGGAAAGATATAACAGGAACGGAGTTTTTGTTGTTGACAATCTTGAAGATGTTCATGATTCCTTATTCATCGACCGGGGCTGGCCCACAGAACATTATGCTGAAACCGGACGAAAAATAATAGCCAAAAACCTGGCAGATACACTTTCCAATTTTTATGCTGAAACACTGCGGATGCGTTAATTTTTAGGAGCCACGAACCGAAGCTCAACGAAGTTAATGCACAAATTTTGTTGATTCTATGAATCAACTATTAGTGTTCATGTATTAATTCTATTGTAAAAATCAGGAGCACAGCATTTTGTCTTTTGAAGAAATTCTATTTAAACGAATTAGAATAATTATGAATTGGCTGGTCGAGCTTAAGGTTCGTGTATTCGTGGCTAAAATCGATAGTAATCTAAAGGTTCTGCACTTGGATTATGGGGAACATAATAAATACCTTAGAGATATTTCTTTTGAGTCATCACATTATAAGTAGTTATAAAACTTTGAAAGCAGAGATGGAATTCTTTAACGTTGGGTAGATCCCCTGACTATAAGTTCTGTCTTTATTTGCTCAACCCGGGTTTCAATATCTACATCGGATTGGATACGCTCAATAAGCATCTCGGCAGCTCTTTTACCCATTGTAAATCCTTGCTGTTCAACCGATGTTAAGGGTGGATAGGTCATTTTTGCATAATTGCTGTTACTAAATCCTGCGATAGCAATATCTTCAGGTATAGAATATCCCGAACCTTTAATTATCGACATGGCAGAAATAGCTGTAAGATCGTTAACCGCAAAAATACCATCAATCTTTTTTTCAAGCGAGAGTAAATAAGGAATGCACTTTGTAGCATGCTCATCGGTATCACAGCGAAGAATAATTTCTTCGTCAATTTCAATGCCGGAATCCTTCAGTGCCTGAATGTAGCCGCTTCGCCGGTTTCGACCGATTAACAGCTCCTGACTGGTTGCCAGGTGGGCAATTCGTTTACAACCCACATTCACCAGGTGTTTTACTGCTTTGTAAGCACCGGTATAATCGTCAACAATAACACGATCGGTATTTGGAATATTACAAACCCGGTCATAAAATACCAGAGGCGTATTGCTTTTTCTAACCTCTTCGTAGTGGTCAAAGTTATGGGTGGTTTTTGATATGGAAGCTAAAACACCATCTACCCGTTTTGAAAGAAGGGCATGCACAACACTTAGTTCTTTCTCATAATCTTCGTTCGACTGACAAATAAGTACAGAAAATCCGGCATTGTAGGCAACTTCTTCAATACCGCTGATTACCGAACTGAAGAAATAATGTACCAATTGAGGAATTATTACTCCTATAGTTTTGGTGAGGCTGCTACGCAAACTAAGAGCAATCGCGTTGGGTTCATAATGCAATGACTTAGCTAATTCCTGAACCGCCTTTTTAGTCTTAGGGCTGATATCGGGGTGATCTTTTAATGCCCTGGATACTGTAGATGGAGAAATGCCTAAAGTCTTGGCAATATCTTTAATTGTTACCGGTGTACTTTTCATTTTAACTCTCAGCGTAGTGGAAAATATTTTCCCTGAAGCGAATATACTAAAATATTAAGATCTACTGATCGAAAAATATTTTTGCAAACGTTTGCGAAAACGTTTGTTATTAAATCGAAGGTGTTTTAAGGGCTATTTTTTTGATTGTCTAGTGCTTATACATACTTTAGCGAGCTTGGAAACTATGTTTTTTAATACCAAACGAATGAAACTTAAAACTATTACAGGATTAATCCTATTTATTTTATCATCAATGATAGTATCGGCGCAGAAAATCAGTTCTACACCGTCTGCGCCAACTGTCATTGATGAGGTAACTGTTCAATTTGATATTTCACAATGCCAACGGAAGGATTTACTTGGCTTTACAGGAGAAGTTTATGCCCACACCGGAGTATTCATCGAGGGAGGTAGTAATTGGGATCATGTTATTGCCGGATGGTCGGAGAATATAGAAAAAGCAAAATGTACAAGAGTGAGCGACAATGTTTATGAGCTTTCAATTACGCCAAGTGTTTCGGCGTATTATAATATCGGTGCTGCTGAGAAGGTAATTTCGATGAACTTTGTTCTTCGTAGTGCTGACCAAAGCAAACAAACCGAAGATCTTTTTCTTACCGTTTATGAACCCGGACTAACT
>JAFGVA010000024.1 GCA_016938235.1 Bacteroidales bacterium | reverse complement strand
ACCCCGAAAAAATGCGGCTTCTGGCTGTAAAAACAAATGGATTGAACGATGGAAGTATTAAAGCACAGCTGGAAAAGCTGATTGCCGAGGTTTCTCCCGGAACGATTCCCGAAATTGAATATTTGACCGACCAGATTGGAGAATTTTACCGCCGCGAACAAAACCAGGCAAAACTGGTAACTGCCTTTTCATTTCTGGCTGTTTCGCTAGCTGTTATGGGCTTGTTCGGAATTGTCTTGATCACCATTTCACGGCGGACCAAGGAGATTGGGATTAGAAAAGTTAATGGAGCAAGGGCAACAGAAGTTGTTCGAATGCTTAACAAAGATTTTTTGAAGTGGGTACTGCTTGCATTTGTAATTGCCACTCCGCTTTCGTGGTATGCGATGAACCGCTGGCTCGGAAATTTCGCGTATAAAACCGGTTTAAGCTGGTGGATATTTGCGCTTGCCGGAATTTTGGCTCTGGGAATTGCAATGCTAACCGTTTCGTTTCAGTCGTGGCGGGCGGCAACCAGGAACCCGGTTGAAAGTTTAAGGTATGAGTAACCTCAAGTCGCAAAGCGACGCAGTTATAGCAGAATTATGAGTGTAGCATAGAAACCAGATTGTGATAAGTCCAGTAAAAATTAAAAATATTGACAATGAAATCATTATTAATAACCTTTTCAAGAAAACTAAAAGCGAAACCCATATTTTCCTTCGTAACGATTTTGGGTTTTACAGTCGGTATTGCGGCCAGCCTTTTAATTTACCTATGGGTTCATAATGAGTTAAGTTATGAAAAATTTCATCCTGATTATGACAGGATTTACCGTGTGCTAACTCTCTATCGACAAGGTGACGAAATTGTAAAATCAGCAAGTAGTTATCATCCACTGGCAAGTACTTTGGAAAATGATTATCCTCAAATTGAATATGCTACATTCATTAGCTTTGAATCGGAAGATTCGCCTCTCCAAATTTCTGATGAAAGCGAAAAGATTGACGGTAGTGGTTGCTGGTTAAATAGTCATTTTTTCAATGTTTTCGAAGGGTTTAAATTTAAAGAAGGAAGTTCAGAAAATGCATTTTCCAATCCGTCAGGAATAATTCTGAATGCAGAAATGGCAAAAAAACTTTTCGGCAGCCAACCTGCGTTTGGAAAAACAATTATTATTAACAAATATAACAGAGAGCTATATACCGTTTCCGCGGTTATTGAGATTCCTGTACAAAGCCATATAAATTTCGATTACGCTATTTCTGAAAATAACAGTAAGATTAGTCAGTTCACAAAAAATTGGTCAAAAAGTAGTTATGTTCATGTGTATGTTAAGCAAAAAGAGGGGGCAAACATTTCTTCTGAGTTTATGAAGAAGATTACCAGTCAGGTTGGTCGTTACGCAAATTTAACTGATAAGCTAATGTTCCAACCACTCACTAAAATTCATCTTTATACAGATTACGAAACCTACTTAGATAGAAATATTAGTAATTATACCTATATCTGGTTATTTTCTGGTCTTGCCGTAATAATTATTTTAATGGCATCACTTAATTTTTCCGTTCTCTCAGTAGCACGTTCTTCTGAACGTTTAACGGAAATTGGCATAAGGAAAGTAAATGGTGCGAGTCGTTTTCAGATTGCAAGTCAGTTTTTAAGTGAATCGTTGTTTCAGACTTTAATCTCGCTGGTTATTGCATTATTCCTAATTTGGCTTCTAATGCCGATATTCAACAACCTAACAGGACAGCAACTATCTATGGTCTTATCCTTCAAATTACTTTTCAATCTTGTTGTATTAACTTTTTTTGTTGGTTTAATTTCGGGAATTTATCCGGCATGGTACCTCTCATCAATGACACCTGTTGGCATATTAAAAGATCGGGTTCCTACCAGTTCACGGGCATGGTTTTTACAACTACTCCCTTTAGTTCAGTTTGTTATAGCTATTTTCTTTGTAATATCAACCGCCGTTTTCATTAAACAGATAAGCTATATAAGAAGTAAAGATTTAGGATATAGTAATGAAAATATTGTAGTGATTCCTACAGGTTTATGGTATAATTATAAAACTTTTAAAGAGGAACTTTTGAAAAATCCAAATATCAAAAATGTATCAGCATGTGGTCATGCTCCTATTGATCTGGCTTGGAAGATTAACATACCATATATCAATGGAGGAAATAAAGACAGTATACAAACATCGCTGTTTTGGGCAGATGATAATTTTGCAGCAACTTATAATCTTCAGGTGATAAAAGGACAGTTTCTTCAAATGTCTTTTGATGATTACTGGAAAGAAATGAAAAGAAAAAGTGAGATAACTGTTGAGGAGAATAGTCCTGTTTTATTCCCGGCAGTGGTCAACGAAACGGCTGAAAAGAAGCTGGGGTTTGATAATCCTATTGGTAAACGTTTGGGGAATTTTAGGATTGTGGGTGTGGTTAAAGATTTTCATTACCGGCCTTTACGTTATCCGATTGAACCAATGATTTTAACTTATGATCCTCAGAATATTATGACTATGAATATTAAAATCAGCTCTGAAAACAGAGCTGAAACATTAATGTTTATAGGCAATACCTATCGAAAGTTCAGGGATAATCGTAGTTTCTCCTACCATTTTTTTGAGGATATGCTAAATGAAAAGTACGCTGCAGATGTACGTCTTCGCAATCTAACATTTCTATTTACTGCATTAGCGATTTTAATTGCAATGTTGGGAATTTTAGGAATATCAGTATTCTCAACCACTAAAAGAGTGAAAGAAATTGGAGTTAGAAAAATAAATGGTGCAGCTCTTTTTGATGTACTTTTTTTACTTAACAAAGATTTTTTGAAATGGGTACTGCTTGCATTTGTAATTGCCACTCCGCTTTCGTGGTATGCGATGAACCGCTGGCTCGGAAATTTTGCATATAAAACCGGTTTAAGCTGGTGGATATTTGCGCTT
>JAFGVA010000161.1 GCA_016938235.1 Bacteroidales bacterium | reverse complement strand
TGACAAAAATTTCATTCATATCTCTAATAACATTTGAGGAAAATGGTCAATTTGAAAGTACCCCGGAAGCCTGATAAATATTTTATTTAAGTGATTTCAGTTACGACATTCGTAAACAATAGGAGATCATAACATTATATTTATTCCTCACTTAATTTCACTCAGTTCCTAAATAGCTTCTTTAATAAAACTTAAAAGTAATTCAGACCGGGTTTTATAGCGATCTGAATTACTTAATGAATAGAGCTACAGTTTGTTTACCATCCTATTTTTCAAGAGTATAATAGGATAATTTAACCGCATTTAAAAAGTAAAACTTAGCTACACTGTTATTATTAGGCCCCGCAGTAACGTCAATTTTTAAAGTGCCATCGGATGCCGGGTAAAATTTACCTAAGATAGGCGTTTTGTTTTGCGAAGGATTAACTGTAAGTACATTACTGGATGCCCCGGTAATAGTAAACATTCCCTCCCGGTTATCAGTAGCTGTCGCGTGCCCGGAAAGGATAATGAGGGTATACTCAAGTTTTGGGTCGAGATTTTTGAATTGAAATCCCGCCGTTGGCTCAATAATACCATTATATGTTAACACATTTCCAAAAAGACCGCTTTTACTTACTTCATCAGGAATTCCAAGAGCAGGGTCAAGGCCTGAAGGGCCGGATGTACTTGCTGCACGGAACGCGTCATATACATTTAAGTCAATTCCTGTAGTATTCCCTACCGAATCAATTAATCCTGTAAGATTCTCAGTATTAATAAAAACGTCGTTCCAATTCAAAGAAGGAGTTGTTGCATTCCCTCCAAAATTAACGTTTATGGTTTTAAGTACGAGTTTTGCTGAACTTACTGTAATTGTCCCCCTTAGCATTTCCCCCAAATAAATTTTACATGTATACACAACACCAGCGCTCAGTCCATCGATAAGCTTTTGTCCTTCGGATATTTCACTTGCCGAAAGGGTTATAGACCTGTCGGCTACACCAACAGCTGATACAACAATTTTAGAGACATTTTTGGCACTGTTCCATTTTAACAATGCACTGTTATTAGTGATATCTTCATCTTTTATGGAATAGAAAATATTCTCAGCCCCGGTTACAAATGTAATCTCGTTGTATTCCGAATCTTTAATGTTACTATCGGCACTTACTGCTTTGATACGGGCAGAATATAATGAGTTGCTCCACAAATCTTTAAAATTACAATAGCAGGAATACTTATCAACATTATCTAATTGAATAACTTGCAGTTCATTAGTAAAATTTAAACTATCATGGCTTAATTCGATAACATAAGAAGTACCTGTGGCTTTCCATGATAAAGTAGCTTCATTTCCATTAACCGAAGTTTGTAATAGAAAAGGCCTGAACATTTGATTAGGGAACTCTTCCGTGTAAGTATAATCCTCTATGCAGGAAATCATTGTCGGCATTGTAAATAACATTACCGCAAGTATCCTAATTAATTTATATCTTATTCTTTTCATCTGTTTAATATTTTAAGTTTATAAATGGCAGCAGATGGAATTCGCATGAAATTTTAATCATCTCTCTAAATGTAAATCCCATCCTCATGCTCATTTTATAATAATCTTTTTTACTTCAATGAATTCATTTCTTGTGAATTAACATACCCTATGGTATTTGGTCGTTGCTTAACATACCTCCACTATTCGCAATAGTTGTAGCGCTAATTGGTAACAGATGGTTATTTTTTACAGGGTCATAACCATTGGCTAGTCTATCTTCATATAATGTAGTAAACATAGCATCTGAGGTACTCCCAAGCGTAGGCAACCAGCCAGTTTTGGTATATCCGTCAACAGCAGAATCAGAAATGCGATAATCAGGGTTTAAAATATCGATAGTTTCCCCATCGTCTCCCATCTTCCAGAATATATAATCGGGCACCAGGTTTGCATATTTTGCATCATCATGTAGTATCTTGTAAGTTTCGTCTTTCATTTCCTGAATTTTTGGGCCCAAAAGGTTCCATCTTACCAGGTCGAATTTACGAAGCAGTTCACCTCCGAACTCCCATCCCCTTTCATCTACAATGGCATTAAAAAAGGCATCTTTACTTGCTGATATTGAATCAATATAATTATCTACCTTCTCAGTCCAGACATCTTGAGGGAAGGCTCTTTTCCTGACCAATGCAAGTGCCTCTTTCGCAGCAGCTGTTGGCCCGTTTATTTCATTTTCTGCTTCAGCAAACATCAAAAGAATATCAGAATAGCGCATTAGCGGTAAATTTACCCCGGTGCTAATTCCTCCCATCGAAGGTTCAATCCAATCCCTGCGCCATTTTGCAAGCGGATATTTATACCAAATAGAAATTGGGGTTAGACTTTGATGTGGCGAATCTCCGGTTCCCGTTAAATAATATAACGATGAAGCGACTTCCCTTCTATTATCTTCTCTGTCGAAAGAATAATAGTAGGAACAAGATGTACGAACAGCCTCTCCGCCCTGACCGTATTTCGTACTTGGGTCCGACCTTAAACCTATTGTCCACGAAGCCAGTCGTCCACTATAAAGCCGACCGGGAGCTATTTCAAAAAGGTCTTCTTTATAGGTCAAATCCATATTGTATTTATGCAGGATTTTAAAGACATTCTCGAAACTGGGGTTTAGCCTATGCTTGCCACTTTCCATCACCTCCAGGCATTCGTCCCTGGCTATCTGATAGTACTCCTGCCAGTATCTTCCACGACGGGTTTCAAAAGTCTTGTTTCGGAGCGAATAACCGGCATAAGCCAAAGCCATCCGGGCTCGTAAGCCCTTTACAAAAGCTTTGTTAACCCTTTCGGTTGTTTCTGTCATCCATGGCACATAGTCTTCAACTTCTTTCAAATCCTGAATCAGGTATTCATATATTTCGTCCCTGTCGGTTTTTGGCAGGAAGAAGTTATCGTCCCCTTGTGTCGATTTTGTTTTAAACGGGACATCGCCCCAAAGCATTATTAAATTGTAGTAATATAAAGCTCGCAAGGTAACTGCTTCTCCGTATAGCTTCTTGGCAGTCGCCGAATTTTCCCCTTCCCAAATCGGACTGTTGGGCAGGTTGTCGATACAAATATTTGCACGTTCAATCCCTGAATAAAAGTTATTCCAGGTCGGTTCCAACAAAGCGCCACCTTCTCCTATTGCATAGTGAGCAACCGAATACATGCTGTTATCATTTGCAGATATATTAAACTCAATGTCGTTATCAATTAAAAAGAAATAGTAAGAAACATCGAATCCATAAGTACTGGTAAGGATTGAGTAAGCTCCAAATAACTCTTTTTCTGCAAAATCAACATTCGAGAAGGCTGTTTCTTCTGTAAATGTAGAGGGGGATTCGGATTGTAAATAATCCTCACATGAAGTAGTTGTGAGGGTATATATAAATAATATTGCTATTAGTTTCAAATAATTTTTCATAATAATAGTTTTTAGAATTCCAGATTTAACCCAACATTAAACGAACGGTATTTTGGATATGCAAACCAATCGATACCCGGGGTTAGAGGATTACTGCGCATCATATCGACTTCAGGGTCTTGTCCTGAATAATTGGTCCACAGCCACAAGTTGTAGCCTGTTGCATAAACCCTCAGTTTACTTATGCCCACCTTCTTCAGTAAAGTTTTAGGCAACGAATACCCAATGGTGAGATTGTTCAGCCGAAGAAACGAGCCATCTTCCACACCCCATGAATGCAATGGTACTGTTTGAAAGTTAGCAGACCATATTGTTGCATTGGCGTTAATCTCTGCCAAACGGGTAGGATCTGTAACATTAGTCCCGGTTTCTTTATCTAAGTAGGTAAAGCGGTTGTCCGAATTCATTATATTCAAAATATTTTTCCAGCTTGTTATTCCAGAGTTTGACAAACGAAGTTTCGTCGCGTTATATACCTTGTTGCCATACACCCAGTTAAAAAACGCTGAACAGTCGAAACCTTTGTATTGCACGGTAAGATTAAAACCACCGGTGTGTTTTGGGTTGCTATTCCCAAGTACCACCTTATCCAGTTCATCCACCACAAAATCGCCATTCTGGTCTTTTAATTTCAAAAAACCGGGGCCTACTTTCGCAGCCATGATCAATGGGAAATTATTAGAAACACCTTCTTTCAAAGCATACGTCCCTTTATCGCTGTCATAATCGAAATCGTCAAACGAATACATCCCTTCTGTTTCATATCCGTACATAGTTCCTACCTGTCCCCCTTCTTCAACCAGATAGTCGCCTACCGGACCATTATTTGTCACCCATCCTGATGTTACGGTATACGATTTGGTTTCTCCCAGTTTATCAATCCTGCCTTTGTTGAAAGCAATATTGAAAGATGCAGAAATACTAAAGTCCTCTTTATCCACGATTCTAGAATCTAACTGAATTTCAATCCCCTTGTTAGAAGTCTGACCGATATTCTGCCACTGGGTTGAATACCCCGAAGAAGTTGGGATATCAGCCTGGATCAGCAAATCCTTTGTTGTGTTATGATACAGTTCAACCGAACCACGGAGCCTTTGCTTCAGCAAGCTAAAATCAACTCCCCCGTTACGGGTAATGGTAGTTTCCCATCTCAGATCCCTGTTGGAAAGTATGCTACTTGGGTATAAATATGCGGTAGCTGAATTGGTCACTCCATCACCATCCAGAAACAGTTTTGATGCCTCAACTGAGAATACCTTATTCCAGGCATTGTCGGTAATCCGGTTGTTGCCGGCTTCCCCGTAGCTCAACCTAAATTTAAGGTCATCCAGCCATTTTTTTGTTAAGGACATAAATTTTTCATCAGACATACGCCAAGCCAAACCCGCTGCGGGGAAATAACCCCACTGATTACCAGGGGCAAATTTACTGGAGCCATCGGCCCTGAAAGTTACAGAAGCAAGGTATTTCCCTTTATAGTCATAACTCGCACGTGCAAAAGCCGAAGTAAGTTTATTGGTAGGATAAACGATGGTATTTACAGGATCTTCAATCCCTAATTGCATCATTGCCAAAGCGCTGACCGCATCGATATATTTAGGAAAATATTTTGCAGAAGATTTAAGGTATTCTGATTTATACGTAAAAAGTTCCTGCCCCGCTACTATATTCAGGTTGCTACCTGGCAAAAAATCTTTCTTACTATATGTTAGGGTATTGCTTAACCTCGAACTGGTGTTATTGCTCTTTGATATTGAAGCAAGTGGTTGTTCCCCATACAGATATGGCATACCACTTCCAATCCCGTAAAATATTTTGCCTGTTCCATAGACATTCTGGGTTGTATAGGCTAATTTAAAAGATAAGTTCTTCGTAAACTTAATCGTTGCAGAACCATTATAATTAAATGTTTGGCTAAATTTTCTGCGATAAGTATTACTTAAATCCGATATTGGATTAAAATACCCTTGTGTATTAAGCGCATCATCCTGCCCCACCACCGAGGTATCAACAAAACGGTTTATTCCATCTATCGGGCGATATATCATATAAGTCGTTGATATGATACCACCTCCAGCTCCCCTCATCTTGTAGTCAACCAGTCTTGTACTCAAGTTAATGGTAAGCCATTTATTTACATCTTGTTTAAAATTTGCACTTAAATTAGTCCTTTCATACCCCGATGAAATCATGATTTCATCTTCATCGGTACGTGTAAGGCTAATGTTATAACTGGAAGTTTTAGTCCCTCCTGAAAAGGCCAGGTTATGGTTCATACTTGTACCGGTGCTTCCCGCAATCTCTTTAAACCAATCGTGCCCTTCAAGTTGTTTATATAAAGCATAATCTTTGGGATCACCGTAATATTCTTCTATAAAACTAGTCCCTCTATATTCCTGCATCCATAATATAAACTCGTAAGGACTGAGCATATCATAAGCTCCGCTATTTTTGTTTGATATCTCTTTTACACCAAAATAAGTGTTGTAACTTATTTTACCTTTCCCTTTTACCCCACTTTTGGTGGTAACAATGATTACCCCGTTTGCACCCCGGGAACCGTAAATAGCGGTTGAAGAGGCATCTTTTAATACGTCAATCGATTCGATATCATTAACCGCAATATCGTTGATGTTATCCACCGGAAAACCATCAACAATAAATAAAGGCGAATTATCCTGGGTAATTGAACCTCCACCACGAATACGGATCTTAATGTCAGCGTCAGGAGAACCTTCTGTCCGGGTTACCTGAACCCCCGGCATCCTTCCGGCAATCGCCTGGCTTGCAGATGTCACAGGAATATCTTTTAAGGCATCACCCCTTACTGATGCTACTGCCCCAGTTAAGCTCTTTTTAGGTACATAACCATACCCAACTGCAACAACCTCTTCCAAACCTATCGATTCTTCCGCTAAGGTAACATCAATCGTTGTTTTCCCGGCAACTGGTATTTCTTGTGTTTTCATCCCCACAAATGAAAAAATCAGGGTACCATTCCCCGGAATACCAGCAAGGGTATATTCCCCATCAACATCAGTAATTGTCCCCTGTGTTGTGCCTTTAATTTTAATAATAACTGTTACCCCGGGAAGAGGATCCCCGGACGAATCAGTGACTTTGCCCGAAACAGAAAGAGGTTGTTGTAATGATGAAGATACACTATCTGCTCCTGAAGTTGATAATATGAATAACTTGCCTTTTCGTTCAAAGTTTACATCAGTCCCTTCGAACAGTAACTCCAGTATATCTTCAATCCGCTTATCTTCAACCTTTACGGAAACTCTCCTGGAAACATCAATAAACTTTTCGCTGTACAAGAAGCTAAAATCACTCATGTCTTCAATAGTAGAAAGCACTTCTTTTACACTCGACTTTTCAATGTTTAAACTCAGTGTTTGAGAATATGATTTGTTTGCCCAAACCCCAAGAACTGAAATCAAAAGTAAAAAGGTCGTTAATTTCATAATCCTTAAT
>JAFGVA010000160.1 GCA_016938235.1 Bacteroidales bacterium | reverse complement strand
ACTTCCTGCATGTTTTATTCTGAAGTCATCAGTTTTGTAAGTTCAGGAACGCCCTGAATCACAAAAATAATGATTAATACCAATTTGCTCGATTATTCACCTGATTTTTAAACTGAACACAATCAGTAACGATTACTTAATGGATGCAAAAAATCCCCCCCTATTAATTATTTAACATTTCTAACTGAAATTAAATTCTATATTTGCACCAGCTGAACACAGAAAACCTCTGGTCGGTAACACAAATTTTTTAACAGGACAGTAATTTATTTTGGGTGAATTAGGAACACAAAGGAGTTCTTAATACTGATATTGGTTTGACTTGACATCAGAAATATAGAATTGCAATTTCTATATGCAATAGTATAAGATAGACAAGACAACGAAACTATTAAAACAATATAAAAACAAGGGCAAAAAAAGCAACCCAGCCCTTATAAAAAGAACCGGGTTGCAGAGTTTTAATTATAAACCCGGAGAGGGAAGTTCACGGCTTCCCTTTCCATTAAACGTTACAAACGTATAAAAAATTAGTTTTTGTTGCTATGGGAGCAATAAGTTTAAGCATTTTTAATGCTTGTCAGAAAAGTGATGAACTGATCGATCAAAGTATCAATGCACAGTTCATTGAAGCGACTAGACCAGATGTGTATTCTGAAAATGGATATCTGGTTTTGCAAAATTTTGAGAGTGTTGATAGTTTAAGAATGATGTTGCAAAATAAATCACTTGAAGAACAATCCAATTGGGAAAATCAACTGGGATTAAACTCAGCAAAGACTTTCAGAGCCCAGGCATCTGACAAATTATTTGGATTTGAGAATTTGACCGAAGCTAAAAAATATGCTGAAGAATTAGTCAAAGTAGGCTATTTCAATATGGCAGATTCATCGTTATGTTATCCTTTCAATGATTATACCTGGGATTGTATCTTAAACAAAAATGGCGTTATAAAAATTGGGAGTGTTTTATATTACTTTCAAAAAGAAGCCCAGATTTCAATTATTGATGGAAAAATAGAAACATTAAATCAATTTTTAAATAATCCTGAAGTCTGCGATACCACTCTTGTTAAGATTTATCCTTACCCAACATTAAAATCAACAACACCTACTAATTATGGAACTGTGAAAAGTATAACAACTTATTCTGCAGGGGGAGGCATAAGGTGGACATTGAGCTTTTGTTATGGTCAGGTAACCATGGAAGTACTAGATGCTTGGGGAAGAAGAATAACGGTACAGAACGGGCTCAAATATTACCTATATTTTCACGAACAGAAAAAGAAAACATTTGGATGGCGTGATGAACAAGATATTTTTTTCCATCAACATTTAAGCTATAACCTGGGTGGCAATTATGATTCGTATCAAGGAGGTTATAGTACAAATTTTACAGATATGACACCTGCATCCAGTTATTCGCAAGTAAATACTTCAGAACTTTCAAATGTATACTTAGATGTGAAAGGATGGTATCTTAACGCAGTTTTATCTCCTATCCCATCTTCTTATCCTGGTACTGCTCCAATTATTAATAACTTTTCTTGCAATGGTTATACCGATTATATGGTTAATCCTGTAAATTTAACAATCAATTAGTTAATTCAACGGAAGGTCAACTACATATTGATCTTCCGTTTTATAAACAGAAAACATGAAACAGATTACTATTATTTTAGCACTGCTACTTGGCAGTTATTTTTCTTTTTCACAAGAGAAAACAGAATTTGGGATAAGCACCGAAGGATCGTGGTTTATACCCCACAAAGAACCCGAATATCGTGGATGGGAAACAAAAAACGGGTTTGGAACCGGAATTGGTGTTTATGCCTCACGAAATCTTTTCTGGAAAGTTTCTGCGAATATTGGTGTTTCTTACCGATACAAACAAATGCAGCAGCATTATGTCGTTTATCCAGAAACTAGCAATGGCTATTATCCTTATGGATATGGAGATTATTATCCTTATGTTTACGACAATTCTCCTTATGGATACGGAACAGATAAAATTGAAGGCTGGGACAAACTTCCCATGCATTATTTCGTTGTTCCTGTTCATTTAAAGATGTTGCTGACTAAAAACTATTTTATTAAAGGCGGTATTGAAACAACCTGGCTAACGAATTACGAAGTAGTAAATGAAAAGCCAGAGTTTAATTGGTCCATTGGACTGGGAAGTCAGAAATATAAACTAAAGTGGTCGCTTAATTACATAAGCGGATTTAAGGAACAAGGATTTGGTGATAAAACAATGGAAGCTGACGGGCACTACAAAGGTTCAATCAACAAAAACAACATGCTTCAGTTACAGCTTTCCTACCCAATCGGGCGGTTAAAGTTTTAATTTATTCTTTTTGTTCCGTCCTGCAGTTTAGTAAAGTATTTTCATCTTTCGTAAACATCTTAACATAAATTTTAGACTATTAACAAATTTTGTATAGGACAAAATAGTTATGTTCCATTTCTTGCATTTGATTCTGTTTCCCTATTAAAAACGTTTAGCGTAAAGTATCATTATTTGAGTT
>JAFGVA010000159.1 GCA_016938235.1 Bacteroidales bacterium | reverse complement strand
TGGAGCCAGGTGGAGTGAAAAGGATATTGTGCTCATAACCTATGGTGATAGCATTATTGATCCCCCAAAAAAGTCATTAATAGTGCTGAAAGAATTTCTGCTGGAAAACCTGAAGGAAGAAATATCTTTTGTGCATATTTTACCCTTTTTCCCTTATAGTTCCGACGATGGTTTCTCTGTTATAGATTATCGTACAGTAAATCCTGAGCTTGGCGATTGGAAAGATATTAAGGAATTGTCGACCCATTTTAAATTGATGTTTGATTTGGTTATTAATCATATTTCTCAGCATAGCGAATGGTTTAAGAACTATTTGAACAATAGGATTCCGGGTAAAAATTATTTCATCGAAGCTGATCCTATGCTTGACTATTCGCGTGTTGTGAGACCCAGGAGTTTGCCATTGCTTACAAAAGTAAATCATATAGCCGGAGAAAAATACGTCTGGACCACCTTCAGCTCAGATCAAATAGATTTAAACTTTGGCGAACCTGAATTGCTTGCTGAGATGGTAAAAATTTTCCTTTTCTACCTTGAAAAAGGAGCGCGTATGATTAGGCTTGATGCTATTGCTTTTTTATGGAAGGAAATAGGAACCACATGCCTGCATTTACCTCAAACTCATGAGTTCGTAAAGCTGCTGCGCGATATATGCGGGTATTTAAGTGAATCGCTTATCCTGCTTACTGAAACCAATGTGCCAAATAGAGAAAATCTGAGTTATTTTGGAAATACCGATGAGGCGCATATGGTCTACCAGTTTAGTTTGCCCCCTTTGTTGTTATACTCGCTTTATTCCGGAAATTCAGAATATCTCACAAAATGGGCCGAAACAATTTCAGAAATTCCTGATGGTTGTACCTTCTTTAATTTTACGGCTTCGCACGATGGTATTGGTGTGCGGCCACTTGAGGGTTTATTGCCTCCTGCTGAAATGAATAGCTTACTTGAGGGCATGAAAAAAATTGGTGGTAAGGTAAGTACCAAACAAAACAGCAATGGAACCGATAGTGCATACGAAATTAATATAAGCTATTTCGATGCAATGAAAGAAACAAAAAATGGCCCCGACTCCTTTCAGGAAAGACGTTTTATTTGCTCTCAAACCATTATGCTGGCTATGAAGGGAATGCCCGCCTTTTATATTCATAGTTTGCTGGGTACTCCCAATTTTACCGAAGGTGTAATGAAAACCGGAATGAATCGTACAATTAACCGGAAAAAGTATTCCCGGAACGAAATTAAAGATATACTTTCAACGAACAATCACCATTTAAGGGTGTTAAATGAGCTAAAAAAACTTATAACAATCCGGAAAAACAATAAAGCCTTTCATCCCGAAGCTAAGCAGACAATTTATAATCTGGACAAATCACTATATGTTTTGGAAAGAGACGTTGGTAGTCTGTATTCAATTTCAAACATTTCAGACACCAGGCAAGAAGTATTGCTGGATGGAATTCTTAAATCAAAAGAATACTGGCTTGATGTAATATCGGGTAAAGAAATTACTCGTAATCAAAAGCTGGATATTGAGCCGTACCAAACCTATTGGCTGGAATAAAAAAACCGGAGCAAAAACCCCGGTTTGTAAAAACATTTGTAGTCTGTGTTAAATCGACATTTTTACTATATTGTGACTAATGGTTAGGTTCTGCTCGCTTACAACATTTTGATTTATACGATACGATAGTTTTGTGCCATTTTCTATAAGATCTATTGTGGCGTTTGATATTATGTTTGTATTGTTTTCGAAAATTGTGAGGCAACCCTTCCCTTTTAATGTCTGGTTTATTTCTTTCAGACAACTGCATTTGTCTTTCGAAATAAATATTACCTGGCATCTCAATAAATCGGCACAGTTGTTACATTTAATTACTTTTATTCTTTTCCCTGCTATTTCTCTGTTTTGTGTGAATTTAACTAACTCGTCGTAAACGGCAGTTTCACCTGTTACCCCAATTACATATTCATCTTTAACATCTTCGGGCCATCCTACATTCCTTAGGAAATTATAAATATAAAGTGCCTGAATTTTTGCAATGTTATCTTCGGCTTTTACGCTTACAGAAACTAAACTAATGATTAGAAAGAATAAACTAAACTTTTTCATAACTATTTGCTTGTTGGTTATGAAAATGTTTACGCTGAAGTTTTCATAGTGTTGGCGGAAAACCGGTGATTGCAATCACCGGTATTTAGATATATCAGTTACTTGCAAAAGGTGAGTATAGTTTTTAAAATAAAAAAGCCACAGTTTTAATATACTGCGGCTTAAGTATTTAATAAAATTGTATACTTTTTATAACGACATTTGAAGTAATGATGAACCTATAAACAAGTTGTGATTTTTTGCATTATTTTCATCAATCCTGTAACGCAGTCTTCCATTAATAATGTTGAAGTCGATTACTGCTCCATCTTTGGTTGAACCGGCTTTTTCCCCAACAATTAAACAGCTTTTGCCATTTAGTTTCTGTTTAATTGAGGGCATCTCATTGTTTTTATTCTGAGCAACCAACAACACCTGGCAGTTATTTACCTCATTTGCAGAATGGTATTTTTTAACTTCAATTCCTCTTTTTCCGATTTTTCTTTGTTCGGTATATTTAAGCAAATAATCGTAGGTGGTGGTATTCCCAATAACTCCTAATATAAAATTGGTTCCTAAAGATTCTTCGGGCCATTGAATATGTGACAGGAAGTTATATATAAAGAGTGCTCTTGCATTGCTTATTTCGGTTTCGGCATGAAAAGCTTTGTTCATTGGTAAGAATGCCAACAGAACAATTAAAACAAATTTCATTTTTCTCATAATATCAATTAAAGTGTTATAGTCATTTTAACTATATTACGCGAAGTGACCGATAACGTTTCAAAAACACAGTAAATTAGGTATTTACCGACATGTCTGTTACGTTTAATACCTTATTTGATTAATTGACAGAAAAAAAACGGAGATGAAAAAATCATCTCCGTTTGCAGTTATATTATATCAGTTATTATAGCGACATCTTCAGCAGAGCCGCACTTAGATAAAGGTTGTGATCTATTGCGTTTTCCTGGTTAGCCCTGTATTTTAGTTTGTCATTTACCAGAGTGAACTCGATGATAGCTCCCAGATTGGTTGTGCCGGCTTTCTCAGTAATTACAAGGCATGGCTTGTTTTTAAGCTTTTCATTTATCTGGCTCATCTGGTTTGAGCTGTTATAAGCTATTAAAATCACATTGCAGTTTACAGCTTCATTAATAGAATTTAGTTTCTTAACTGCAATTGACTTTGTACCGACTTTACGGTTTTGAGTGTAGTCACATAAGGTTTTATAGGTATTAGTTTCCCCATACACGCCTATCTCTATTGTATTATTACTAACAGTTTCTGGCCATAATGTATGCGACAGAAAATTGTAAATAAAAATGGCTTGCGCTTCATCTACACTGGTTTGCGCCCAAACATTATTGCTAAAAAAAGCAAAACAAACAATTAATAATTTAACGATTCTTGAACCCATTTTAAATAATTATTATAATATTTCACTTCAATACGTTGCAAAATAAAGTTTTGTTACTGAATAAAGGTGAAATAGGTAAAATCCGAAACTAAAATGGGTATTTATACTTACTTACTATAAGTACCGTTATAAACTTATTAAAAATTTTATTAGAGAGACATATTAAGAAGAGCAGAACTAAGCATAAGCTTTTGATTTTTTGCATTATCAAGGTTAGCTCTGAATTTCAGTTTGTCATTTACAATCTCAAATTCAATTGCAGCTCCTGACGCAATACAGCCGGATTTTTCTGTAATTACCAGACATGGTTTGTTTTTTACCTTGCTCATGATGTCAGGTAATTTATTGCTACTATTATAGGCAACCAGTAGAACATTACAATTCGACAATTCTTCAAGCGAGTTAACAGGAAATACCATAATACCTTTAGTGCCAACTTTTCTTTCCTTGGTAAATTCCTGAAGTGTGTTTGAGGTATTTGTTGTTCCGTATATTCCGATTTTAATATTATCCATCGGAAAATTTTCAGGCCACATTGTGTGCGAAAGGAAATTATAAATAAATAGTGCCTGCGCTTTGTCAACATTAGTTTGAGCATGAACACTTACCTGAAAAGCAAATAACATAGCAATCAGGATTTTAATAGATTTTTGCCCCATATATTGATGATTTAGTTATTATTTTTGTAGGGTATACCTATATAAAGTTAATAGCTTCTTGCAAATGTTGTAACCTGAAAACCAAAATTTCATGAAAAAAATTCTTATTTCACCAGATTCTTTCAAGGATTGTTTATCTGCTTTTGAAGTTGCCAAACATATCGAGAAAGGATTGTTGAGTAGGAATAAAGATATACAATGCAGGATAATCCCTGTTGCAGATGGTGGAGAGGGTACATTGGATGTTATTATTAAGGCAACAAAAGGTGAAATGGTACCCATTAAGGTACATGATCCATTGTTCAGGCCAATTGACAGTAAATATGGAGTTTGTGGCGATGGCAAAACAGCAGTAATTGAAATGGCAACAGCCTCTGGTATTGAAATTCTGAGTAAAGAAGAGCGTAACCCCTGGATAACAACAACCTTTGGTACAGGCGAATTAATTAAAGATGCACTTGCACATGGTTGCAGGAAGTTTATAATTGCGATTGGCGGAAGTGCTACAAACGATGGAGGAGCAGGAATGGCTGAAGCTTTGGGGGTTCGGTTTCTTGATAAGCATAGACAAAACATTAAACATGGCGGTGGATTTTTAGGCGAAATTGAAACGATTGACATTTCTTCAATCGACACAAGAATTTTCGAATCAGAGTTTTTAGTTGCCTGTGATGTGAGAAATTCATTAGTCGGCAGTGAAGGTGCAAGTTACGTGTACGGACTGCAAAAAGGTGCCGACAATTCTATGGTACATAATCTTGATAAAAACTTGCAGCATTATGCATCGAAAATTAAAATGCAATTAAAGAAAGATATTGCTGAAGTACCAGGTGCCGGTGCTGCAGGGGGTCTGGGAGCCGGACTCATGGCTTTTCTTAACGCCAGGCTTAAAAGTGGGTTTGAGATTGTACAGGAGGCAGTAAACCTGCATGAACATTGTAAGTGGGCAGATATTGTAATTACCGGGGAAGGTAAAATTGACGAACAAACTCAATTTGGAAAAACACCCCAGGGAGTGGCAAATATTGCGCGGAAGTATAACAAAAATGTAATCGCTGTTGCCGGAACTCTGGGTGAGGGTTATGAAAAACTATATAATTCGGGATTTGATTCAATCTGGCCCATAACAAATAAGCCCATGTCACTCGAAGAATCAATTCAGAATGCTCCCATGTTGCTTGAACATTTTGGCATGGCAGTTTCGGGTATGGTATAAAGCAAAAAAAAGACCTGATAATTACCAGGCCTATTCTGAAAGATTAATATTAATATTAATTAGTCTCTGCTTCCAACTAAACGTAACAAGAAGTAAAGCAGCATAGCAAGCGAAGATAAAGCTGCAACTACGTATGTATAAGCGGCCCATTTGAGAGCATCTTTTGCCTGGGAATGATTGTTGTAATTTGTTATTCCACTGTTTGACAACCAGGCCAGTGCTCGCTGGCTTGCGTTTATTTCTACCGGCAATGTAACAAATGCAACAAGAGTAAATACTGCGTAGGCTGCAACTATTATTGTTAAAGCTATAGTCCCAAAACCACTGCTAGCATTGAAAAAGAAAATCCCGAAAAACATCAGGGTAAAGATAGTATTCAGAATCTGTGCGCTGATATTTTGTAAAGGCACGAGGGCTGTTCTTAATTTTAAGGGAGCATAAGCATTTGCATGTTGAATGGCATGTCCGCATTCATGGGCTGCCACAGCAGCTGCTGAAACGTTTTGCCCGTAATAAACGTCATGACTTAATGCAACAGTTTTTGTAACCGGATTATAATGGTCGCTAAGTTGTCCTTTAGTTGGAACAACATCCACATCATAAATACCATTGTCCTGTAGCATTTTAACAGCTACATCTTTACCACTCATTCCATAATTTATAGGAATTTTAGAGTATTTCCTGAACTTCGATTTCAATGTTTGCCCAATTATCATGCTGAAAATGGCAAAAACTGCAAAAATTAAAATATAACCAATATCAATCATTTTAATGTCTCCTTTTTTATTGCTTGGCATACAAAAAGTTTACCAAATTATGAAACAGTTGAATTCTGTGTCAGTTTGGCAGGAATTGTTAAAAACTTCTAAAGAAATGAATAATCAGAATAAAAACGAAATAATTTTGTGTAACGAAAAAACTTGTATATATTTGCCACCGCTTTAGCAGCGACGAAACATTTAAGTTAAGATTTTGCGGAGTAGAGTCCCGATATACATCGGGAGAAGCTCGTAGGACGAGTCCTAAAATTAAATAGTTCGGTTAAAGAGAAATGAAACATTTAAAATATATTGCGGGGTAGAGCAGTTGGTAGCTCGTCGGGCTCATAACCCGGAGGTCGCATGTTCGAGTCATGTCCCCGCTACTAAGTAAAAGCCTTCTGAACATTCAGGAGGCTTTTTTAGTTAAAACCAAAACTATGTATACAACTTATGTTCTTTACTCTGAGCGCTGCAACAAAATCTATATGGGTTGCTAACCAAATAAAACCCGCTTCATCTTGTAATATAAATGTACCTGTAGATTGAGTCAAGCCGCCCTTTACAGTTATTCTGTTGAACGTTGTATTAGTTTCATGTGAGCATACTTCATTGCTTAATAATGTTAACAATAAGGGTAGATACTGAATAAAGCTGTGCTTCATTATCAAATAATCTGTCCTGACTTCTGACACTTACTGTATTTCTAAAATTTTCATTTTTTAAATATCAGGAAACGAGATATTTAACTTTAAAATTAGTGCGTATTTACCGCACTAACGCATAATTTTGGGGTATGTATTCGATTCGAAAAGTTAAAACCAAATCGGGCTCAACTGCAATTCAAGTTGTACGGTATATTGGCCATAAGTCAATGGTGTTAAAACATATTGGTAGTGCAAAAGACGATATTGAGTTATCTGTTTTGCAACGAAAGGCGCTTGATTGGATTGAAGATAACACCCCTCAGTTATCGTTATTCCCTGTCCAAAAGCAGAAGCTTATGGTTGTTGACAGGGGCGAGTGTATTGGAGTAACCCACCATTTTGCTTATCAGTTTTTCATGAAATGTATCGAAGAATGTAGTTTAAACTACCTGCCACGCTTACTGATTGATTTGGCCATCATGCGGCTTGTTGAACCTGCTTCAAAATATCGCTCAATAGAACTGTTGCAACATTATTTTGGCATCAAATATTCGCAGCGTATCTACCGTAAAATTCCTGAATTAACAATTTATAAGGCAGATATTGAGCAATGTGCCTACAATGTAGCACAGCAAAAGTTCAACGAGCCTTTCTATTTTGTTTTGTACGATGTTACCACGCTGTATTTTGAGTCTTTTAAGGCTGATGAGTTTAAAATCCAAGGGTTTTCAAAAGACAACAAATCGCAGCAGCCGCAGATTGTTATCGGTTTGCTTGTTACCCAATCGGGTTTTCCATTGTCGTACCAGATATTTGCGGGCAATACATTTGAAGGTAAAACCATGCTGCCAGTGCTTGAAACGTTTATTTCAGCACATCCCCAGACAAAACCGGTTATTGTGGCCGATGCCGCAATGCTCGATGAAGAAAGGCTCGCTGAACTCAGGAAAAAGGAACTATCGTACATTGTGGGCGCCCGGCTACCAAATGCTACTCTTGGATTAGTAAAACAGATACATTCTACATTGAACGGGAAAAACGGGGGAATGGCTCGCTTCCCATCAAAGCATGGCGATTTGGTATGCGATTTTTCCTTAAAGAGGTATAAAAAAGAATTGAACGAGCTAAACAAACTCATACTAAAAGCCGAGGAGCTGGTAGCAAAACAGGAACTGAAAGTTAAAACCCGATTTATCCGGAAGGTTACCAAAGAGAAAATAGAGTTAAATACTGTGTTGATTGAAAAAAGGAGGTTATTGCTGGGCATTAAGGGATATTGTACCGATTTGAACGAACAGCAATTATCCAACGAGAAGGTCATTGACCGCTATCACCAGCTTTGGCGCGTTGAGCAATCTTTCAGAATGAGCAAGTTTGATTTGCAAACCAGGCCAATATACCATCAAAAACACGAAGCAATAAAAGCCCATGTACTAATTTGTTTTGTGGCACTAATAGCTGAAAAATACTTGGAATTGACTACAAAGCTATCATTGCGTGAAATCCGGTTTTTAGTTTGGAACATTACTGAAACGCACATACAAGACAATCTGACCAAAGAAACCTTTGTGTTTAGATCGCCTACCAAGGAAATCCAAAATAGTAAACTTGCACCGCTAATATCAAAATGGAATTTATTACCGCACTAATTGTTAGAACTCAGGATCTGTTAACAAAATCTATATGGATGGCACCGCATTCATTTAAACTTTAAGATAATAAAATTTATAGTAGGAATGAATGCATAAGCACCTTTTTATGAATGAAAATTCAGCTTAATTAATTTAATTTTAATTGTTTCAGGAGTTATTCGTCGTTATCTCTTAATATTCGCAAAGCAAGGCTTGCATTAGCATGTTCAGAGGGATTTAATCTTATCCAATTAAAGGCAGCCTCCTGAGTGCTAAATATCTGCACTTTGATATTTATTTTCTGACTGTGCTTTTTAAGAAATTCAGAATGAAGGTATTGGGTGGGCGAATTGGTAATAATTGAGGTTAAATGATTAAGCTCAATTTTCTGGTTAGTTAAATAGTTTATATACTCCATAATCTGACCTTCCATTTCTCTGGTATATTTGGTGTCAACATCGCTGATATCAGTAAGCACACTATAACTCCCGTTATAATTTGTGTCTGCTACCTCTTTTTTCTTCATTTCAAGGTAGTCAATCCAGTTTGCCTTGCCACCTAAATATTCAACAATAAGCTTCTCGGTAGGTAAAATGATATATTTTAAAATGCGTTCCATTAATTTGGGAAGGTAAATAAGCTGCTCTGTTAATAATATTACTGTCTTTTCAAATATATCTATTTATCGGATATATAAAACACATCACAGTGAATGGATTCGCATAAAATTGAGCGAATAATAATAAAAAACTGTAAGGCCGGAAATATAAGTCTTGAATTTCATTCCCGGCGTTACAGTCAGAATATTTTATGTGTATGGTTTAAGCGCTGATTAATTCTTTGTATGCAGCACTGTCTAATAAATCATCCATTTCAGAACTGTCGGCAACCATAACTTTAATAAGCCAGCCATCGCCGTAAGGGTCTTTATTAACTAAATCAGGAGCATCTTCTAATGCCGGATTAATCTCAATTACTTTTCCACCAACAGGCATAAATAAATCAGAAACAGTTTTTACAGCTTCAATGGTACCAAAAACTTCTTCTTTTTGTAGTTCTTCACCCTCGGTTTCAATTTCGATAAAGACAATATCGCCCAACTCACCTTGAGCATAGTCAGTTACGCCAATAAGAGCAACATCGCCTTCAAGGCGTATCCATTCGTGGTCTTTTGTGTACTTTAAGTTATCAGGAATATTCATTTTTGATTCTTTTTCCAGTAAAATAATTAATTGTTAGAACAAATGTATGTTTTTCATTCTATTGAAAACGAATTTCATGAATGATTTTTATCAGAAATTCATTACAGCGACATCCTCAGACTGAATCCGAATTCAGTTTCAGAATTTTTATAGTAGTTGGAAACATAGGGGTCGTTTACATCCCTGCGAATATAAACCTGCATATTTACTCTTTGACTTAAAACGTAGTCGGCAGTCATATCCACAGCAAATCTTCTGGCACCCGTTGTGATGTCGTCTGAGTAATCAGCAAGTGATCGAAGTATAGTTGTATTGTCCCTTACGGAGAGATCGAATCTGATATTGAGGTCGCTTTTAATTGTTCTGGAACCACCACCTGTGGTTATGTTTAACGGAACATCTTTAAACTTGTATCCGGCACCAAAAACGAGATCATTGTTTCTTGTTTCGGTAAGCTGGTTATTACTCATACTTAACGAAATCATTCGCGATTTACTGATTTCGAACTTTGTAAGCAAACTGTTATGCCAGGTCATATCGAAACTGATTAGCGGGTTAAGTTGTTCGTTAATCGATATGGAATTTGGCTGGTAAAGTGCCAGCATATTCGACTGTATGTCGCGCACCAAACCCCGGGCATCTTTACCTGTAAATAAGCCTTCCTGCTCACTTTCATAGTAGTTTACATTGGTTGTGTAGGCGTTAATATTATAAAGCGATTTGTATGAGTGCGTCAAGGTAAGATTTTTTACAAACTTCTGGACGAAGTCTAAATCGGATAATCCATCAAAAGTTACTTTCCAGTTTGGGGCAACCGACCAGGGGAACTGCTCAAGGGCCATATTCCAGGGGCTTTTTCCTGTATATGCCGACAGGAAGGAGTACATTAAAACTTCGCTTGAACTTTCATTGTATCCATCGGCATAATATTTATCATATCTGCTGTGTGCAAGTCCGTCGTGATAATCTTTAATCTCTTCGGTCTTTAATCTGTTTAATCTACCGGCAATAATTTTTCGGTTCGACTTTAATTTTTCATAAGCTTCGGAGCTCCAGTTATTATCTTTTGAGAAGTTTTCAAAAGCCGTAAACAATGTAATTGCGGATATTGAGAATGTTCCTCCCCTATATTTATTAGTAATGGAATCGCGGCTATTCTCCATCATAGGGTAATAATTTTGTTCTGTATTATGCGAGTGTGTTCTTAATCCGGAGAAATCAATTCTCAGTCCGTCAAAAGGCTCATAGGAAGACCTGAAATTGAAAGATTCGTTTACTGCAAAAATTGTTGGCTGGCTGAAATATTCGTATTGAGTGAGCCATTCATTATTTCTCGCAGTATATAAAATATCTTCGTCCTGCCAGCCCAGAATAAATGGAATACCCGGAGCACCATAATAGTCGCTCTGGTTTAAACCAATAATATCAGTTGTTGGGATATATCCCGGGAGCATGGTTGATTCTGTTCGATTATAAACAAGATTAATATTTTTAAAACCTAAAACCGTTCTGATAGCATTTTCACCAATGAAGACAAATGGATTTGGACCTTTTTCTACCCTACCTGTTACAATTATGGTAATGCCGGTAAGATCTTCTTCAGATTCAACAGATACCTTATTTTCACTTTCAACCATATATGCTATTTTTACTTCTTTTCCTTGGTCGTCAATGGCCTTAACCTCAATTTTTTCGGTACCCAGTTTATGTATAATGTTTTTCGGGCTGTCTTTCTTCAGGAAGGTCCGTTTTGAATATTCAACTGTTTTGTAATCGACATCCTGGTTTTTCTTGCCTTTTTTTGAATATTTCGAGTCGAGTTTCTTAAAATAGCCCACCTTCGAATAAAGATTATCCAGGTTAAAATTTCCATTCAATTTAACTGAATTGGAGTTTTTAATGTTGTTTCCTGGCACTCCCGCAGTTTTATCGGCAAGTTCAGCCCCCCTGGTCCATGTGTATGTTCCATCGTATGAAGCACGAATATTTGTCCAGTTTAATATTGGTATTTTGTTGAGAGGAAGTGTATATTCTAATCCAAATTTCTGATTAAACTGAAGGTTCCTGCCGCCTGTAACTATGCTTGTCCATACACTGTCTTTCCATTCTTCGTTGCTTGGTTCAAACCAGTCGGAGGCGCCCGTTGGTTCTCCAATCAAAGCATGGTTGCTTGCGTTGTAGTTAAACTTCAGGCTTCGGGTAAAATCCCATCGTAAAGTATAATTTCTGTCCCAGTAAAATCCTTTGCTGGTTGTCGAGTCAATAATAACATCCGCATCGTCATAAAGATTTCTCAGTTTCATTGTCTGGTAATCGCGGTCAAATTTGGTGCTGAAAGAGAATGATGATGGTGCGTAGTTGAAATTAATATCGCGCACAATTCTGAACGCCGGTTTCCTTACAGCCTTCCATTTCGAAAATGGTGTAATGGTTTGCGGCCTGTTGTTATAGTTGTAATTCAGGTTTGCACCATATTTTCGCAGGCGATTATAATCAACGCTGTAGTCAGACATATTTGTTTCTGAATAGCCCACAGTTGCCGACAGGTTTCCCGGCGAAGCAAGTTTTACCTTTTCAAATTGCTTATTCCATCTTACATTAGTCAGGTTGATACTTTTACGCTCTGTTATATCTCTTGAATAATCCTTTATAGCTTGTTTTTCTTCATCTGTTTTTGCCATGGCAATAGCATCAGCCAACTTAATATCCGGATCTTTTGGATAATATTCAGGGTTAATTGTTGTGTTGCTATAGGCCATATACAAAGGCACGGTAACTTTTGCTTTCTCCGGAAAGAATTTACCTAATTCGAGGTTCGATGATACATCTACCTGGTTTATTTCTTCCTGCTGGCGTTGCTCAACGGTTTGTTCAATTGAGCCAAATCCGGGCTTGCTTGTAGCTCCTGCAAAGCTAACAATTCCTAAATCGGCCAGTTTTGCCTGGAACTGACCATTGGCTGCCCAGCCTCCCTCATTGTCAAAGTCGGTTAACCGTAATTCGTTAAACCAGATCTCAGCAGTTTTCGGTTCACCATCGTTTTTGGTAAGCGACTCATCATCTCCGGGGTTTCGAATTCCCAGCATAATCTGCCGTATGTTGCTCAGATTCGGGTTACCTTTTATTTTTAGTTTATTATATATCGAGTTTTCATCACCAAGTTTCTCATCGTTTTTAACGTAAATGCTCTGTGTGTTTATCAGGCCGGTTGGATCATTCTCCATGGCTTCGTTACGTTCTATCTTTAAATCAACTAGTTTCTGAAGTTCCAGTATCATTGTGTTTTCAAGTGGCCAGACTATGTACGGATCATCGGGATCATTCTGATTGTAGGTGCCATAAGGAGTTCGTTTTAATGGAATTTCAAATTCGTAGTAGTTATTCAGGTAGTCGGAGCCTAATCGGATAAATGCGGTCAGGTCATAATCTTGTAATTCGTCTTCGGGTACATTTGGCAGATTTTCGGCGTGTATAAACATTTTAAGGTTTTTGTACTGCCGTAAATCAAGCTGTGTTGTTTTATAAACTGCCCGGGCATCGTTGTCTTCAAGGTTATAAACTTTAACCATTAACGACTGCTCATTTAATTGTTTTATCTGGGGTTGACTGGGATCCTGAACCCTGTCAATTCCCGGAGGTAGAATGTAGTTAACCGGAGTTTTATTCCCGTTTTCTTCAATATTAACCGATGATACTTCGAAACTGGTTTCGTCGTATTGCTGAGCAATAGTAGGCGACGAGGTATATAAATCCTGTTTGTATCTTCTCCATTCTCCACGAATTAAATCAAGCGTGGCAAAACGAAGTATAGTAGTATCGGCAAATCCATTCAACATGATACGCATGAAACGAATGGATTTAAAATCTTCTATTTCACCAATTTTACTTTCAAATTCATCAATAGGTATTCTGAACTGGTACCACATTACAGGAACTTTCCCGTCGTTTTCTTCACCTTCAATCTGATCAATAATGAAGTTTTCTCCAACAACAAAATCTTCAGGACGGAGGCTAATCTTATACTGATAGTATGTTTCTGAGGTATTCAGAGTATTGTCGTCGTTGATATCTTCGATATCGGGGGTTGTTTTATATGCCTCCGAAACATTTGAATTATCAGAGGGAGAAGGAGAGTTCCCTTCGAGTCCGTTGTAATTTTTGTATCGCTGAATTATATTATGTTGAGCATTGTCGTGATCAGAGCCCAGGTAATATTCAAAATCATCAGCAGATGGATCGTCAAAATCAGCAAAGTCAGGGAAAAAGCTGCTTTCTTTTTCGTCATTAAGTCCGTCAAGACCAATGTCCTGATATTCACGTTCTACGGCATCACCGGCAAAACCGGTAACTATAGCTTTCCCGGTTGGAACAAAGCCCCAAATTGTTGTGTCAATATTTTCTATAACCTCACTGGTAGGCAAGCCGTTTTCAAATGATTTTTGGGCATCACGCAAAATATCTTCAGAAATTTCTCCAATGTGGAAGTATAAATCGCCCCCAGTGCTTGATGGTTGCTCAACAAACGGATCCATGAGCCAGAATTCAATGAATTCGATGTTTGAGGTTTCAAAATCGCTCATGATAATTTCTCTCATGATACCTGCCCACCTGTCCTCAGGGAATGGTAATTGTCCATCGTCGCTGGCAGAAGGGTCAAAGTTATATGGACCGCGTTCTGTCGGAAAGTAATTTAAGTTTAAGGTTCTGATTGGAGTTGGCAAACCTATAATATCTTCGTCCTTAAAGGGGAAAAGTTCCTTTTGCTCAACTCTTCTAACATAATGGCTACCGGTATTTAGATTAGCCGGTTTGTAATTGCCATAAAAAATCGGGTCAATGGAATACCAGGATAGTTTTGCACGGCCATAACCTGAGGCAAGTCCATCTTCAGCTGACAGATAAAAGGATCCTGCCCTCGAGTCTTTTGGCGGGCTGCAGAGTACCCAGCTAAAAGCATTTTTCAGTTCTATTTTTGTTTGGGCTCCTTCAAAGTCATCAACATAAGCTATTCCCGATTTACTAATCATTTTCGACTGACCGGGAACAAGTTGTGCAAACTCTCCATCGAAAGTCAGGCTTGAGAGTTCTTTGGTCTCGATTAAAGGTATCTTATCGATAATTGAAGTAAGCAATTGCGACTCTGTTCTGTATGAAGTATTTAAACCCCAAATGGTGTTGGAGATAGGTTCGTCACCAATGTTAACTTTTGATGTTAGCGGTCTTTCGGTCAGGCGCATCACAGTACCTCCGAAGTTGAAATTTTCTGAGAATTTGTAATCGAGATGGGTACCGATTAGTGTTTTTGTCTGCATATTAAACATGGAATTACTTTCCAGTTTAACCTGAATGGGTGTTCCGGACTCAATAAGTCCGGTATTAATAATTTTTACGCGACCCAGGGTATAGTCAACGGTGTAATCTACATTTTCCTGAAGTTCACGGCCTCCGGCCATAACAATTACGGAACCTCGCGGAACGTTCATAGCATTCAGCATGATGTCGGAACTTGAAGAGGATTGATAATAGCCTTTAAGAACAAATTTATTTTTCTCGGCTACCTGTTGCGCTTTAGTTTGTGTTGAATCGTATAATTCCTGGAATACGTATTTTTGAGCAACTTTTTGCCATTCTTCCTTTGTAACGCCCATATAGTTTGAGATGGTGTCGTACAAATGACTACCAAAGGGTTCAACAACAGGGAACATAATCCGGCCATTCTTTGAGTTAATTGTTATGCCCTCAACAAAGTCAAATTTTCCATCAGGAAAGGCTTCATTGCGGTAATCCAGATTATCGAGTCTTAATATTTTAAGCAGGGTCTGTTTGTAAATACCTTCATGTATGGCACTCTCTTCTTCGGTAAGATAGTTGGTAAAAACTCCGGTTTTATCGTTTCTGTACATGATATCAAGAACAAATCCATCTCTGCTAACCTGATATGCTCCAATGGAATAGATGTTTTTCATCATAAGATCCCAGTTCTTGTATTTGGGAGTCTGGGTGGTTCCTTTCAGCAATTTTACAATTAGAGCATCGGGGGCTTTAATGTAATTGGTTAGTTCACCAACTGTGTATTTTTTACCTTTGTATGTATAGGTAAAAGCAACGGCCAGAACTTCATCGTTTCGCAGAGGTGAATTAAGTGAGATAAATCCCAGTTCCTTATTTACAGTATATTCTCTGGTTGATAATGGTCGGGCATTTTCAAGGGAAATATAATCTCTGCCCTGAGCGTAGGTATATAAGCCTGTATTTATCTGAGCAAAAACTATATCTGTTTGTTTTAATTGTCGAATAGCATCTCGGCCTGCCAAAGATGCGTACAAATTATTCAGTGAGTTACTGGCCGGCTGATTATAATCGAAGGTGTTAACAGAAAGGCCCCCATTTGCCTGGTAGTTTAATACTCCCTGTGGGCCATAACCCTCGCCAAGGTCCATAACAGCAACGATATCGCGCGATTCGGTAAAGTTGTTTTGTTTGTTTACAACCCAGACTTCAATTTCATCGATATTTAACTGCGATTCGATATAGGGAAGATTCTTCATCCACCTGTCGTAATTATCGCGAAAGAAGTGAGACAGGAAGAAGTGTCTGTTAATATCATACAGGTCGATGTCAATTTCAAATTCGGTTTGCTGTGCTCCGCCCTGAACATTTATTGAGGAGGACTCGCTTCGCTGATGGCTAAACACGGTTGCGACCGATAAACGGCCAAATTGTAATTCGGTTTTGATACCAAAAAGGCTCTGACTTCCGGTTATTAAATTGCCCGGCAGACTGAAGGAAACATCTCCGGCTTCAATCTTTTTTATAATTTCATCTTCTTTGCCCGAATATTCCAGTTTAGTTTTATTTTCAAAATCAAAGGTAGCTTCGGTATTGTAGTTTAATCCTACTTCCATCTTATCACCAATATTACCGGTAACATTCATCATAATTTTTTCTTTAAAAATGAATGATCCGTTTCTTTGGTTTCTTACCGGAATTGACGGGTTTTCGTTATTTGTAATTGAGTATCCAAATCTGAGTTCTGCACTTCCCTGGGGGGTAATAGTAATTCCCTCTCCGCCAAAAAGTTTATCAACTGACTCATTTCCAAGATGCAAGCCTTTGAGAAAAGAAGGTCCGGCACCTGATTCTTCTTTGGCTCGCTCATACCAATAGGTCGATTTTATTTGTTGAGACTGATATTTGTTATAATCCTCGAAACTCATACTAGAAGGTGGCCTGTAATTAATCTGGCCAATTTTTTCGCTTAGAATATATGAGTTTGTTTCAGGATCGTAAACAACTTTTTGCTCAATATTATCGGGCGGTGGCAGCATAAGCGGAGAAACTATACCCGAGGTTGAATATGGATAGTTGTATTTTGATTCTAAGGGGTACCTGAGGGTTGATGATTTTAAAGTATCGGGCGGTGGTAAAGGATTACCTGGACTTTCGGCAAAGGCCGAAGGTGCATATAATAAAAAAAACAGGATAAGTAAAACCTGTCCTGAAAATGAGTGTTTTGTTCTATATTTCTTTTCCTTCTTTATACTAAGCACACTGGAACTTTTAACTATAATACTTTAAGCGCCTGTTTAATTAAATCTTCAACCGATATCCCCGGATTTTCGGATATCAGTTTGTCAACAGTTTTTCCGGCATGTTTTATTTGAAACCCCAGAACTTCCAAAGCAGATAACGTTTCGATCTTTAATGTATTGTCCAAAGCAGGCACGAAAAGTTGATCTTCCGCTGATATTTGAATTTTATCCTTTAAATCGATTATTATTCGCTGAGCAGATTTGCCGCCAATTCCCTTTATTTTCTGCAGTGTTTTAACATCTTCGTTTACTATGGCAGTTTTTACTTCAGGAGTTGGCATGGATGAAAGCATCATGCGTGCTGTGTTAGGTCCGACACCAGATACTGAGATAAGCAATCGGAACATTTCTCTTTCGCTGTTTTGTATGAATCCAAAAAGCACATGGGCGTCTTCACGGATGCTTTGATGCAGAAAAAGCTTGCATTCCTCTTTGCCTTGAAGTTCAGAAAACGTGTTTAAAGTAATGTTGATGTAATAGCCTATTCCGCTTGTTTCTATAATAGCAAAGGCCGGTGTCAGTTCAGTTATTTTTCCTTTTATATATTCGTACATGCCTTGTGGTAGAAATAAAGTCTGATAAAGATTAAAGTTCTGAAATATCGTAAGATTTTAATGGATCAGAAGTAATTTCATCAAACCCTTTTCTCGCTCTGAAAATATCGCATGCTGCATAAATTGCTTTTCTAAAAGAATCCGGTGAGGCTTCATTTTGTCCGGCAAGTTCAAAAGCAGTACCATGCGAGGGCGAAGTCCGGATAAAATCCATTCCTGCAGTGTAATTAACCCCGCCATCGTACGACATGGATTTAAACGGTATTAATCCCTGGTCGTGGTACATTCCTAAAACTGCATCGAATTTCATATAGGAAGCAGCACCAAAAAAACCATCAGCGGGGAAAGGGCCAAAGGCTAAAATGTTTTTTTCGCGGGCTTCTTCAATTGCCGGCATAATTATTTCAGCTTCTTCGCTACCAATAAGACCATTATCACTGGCATGCGGGTTTAATCCAAGTACTGCAATGCGTGGTTTTCGAACTCTAAAATCGGTGATAAGAGATTGGTTTAACACCTCTATTTTCGATACAATTCCTTCTTTGGATAAAGATTTTGAGACTTCATTAATAGGGATATGACCTGTTACAACACCAATTTTAAAGAAATCGTTTATTAATAGCATTAAAACATCGTCTGCCCTGAATTTTTCTTGGAGGTATTCGGTGTGACCCGGGAATTTAAATTTATCAGATTGTGCAGTTTGTTTATTAATAGGCCCGGTTACAAGCACATCAATTTTGCCGTTTATTAAATCGTCGGTGGCCATTTCGAGTGCGGCAATTGCTGCTTCTCCTGCAATATCTGTTGGCTTTCCTAATTCAACCCTGATATTCTCGTCGATGCAATTTATTATGTTGGCTCTTTTCTGATTTGCTTCATCGGCGTTACGAACATTATTAAAACTGAAGTTATCGATATTTAATGCCTTACGATGATAAGCTGCAACTTTTGCCGAGCCATATACCACAGGAATACAGTTATCGAATAAGCGGTTATCCATCAGTGATTTTATAATTACTTCGTAGCTTATGCTGTTAATATCTCCCTGTGTTATTCCTAATACTATCTTGTCATGTTTCATATATCAAATGTTTTAGCCTGAATAACAAGCTGTTACAAGATAAATAATTTTCTGATATTATTTCCATGACTATGGTTTTGAGATAAAAATAAACATAAACCAAGTCTTAAATATCTTTCAATTTGAAATGAAGAATCAGAAATTTATCCCCTGTTCTTAAAATTTGCTAAAAATAATAAATTCCAATGATATTATCAGGATGGTCGGGAGCAGATATTAACAGCATTTTTTTGAAAAATATTTTGACAAAAACAGTCTTGTTTCCGGGACTGTACCGATTTAACCGAGCAACAACTGTCGAACGAATTGGTAATCCACCGTTATCATCAGCTTTGGTAAGCAGAAGAATCGTTCAGGATGAGCAAACACGTTTTGCAGGCCAGGCCAATTTATCACCATAAGCACGAATCAATTAAGTCACCTGTGCTGATTTGTTTCGTGGCACATATCGCAGAAAAATACCTCAAACTAACCAACCGATTATCGTTGCACGAAATCTGTTTTCAGGTTTGGAATATAACCGAAACATATACCCAGGATCGCCTGAACAAAGAAATCTTCACATTCCGATCCCCAACAAAGAACATTTTTTCCTGTCAGATAAAATACTTTGTATAAAAAAAAGCCCATCGGTTCGATGAGCTTTCCTGCCTGAGGTTTCGAGCGGATTCGAACCGCTGTACATGGTTTTGCAGACCACTGCCTAGCCACTCGGCCACGAAACCGGTATTTTTTTTACCACTGTCTATCCGCCAACCGGCGGACACGAAACCGGTATTTTTTTACCACTGCCTATCCGCCAACCGGCGGACACGAAACCGGTATTTTTTTTACCACTGTCTATCCGCCAACCGGCGGACACGAAATCATTATTCGGGTTGCAAAGATAGAGTTTTTTTTAAAACTACATACCCTTTTCCCATTTTTCTAAATCCTATTTCTCCGCATACTTATCAAGGCATGCAGGACATATGCAATCTGTAAACTTTTGGTTTAATACAAGAAAATCTTTTTTATGAATATTTACCTTCTCACACCAACAATCATTTTCCCCATCACATGTAAATAAATTGCCACATGACGGACACTTTTTAAGTTTTCCACTCATTCTGGTCTCCTTTCTTCCAATACAACACTTACACTTTTTAAATCGGCTCCCAAAGGAGGATTTATTTTTGACACTTTGACTTTTACTCCCGAAACTAATGGGAAATTAATAAAAACAGCCCTGAGAATTCTTCCGGCAAGATGTTCGATTAGTCTAGAACTTATGTTCATTTCCTGTTTAATGAGTTCATAAACTTCAGCATAGTTAATTGTCGATTTCAATTCATCGCTAATAACCGATTTATTAATATCTGCTTCAATCTCAATATCAATAAGGTATTTGCCCCCTATCTTTTGTTCTTCAGAAAAATACCCGTGATGAGCATAAAACTCCAGTCCTTCGAGAAATATCTTCGCCATAGAAAAAAATTTATGTAAAAATAGCCTATATAATTCAGTGGCAATAGCTGAATAAGAGAAAATCCTTACTTTTGCATAATTATAAAAACAACACATTCTTTTACCGGTTATTCAAAGAAAAGCATTATGAGTTCAGAAGAAAATAAATCGTTGAATTTTATTGAAGCAATGATAGAGGAGGATTTAAAAAGTGGCAAACATAATGGCAGAATTCAAACACGATTCCCCCCTGAACCTAATGGTTATCTGCATATTGGCCATGCTAAATCTATTTGCCTGAATTTTGGTTTGGCAAAAAAATATAACGGGAAATGTAATCTGAGATTCGACGACACCAACCCCGTGAAAGAGGATGTTGAATATGTAGATTCAATTAAAGAAGATATACGCTGGCTGGGCTTTGAATGGGAAGACCGGGAATATTTTGCTTCGGATTATTTTGATCAACTTTACGAATGGGCTAAGCTGCTTGTAAAAAAAGGACTTGCATACGTTGATGAAAGTAGTGCAGATGAAGTTGCAGCTACAAGAGGCACACCCACTGTACCTGGAAAAGAAAGCCCTTTTCGTAATCGTCCGGTAGAAGAAAACCTTGATTTGCTGGAGCGAATGAAAAGTGGTGAATTTCCAGATGGTTCAAGGGTTTTACGTGCAAAAATCGATATGGCCTCGCCTAACATGCACATGCGTGATCCTGTGATGTATCGTATTAAGCACGCTCATCACCACCGTACAGGAAATAAATGGTGCATTTACCCGATGTATGATTTCGCGCATGGACAGTCAGATTTTATTGAAGGAATAACTCACTCATTATGTACCTTGGAATTCGAAGTTCACAGGCCACTTTACGACTGGTTCTTAGATAACATTATAGAAGATTCTGATGTGAACGCAAAAAGAACACATCAAACTGAATTTGCACGCTTAAACATGAACTATACTGTAATGAGTAAAAGACTGTTGTTGCAGTTAGTAAAAGAAAATCATGTTGATGGCTGGGACGACCCCCGCATGCCTACAATTTCAGGGTTACGACGAAGGGGTTATACACCTGAATCGGTTCGTAATTTTGCTGAGCGCGTTGGCGTTGCCAAACGCGAGAACACAATTGATGTTGGCTTACTTGAACATTGTGTAAGAGAAGACCTGAATAAAAGTTCGCAAAGAATTATGGGTGTTATTAATCCGCTGAAAGTTACTATTGAAAATTACCCTGAGGGTAAATCAGAAGATCTGGATGCCGTTAACAACCCTGAAGATGAAAATATGGGTACACGTAAAGTTCCGTTTTCAAGAAACCTTTTTATTGAACAGGACGACTTTATGGAAGAACCACCGAAAAAATTCTTTAGGTTGGCTCCCGGCAGTGAGGTCAGGCTCAGGTATGCGTATTTTATTACCTGTAAAAAAGTAGTAAAAAATGAGAATGGCGAAGTTGTTGAGCTAATTTGCACCTATGATCCTGAAAGCAAAGGAGGTAATTCGCCCGATGGAAGAAAAGTAAAAGGAACGCTCCATTGGGTTTCTGCTGAACATGCTGTTGAATCGGAGATAAGACTGTATGACAGGCTTTTCGAAAAAGAAAATCCATACGACACCAAAGAAGGTGAAACATTCCTTGATAATATGAACAAGGATTCGCTTAAGATTGTAACCGGTTATATTGAACCCTTTATTAAAGATGCCACAATGAACCATTACCAATTTGAAAGGCTTGGGTATTTTTACAGGGACAGAAAAATTACCGGAGAAAAACCTGTATTTAACAGAACTGCAACCTTGCGTGATTCATGGGCAAAAATAGCTAAACAATAGCTGTTTTTGCACTTAAAATCATTATCCATTCCCTCCTAGCAAGCTAACGAATTCTAAAATCGCTTTTTAGCTGATTTAGACTGAAGCAACTTTTTGATTAGATTACAGGAACCGTTTAAGGATTTGATACAAATCATCCTTAACAATAGGTTTTGAGATATAATCATCGCCTCCAATGCTAAGAGATTTTTGCCTGTCATCTTCAAGGCCGTAAGCAGTTTGTATCACAACCGGTAATTCCTTTTTATGCTCTTTAATTTTCTCGGTAGCAGTATATCCATCCATAATCGGAAGCTTTATATCCATGAGGACTAAATCAATTTTTTTATTTTCAACTACTTTTTGCAGAGCCTCAAGTCCGTTTACTGCCCATAAAGTATTAACTTTTGTTGGTTTTAGAGCTTCAACCAGGTATTCATAATTATACTGTTCATCCTCAACAATTAAGATGGTTTTTGAACTATAATCGTCAACCTCAGTAATATCTGTCTTGCTTTCCGGGTTTGAGGCTGAGACCGACTCTAGTCTCTCGAAAGGCAGTATGATGGTGAATTTTGTTCCGATATTCTCCTGGGAGTTTACAGAAATTCTGCCTCCTAATGCCTCTATAAAGCCCTTTGAAATTGAAAGTCCAAGCCCGGTTCCTTCATGAAATTCTGAAGCGAAATGCTCTGCCTGACGGAATCGCTCAAACACCATATTAAGCTGATTTTCAGGTATTCCAATACCTGTATCTTCAACAGTAACCGAAACTGTTTCTGAGATTTCATCAGTCAAAACTTTAATCTTTATCGAACCTTCATTTGTAAATTTATAGGCATTCGAGAGCAAATTAGTAATAACCTGATTAATTTTTCCTTTATCTGAGTTTAGTATAATATCGTCTTCAGTATCAACTTCAAGAGTAAAACCAAGTTTTTTCCCGCTCATTTGCGGTATGAAGAACTGGTATAAATCATTGACAAGCTTTTTCAATTCAAATTCGGCCAGGCTTATATTTATTGCCCCTGATTCAATTTTTGAAATATCTATAATATCATTAATTATGGACAATAACCTATCGGCACTGGCCTTTATAATATTGATATAACGCTTCTTGTCTTTATCGGTTAACCTATCGCTTTCAAGTAAATCAGTAAAACCAATTATACCATTCATCGGCGTTCTTATTTCATGACTCATATTGGCTAAGAATGCCGATTTTAATCTGTCACTTTCTTCAGCCTGGTTTTTGGCAACTATCAATTCTTTTTCTATCCGTTTTCGCTCTGTTATATCATTAAAGACTGATAAAATAACCCGTCTTCTGTTAACCACCAATGGAATTGAAACCATCTCTGCTAAAATTCTCTGATTATCGGTTTTAATCATCTTAATCTCAATGGATTCTGATGGAAGATTCAATTCTTCAGCTTGTTCGATCTGGCTGAGTAATCTTGGTCTATCTGCTTCGCTTATAAAACTTATGAAGTCTTTGTTCAAGAATTCATTCACAAACCGGCCACCTAAAAGTTGTTTAACAGAGTTATTAATGTACATAATTTTGCCTTTGTGATGCAGAATTATTGCACTGGGCAAATGTTCAACCAACCTTTTATACCGTTCCTCACTTTCCCTCAGGTCTTCCTCGTTTTTAATCCTGTCTGTTATATTCCTTAAGAAGGTTAGTATTACTTCGGTACCTTCATAATTAATAAATTTACTGCTAAACTCCAGAAAAATCTCGGCCCCTTTATGCGTTATATATTTACTGAAAAATGTATATTTCCCCTCGGCATTTAGAATTTTCATAGCTTCACTACGCTGCTTGAAATAACCTTCCGGCATGATTGTAAGTATTGAACTTCCGATAAGATCGTCCCGATTGTAGCCAAGAATCAAACAAGCTGTTTTGCTAGCTTCTAAGATTTCTCCTTCTTTTCTCACAACCAAAATTCCATCAAGGCTGAAATTGAATATATTTCTGAATTTTTCCTCGCTTTCAGCTACCGCAATGGCTGCTTCTTCATTTTCCTTTTGCTGCATACCAATGGTCGTAAGCATATTATTGAAATTTTCAACGAGGGTTCCAACTTCGTCATTCGAGTGCTTTACTATCCGTAAAGAATAATCACGATTTTTTGAAACTTGTGAAGCCAGAGTAGCCAAGTCCTGAATAGGCTGAGAAATGTATTTTTGAAAATAAAGAGCCAGGAAAAAAGAAACACATAATATTATAAAAAATAGCAGTAGTGCTACTCCAATTTTTTTTATAATGTAGGTTCTCAGACCTGTATAATAAACCAGATGTATACTGCCATAATCTTTATGATCATATCGAATAGGTTCAATTATCTCAACAATATTAGCATAAAAAGTTTTCGTTGATTTTGAATTGGGTTGAAGTGTTTTCTGGTAAAGACTGTCGTTTCTTAATTCTGAAATTATGTGATCTTCATTGTCGTAAACAGTCAAAACAAGAAATTCTTTATCATCCATATATTCACTAAGAATCTTATCAACTCTTTCGGGATAATTAAATTCAATAGGCATTACACAGTAGTCACCTATTAAAATCATTTCTTTTTGTAAATCATCAACAATCTCACTTTTAACAACGCTAACCTGGTTTATGGTGGTAAAAAACAAGCTAAAGAACACAGCAATAGCAGCTATCCCCGTTACAATGGAAATAATTTTTACCTTAATTGATATGTTTTTAAAATTAACCATTATTTATTTACAACTTTTGCAAAATCAAGCAGTAAAAAATCCATTTTAAATCCTGAATCGTCCATACTACTTTTATTAATTTCAAAATGCATTGTTTCTTTCTCGGTTAAATAAAAGTTAATATGCGCTCCCTTTTTGGCGAAACCCTCGTATTCAGAAACTATCAGACAATTTTTCAGATGTTCAACAGCATCATCTAATAATTTATTGCTTTCAACTCCCAGGTAAAGAATATCAATTTCCTGGTTAACAGGAATCTTTTCATTGAACAATACGACAACTTCTTTACCCTTTAATTCTCTTTTTGAATAGGCTTTATGTAATTGGTCGTAAAAACTTTTATTTCCAACAACACAGATTGTAAACTTATCGTTTTGAGTGGTTTTTTCGGGCCAGTTTATCAGCTTGGTGAACTTTTCAATAAATGCAGCTTTTAAAATTCCTTCCTCTATTTGCGAATTTGCATTCAACACAGGGAAAAAAATAATTATCAATATAAATAGTATTCTGTATTTCATATGCAAACTTCTGTCTGAAGAACATCAATTCCGGGGACAATGGCCAAAGCTTCAGCAACCGTCATGAAAGTATATTTCTTGATGGTTGATCTGTCAATAATAGTAACAGTTGAGGGTGTCTTAAGTAAACTAATAGCTTTTACGCCCGATACTTTCCCCATAACATCAAGCCGTTCCTCAAAAATCAAATTTATTGATTGCTTTAATGAGTCTTCCTGACTGTATAGAAACAAACTTGCTGACAAAAAAATAAAAAAGAATAATTCCCTGTAAAACATTGCGAAATGATCATGCTCTTATTAAAATTAAGAATACTTACATAGTAATACAACATTTTTATCAGGATAATTGCAATAAAACAGGTTTTTGAGGAATGAATTTTTATATTTTTTCCCAACCCATTTTGCATTCATCATTGCAATCTGTTAGTTTAGTTTTAAAGGTTATTACTCTAAAAAAAAATACAATTTATATCGATTGCAAAGAGTTATAATTAATGTTATCTTTTGTATTTCTAAACTTTACAAAATATTATTGCTGAATCGCAATGGTTATTTTAGTTCATGATAAATATATCGAGACCAAAATAAACAAGCGAAGCTGAATAATTAGATTAAGAATTTCCTTAAATTTAACAAGTAGATTAAACCAAAAATGAAATATTATGCCGGGAGTCGAGAAAATAAACCATAAAGGAAAAGAAATTCTTTACATTAACTACCAGGGCTGTAAATCTGATGAAGAAATGATTCAGCTTATGAAAAAGGCTGTGGAGATTATAATTACTGACAATAAAGAATACCTCCAACTTACCGATATGACCAACGCCTTTGCTACACCGGGTTATATGAAAGAGGCAAAAAAAATTGCTCAGGATGCTCCAAAACTAGCCAAGAAAAGAGCCATTGTAGGTATAAATAGTCCGGCAAGAGTAATACTATTAAAAGCATATAATATGGTTATTGGCAGCGAAAACTCTCTAAAACCTTTTAGCAATATTGAAGAAGCTAAAGATTGGTTAGTTAAATAAAAAACTTACTAACTATTCTTTTGGGGTAAAAAGAAATAAAATTTACTGCCCTTCCCTGGTTCACTTTCTGCATGAATTGAGCCATAAAGCTTTTAAAGCCTTTTAATAAAGTTAATATAACTCTTAAAATCTTAAAGGTATGGAGTTAAAACAAATTCTATGCTATACTTCAACTCCAAAAGACTTGCGCAAAACAAATCCTATTCCAAAACTAAACAATGCAACCCCAAAGCTGAGAAGTACCATTTCTGTAAATCTCCTTGAGAATTTTTCATCTTTAACCACCGAATAATAATAATTAAACGCAGCAATTATTAAAACAGCTCCCAATACGGTAAGTCCGAGCGATAAAAAAACATTTGTTAAAAGTAAAAAAGGCAAAATAAGTACAATAACAGTAAAAATATAAGCGACCCCGGTATACAACGAAGCTTTGAGAGCTCCTTTTTCGCTGCCTTCAGATTTTGTAGAAAGATATTCTGATGCCGCCATTGAAAATGCTGCAGCCACACCTGTAATTGACCCTGTTAATGCAATAAGTTCGGGATCTCTCAAAGCAAGAGTCAGGCCAGCCAGTGCACCTGTAAGTTCTACCAGAGCATCGTTTAAGCCAAGGACAATCGACCCCATATAATTAAGCCTTTCTTCCTCCAGCATTTCAATAAGCTTAATTTCGTGCTCTTCCTCGTCGGCAATTATTTTTTTTATTTCGGGCACATTATTAATCGTGGCATAAGCATTCTGCGCTTCAACTTCATTTTTTTCCAGAAGTTTAATAGCAAAAGTCGGTCCCAGAATACTTGCAGCCAGTTTGTAAAGGAAAATTCTGAATTTTTGAGGCTTGGTATCTATTCCGGTATATCTTTTGTAAACTTCGTAATGATGTTTTTCATCAGAAGCAATTTTATTCAGAACTGCCTTGTTATCTTCATTTTTATCCTTGTTTGCCAGGTATTTGTATATATAATAACCATTTATCTCCTGTTGCTGGAAAATAGCTATTTGTCTCTTATCGTTCTTGTTCATGTTGAAATGTATGAATAATAATATGCAAAGTTAATGATAAGCTTTTTAATTGTATTCTATAAGGTAACGAAGAAAACCTATAGCAGTTTCTCACAGAAATGTTATTTTTGTTTTCCCTGCACATTTACTATAAATAACCCCTGCTTTTTTTAACATTAACATGTTTATCTATCGATAAACTTCTATGAAACAAAGTTTTGTAACTTTAAATAGCAAGTTTATTTTATTGATTATGCTTAAAAAATAACAGAAAACTGATATATAATGAAGAAAGCCATTTACTTGAATATTTTTTGCGCCTTCTTTTATGGTTGTAATCAACCTGAAATACAAACTACAAACACTTTATGGTACGAAAACCCGGCAAAAGACTGGAATGAAGCATTACCAATCGGAAATGGGAAACTGGGAGGTATGGTCTTTGGCAGGGTCGATTACGAACGCATACAGTTAAATGAAGAATCTGTCTGGACCGGCAGTCCCGGTCAGGTACCCGACAAACCTGATGCATATAAATACCTGCCGGAGGTAAGAAATCTGCTTTTTAAAGGAGAATATTCCAAAGCCCAGGAAATTACCGAGAAAGAGATAATGGCTAAAGAAGGCTGGAACATGTATCAAACCCTTGGAGATTTATTTCTGGGATTCCGGCATAAAGATACCTGTTCTGAGTATCGCCGGGAACTTTCACTTGATAATGCAATAGCAAAGGTGAGTTATAAATCAGGAAAAACAGAATACAAGCGTGAATATTACTCCAGTGTGCCCGACCAGGTTTTAATTATAGAGCTGAATGCAAGCAATTCTAAAGCTTTAAGTTTCTCTATGAGTATGAAGAGAGAAAAAGATGCCACAATTTCAGTTGACAAGAATACAATAACTATGTCAGGTCAGGTTACTGCCGGACCTGCTGATATGAAAGATCTTAATCCGGGGGTTCATTACGAAACTCAGATTATGGTTGTAAAAGAAGCGGGTGAAATACAAATATCTGGCGACAGTTTAATGATAAAAGATGCCTCAAAGGCTACCATTTATCTGGTTGCAGCAACCAACTATTGGGGAGATGATCCACATTTGGTTTGTTCTGAAAGATTGGAAAAAGTAACTAACAAAGACCTGAAAAAGATTAAACAAGATCATATTTCTGAGCATCAAAGGCTTTTTAACAGGGTAAAACTTGATTTAGGTACCAGTGAAAATTCAAACCTGCCCACCGATAAAAGGTTAGAAGCCTTTAAGAACGGATCTGACGATCCATCACTGTTAAGTTTATATTTTCAGTATGGCCGTTACATGCTAATAAGTAGCTCCAGGCCTGACGATTTAGCTGCAAACCTCCAGGGTATCTGGGCCGATGGGTTAATTCCACCCTGGAGTGCCGACTATCATATCAATATTAATATTCAGATGAATTACTGGCCGGCAGAAGTGACTAATCTGAGCGAATGCCATCTGCCTTTTATAGCATTGGTCGACAGTTTAAGAAAAAATGGCAGAAAAACTGCTAAGACAATGTATAACAGCAGGGGATTTACTGCTCACTTCACAACCGATGCCTGGTATTGGACCACCTCGGTAGGGAAAGCTGAATGGGGTATGTGGCCAATGGGTGCTGCCTGGTGTTCACAACATTTATGGGAACATTATGCTTTCACCCAAGAGATAGAATACCTTGAGTATGCTTACCCGATTCTTAAAGAAGCTTCACTTTTTTTCTTCGATTATTTAACAGAAGATCCAAAAACAGGCTACCTGGTAACCGGACCTTCAAGCTCTCCGGAAAACAAATTCAAAACTCCCGATGGCAAAATATCCAACATAACCATGGGGCCAGCCATGGATATGGAAATATGCTACGATCTGTTTTCCAATACTATGGAAGCAGCAAAAATACTTGACATAGACCAGGAATTCCGAGACAGCCTTGAGATATTGCGTTCGCGATTAAGTCCCCTGAAGATTGGAAACGACGGAAGAATAATGGAGTGGAGCAAAGAGTTTGAAGAACCGGAGCCAGGCCACAGACATATTTCGCACTTATTTGCGTTGCATCCGGGGAAACAGATTACTATGCATACTCCCGAACTTATGGGAGCTGCCAGGAAAACCATTGAATACCGTTTATCGCATGGAGGTGGCCACACCGGATGGAGCAGAGCCTGGATAATTAATTTCTATGCCCGTATGCTCAATGGAGACAAAGCGTATGAGAATCTTGAAGCTTTGTTACAAAAATCAACTTTAAACAATCTCTTTGATGTTCATCCCCCATTCCAGATTGATGGTAACTTTGGCGGAACTGCTGGTATTGCAGAAATGCTTTTACAAAGCCATGCTGATGAAATTCATCTTTTGCCCGCTTTACCAAAAGCCTGGAGTTCTGGTTCTGTGTGTGGATTAAAAGCCCGTGGAAATTTTGAAGTTGACATGGAATGGGAAAAGGGTGAACTCAAATCTGCAAAAATAAAATCGGTAAAAGGAGGGAAATGCAAAATCAGGTTAAGAGAAAAGGATATTGAGCTTGATACAGAATCAGGTAAAACTTATTCTTTTGGTCCAAATCTTACTGAAGTTTAATAAAAAAAAAGCTTCAGGATAAAACCCGAAGCTTTTTATATATAAGTCTTTAATTTTTAATGCTCTCTGGATGGAATTGTATTATCATTCTCACGATATTCAAAATAATCGAAGTCGGCATATTTTTTACTTTCAGCCATATCCTGACAGCAAAGCCCAACAAAAGCACCTGTGAAATGTGAATTTCCACCACCTGCATCAAATTCATCAGATAAGGTGCTGGCATCCATTAATGCATCCAGTAACTTCCAGTCAGATCCGTTTTCAGAGTAATAAAATCTTAATTTATCGTAGTAAACATTTACTCTAAGGTATGTGGGTCCTTCTTTCAATGCAATAACTTCCTTAAGCGGAGCTTCAAACTGACCACCCACACAATTAAGAATATCAAGGCATTTACCTTTTTCTTCATCCCGGCTAATGTTCAGGTAGTAAAAATTCCTGTTATCATACATGCAAATCAAACCGGCCATTTGCTGGAAATTATCGGGTTCAAATTCAACACAGGTTTCAGCAGTGTAGAAGAACGATTGCTGACGACGTGCCAAAAGCGCCTGCTTATGAAATGAACTAAGCGATTCATAACCTTTCAACCTTAAATATCCGGGACGCTCTGTTAATGAATAAAGATCGCTGATATCAACACGTAGTGACTGAAAATTTATGTCCAGTTTATCCGAATCAAAATCATCTCTAACATTTACAGGTTCCCATTTATGCTCCGGTAAGTTTGGCACATCTACAACATACTGAGGTTCATTTCCACCGCATGCCAAACGCAACCAGCCATCATCGGTCCATTTCATCTTTTGAATGGCAGTTTCGCGACCCATAACACATCTGCCTCTTGCGGGCATGCGTCTGCCACAAAGATGTACCATGTATTGTTCGCCGGTTTGAGTTTCAACATAAGATGCATGTCCTGCTCTTTGCAATTCCAGTTCAGGATTAAAATATGAAGTTAGTACAGGATTCTGAGGATCGGTTTCATAAGGTCCGTCAATATTTTTAGAACGAGCCATGGTAACAGCATGTTTAAGAACTGTTCCTCCTTCAGCAGTCATCAGATAGTAATATCCGTTTCTCTTATAAAGGTGAGGTCCTTCAACCCAATCAATTTTTGTTCCCTGGTATATGTTTTTTATTGGCCCTACAAGCTTTTTTTGTTTGTGATCATACTCCTGCAATACAATACCTGCAAACTTTGGTTTACCAACCCGATGATCCCACAGCATATTTACAAACCATTTTCTTCCGTCATCATCATGAAACAGACTGGGATCAAAACCTGACCTGTTCATGTAAATAGGCTCTGACCAATCTCCGGTAATATCGTCGGTTGTTACCAGGTAGTTATGCGGATCTTTAAACGTAGTTTCAAATATTTTCTGATCGGTATAAATCAGGTAAAATGTTCCCTCATGATATGAAAGACAAGGTGCCCAAATACCACACGAATTAGGATTTCCGGCCATATTAAGTTGCGAAGTCCTGTTTAGGGGACGGGCAATAAGCTTCCAGTTTACCAAATCTTTTGAATGATGAATCTGCACTCCGGGAAACCATTCAAAGGTTGAGGTAGCAATATAATAATCGTCACCAACTCTGAGTATTGAAGGATCTGGATTAAAACCCGGTAGAATAGGATTTTGAATTTTCATAATATTATGTGTTAAGTTTTGTCTATATAGGTTCGCAAAATTAAATGATTTATTGAAAAAAAAAGCTACAATAAAAATCTAAAACTCGCAGCACATGTTCTGAAGAAATACTACGGATCGCTTCCTGGCATCCTGTTTTTTTCAAAAAATTAAAATTACAAAACACCAATCTATTCTATAATTGCAAATATTATACATGTTCCAATACATTAACTAAAAGTACCAAAAAAGATTTAATATCTCTACTATTTTCGAACGAAAGCGATGTAAGTTAAGCAGATGCAGAACCCTGAGAGATGTTTTCGAGAAAATCCCTGTAATTAAAAATTTCAGAAAAAGAATATGAAAATAGTTCTAGCTATTTTTAAAGATTGCTTAATTTTATTTCCATATGTAATTAAAAACCTTTGTTCTTTTTTGTAAATTGGAAAGAGTTAGAAACAAGCTTGTTTTTGACATGAGCGTCCAATTTAAAGACATTTGAGGCCACTATTAAAACTTTTCATATGTGAAAAATTTGTTTATTTGTGATTGAAGATAAAAATTACTAAGAGATTTCAAATTAAATTTTTTAGACTACAATAAATAACCAAAAACAATAAGGAGATAAAAAATGTCAAAAGAAAGAGATGCTTTTGTTTCGGCAAAAATTGCGAAAATGAGTCTGCTTGAAAAATGCGGCCAGATTCTTACGTTCACCTGGCGTGGAGCAATTGCAACACCATCGGGAATTGAACAAATAACTAAACTGCAGGCAGGTGGTTTATGTTTAGAACCATACGCACTTGAAACTTGTAAAAACCTGTATTGGGGAAGAACACAAATTGACCCTAATTTTAAACCGCCAAAAGATTATTTCGATATTGCACACACCTATTTCGATTCAAAAGCTTTTGGCATAAGTGTAACACCTGAAGAGCTTACTGAAGCCTTAAATAACCTGCAGAAAATTGCCTTGGGGCGTGAATCGGGAATACCGCTTCATATTACAATTGATATGGAAGGCGACTTTAAGAATGATTATTCTTCCGGTCGTATTTTACAGTTCCCTCCCCCCATGGGTATCACAGCAATTGGTGATGTTGATGTAGCTTACAAAATTGCTAACCTGATGGCTCGTCAAATGCGCGCTATTGGTGTAACACAATTTTATCATCCGGTATGTGATGTGAATATCAATCCATTAAACCCTGAGATTGGTGTTCGTTCGTTTGGCGACAATGTTAAAGTTATTTCGAAATTTATTGATGCTACTGTTCGTGGTTATGAAGATGCAGGCATTACTGCAACTATTAAACACTTTGCAGGACGTGGTGACTCAGATACTGATGCGCACGATGTACTAGACAGATGTCGTGGAGATAAAAAACGTATGCAGGAAGTTGAACTTGCAGCATTTCAGGCAGGTGTTGATGCCGGTGCATCAGCACTGATGACAGCTCACACAATATACCCTGCTTTTGATGATGAATATCCTGCTACTTTATCTAAGAAGATTCTTACCGATCTTTTAAGAGGTGAGATGGGCTTTAAAGGAATAATTGTTTCTGATGCAATTGGTATGGCTGCAATTTTGAAAAAATGGCCTTTACCTAAAGCTTGCGCTATGGCTGTTGCTGCCGGCGTAGACCACATTCTGCTAAAAGCCGATGATGAATCGCGTTCTCAATGTCTGTTCGGAATTAAAATGGCTGTTGAAAGTGGTGAACTTTCAATGGAGCGTGTTGATGATGCTGTACGTCGCCAGCTCGAAAGAAAATACGACCAGGGACTGTTTGAGCAAGCCGGAAAAATGGATCCTAAAGAAACAACTGCTGTTGTGAGAGACAAGATAAACATCGATTTCTCAATGGAAGTTGCTCAAAAAGCTCAAATTGTTGTTCGAGATACTAAAAATCTTATCCCTCTAAGTAAAGACAAGAAAATACTTGTTATTGAGCAGTGTTTCCCATATGAATTTGCCGGTAAAGATATGTACAGTCATTCACACATTTTCTGTGAACAGATGACTAAATATTCTACCAATCTTATTCTTGATGATACAGGCTTTTATGCTGATGACGAACAGATAGAAGAAGCGCTGAAACTTGCAAAAGAGGCTGATATGGTTGTAATGACCAATTATTATGCACGTATTGAGAAAAAAGGCAATAATGCCCGCCTGGTTAAGAAATTGAAAGATATGGGTAAAGATGTTGTTGTAATGACAAACTTTCCATACCGTAAAGGCACAACCACCACTGCTGATGCTGTGGTTTGTAACTTCTCCGGAACGCCCGATTCTATCAGGTCTTCAGTTGATTTGCTTTGGGGTAAGTTTAAGCCTTATTCAACAACAAAAATGCCTATTGATTTAAGCGCGGAAGAAAATCTGCCAGAAGAAAAGTTCGATTAAGGCACAAAGAACATAGTGTCCTTGATTGACAATAAAATCTAAACAATATTCCGAGTGTCATTTGTGAAATAAACTTTGCAACTGGCTCTCGGATTTTAATTAAAGGCTTAAAGAGATAAATCCCGAAGCCATATTAAAGAAATAATCAATTATAAATTAGTTAAAATGAGCAAAAAATATGACATCACCTTCATAGGACATATGTGTTATGACGAGATTAAGCATTTTGGCCAGGAAGCTAAAGTAGCCCCCGGCAGCGCTGTTTTGTGTGGTGCTATGGTTGCTGCAAGAGTAGGCAAAAAAGTTGCCGCTGTTGTTAAAATGTCACCAAAAGACGAGCATATTCTTCAGCCTATGAAAGATTTAGGTGTAGATTGCTACCTCATTCCAAGCGAAGAAACTTCGTACAACAGGGTAGTTCATGAATCTGAAAACATGGATGAACGAACTATGACTCTGATTAAATCAGCAGGTATAATAGATATCAAGGATGTTCCTGAACTTGATTCTACTTGTGTTCACCTGGCAGGAATTTCTGATACGGAATTCGACATGCCTCTTATGAAAGCTCTAAAGGCAAGAAACTATCCAAGCCTTTCGGTTGATATGCAAAGTTTTGTTCGCCACGTCGATCCCGTAACTAAAAATCACGAGTATAGCGATGTGGCTGATAAGAAAGAGATCGCAGCCATGATGGATAAACTGAAACTGGATGTTCTGGAAGCCAAAATTTTAACCGGCACAGATAATTTGGAAGAAGCTGCAAAAATTGTTGAATCGTGGGGTTGTTCTAATGTTATGATTACGCAATCTGAGGGTGTTATAGCACGGGTTGATGGAAAATCGTACTACGAGAAATTCTCTAACAGTAATGTTTCAGGAAGAACCGGAAGGGGTGATACAACTTTCGTAGCATACCTTTCGCACCTATTGGATCACAGCGTTGCTGAGTCAGTGAAATTTGCAGCAGCTCTTGTTTCAATAAAAATGGAAACTCCCGGTCCTTTTAGCGGCACAATGGATGAGGTTTACAAACGACTGAAAGAAAAACATTCATAAAAAAACAAGATATAAGATTTCATAGCATCTTGATGTAGGGTTTGATTGGATTTAGAAGAGGTTGTTCTCCACGAGCAACCTCTTTTTAGTATATCATTGGCTGACACTGAATCGGAATCTTAGCTTTTATTGATTCACATCCAAAACTATTTCCCCTGAAGCAATTGATTTTTTAGCTGGCTCATCAGTTATCCATTCTACCTTTATATTAAATGGAGCTATTTCCATTTTACCTTGAATTCCGCTAACAGAAACGCTTAATTTATCGTTGTTTTTCTCGGCTTTAAGCTCAAAAAGTTTATACATACCTTCCTGGTATCCAAAGCCTTCACCTTCATCATAATAAAGTTCGCCCCGGGCCTTCTCCTGTTCGTCTAAAGAAACCAACAGGGTAATTGTATCTAATTTGTACGAAGTTGTATTTTGAATAATGCTTGTAAGAGGAACAATTGCACCCTCTCTGATTTTTATCTCAGGCTGATACGCATCGTTTTTACTGTCCTCTCCAACCAAAGATACTGTTCTCCAATTTCCTTCAGGGAGTGATGGTTCTGTTGCCCATTTAGGAATAATCAATAAATCGCTGCCTAAAAGAAAAGCTTCATCCTCGCTTCTTAAACTTTCATCTTTAAAATCGGCAAAAAACACAGGCTGCATAACCGGCATTCCGGTTTGAGAGGCCTTATAAAACAAGGTGTACAAATAAGGCAATAGTCTGTATCGCCTGCTAATAGCGGTTCTTGACACTTGTTCAATTTCTTCGCCAAATGCCCAAGGTTCCTGGTTGTTTGTTCCCTCGGCAGTATGCGATCTGGAGAAAGGATAAAATACTCCGGTTGCTATCCATTGTCCATAAAGCTCGGGAGTAGCATTACCTCCAAATCCTCCAATATCCGGGCCACTACAAGGCTGTCCGGAAAGCCCAAAATTCAGAACCATTGGAATTGAGGTCTTTAAGTGATCCCAAATGGCAAGATTGTCGCCTGTCCATGTAGCCGCATACCGCTGTCCACCCAAGAAATTGGAACGTGTTAAAATAAAAGGTCGTTTTTCGGGAATTGCTGCTAAAATACCCTCACGCGAAGATTTAACCATAAGCATCCCATAAACATTATGGTATCTTTCATGACTGGCTTTTGGTAAGATTTCATCACCCAAATGCATATTATCAACCGGCATTGTCCATCCCGGTCCATTAAATACCGATGGCTCATTCATATCGTTCCAGACACCATCGATACCGGTTGCCAAATAATCTTTATATTGCGATGCCCACCATTTTTGCGTTTTTTGTTGAGTGAAATCGGGGAAAACACATGGCCCTGGCCAAACATCACCAACAAAATCTTCTCCCTGTGCATTTTTTACCCAAACATCCTTATCAGTACCCGATTTGTAAATAAAATAATCTTCATCGTATTTTACACCCGGATCAATCATCCAAATCGACTTAAAATCCTTTGCATGCAGGTAATTATTTAGCCCTACAGGATTTGGAAAATATTCCTCAGAAAAAGTAAAAATGCGGTATCCTTCCATGTAATGAATATCCATCCAAATAACATCGCAGGGAATTTTTTTCAGTCTGAAAGTATCAGCTATTTCTCTTACCCGGCTATCGGGATAATACGACCACCGACATTGCTGGTATCCCAAACTCCAAAGGGGTGGTAATGGCATATGGCCAGTTAAATCGGCCAAAGCATGTAACAATTCAGCCGGATCTTTTTTCTGAATTACAATAACTCTGAATGCCGGTCCTTCTGACTCAAAGCTGATTTTGTCATCAAGAACAATGCGTTGTTTCCAGGTATTATCGGCCAATACGCCAATAGCAGTACCATCGCTCCTGACTCCCATTACCCAGGGATGAGACTGGTAAAGCTGAAGAGCATGATATCTCATATAACCATAATTATCGGTATTCCAGAGCGTTCTGACTTTTCCGTTTCTTAACAGCTCACCTGTAACTTCTCCCGTTCCATAAAAATCAACTTCTTCACCAACATTAATTGTGGCAATGCTTTTGCCTTGTATACTATCGAAAGCAACACTTATGTTCCTATCTTCTGGCAGGTCTCCTTGTTCAATGGGTTCCTGAACAAGTGCAAACGATGGCTCATGAAAAACTGATTGATAATTATTTGGGTAATAAATGGTTATTCCTTCGCCAATCAAGGCAGAGCGTTCTTGCGAAATGAGGGAAAAACAAAAACCTCCAATAATTAAGTTCAACAAGAGCATAATAATTTTTATAGGTCTGTTAAGTATTTTCTTCATAACATTTCTATTGTTTAAAACATTGTAATGCAATTAAAAATAATAAAATGGAACTTGAAAAACAGTTATTTGGTTCTCGGGAACTTTTGATTAAAAGTTAAAATAATCATAAAAACTTGTATCCGGGAAATAATACGCAGATTTTTCGGTTTATACTCATAAATAAATAAGTATTAAAAAGCATTTTTCGGGTATTTCTACTTAAAACTTTTAGTTGTTATTCCCGTAAAATCAAGTAAATATCAAGAAAAGTAAGATACAAGTTTTCATAGCATTTTGATGTAGGGTTTGGTTGGATTTAGAAGAGGTTGTTCTGCAGGAGCAACCTCTTTTTTTTAGCAAAAACTTGTTTTCATAGGTAACCCGATCAGCTTATATCAAGAACAATAATTAGATTTGATTTGATTTTCACATAAGCACCAAAAAGAGGAAATACTAAAAAAAGTCCAACACTTCGGTGTCAGACTTTTCTTTTGTCGGGGCAGCGGGATTCGAACCCACGACCTCTACGTCCCGAACGTAGCGCGCTACCGGACTGCGCTATGCCCCGTAAATATTAGTTTCACGTTTTGCAGTCGAAATAATTCTATAATGTCTGCGGAACATCCTCAACTCACTTACCGGTCCCGATAACTATCGGGAGCGCTATGCCCCGTAAATATTAGTTTCACGTTTTGCGGTCGAAATAATTCTATAATTTCTGCGGGACATCCTCAACTCGCTCACCGGTCCCGATAACTATCGGAAGCGCTATGCCCCGCATAAAATATCAGACAGCAAATTTAAGTATTCTATTGAATTGATAAAATATTTAATTTTAAAAAGCACAGCATGCAGCCTGTAAGAAATTTTAATGTCTGTTTGTTATAAAATAGCAATTAATAATTTTCCCAAATCAGTAAGTTTTACAAATAGTTCTGGAAGGAAATTTGTAAAATTTGCATAAACCAAACATAAGCATCAGATGAGAGTTACAACTATCTTATCCATCGGTATTATTCTTTTTAGCCAGAACCTGGCTGCTCAAAAATACCATAAAGCTGTAGTAACCGATATAAATTACCTATTACGATTAGGCGAGGGCACAAATCAGGAAACATTTCCAATGTATTTTCAGCACCAGGAATTTATAAACGATATACAATCTGATATTGCCCGGTATTCTAAAAATCGTTTTGGTGTGGATACTGTAATCTTTGATAATCCGGGGAAGATTAACTACCTCGAAAATTTTACAGCCCCAAAATTAAAAGTGAAAGAGGCTGCAAAATCAGGCGAGAAAGGAACGATCTATATTTCTGTTGAGACAATTCTTCAATTAAGTATTATGACGAATACAGGAGTGACATACTCCTTCATGACACGTGTTAAAGCATATAACCACAAAGGCAGAAGTGTATATAAATTCAAAAACAAAATTCCCTTTACACCCATGATTGAGGAAGATATTGTGGGAGCAGTTGAGATGAGTGAGCAGGATTTTTATGTATTTTATTTTGATGGTTTGTTAAATGCGTTTGAGGGCAAAATAAAACGGGAAGAAAAACGATATAATTTGAAGCCCCCAACTGAGCATTATTCTGAATTTTTGTCAAACGCTGAAAAATTCTACCTCGTACCGAACTATCGCTCATACCTTTACGGAAGAAGCATGGACGATTTAAAAGAGGTTGTGACTTTCAAGGATAAATTCTTTGATGGACTGGATAATGAATTTGATTTGGGAAATATTTTTGAAGGTAATAAGGTTCGATATAGCTATCGCCTCACAAACACCTTAAAAAATGAAGATTACATTATTAAGATAAAATCAAGCGAAAGTACACTTTTTAATTTTTTAAGCATCTCTTCGGGTGTGCAAATAGCCATTCAAAACGATAAAAAAGAAGATGTTGGTGAATTTCAATATAGCTACAATGAATTGGAAGGAACTTTTAAGGAAAAAAAATATAAAATAATCTGGATTCCCGAATTTTATTGTGCCGAAGTAACAACCGATGATGGACTTAAAATTCTGATAAATGAACTTGGAGATCGCAAAGTTCTGTTTATTCATAATAGCCTGTCTGAAGAGCAATTAGAAGACATATTTAATCTTGCATTTATATATGATTTTGCTGCCCAGGCCCAGGCAGAAGCAGAAGCAAAAGCTTCGAACGATGCAGCCGATTAAAAAGGATCCACATCGAAAAATAGCTGCAATCCGGAGTAGCCTGTATGTGTCTTTAAATTATAGCTTAAATCAGCAATTTGTTTCTTTTGCTGCCCTACATTCTGTGATTTATTGAGCTTGATAAGTATATGATTGATGTACCAGTTCTGAATTCTTCCAATTACGGGTGGCTCGGGACCAAGAACACGATTCCCAAACAGTTTTCGCAATTCTGAGGCAAGCTTGTTTGAAGCTTCCCTAAGTGTTTTGCTATCGCCATGTTTGATAATTATTTTTACCAGACGAATGTAGGGTGGATAAATATATTTTTTGCGCTCCGAAAGTTGAATATTAAAAAACCCCTCAATATCATTATTAACAACCTGTTTAATAATTGAATGTTCCGGTTCTCCCGTTTGAATAATAACCTTTCCCCGTTTCTTTTTGCGTCCTGCCCGGCCACTCACCTGCGCCATCATTTGGAAACTACGTTCAAATGCTCTGAAATCGGGGAAATTCAGCATATTATCGGCATTTAGGATACCCACCACACTCACATTATCAAAATCAAGTCCTTTTGATACCATTTGTGTTCCGATAAGAACATCTACCTGTCCGGTTGAGAATTTATCAATAATCTCATCATAAGAGCGCTTTTTCCTTGTAGTATCCATATCTAATCTCAGCAGACGTGCCTCAGGAAAAATAAGTTGAATATCGTCTTCGACCTTCTCGGTTCCAAATCCGCGGGTTTGAATATTATGACTGCCACAGGCATTACAGCGCACAACAGCAGGCATATTGTACCCACAATAATGGCAATTAAGCCTGTTTTTCAGTTTATGGTAGGTCAGACTAACATCGCAGTGTTTACAGCCCGGTATCCATCCGCAATCGGCACATTCAAGGTAGGGAGCAAATCCTCTTCGGTTCTGAAATAAAATAATCTGCTCATTATTATTTAAAGCCTGCTGAATTTCGGTAATTAAATCCGGCGAAAAATGCCCACTCATTTGCTTTTTTTTTCGGGCTCTCCTGACATCCGCAACTTTAATCTCTGGCAACTGAATATCGAGGTAGCGGTTTAACAATTCAACATAGCCGTATTTACCTGTTTTTGCATTCAAATAACTTTCGACCGAAGGGGTGGCCGTGCCTAAAAGTACCTTTGCCTTATGCAGCGAGGCAAGCACTATGGCAGTATCACGGGCATGATATCGTGGTGCAGGATCAAACTGTTTATAGGTATTTTCATGTTCCTCATCAACAATAATTAAGCCCAGATTTTTATAAGGAAGAAATACCGATGAGCGTACTCCAAGAATAATATCATAAGTTACAGCATCGGAAGCCCTGTAACCAAGCAAATTATTCCAGACTTCAACACGCTCGGCATCGTTGTATTTCGAATGGTAAATCCCGATTCTGTTTCCAAAAACATTCTGAAGACGCAGAATTATCTGTGTTGTAAGTGCAATCTCGGGCAATAAATACAACACCTGCTTTCCTTGTCCCAGTTGTTCTTCAATCAGGTGGATATATATTTCAGTTTTACCGCTGGAGGTTACCCCGCGAAGCAATGTAACTTCGTTATTTTCAAAAGTTTCTTTTATCTCTTTTAATGCTTTCTCCTGGTATTCGTTAAGAACTACCTTATCGGCCTGTGTTTTTTCCTCATTCAGAAACCTCGAAGATTCAACTTCTTCAACAATAAAAACATCACGGTCAACCAAAGCCTTTACTGCAGCAGAGGGTACCTTTGCTTTGCTTATGACTAAAGATTTTAATACAGGAGAAAATTTCTTCTCTTTAATAAAACCTGACAAATCGAGGAAAGCCAGCAATGCCTGTAGCTGTTTCGGCGCTCTTTTTTCGAGGTGATTCATCAATTCACCCAATATTTTTTCATGTTTCAGATTTTCGTGCAGATGAAGTACCGGAACCAATTTTGGTTTATAGTTTTCCCGTAAAGACTCACTAAAACTGATTACCTCTCTGTAGAGTAACTGACGAAGGACTGGCATAACTTCTTTCCTGCCGGAAAGCTGAGTGAGCTTATCAATAGTTATTCCCGGATTGTTTTCAATGGCTTTTACTATGTTTTCTTCGTTTGTTTTTAGATCAATTCCCGATTCCGGAATTTCATTCAGAAAAACCTGTGTTTGTCCTTCGGGACGCAGTCCGACAGGTAAAGCCGCATTCAACACCTCGCCCCGGGTACACATGTAATATTCCGCAATCCATTCCCAAAACTTTATTTGCCAATCCAGAACCACAGGGTAGTCGTCAAGCAAAGCAATTATCTCTTTTGTTTCGTATTCAGCAGGAGCCTGGGAATGGATTTTAACAACAAGTGCCGTAAATAATTTTCTCTTTCCAAACTGCACACAAACCCTCATGCCGGGCCTAACTTCCTCTTCAGAGATATTCTCAGGCAAGTTATAAGTATATAGCTTAGGTACCGAAACCGGTAATATTACATCAACATATTTTGGTGTGTGAACCTGCATATCAGGTATACCTCCTTCGAATAGAGTCGGCAACATTCTCCATTAACCACTGGGGGGTTGATGTGGCCCCGCAAACACCCACTTTATCAAATTCAGACAATTCAAGATTTTCACTTTCCGAAACAGAGCTCACAAAATAGCTGTTTGGGTTTGTATCTTTGCAATGCCCATACAAAACCTTACTGTTTGAGCTTTTTTTACCTCCCACAAATACTATGGCATCAACTGTTTTACTAAATTCCTTTAGCCAGGGAGCACGGTTTGCCATTTGCCCGCAAATAGTATCGTATGCTTCCAGCAATTCGGGTGTTTTAAGTCGCTTTTCAAGTTCTGCTTTAAGTACATGGTATCTGTCGCGATTCATGGTTGTCTGGGAGAACAACACTACAGGTTTCGAAAAATCAATATCATCCAAATCCGATTTATCCTGAACAATTTTAGCCTTGTTATCAACCTGTCCGTTTAGTCCAATTACCTCAGGATGTTGAGCTTTTCCGAAAATGACAATGTTGCCCTTATCGCCAAGTTCTTCGTATTTTTTCTTCATGCGCTGCTGAAGCTTTAATACAACAGGACAGGTTCCCTCAATAAGCGTGAGCTTATTTTTTTTTGCATAATTGTATGTTGATGGAGGTTCACCATGAGCTCTGATTAAAACGGTAGCATTCCTGAGGGAAAAAAATTCTTCCCTGTCAATTACCTTTAACCCTAACTTTTGCAGGCGGTCTACTTCTTCTTCGTTATGAACAATATCGCCCAGACAGTAAAGCGAACTATTTTTGTTTAGTTCAGCCTCGGAGAGTTCTATAGCCTTCTTAACTCCAAAACAAAAACCTGATTTATCGTCGACAATTACCTGCATATTATTTAATTGCTAAACCTTTTTCCAGTAACAGTCTGTTAAACCACAACACCTGTTCATCAACTGTCATATTACTATTATCCAGCTCAATAGCATCATCAGCTTTCATCAGGGGACTTTCTTTACGGCTCATGTCGTTATTATCCCGTTCTTCGATATTCTTTTTTATTTCTTCGAACGAAACATCAAATCCCTTTTCAATAAGTTCATCATATCTCCTTTTTGCCCTTACATTGCTGGTTGCCGTCATATACAATTTAACCTCGGCATCAGGAAATACAACTGTACCTATATCGCGGCCATCCATAACAATGCCCTTATTTTTTCCCATTGCCTGCTGCAGACTAACCAGGTATTTTCTAACTTCTTTTATTTTACTGACCTCGCTAACCAAGTTTGAAACTTCAACTCCCCTAATTTCGTTCTCAACATTTTCATTATTCAGAAAAGTACAAACCTTATCGCCTGAGTACCGAAAATCAATTTTAATATGCTGTAACTTACTAATCAGTTCCTGTTCTTCTATTTTACCTCCTGTGGTAAGTCCGTTTCTCCAGGCAAACAAAGAAACGGCACGATACATGGCGCCTGTGTCGATAAATATATATCCAAACTTTTTTGCCAGAAGTTTTGCAAAAGTACTTTTGCCGCATGATGAAAATCCATCAACTGCTATCACTATTTTGTTCTTTAACTTCATTTTCTGCTAATAGAATTCAAAAATAAGGATAATAATTCTACTTTAACACAACAACACAATTCCAGCAAGGAATGAAGTCCAAAGTATAAGTTCAGAAGTGATTGGCAATAAATCATAACATTTACAATCTGTCATATCTGCAATTATTTTCTAGTCCACCTTGGCAAAGGAAGATCATGACATAGTAACTTCAAATTTCAATGGTTATTACAAATAGTTTTTCCCAAATAAAAGAAAGAGAAGATTTTAAAGTGCTATTTAGTTTATAATCGTGTCGTAAACTCAGAAAGGTTCATCGCTACAGAAAAGTGATTGGAACCACGAGCGGCATGGTAAGATGCACGCCCATAACTTATATGGAATTTGCTTACTTTTAAGCCAAAGCCCCATGAAAAACCAACTGTTCCGGGGGCATCACTGAGCTTCATTTCCTGCCTGCGTTTGTAGTTATAGCCTACTCTCACATTAAAATTCTTAGTAGGAATAAACTCCATTCCAAAGATAATGTGCCGCATAAAATTATCGGCAAAACCTGCAAGCGGATCTTGTTCTCTCACTTCACCTGTAAGCGGATCAATTGACTTTTCCAAATCAATATCGCTCATATAACTTAAATTGGGACGCTGTAATTGTTGCCCAAGTATTGAAAACCTGAACGGAGCATGTTTCAGTTCCTGTGTTATTGCCATTTGTAATTCGAAAGGCAGGTTCTCACGTTCCTGATCTGCATAATATTTTACAATCTGCAAACCGGTATTTTTCACAACCAGGGCAGCAGTAAAAAGTTTATCGGGATTGTGGTATGTCAAGCCGGCATCAAAAGCCATTCCAAAAGACATATAGCTTTCTAAATCGGAATAAACAGGCTTTATATTGACACCAAAATTCAAAAGGCTGTCGAGTACCGGCCTGGAGTAAAACAAGTTTAGTGCATAATCAGCCGCTCTGAATGTGCCGGTTATATCTGCTGAAGCATTTGTCTCGGTAAACTCGCCATAGTAAACATAATGAATTCCTGCTGCTAAGGTATATGGTTTTTGAGGCTTCCAGGCATAGGCAGCATAACCATAATTAACACCCGCAAAATAGTTCACATAATTCAGTACCATATTATTATCCATTTGCGGCGTAAGCAACGATGGATTGTGAAATACCAGGTTTAAATCGTCATCGCAGAGACTAATCTGCTGGCCCCCCAACGATGCTACCCGGGCAGAATTAGTAACATTCAGAAAATCATATGCATTATCTCCTCCTGAAGACTGTCCTTTCAATAAAACTGAAAAGCCTAACAGAAAAATACAAATAATGTAAGCTATACTTTTACCCTGACTGAACATTCAATATCTGTCTTGTAGATTAGGTCTGTTGTCAAAAATAATCTTATTGTTGTAACTAAACGACATTTTTTTTCTTTTAGTACAGATTGGAATCATAAATTTGCTTCTGATGACAGCAAAACAGAAAATAGCGTTTATTATTAATCCGGTTTCAGGAAAAGGCAAAAACCGAAACCTGGCCAAACTGTTGTCGAAAAAGTTTAATTCTGATGCCTGGGAACACGAAATTTTATTTACGAAGTACCAGGGGCATGCCAGTGAACTGGTCAAGGAATGCAGGCAAAACAACTTCGATATAGTGGTTGCTGTTGGTGGTGATGGAACGGTGAATGAAGTCGCTTCAGCTGCGTATACCGAGGGACTTATTATGGGAATCATTCCGAATGGGTCGGGAAACGGTCTTGCCCGTTCGTTAAGAATACCGATAAACCATAAAATAGCCATTTATATTATCAAAAAAGGTCATTTAACGAGAATTGATTTGGGTTCTGTGCAAGACCGGTATTTCTTTTGCACCTGTGGTTCAGGTTTTGATGCACACATTGGTTACAAATTCTCCAAAAGCGAAACACGAGGTTTCAAGACATACATAAAAATGATTCTGCGCGAATTTTTTGGCTACGGGTCGAAAAAATTCAAGCTAAAACTCGATGGCCAAAAATATACAAAAAGAGCTTTTCTGGTAACTGTTGCAAATGCCGGACAATATGGCAATAATGCATATATAGCACCAAAAGCAAAACTTAACGACGGCAAACTGGAGGTTTCCGTACTAAAACCTTTCCCCTGGTACAAAGCTCTTCAACTGGCCTTAAGGTTATTTGCCAGAAATATTGACAGAAGCCGATATATTGAAACTTTCCAGGTTGAAAAAGTTACCTTCAGAAAAAAAAAGGAATACGAATTTCATATTGACGGAGAACCCTTAATACTGCAAGGTCCTGTTAAAATAAGGATTATTCCGAAAGGATTAAATGTAATAGTACCCGCTATACCATTTCCCTTTTTAACCGATTTACAATTTCAAAAACAGCGGGACAGGTAGTTATATTGTAATATGTTTTAAGGGCAACCTGGTAAAACCTTTTTCTGTCGGTATGGGGATATTCGCGGCAGGCTTTAGGCCTGTTTTGGTAAATAAAGCAGTAATTATCATGACCTAAAAATGGACAGGGCATTTCTTTAAAAACATAATCTCCATCCTCATCCATCCGTATGTACATATCTTTAAAAGCCGAAGTTTTCATTTTAACTGCCGACGACATTCTATCTATATCACTTTCGAAAATCATCGGACCGAGAGATGAACAGCATCTTCCGCAATCAAGGCAGTCTACTTCGTTAAAAACCTCGTAATGTATCTTGTGAATTATGCGATCGAGGTTTTTAGGCTTTGTACGAGCCAGTTTGTCAAGAAAAGCTTTATTTTCGGGAGCCATAGAGATTGCTTTTCTCTCCATTTCCTCTATTAGTTGTCTAGTAGCGCTCATCAAGTATTATTTCTTCTGGCTTTTTCAGTCTCCGGCGATTGGAAGCTTGCGCCATAATTAAGCCGGCAATTACCAAAATAATTCCTGCAATTTTAAAAAAGGTAATTGGTTCTCCCAAAATAAAAAACGCAAAAACTGCTGTAAATACAGGAATAAAATTAGCAAATACTGTAGCTTTGGAAACACCAAGTTTTCGCAATCCCTGTATAAATCCAATATAGGCAATGGTGCTTGCAAACAAAGAGAGATAGAGCATTGGCAGCAGCATCTCAAAAGTCCATTTTTTTGATATCACTTCGTTAAAATCGAAAATAAAAAAGAAAGGCAGAAAGTATATTGTTCCAATTAGATTTTGTACCGAAACAATTGTTAAAGAATTGTATTTACCACCAATACGTTTAATTGAAAAGCCATACCACATACCCGAAAAAACGGCAACCAGCATGAGGAGAATTCCCAGCCAGGAAGCAGAAAAACCCCTGCTATCAGCAAAAATAACAATGAGAACTCCGGCAAATGATAACATAACACCAAAATAATTGTTTGCTGTAAGTTTTTCTTTGTAAATGAAATATGCCAAAACAGAAGTGAAAATCGGGATAGTGGCAATTAGTATTGAAGCAACTGTTGACGAAACGTATTGCATTCCAAAACTTTCGCCCATGAAGTAAAGAAAAGGTTCGAATAAGGCAAGCAACATAAAATTAGGAATATCTTTCCTGTTAATTTTATTTAAGCGCTTCATTAATAAGGCCGAAAGCATTAACAAGGGAAAAGAGAAAATCAGACGTGCCAACACCAGAGAAATCGGCCTGAAATGAACCAGTGCAAGTTTATACCACACAAAACTTAATCCCCAGCAAATCATTGCTAAAACAAGGAAAAAATACGTTAACCCCAATCCATTGTTTGTCTCTTTCATAAACATGATTATTGAAAACAAATAAACTAACTTTTTATCGATAGTTTATATTGAAAAATCATGTTTATCTGGATTAAGACTAAATAATTGCTGGAGGGTCTTGAATCGCGTCATAAAAAATGTTAAATTGCTCTGCTTTTAAGACTATTTCGATAATTTTACCCGTTATATGTGCAAACACCTGCCAACTTTTTGCACTTATATTTGTTTTTAATGTGAATATGGTAGACTGATAATTTTTTTTTTAATGTATTATGAGGCAGTTAAAAATTACAAAATCAATAACAAACCGGAACAGTGACTCTTTAGAGAAATATTTACATGATATTGGTAAAGAGGAACTTATAACTCCTGAAGAAGAAGTTGAATTGGCCCGGAGGATAAAAAAAGGAGATCAGGTTGCGCTTGAGAAGTTAACCAAGGCCAACCTTAGATTTGTTGTTTCTGTAGCAAAGCAATATCAGCATCAGGGGCTTAGCCTTCCTGATTTAATTAATGAAGGTAACCTGGGATTGATAAAAGCGGCACAAAAATTTGATGAAACAAAAGGATTCAAATTCATATCATACGCCGTTTGGTGGATTAGGCAATGTATTCTGCAGGCTTTAGCCGAGCAGTCGAGAATTGTGCGGCTCCCGCTGAATAAAATCGGGGCGCTCAATAAAATGAACCGCACTTTTAGCCAGCTTGAGCAGGAACACGAACGTGAACCATCAGCCGATGAGCTTGCTGAGGCACTGGATATGCCAAAGGAAAAGATTTTCAGTACCATGGAACTTTCAGGAAGACACATGTCGGTAGACGCACCTTTCCAGGAAGGAGAAGACAACAGTCTGCTTGATGTGCTTTCAAATCCTGATAACCCTAGTACCGATCAGACTTTAATTGAAGAATCGCTACAACAAGAAATTGAAAGAACTTTAAATACGCTTCCGGAAAAAGAACGGAAAGTAATCAGGGCGTTCTATGGCATTGGTCGCAAACCTATGTCGCTCGAAGAAATTGGAGATTCAATTGGTATTTCAAGAGAGCGCACCAGACAAATAAAAGAAAAAGCAATTAAGCATCTCAGACAGAGAGCAAAGAGCAGGCTCTTAAAGACCTATTTAGGTTAAAAAATGCAGGTATGTTACTCTCCGCCTTTGGGGGGATTGTTCAACTTACAAATTTCAAAGCACTTTCCATCTATTTATTATGCAGGACAGGTTGTTTTTGAAATTTGAGTTTCACGCAAAAGATTACAGGTAAACAGAAAAACCCCGGACACAATCCGGGGTTTTTTATTAATGTATGTCTTTTTATTTTTTATCAGACTGCTTTATTCAAATGTGACGAAACCAAATCTTCAACTTTAGATTTAAGCGTTTCGTAAGTATGATTTAATGGATTTACCGGAGGTAAAAACTTTACCTTTACCTTTTTAAAAAGCCTGGGAAACTTGGCTCCAACAGGAAAGGCCTTGTGCGCTCCATCAATAACTACCGGAACAATAGGTACGTTAAGTTCCTGAGAGAGAATTGCAAAGGTCTTCTTAAAATCTCCTAATTTACCGTCTTTTGAACGTGTGCCTTCAGGAAATATTACCAACTTTCGTCCCTTCTTTAAAACTTCAGCCATTTTCTGAATAGAGAGCTTTAAATCTGAATTCAAATCCATAAGGATTATGTTGTTCTTTTTTGCAACAAACTTCTGCCACCATCTTTTCCAGTATTTCTCTTTTGCATAGAAGAAAGTTTTCTGCATGTCTTTGCGCTTCAAAATAGAGGCAACTACAACTCCGTCAAGAAAACTCTGATGATTAGGTACCAGAATGCAAGGGCCATCGGGAACATTTGTAACACCATCAGCTTTTATCCTTAAAAAGGATTTTAAAAGTGCCCGGTATGACCAATTAAAGAAATTGAAAGACAGGCCAACCTTAGGGAGTGAAAAATTGATTTTCTCTTTAAGAATTTCTTTCCAGTCAATAGATTCCGGAGTAATTCTTGTCTTCTTTTCACGAATATAATTTGCCAGATCGTGAACGGTTTTAAACTCATTTAATCCATCTTCGGCAATAACAACTCCGAATGTATTTTCAATATAAACCAGCAGAGTAATTTTGGCAAGTGAATCTATTGCCAAATCCTCAGCAAGAATATCTTCGGGGCTAATCTGGGTTGCAAGCTGTTCCTCGAGAAAACTGATTAAAGTACTTAATTCTTTAAATTGTTTTTGCTCCGGCTGCTCCTTCCTGATTTTTATATTGGAACAATTTAAAGCAACCTCTTCGAGTTTAAACCTTTGTAATTTGCTTAACCGGGTGCGGGGAAGCTCATCACTGGAAATAAAATATTTTAAAATTCTTTTCGATACAGAAGCTCTTTCGTTAAATGGCTTTATGATTTCATTCTTTACATAAAGGTTAAAATCTTCAATTTTATTATCCTTCAAAAACTTCTCATTGGGCACAAATATAGCCGATAATTTATCGCTAAGCAGAAAAACGCCTACTTCCTGAACGGCTTCGTGCTTTTCAAGTTTATATTCTATTTCGTTAGGATTAATATTTTTCCCGTTCGAAAGTACTATTATCTCTTTTTTACGCCCTGTGATAAATAAAAAACCATTCTTATCAAGATGCCCTAAATCGCCAGTATAAAGCCATCCGTCACGCAAGACTTCAGCAGTTTCTTCCGGCCTGTTGTAATAGCCAAGCATCACATTTCTGCCCGAAGCTACAATTTCACCATCTCTCGATTCAACCTTAACTCCTGGTACGGGTTGACCAGCAGATCCTGCTTTAAACTTCCCGGGACGAGTAAAAGTAATCATGGGCGCTGATTCTGTCATTCCAAAACCTTCAAGAATATCGAAACCCAAGGCTTTAAAATCTTTACCAACTTCAGGGTCAAGTGCAGCACCTCCCGAAACCAGAGATTTCACTGATCCTCCAAACTTAGTGTGAATCTCTTTGAAGATTATTTTAGAAAATTTGGGTGAATTTATCCGCTTTGCCAATTTAAAAAGCATAACGGCCAGTTTCTTTTGGTTTATTTTATCGATAATTCCTTTTCGGATTAGACTATATAACCGTGGAACCCCAATTACAATAGTAATTTTATTTCTTTGAAGAGTTTTAATAATATCGTCAGCATTGAGCGATGGGCAAATCGCGGCTGAAGCTCCAACCATCAGCGGAGCAATTAATGATCCCAGCAAAGGAAAAATATGATGCATGGGTAACAATATCATCAACCGATCAGAAGGAGTATAAATTGGCACCCTCTCACTAACCGCCTCAACATTAGCTATCAGGTTGTCAAAAGATAACATAACGCCTTTCGGACTTCCGGTTGTTCCGCTGGTGTAAATTATCACAGCGGTATCGTAAAGATTGTATTGAATGTTCAGCTCAGGAACAACTACCTCGTCATTAATTTCTACATCATCAATAATAATGAGTCTTGGCTCATATTTAACCAGAGTCAATGCTTCCTTCATTAATGTCAGCTTAGCTTTTGAGCAAAAAATTACCTCTGGAGTACAATCGCTGACAATAAAGGCAACATCGTCGATGCCGGCCATAAAATCAATTGGCACGGGTATACTCTTATTATTCAGAATTGAATAGAAAGTATAAATCCACTCTAAGCTGTTTTCAGAAAATATACCAACCCTGCTCTGCGGCTTAATATCGGAAAACAAAGCAGAAAACTGTTGGGTGTAAATTCCCAGTTGTCTGTAGGTTATGTTGTTATCCCCCGAAATCAACGCGATTTTATCTGCTCCCCCCTTAATCATATCACAGTATTTAAATAGGGTACAAAGATGAATAAAATAATTGACAATTAAGTGAGTATAAACAACCAAATTAATTAGAATCAGAGATTTAAGCCTTGTAAGAGACCCTGACTGATTACATGAGAAATAATCTTTTTTATAAGTCTTTTATTCGTTTATTTTGAATAAAAATGATGGTAAGTGAAAGAAAAGCTCTCAAAGTTAGGCATAAATTCAACCACTCCTTCAGCTGTCAATCAGCTAACTACCGAGTTTGCTGAAGATTTCAGGGAAGGAACCGATATAAATCTTGGTGTTGGATATGTTAACGACAAAACCATTCCTGCAGATGCTATTTTACAAGCTTTTCAGCATATAATTAAACAACCCGAAAAATACCGCAATGCCCTTAATTACGGAGGTTCGGAAGGTTCTCCAAACTTAAGGAGATCAATAAAAAATTATTATCTGAAATACGCAATCGGAGAACTGTCACAATCAGATTTTGAAGACAGAAGAATTGTAATCGGCGCAAACGGGGCTACAAGTTTATTAGATAGTTTATCTGATTTATTTGAACCGGGTATTGTAATAACAGCTGATCCTTTTTACTATATTTTCACTGAAACATTGGAGAGAAAGGGATACGAGATACTTCCAATAGCCGAAGACAATCGGGGAATAATTATTACGGAATTAGAAAAAGCGATTGAATCTGTTGACATTGAAAAAATCAGCTTTTTTTATATCGTAACAGTTAACAACCCTTCAACAGTCATCCTTTCAAACGACAGAAGAAAAGCAATAGTTAAATTAGCACAAAAACTGTCTGAAAAAACAGGTAAAATCATACCCGTTATTTTCGATAAAGCTTATGAGGATATCATACATAACCCGGCAATTCCCAACCCGGTTTCGGGCATTAAATATGATAAACTGGAGCAGGTATATGAAATTGGAACTCTGTCGAAAATTATTGCACCTGCACTGAGAATAGGCTATGCAATTTGCCCGGACAAAAATATCGCAAAAATCCTGATTCAAAGAACATCTGATATAGGTTTTAGTGCTCCGCTCATAAACCAGGAAATCTCAAGCTGGCTGCTTGACAATTACATTGAAAAACAAAAAGTAAAAGTTAACAAAGGATACCAGGAAAAATCGACTTTCATTAAAAAGCTTTTTAAGGAACATCTTTCAGAATATATTGAAAGCTATTCGGGTGGCGATGCTGCATTCTATTTCTATATAACTCTTAAAAACATACCAACAGATAGGGACTCTGATTTTTTTAAGTTCCTCTCCCGAACAACAGAAACACCTGAAATTGACGGTGTGAAAGAAAAAAATCCCCGACTGGTTTATATTCCCGGAACAATATGCAGTAAAGAACCTCAAGCCAGATACCAGCTGAGGATTTCTTACGGATTTGAAGAAAATGAAGTATTTGTACGTGCTGTAAAATTGATTGCTGAGGCTTGCAGGTATTCGATACAAAAATAAACTCCCCATCTTGATTTACAGGATCAAAACGGGGAGTAAAAATTATTTGTATATCAATCTTATTCTATAATAAGTTTGTTTATTGAAATCAGTTCATCCTGATCATTAAATATTTTAATGATTTGTAATCCTGAACGAACCCTGTTATCTAAAGTTACTTTAATTAACTCCATATCGGTTTTAGTTGCTGAAAGAAATTTTCCGTTTACATCATACATTTTGATAGTATGGTATTCAGAACCTGATTCTATCAAACTTAAGTCGATAAACACAAAGCTTTGAGCAGGATTTGGTGATATTTTAACTAACTCCGAAGCAGTAAGAGATGAAATATTTGTCTCTTCAAAATCAACAAATACTATTACCGTATCTGGCTTAGAATCTGTTTCACCATCATTAACAACTAAAACGAATCTGAATTCAGTATCTTCTGTAACAACAGGTACAATAAACTGTGGATTAACAGTTGCAGCACCCGAAAGGATAATTCCATCAAGCGATGTCCAGCTGTAGGTCAGACTTGAACCCTCAGAATCAGAAGATCCAGATCCATCCAGTGACACAGTTGTTTCTGATGCGGCTTCAATATCGCTTCCGGCATCTGCTACAGGAGCTTTATTAACATTGGTAACAGTTACAGTGATGGTATCTTTGTCTGAAAGCCCTCCACTGTTACTAACCTGAAGTACAATTTTATATTCCGTATCACTTTCAACCTCAGGGGCAGTAAAACTTGTGTTACTGGCGTTGGCAGCTGCTAATGTTATTCCGGCAGGAACTGTCCATAAATAAGTTGTTATATCATCGTTATTATCCGAACTTAATGAGCCATCGAGATTTACAATACTTAACTCAGCCACACTAAAATCTGCACCTGCATTTGCAGCCGGAGCTAAATTAACAGCACTAATAACAACCGTATCCTTTTCAGAATCAAGACTTCCATTGTTTACTATAAGCACAAAACTGTAACTTGTATCAGAATTGGCATACGGCAGGTCAAATGAAGGCTGAGATAAGGTGCTGTCATTCAGTTCAATATTATCAACCGAAAACCATATATATGTTAATGCCCTATCTTCAGGATCAGACGAACCAGTACCATCAAGTATAACCGTTTCTCCTTCGTTATATGAAGCATCATCGCCAGCATCAGCTATCGGTGCAGGAATATAGTTTTCAACATTTATATATAGTGTATCTCTGCCCGACAGTCCATCGCTGTTGGTTACGACAAGAATAACCATATAGCTTGTATCGGCATCAACTGCAGGAGCTGTAAACGAACATGTAACATTATCGGGATCAATAAGACCAAGCGCTGCATCTGCAATCCACTCATAGGATTGTATATCATCTCCCAAATCGGAAGAAGAACCAGCATTCAGTGATCCGGACAATTTTTCTGTTAGAGTAACATCATCGCCAGCTACTGCAACAGGAATCGTATTCTTAACGGTAACGACAACCGTATCGGCAACGGAAATATATGTTCCATCGCTTACAACAAGAATAAATTCTAAATCAGTATCGCTCAAAACAACCGGAGTAGTAAAACTTGGTGATTGCGCGTTGTTGCTGCTTAATGTAACACCCACAGGAGCTGACCAGGAGTATGTAATTGGATCAGTCTGAGGATCAGAAGAGCCCGATCCATCAAGGGTAACCAATGTATTTTCGTCCTGCTCAATATCTGTTCCTGCACTAGCAATGGGGTCCTGATTATTGTTTGTTACATTTACTATTAGTGTGTCTGTATCGGATAAACCACTGCCATTTGTAACCTGTACATATATTTCAAAGCTCATATCAACCTGGGTTGCAGGTGCTGTAAAACTGGTTGTAACAGCGTCATCATCAGCAAAATCAATTGGCAATTCAGAAGTCCACAAATAGGAAACAATATCATTACCATTATCTGTAGAACCGCTGGCATTAAGATTACCGGTTTCCTGCTCATTAATGTTGATATCTGTTCCGGCATTAGCCACAGGCTTTGTATTTGTAATGGTAACAATAACCGTATCGGCTTCGGAATTTGTCAGTCCATCATTTACTATAAGACTGAAACGGTATTCAGTATCCGATGTAACTGTAGATACTGTAAATGTCGGAGCAACACTATTGGCACCACTTATAGTAGCTCCATCTATTGAAGTCCAGCTATAAGTTAATGCATCACCATCAGAATCTGAAGAACCAGAACCATCTAGTGTTACAAACACACCCTCATCTTCTGAAAAATCGCTTCCTGCATTTCCAACAGGCGGTTTATTAGCATCATGTACTGTAATTTCGAGTGTATCTCTGTCAAACAGACCATCAGAATTTGAAACAGTCAGTATTACTTCATAAATTTCGTCAACTATCACTTCCGGGGCTGTAAATGAAGTAGTTGCATCGGTTGGTGTACCAAAACTCAGGTCGGTAGCACAATACCATAAGTATGATACAATATCATCGCCAAGATCACTTGAAGAAGATCCATCAAGAGTACCGGATTCAAGCTCATCAACAACGTTATCATTGCCAGCAACAGCTACAGGAGGAGTATTTGACACAAAAACCTCAACCGTATCTGCAAATGAATCATCAGTGCCGTTATTTACAGTAAGCCCGAAGCGGTAAACTGCATCGGAAGTAATTATTGGAGCAGTAAATGAAGGTGCGACAGAATTAGTACTACTCAGTGTAACACCATCAATAGAGTTCCACAAATAGGTAATTGACTTATTATTAACATCATACGAGCCAGAACCATCCAAAGTAACGGGTTCATTTTCATTTACATCAATATCTGAACCTGCATCTGCAACAGGCTCCATGTCACTCGCATCGAGATAAACTACACCAAAAGTCCGGGTATTCTGCCATGCATTGTCTTCATATCCATCAAGTCCATCCGAATCCCATGCTATTTGAGCATCACGCTCTCCAAAATCCGGATCAGAACCATCAGAATCAGCAATAGTAACATCAAAACCAATTGATTTATTGATATAATCCAGAATATCTTCTGTTAAAGCACCGGCAGGTAAAATGTATTTCCATGGAAGTTCAGCCTCTACAGACCAGCCAGAACTTTGTTCTGTAACAATATAGTTTATTAGCGGGTTATTGTATCCAGCTGATTTAAATGGAGATGAACCATCCCAGACCGGATCAGGCATCATTTCAAGCGACACACCTCTATTAAACCTAATCTGAGCGCCATCCTCGAGGTATTCTGAAGTTTCAAAAACACCATTAGTGTCAATATTGAAATAAAGTTCTAGGTTATCATACATGTAAGTATCATTCCCATCAGCATTCCATACATGAGCCTCATCGTCTAAAATTTCACCGTAAAAGAAAAATGACTCCTCATTGAATGCTACACGAAATTCCCCGCTAAGATCCATATCTCCATAAAAGTCATAGGGCTGATTATATAAGGCGGTTATAGGAATAAGCTCACCCCATCCTGCTTCATTGGCAATACCATCTATAATTATTTGTTTCCCGGTAAAACCAAATGCTGAATCTTTATAGACAGCAAGAGTGAGATTAGTAAGTCCAGCTTCAGTTAAAATACTCACATAACTCGGACTGGAATAACTATATCCGTTAAAAACTACGAGGCTGAAAATATATTCAGTAACAAAAGCAGTATCCGGAGCAGTAAATGTGGGATTTACAGCAGTTTCATCTGAGAGAATTATACCATCTGGTGCCGACCAGGAGTATGTCAATGATAATCCGTTCGGATCAGATGAACCACTACCATCAAGTGTAAGCAGTTCACCTTCTGATGCTATTTGCTGCGTACCAGCATATGCTAAAGGTGGAGAAACCTGGGCATGGACTATTACTGTATCAGATACAGAATATTCCGTTCCATCATATACAATAAGAGAGAATCGATAATCCTGATTGGATGACAAATCGGGTATTGTAAATGAAGGGGTAGATAAAGTATTGTCATCAAGAGTCATTCCATCAATAGAGGTCCATTCATAAGTAATCGCATCACCCTGGTAGTCAAAAGAGCCTGTACCATCAAGTGTTACATCCTCAAATTCATAAGCAATGAAATCATTGCCGGCATTAGCTATTGGTTTGGTTATTGAAGATGTTAATTGCATAATACCAAGTGCACCGACATTAGTTGTTGCATTTGATTCCTGACCAGATATTCCATCAGCATCCCATGCTATTCTTGCATCCTGGCGAGCATATCCGGAGGAAATTAAATAATCTGAATCAGTGATAATAACATCAAAACCCGTATAAGCATTAATATAATTGATATAATCTGTTGCATCTGAACCAGATGGTAAAATATATTTCCATGGTATTTCTGCTTCAACAACCCAGGAGCCATTGTTATCAATTTGCACATAATCTAGTGCAGGATCATTAAAACCTTCAGCTTTTGTAGTACTGGGTTGTCCATCATCACCATCAAGCCCCCTGTTAAACCTGAAGTATATACCGTCTTCGGCATAAGCCCCTGAATAGTAAATACCTGCAGTATCAATATTAAAGTAAACTTCAATGTTGTCAAAGTATGAGGATGGATAAACAGAAGTAAGAGGATCATAATTAATGGCAATATCATCGGAAATCCCGGCAAAAATATAGAATGCTTTTTCATTGAAACAGACGTTTATTGTTGCTTTTAAATCTGCATCGCCCGTATGTGTACCATTAGAATAGAACATACTATCAACATCAATATCAGCTCCCCAGAATTTTTCATCGTTCACGCCATCAAGCACAATACTATCTCCGGCAAAAGCTTCAGCTGTTGTTGTTGCATAGGGCAAATACAAACCTGTAAGTGCTTCAGAAGGAATAATAGAAACCTCATCAATTTCTGAGTATGAAGTTCCATTATCAACCTGTAACTGGAAAATATATTCGCTAGCAAATGCAGGATTGGGCATGGTAAAAGTGGGTTGCTCTGCAGTGTTATCAGATAGGGAAATCCAATCTGGTGCAATCCAATAGTAATTTAAAGGTAATCCATCAGGATCGCTGGAACCACTTCCGTCTAAAGTAACTAATACGCCATCATCTTTTATCTGATCTTCTCCGGCATTAGCTGCAGGCAATTCCAGTAATGATGTAACTGTTATTGTATCGGGTAATGAGTACTCTAGACCATCATAAACAGTAAGTTCAAACATATATTGCTCGGGTGAAGCGGTGATATCAGGAAGTGTAAAGCTTGGATAAGGTGTATTTGAGTTGAATAGCGTAATACCCTCCAGCGAACTCCAAGAGAATGTAATTTCGTCACCCTGGTAATCGAATGATTTAGAACCATCGAGTTGAACTGTTTCTTTTTCGTAGGCTGAAAAATCTTCGCCGGCATTAGCATTTGGAGCAGTCTGTGTTGCAATTAATTTCATAAGCCCAAATACTCTTGTATCATTCCATGCATTGTCTTCGGTACCATCAAGTCCATCTGTATCCCATGTCAGTTGGGCATCACGGCCAGGGTAATATGGATCATCGGTATCAGCGTCGTCAATCTTAATATCAAAACCTATAAAGGTATTTACATAATTTACAATATCTTCAGGTTCTAAACCAGATGGTAAAATATAATTCCAGGGAATCTCAATTTCTATTTGCCAACCAGTTCCATTTTCGATTTGTGCAAATTTTAATTCAGGATCATCATAACCATCTACTTTTGAACCTACTATGATAGTAGAAACATTAGCATAGCCCCTATTAAAACCAATTAATATGGCATCATCCAGATACGAGCCATCAGGATAGATTCCGACAGTATCCAGATTAAACATAACTTCGAAAGCATCAAAATCCCACCAACCACCATTTTCTCCATCATAATAAGCCGCTGTGTCATCACTTATATTAGCAAAAACATAAAATGCTCTATCATTGAAACATGTTCGAAAATACGCACTCAAGTCATCTGCCCCTCTAAAACCTATAGGAGATTGAAATGGAGTTGTAATGATATTTATATCGCTCCATTCAGCTTCAGATTCATATCCATCAAGTGTTATCATATTGCCGACAAAAGCATAGCTAGTGTCCTTTTCAATTGGTAATATGAGACCTGTTGCAGAAGTCGGCCTTACTGTTATATAATCGTATTCAGAAAATATTGAGCCGTTATCAACCTGTAATCCAAACACATACTCATTACTGGCAGCCGGATTCGGCATGATAAATGTGGGCTTGGCAATTGTAGGATCTGACAATGTGATGCCAGCTGGTGAAGTCCAATTATAATTAATTGAAGCACCTTTAGGGTCGTAAGAGCCACTGCCATCAAGAGTTACTATAACTCCATCATCAGCAACCTGGTCAGGACCAGCATCTGCAACGGGACTGATATCGTTTACGGTAACAATTACATAATCGATAGGTGAATCATGTACTCCGTCATTAATAATCAGACCAAAAGAGAAATCGGTTGTCTCCGTAACTTCGGGAGCATCGAAAGTAGGTTGTGCAATTGTTGCATCCGATAAGGTAATACCTTCCGGCGGAAACCATAGATAACTCAAAGTTCCAGCTTCTGCATCGCTAGAGCTGGTTCCATCCAAAGTTACCAAAGTATTTTCATCTACAACATCATCATTACCAGCATTGGCCACTGGAAGAGCATCGTACGTAGGTTCGTTAGCTAACATCAGCACACCAAAGACCCTGGTGTCTTTCCAGGCATTATCTTCAGTAGCACCTGAACCCTCAACATCAGCATCCCATGCAAGTTGGGCATCCCGATAATCTGAATCATTATCAGCAAAATGAATATCAAACCCAATGGCATTAATATCTATTGAATCAAAAATATCTTCATGCAAGGTACCTTCAGGGAGAAATGCCAGCCAGGGTATTGCAACCTCTAATTGCCAGCTGCCGCTACCGTCTGCCTGCACAAAATTCTCAAGACTTACACCATTTCTGGGTGCTGGATCAGTATAATAATCATAGCCTCTATTGTATCTTAGTTGACGTTCGTCTCCGATATATTTACCCTGATTTGTAATTGTAGTGTCCATATCTAAATAGATCTCAACATTGTCGTAAGACCATACATCACCAGATCCATCATAATTAACAGCAATGTCATCAGAAATGTCAGCAAACAGGTATAGATTATCCCAGTCGTAAGTTAGTTTAAAGCTTCCCGAAAAATCAGCTGCGCTAGCATCCCATCCACTGCTTCTGAAATATTCTAATAATAATTCTGACGAAGAGTAATCAGTCTCACTACCAACTCCATCTATTGTAATTGAAGAAGTTTTTTCAGAAATAGGGCTCATGATTCTCAAAGGTTCCTCATGATATTTCTCGTAAGTCCTAATTTGATTAAACAAAATGGTATCGCCTGAAACATATTCTCCGGTAGGTGAATAAATTCCTTGAAAAGAAATAGATGAAACTGTAAATGCAGATTCGGTCTGGTTGATATAAGAAAAGGTAGTAAAGGTCTCATAACAGTATAGATCCATAAAGTAAGTATCCGAGGAACCATTCAGATAAATATAGGTTCGATAATCGCTATTTGTAGAATCTGGATGGCAACCATATCTAAAATAATAACCCAGGTAGTGGTCAATACTAACAGGAATATCAACAGGTGAATCAAGCATTAAGGTTTGCGAAGATCCATTAAGAATTACCTGCAGGTAATCTCTTCCTTCAATATTAACTATTGACATATTAGCAGGTAAAGAACCAGCATAAGTTGATGCATCAAAAACAACAACAGCTTTTGTTGAAAGGCTGGAAATCGCAGAAAGTGCGAGAGCCAGGAAAAGAATCAGAAATGATTTTTTCATAGTAAATTAGGTTTGATTAGATTTTAATTTATTCAAGAAGTTGCTGGCAATAACTTACCCATAACTTAATAATGGCACATGCTTAATAATTATACAAACTCCTTTTATAATGATGCAAGTTAAATTTTGTTATATAAAAAACAAATAAAACTTTATCAATAAAATCTGTTTTTAGTTCAAATAACAATTTTTATTGATTGATCTATATCAACTCAGGATAAGTAACTTAGGATTGATTTTATATTTATTTAGTAAATTATAGAAAGGGAACGCGTTTCAGCGGTCCAGTATAAAAATTTTGGTATCAGGAGTTTCTATAGTTATGTAATTGTAACTAATTGAAAAAAGGAACGCGTTTAAAAACGCGCTCCAGGCATCAACTTTTTAAAGATCTTTAACTATTTCCTTTAAAAACTCGGCAAAGGGTTTAGCAAATTCTTTTCTTTTTAAGGCAAATTCAACCGTGGTTTTCAGGAAATCGATCTTATTACCGATATCGTAACGCTTGCCCTCAATAATTGTGGCCATGATATCTTCCTGCTTCAGAACAATCCGTAATGCATCGGTAAGCTGAATTTCATTCCCTTTTCCTCTTTGTGTTTGTTCAAGCGCAGAAAATATTTCGGGTGTAAGAATATACCGGCCTGCAATGGCCAGGTTCGATGGCGCTTTTCCAACTTCGGGTTTTTCAACCATTTCGGTTAACCGAAGAACTCTTTCACTCATACTATCACCACCTACAATTCCGTACCTGTTAACAATATCGTAAGGCACTTCTTCAACAGCAATAACAGTGTGACCGTATTGTTCATAGGCATCAATTATCTGCTGTGTAACCGGAATAACAGAGTTCAAAATTGTATCTCCCAAAAGAACAGCAAAGGGCTCATTTCCACAATGAAACCGGGCATGATAAATTGCATCGCCTAAACCATTAAGTTCTTTTTGGCGGACATAATGAATATTCGCCATATTTTCTATATGCCGGAGCTGGTTGTAGAGCGCTTCCTCTTCTTTCTCAACAATGCGCGACTCAAGTTCAAAATTCCTGTCGAAATGGTCTTCGATTGAACGTTTTCCCTTTCCTGAAATTATCAATATGTCTTCAATTCCTGAATCAACAGCCTCCTGAACTACGTATTGAATTACAGGGGTGTCAATAATAGGCAACATTTCTTTCGGTTGGGCTTTTGTAGCAGGCAGAAATCTGGTTCCAAATCCTGCTGCCGGAATAACTGCTTTTTTAACCATTTTTATATGATATAAGGTTTTATTACTCTTGCATTAATATTTCTGAGTTCAACAATAAGCTTCCTCAGCATTTCATCGTCTTCGAATGTACCTATAATAGCACCTCCTGAGCCTGAAAACTTTGCTGAAGCGCCGCACTTCCTGGCCGTTTCTACAAGTTCTATGTTGCTATCAGATATGTTCATTATTTTTTTCCTTAAATCGAAATTCAGGTTAATCAGATCATTTAATCTGCCAAAATTTTTCTCCTGAATTGCTTTTTTACCTTCTTCGGCACAATCAGCTATTTCTGCCAGGGTTTCAATAACCAGTTTATCGCCACTGTTGAAGCCCTCTTTAATATTATTTAAAACGGTACCGGAAACCTTACTTAATTCGGTTTTGTAGGCAAGGTACAAATTAGGCAAATTTTCTGCTTTTAATGATTCATATTTACCAAAACCGTTTTTGATGAGATGCTTCTTTTCAAAGTCCATAAACACACAACCCTCATATACCTGTATCACTCTGTCTTGTAAGCCGGCATTGATATTTAGTTCTTCTGTCTCAGCTTTTAAAATTAATGTTGCAAGTATATGTTTAGGTATGTCAATCTGATAGAATTTTAATAAGGCTTTAAAAGCTGCTGTTACTATAGCGCTTGAACCTGCGAGGCCAACCTGCCTGGGTATAGAAGTCTGATACCGTATGGTGAAATTTTTGTTTTCAAATTTTATCCCATTTTCTTCACAGTATTGCCAGAACTTTACTATTGCAGCTTTTACAAGACGGGAACCTCCATAATAACCGGTTTGTTTCACAGAATCGACCAGTTGGTACATATTTCTGTATTCATTTTTATCAACTTCCTGCTCCTCAATTACAAGTTCGGGTGATTCATAAATCAGGATTCGTGCACCAAAATTTCTGACCGAAACTGAAATGGTTTTCCCAAAATATCCATCGGAAGGGTTGCCCAATAAACCTGCCCTTGCAAAGGCTCTTGTTTCAATTATCATAGTTAATTTATGTAGGTATTCCGGACGAAAGTATTCAGAAATTAAAAAATATCAAATTCTCATTTGATAAAACTGCAATATGAATGTTTAAACAATAGATTATGCCAGCATAAACTCAAGTTTAACAGTAGTTTGTCCGTTTATCTCACTTACAATATTAAGTGTACCTTTCCTGAGTTCAATTAGTGTTTTTGCAATAAAAAGCCCCAGTCCATTTCCGTCCTGCGCTAATTCACCCGTATTGAACTTTGTAAATGGGGCTATTTTGTCAACATCGAGGCTGTTAAAACCAACACCAAAGTCAATTATCTCAACAGTGTATTTCTCTTTTTTGATTTTTCCGATAACCGAAACCGGCTTTTCATTTGTCGAAAATTTGAAGGCATTACTTAAAACTTCTTCAATTATTTTATTGAAAGACCTTTTAGAAATATTCAAAGTAGCTTCCTGTAAAGCGATAAGCAAATCATCGGTTCTGCCAAAATCATCGGCAATATCATATAAATCGCGTGCAACAATATCTTCAAACAAAGCATATTCTCCTTCAAAAAATAAAGAATCGGAAATTTCATTGTGCTTAACAGCAACAAGTTGCTTATATAACAAAATATTTTCAAGTACAATTTTAAGTTTTTTACCCGCTTCATTTATCCCCTGAATAAAATTTGAAATTTTTTCTTTAGAATAATGGTCAACCTGATGCAACAAGAGTTCGGATAAACCTATAATACCGTTTAAAGGGGTATTAAAATCATGCGACGATGACTCGTTTAGTTCTTTGATAACTTTTTGAAGTTGTTTTTGAGCTTCATCCTTAATTGTGCTTACCTTAGCAAGTCTGGTATTTATTGAATTAACAAGCTCGTCAGCAGTAAAAGGTTTAAAAATATAATCATCTGCTCCAAGGCTCATTCCTTCTCTAAAATCTTCACGGGCAGTTTTTGCAGTAAGAAAAATGAAAGGAATATAAACAAAATCCGAGTTGCTTTTTAACACTTCCAGAACTTTGTAGCCATCCATTTGGGGCATCATAATGTCGCACAATATTAAATCAGGTTTTTGCTCAAGAGCCAAATAGATTCCTTCTTTTCCGTCTTTAGCTTTATAAGTTTGAAAATCATGGAATGTTAAAATATCCGAAATGGAATCTCTGATATTCTCTTCATCTTCAATGATTAGTATCTTCTTCATAGTGCTTTAGTTGGAAAATTAAACTTTATTTCTGAAAACGCTTATTTGTTTTTAATTGGAATTGTAAATATGAATTCACTTCCGACATTTTCTTTACTATTGAACTCAATTTTACCGCCATGCAAGTCAATGTATTCTTTTGCAATTACAAGACCTAAACCTGAACCCTGAATATTCTGAGCATTTTCTGCTCTAAAAAACTCCTGGAATACGTTTTTCTGCACCTGGTCCGGAATGCCTATTCCCTGGTCTGAAATTGTAATTATAACTTCATTTTCTTTAAAGTTTATAAGCAAAACAGGATTATTATCGGAATATTTAAAGGCATTGGATAAAAGATTACTTAGAATCTGCTGCATAAGATTTCTATCTATTAAAACACGCACAGCCTGCCCAGTGACACTTATTTCAACAACACGGTGGTTTTGTTTAATAAATTTTGTTTCTTTTACCAGTTTCTGAGTCAGGGCCACAAAATCGGTTAATTCAGGCTTGAAGGGTATTTTTTCTGCTCCGGCTTTTCCCAAAAGCATTACATCAGAAATCAGATCATTAAGTTTTGAAATTTCCTCGTCAATCCTAAGGGTAGACTGTTTTAAAAGTGGCTCAATCTTTGAATCGGTTTTTGAGCTGTACATTTTAATGAGGTCGCTATTGGATCGGATGGTAGTTAAAGGGGTTCTGAACTGGTGCGATGCCATAGAAACAAAATTGCTCTTGAGTTTATTAAGTTCCTTCTCCTTAATAAGCATGGCTTTTAAATTAGCGCTAATAAGCTTCTCTGTTGTTTCGTTTATAACAAGCCCATCAACCCTGACAACACTTTTTTCTCTAGTAGGTGAAACCTTTCCATACAGTAAAATATACCTCACTCTTTTATCGTAATCAAGTATTTTTAGCTCTTGCCTAAAATTACCTTTCTTCATTAAGTTATTCATAAATTGTTTCACCGAGTTTTCTCTTTTTTCTTCAACAATCAAATTTATCCAATCCTTAATCCTAAGTTCTTTCTTATGCCTGACATCAAGAATCTCTAGCATTTTTTTATCATAAACCAAACTCGATTCAATAATCTCCACGTTACCTTTCTGAATAACAACCTGGCAATTCCAGGAACCGATATTTGCAGCTTCGAGTGCCAGTGAGCGCATGGTTTCAGATTTTAAAAGTTCCTGGGTACGCTCTTTCACCATAACCTCAAGCTTATTTTTATACAATTTAAGATCTCTTTCCGCTGTTTTTCGCTTCGAAATATCCCTGGCAAAACCAAGATAATGTGTTTTTCCACGTATATCAACACAACTAATATTAACTTCAAAAGGAATCAGACTTCCATTTTTATGAACATATTTACTTTCGATGTTTACAGCTTTCCCGGGCTTAATTCTTTCCTTCATGGTATCTAAAGATTCATATGTTTCAACTGAATCATCCAGATCCATTATTGTTTTTGTCAAAAGCTCATCTCTGGAATAGCCTAATATCCTGCATGCCTGTTTATTAACGTCAATAATTTTAGCCTGTGCCGTACATAGAAAAACGGCATCGGCTGCCTGTTCAATAATTGACCTAAACCTGTTTTCACTTTCAATTAAGGCTTCTTCTTTTATTTTATTTTCAACAATGTCCCATGATAAATCGGCAATTTCATTTATAAGATCAAGATCGCGATTATCGTAGTTGGCCGGTTTGTTCCCAACGCCAATTATGGCCACTATTTTATTGTCACGAAAAACAGGAACCACGAGTTCTCTTATTACCGGAGCATGTCCTTCAGGCATTCCTTTTCTGTTTGGCAAGCTGCTATAATCGTTATGTATTACCGGTTTTTTTTCTTTGACACAATCTACCCAGACTCCGGCAGAATCTATATTATAGTGCATGTTTTTGGTTTCCGCTTTGCACATATTTTTCATGGTATTTGTAGACCATGCCTGTAAAACGAGTGTGTTTTGATCTGGTTCTAAAAAATGATAAAACCCAATATTACTATCGGTTATCCTTTCAATTTCGTCAAGTGTTTTAGTAAGCAGTTCATTAAGATTACATTTGGTTGAATATTCAAGAATATTGTACCTGGCGCCACTAAGCAACTCTTTCTTTTTGCGCTCAGAGATGTCTCTTGCAACCGATAATATTATTGATTCATTTTCAAAAACAAATAAACGGGAACTCATTTCCACCGGAATATCCTTGCCATCTTTGGTGCGCTGCAGTTGTTCATAAACTATGTTTTGCTTCTTACGTATTATTTCAAAAATCTCTTTTGTATTTGTTTTTGAAAATGGCGATACAGTCTGGTAAGGCGATAAATCAAGAAGCTCTTCTCTGGTGTAGCCAAGTCGTTTACAAGCTTCATCATTAACTTCAAGATATTTTTCAAACTTCCCTTCTGAATTAATTCGATGAACAAAAATTGCATCTGTACTCCCATTAAATAACATCTTATACCGGGCTTCGTTTTGTGTTAATTGAATATTTGTTTGTTCCTGTGCCTGAATCACACCATGAACAATAAACACAATAATAATAGCTATAAGAAAGAAATTGAAAATTAAATTAATCCAGGGCGATAAACTTATTAAGTAAGCATCAATATTATCGGGATAATGCAGTCGTTGAGAATGAAATAATACAGCACATAAAACCAATACTGCAAAAATAAATGCGATATAGTAATAAACTACACGAAGATTTAAAAAGAGAACAATAAGTACCGCCGAAAGTAATATAAAAGTTTTTGCGTTAGTTAAGAGTCCAAGTTTTAAAAACCCCATCACTGTGGGTATTAATAATACCAATAAAAAGAAATAAACTTTAAATTTTTGAGACAGTATATTCCTTAAAAAGAAGGCTAATAGTATTAGAACAAATAGTACAATATGAACCGTATACATGGTTAACCAGCCTGTTTCCCTGTACCTTATAACCGAACTAAGTACCAAAGGAAAAATCAGGATGAAGAAAACAAACATGGTAGAATTTAAAATCTTCTCCTTAATTGAATAAAAAGTTCTGGATTCGGGCTTCATTATAAACAGGTTTAACACCATTAAGATACAAATAAATGTAATTTAAAAAGTGTTTTTCAATTCCCCTTCAGTAAGGTTTATATATTGTTTTGGTCAAGAAATTTTTAGAATACTTACTACAATCGTTCTGCACAGAGTCGTCCCAATTCTCCAGTATCAGGATACCTGCAGTAACTCCCTGAACATCCACATGAATTATGCCTGTTTTAACCTTACTCTTTTTGACCAGACCTACAACTAATGTTGTTATATCAAATAAACCATTGTGCTTATCAGTTGTTACTTGAATAAAATCCTGCATTTTATTATATTTGGTTTTTGTTAGTATACAATAAGTTAGAAATTTCTTTAACCAACAAAATTACATATTGATTTTAAAAGCTGCTTAACATGTTGCAAAGCAAGTACCTGCGGGAAGAAAAAAAACAAGTGTGGTATGAACTAAAATGGCAGACTCCTGATGGTCAGGAACTATTTGCCCAATGCTGGGATGCCGGAGAGAACGCTAAAGCAGGAATATTATTGGTTCATGGAATTGGCGAACACAGCAGTCGTTATGACAAATGGGCCAACTATTTAAATCGTGAGGGATTTTCTGTTTTATCATTTGATTTGCGCGGCCATGGCAAAACCCCCGGTCAGAAAGGTACCTTTGCAAACTACACAAAGCTTCTTGAAGATTTGGATTTGCTGCTGGAACAGGGTAAAAAACTCTGCAGCGAAAAACCATTGTTCCTATACGGACATAGTTTTGGCGGTAATCTTGTAGCTAATTATGCCATCCGGAACCAACTTACAGTACAAGGAATTATTCTTACATCACCCTGGTTTGAATTAAGTTTTACTCCGCCAAGGCATAAACTTATTGCGGCATCTATTCTTAGCAGATTTGCTCCGCGTATTACTTCACCTAACGGACTAAAACCTGA
>JAFGVA010000158.1 GCA_016938235.1 Bacteroidales bacterium | reverse complement strand
TATGCAAACAGTAACAATAGAACTTACAAATAATAATTCTTTAAAGGCTTTACAAGATTTAGAGCATAAGCATTTGATACGGATTGTGAAAGAACCCGATTTAAATTCATATGCTTTGCCTGGCGAAGAAATTAGCGAAGAAGATTTTAAAAAGTGGGTCGAGTATGCCGAAGATTCTCCAACTGTAAGTATAACAGAAGCCAAACAACGATGGGCAACACAAAAGAAAAAGCTCCAAAAACTTATTCGTTAAGGGTAACCGAAAACGCCCTCCAAAACATTGATGATATTACGGGCTACATTACTTACATTAAACACCAGCCTTTAAACGCTATCCGTGTCGGTGATAAAATATTTGAGACTATAGACCGTATTGAACAAAACCCCTTGGCATTTCGGGAATGTGAAGAGATTCCGACCAAAACCAAGATTTACCGTAAAACGGTCTGCATGAGTTGGAATATTATTTATAAAATTAAATCCTCTGAAGTTGTTGTTCTTGGTATTATTCACGGTAGCCGTAAGACTTCAAAGGTTAGAAAGCTTAGAAAAGTTAAATAGAAAACTTTAAAAAAGCCCGATTGCTCGGGCTTTTTTTATCATATCACTTCGTTATTTATAATTCGCCTCGCATTATCTTGCCAAAGGTAGTAGCTGCTACAAAGAATAAAACAATTGACATTACAATATAAAATATCACAGCAACACCACCCAAAACTTTCTTCCTCTTTTTGTCTTCTCCCCATTTTTTATGCATCTGCCTGTAATTCGCAAACCACGTATACCTATTATAATTTGGTATTAAAAAGACAAAATATGATGCAAAAAGCACATACTTATTAACTTCTGCATTTAAATCGGAAAAAACATATACAATAACCGCAATTATACCAACATTAAATTGTTGCAGTAGTGCGACTAAACAAATAGCATACATGTATGGCATATTGTCCCAATCTTTGTATGCAGAGTATGTCCTGTAATATATGTAATCAAAAAATCTTAAAATCATTTCTATTTTGTGTTATCATTTAAAGGTATGTCTAAACTTTCATTGTTAACCAGAATGCCATTTACAAAATAATTATTACTATTAACAATTTCAGTAAGGTTATAGGTCTTTATTGCATCTTCAAATGGAATTATCTGTAAAACCTTTACCTTTTTAAGCTTGTTCTGTTCATAAGTAAAACAAACATCTTTTGCTATTAACTGCTTCGTCTTCATTCCATAATTCTCAAGTGTTTGTGCTGGATTGAACGAACACCATCCCTTACCCTTAACATAATATGGGTGGTCTTCTGTACTTGTGATTTGTTCTCCGTTTGAAAATCTAACTTTGACAAGCTTATGGTGGACAGGTGCAGCAACTTTGACAACAGGATTCTTTTCAAATTTCTTTTCACTAGAATTATACGTAAATACCGTATCGCCAATTTGCACTAACTCTATTTTCTTAAAGCTTCCATCTCCCATCAGCACTTGTGTTCCAGCAGCAAAACATTGCGCTCCAGGATAACCGCTTGTCGAAAAGTTAAGTCTTTCTATTACACTTGCACCTCCGTCTGGCGCAGTTGCAATTTCATTACGAATGCCATTTGCATACCAGCTAAAAGTTGGAGACAGAACCCAACCAAAAACAGGAACAAAAGAAGTTCCACCAATCATTAAATCAAGAGTGTTGTCGCCGTTGAAATTCCCATTAACAGTCATATCCCATGCTGTTGGCATCATGCCAGCAATGTTTCCTGCTGTGCCAAGAAATTTTGCCCCTTTTCCAATATTCCTCCAGTTAAGTATTTTCTGAGTTATTGGTCTCGAGTAAAATCCATGCATATTCCTTATAATTCTTTGAGAATTCTTAAGGCTGTTAACTTGTGCTTTTGACATAGCCCCTGTTCCAGCAGACACTCGTCCAAGTACAAACAATCCTGTACCGTAAGCATCAACACCACCGTTACCACCCCCTCCGTTTGCGGCAACATTCCCCTCCCCGTTAAACCTGCCGGTCAACTGCTGTATTCTATAATCAGTTAGGAGGAGACAACAATAATATGGCAATTAGCGCAACTACAAATGCTAAAATCATTGAAGTATGCATAAACGCTACTAATCTATTTAAACTACTAGTAACCTCCTTGCCAAATGGAGAATCCTGAGGATTAATATATTTAGGCCGATACTTACCATTACCAATTATATCCCAAAAACTATTTTTACTATTTTTTGAATACACATCGTACCATTTATAAACGAAAAAAAATACGTTAATAATGCACAAAACTCCTAATGCTATTAATACCAATACAGCCATTGTTTATTCTATATTTAATTTTAGTAATATTTTTTTAATCAAAACTTCATTTTGATCAATCCTTCTTTGGTAATCAATAATAAATAGTTCTTGACTCTCAATCGTTTTTTGCTGCTCCTTTATAGCTTCAATCAAGATAGGTATAAGTTTATAATAGTACACAGCTTTGTACCCCCTAATACTGTCATTTTGAACCAATTCAGGAAAAACCGACTCCACCTCTTGTGCTATCAATCCAATATCACAGCCTTTCAAATCCATTGGGGCGTCTTTGCACCAAGTAAACTTATATCCATTTAGTTCTTTTAACACAAACAGAGCACTATCTATTATTTCTATGTGTTCTTTAAGGTTTTTATCACTTGGTAAGGCATACATTCCAGACATGGCCATTGGAAACATTGACTTATCCACAAATGGTGAATTCAGACTATCATTCAATTCATTCACAAGTCTTCCTACATTGATATTTACATCACCTCCAACTCCTCCAAACAGATACGCATAACCACCTGCCCCTACAGAAAAATCCTTTTTATTGCCATAATTAAATCCAAAGAAACTCACACCCACATCAAATCCATCCATACCCCCTTCAGTCCAATCATAAAGAAAACTTACGCCAACTGGTCCTAAACCGCCTTCCACTCCTGAGATCGTTGATCTAAGTTCTTCTGCTCTAATTGTTAAACTTCTCTTAAATGTTAACAAATGCACTCCTAAGAAAGCCTTTTCTCCAGCCAAATCAAACCCTACTTTCCCTCCTGCGCCATAATAAGCATCAAAACTACCATTTACCAGGGCTTTATTTTCACTACGATCTAACCAATTATTAACAACATCCCCTCCGTTTGCGGCGGCATTCCTACTAATTTTGGGGAGAGTCCACGGGATTTTTTTTATTAAATGTATATTAAGATCTTTATCCTCTCTTATGTTATA